>JAPUEE010000001.1 GCA_027492735.1 Candidatus Saccharimonadota bacterium
TCGGAAAACTACCAATCGAGATTCCGTCAGGTGTGACAATCACGGTTGACTCTGGTGATGTAACCGTCGAGGGGCCAAAAGGCAAACTCGTCCAGTTTATTACACCAGCCGTCACCATTGAGGTCAAAGATGGCGTTCTCACGGTCTCGCCACGGGACGAGAGTAAAGAAGCTCGCAGTCAGCACGGTCTGATGCGCGCGCTCATTAACAACATGGTAACGGGCGTAACCAAAGGTTTCGAAAAGAAACTCGAGGTCAACGGCGTCGGTTTTCGTGTTGCAGCCACCAGCAACCAGCTCGAGATGAGCCTTGGTTTTAGCCACCCAGTTAAATATAGTGCCCCAGAAGGTATCACTATTACCAATGATAAAATGGTTATTACGGTGAGCGGTATTGACAAGCAAAAGGTTGGCCAAGTTGCCGCTGAAATTCGAGCCCTAAAGAAACCAGAACCTTACAAGGGCAAAGGTATTAAATATGTCGACGAAGTTATTCTTCGCAAGGCAGGAAAGGCAGGTAAATAATGGCTGATCGTAAATTACTGAATCGAGCCTTGCGCAAGAATCGTGTGCGTGCGCGAGTCGGTGGTACCGCTGAACAACCACGTTTGACGGTCTTTATTTCGAATCTGCATGTTTCTGCTCAGTTGATAGATGATGTCAATGGCAAAACACTAGCAGCTGCTACGACGGTTGGTCAGAAAATGACTGGCACTACAACTGAAAAAGCTGCTAAAATCGGCGAGGAAATTGCCGCCAAAGCCAAGAAGGCTAAAGTCAAAGCAGTCGTTTTTGATCGTAACGGTCGTCGCTATGCTGGTCGACTAGCTGCGCTCGCTGATGCGGCGCGTAAAGGAGGCTTGGAGTTTTAATTATGAGTGAAGATGTAAAGAAAACTGAGAATGAGGTAAAGAACGTGAAACCTGAGACAGCAGAAGCCCCAAAAGCTGCGCCAGCAGCCGCTAAAAACGGTGAAGCTCCAAAGCGCAAATTCGGTAGCGCAACTAACTTTAGCAGTGACAATCTTGCTCGTGATTCACGTGGCCCACGCCCAGCTGGCCGTGGTCAGCGCGACAATCGTCGCCCACGTCGAGACGACAAACCAGCCGAAGATAAAGTATTCGAAGAGCAAGTTATTGCCATTGACCGCGTAGCCCGTGTTGTCAAAGGTGGTCGACGCTTCCGCTTTAAAGCATTGGTTGTTGTTGGTGATAAAAAAGCTCGTGTTGGCGTTGGTGTTGCCAAGGGTCAAGATGTCCAGGCGGCCGTGCAAAAAGCAACTGATGTTGCTAAAAAGCATCTCGTCACCATTCCACTAACGAATACAACTATTCCACACGAAGTTGAGCTAAAGTACGGCGGCGCTCGTGTTCTATTGAAACCGGCAGCACCAGGTACCGGTATTATCGCTGGTGGTGTCGTGCGTACGATTATCGGCGTAACTGGCATCTCCAACCTGTTGACGAAATCGCTCGGTTCGAACAACAAAGTGAACATCGCCTACGCTACGATTGAAGCGTTACGTTCTCTCGTACCACGCGAAGACTGGATCGGTGCTGAAAAGAAATCGAAGGCTCCATCTCGCAAACAGAGTGATAAAAAGGAGACAAAATAATGACCAAATATCATGAACTGAATGCAACTGCTAACAAAGATCGCAAGCGAGTTGGTCGTGGTATTTCATCAGGCTACGGCAAAACCGCCGGTCGCGGTACCAAAGGTCAGCGAGCTCGTACTGGTAAAAAATTGGGTGCTACCTTTATGGGCGGTCAATTGCCGCTAGTACAGGGTACGCCAAAACTACGCGGCTTCAAGAGCAAGCGTGTACCAGCTCAGGTTGTTTATGCTGATCAGCTCAATGATCTGAAAGGTGCCAAAGTTGATGCTTTTGTGCTCTATGAAGCTGGTTTGATCATTACTCCATATCATCTAGTAAAAGTAATTGGTCGTGGTGAACTAACGAGCAAAGCTACTGTTGAACTATCAGGTATGTCCGCTAGTGTTGTAGCTCAGCTGGAGAAAAACGGCGGCAAATTTGTTAAAACTGCTGTTCCGTTACTTCCATCGTCAAAAACCCCAGAAGACAAGCCAGAGAAAGCTGAAAAAGCAAAATAATCTCTCGCCTAAACGATAAAAACTCCGCACTTCTAACAGCGGAGTTTTTACATATTTGACCACCACGAGAAAATCCTGTAGAATGTTTATTGAATTTAACGAGGGGAATACTTTGAACTGGAAAACAATGTTTAAATCAATAAAAAGCTCGGATATGCGTAACCGGGTTTTTGCGGTGCTCGGCATCATTGTTATGTATCGTTTCTTGTCACACATACCGGTTCCACTAGCTGAACCAACGCAGCTCAAAGATATCGTTACAAATACTATCGATAGTGGTAGCTTTGGCGGATTTCTGAACCTATTATCTGGTGGTGCGCTGGCTAGTTTCTCTATTATGCTCGTTGGTTTGTCGCCGTATATTACTGCCTCGGTTATCTCCCAGCTACTAACAAAAGCCATTCCTCGTCTCGAGGAAATGCACAAAGATGGTGAATCTGGTCGTCGAAAAATCAATCAGTGGACACGAATTATCACATTGCCACTTGCTATACTACAGTCCATCGCCTTCATTTATATTCTGCGTCAAACAGTGCTCGATCAATCAACTGTCATCACTGACATGACGATGCATCAATGGATAGTGTCTGTTTCGGCGATGACGGCTGGCGCTATGATTTTGATGTGGCTCGGCGAGATTATTACTGAAAAGGGCATTGGTAACGGTATCTCACTCTTGATATTTGGTGGTATCATTAGCCAGCTTCCGAATAGTTTTGGCACGCTATCGACAGCTCTATTTAATGTCCCTAGCGCGAGCGACGCTCTCCATATCTTTAACTGGTTCACTATTCCATGGTTGAATCATAATGTTGCGTTACTGGTGTTTGCTATCTTGTTGATTGCTCTCATCGTGCTGTACTTCCTGGTCAAGATCAACGAGGGTCAGAGAATTATTACCATCAACTATGCTAAACGAGTACAAGGCAACAGTGCCTATGGTGGTATTAAATCTATCTTGCCGATCAAGCTCATCACGGCTGGCGTTATCCCGGTGATCTTTGCGGTTGCGTTCCTCGCACTCCCGGCATTTCTCGGTCAGTTGCTGGTCGCGACTGGCCATAATGTTGAGCTAGGCCAGAATCTCATTTTATGGTTTCAGAAATCGAGCACCAACAGCTTTAGTTTGACGGGCGACTGGACCCAGTTTATCTATCCGATATCATATTTCATCCTCGTTGTGGCGTTTACCTACTTCTATACCTCGATCGTATTCAATAGTAGTGAAATTGCCGAGAACCTACAAAAACAAGGCGGCTTTATCGAAAATGTACGACCAGGTAAACAAACGGAAAAGTATTTAACTCGAATCGTTAATCGTCTCACCCTATTTGGATCATTGGCACTGGGTCTCATCGCGGTTATTCCATTCGTATTCGAGTATGTGTTCGTTGCGATTGGTTTAGGTTCGGCCGCCCAAAGCCTGGCTATTAGTGGTACAGGACTTCTCATCGTTGTTTCGGTTGCTCTAGAATCACTCCGCCAGCTCAATTCACGTGCTCTAATGGTGACCTACGACGAGTATAAATAGGCGACAACATGTCACGCAGGCGTGGGACACTCAATATCGAACCTAGAGGCTCAAAAGTTAGACGATGGCTTCGTCGTCTCATTACTACGCTACTAGCCCTAGTGGCTATAGTCGGAGGCTATCTGTTAATGGATTATTTGGTGGCGAGTTGGCAGAATAACGAAGAGTTGCAATATATTGAGAGTATTGGTATATCAACCAAGCCCGTCACTCGAGAGGAAGTCGATAGTTACACGGTCGACCCCGACAAACCTCGATATATGACAATACCGAATGCAGGAGTAACTAACGCTCGAACTATTGCATTAGGAGTAAAAAAGCCAACTTCGGGTGGCAGTCAGCAGCTCGATGCGCCGAATCGGATCGGTGACATTGGTTGGTATAACTGCCAGATGAATCCAATTGTCGATAATCGCTGCGATACATACAAAACACCTGGTGATGGCAATACAGAGACCGCTGCTTTGTTTGACGGACACACTTGTTTTTCTAGGGCTATGAGTTGCGTGTTTGACCAGATTTCAAGTCTTCACAAGGGCGATTCTATCGTTGTAGAGCGTGGTGATGGCCAAAAATTGCAGTATAGTGTCAGAGCGGTCCAGGTCCTAAGCCTCGCAGATGTCGATATGAAGGCAGCGATGAAGCCGCTCGAAGCAGGACGCGAAGGCCTCACGCTCATCACGTGCGCCGGTACTTACAAAGGTGCTGTCGATGCTAGCGGTGTACCGACTGCTAGCAAGCGCGTCCTCGTCTATGCTGTACTGAATGGCATTGCGGGCATTTAACCTACAGTAACCTCTT
>JAPUEE010000002.1 GCA_027492735.1 Candidatus Saccharimonadota bacterium
TTGACCATGTTCTGGCATCTGCGCCTCAGTTGCCGAAAGCCGGCCGCTGGCCGGCACTTGTCCGCTACATCCTCAGCAAGATCCTGACGGCGAAAAAGTAGAAAGCGAGGCCGCTCGGCTTGCCGCCGCCTTTGCTGACCTATGAAAGCGGCTACCAGAGGAATTTAGGATCAGCGGTTCCCAAGTTGCGGCCCGAATAGGACGAAAGGCCTGGAAGCGGGAAGAAAAATGGACAACCGCGGGAGTTATGAATTTTTCGGTAGAAATCTTGACTGGTTAAAAAAACCTGCTGCCACGCAGCAGAAGGCGAATCGGCGGTTAATTGATCAGCATTTCTTTAATAAGCAGGAGTGTAACTTAATGGCTATTGAAAGTGTCCACCTTTCGAGGTTTTTCGATTTTCTAAACGATCAGGGCGTAAAGTATTGCGTCATGAATAACTATCACGATTATCCAGAAACCATTTCTTCGGATGTCGACTTTGCAATCACCGAGAGCGCCTTCCATAAGCTGGATAGCCTAGTTTACAAGTTCTCAGTCTTGGAGGCCTTGCCAGTTGTGCAGAAAATCTGGCACGGCTACAATAAGTGCGCATATATTTTATCGCCAACATCCGGCGATCGTAGGTTCCGTCTTCAGCTAGATTTTTTTGCTGACTATACAGCTAAAGGATATTATAAGCTAATAGACAATTCAGCTATGTGTAATACATCCAGGCCGTATAAAAATTTTTTCATTCCCTCTCCGCATGTGGAGATGCTGTTTTTGCTAATGCGAAGAATTATAAAAAACGATATGTCGCATGAGAAGTACGTCGAGATCCGTAGGCTTCGTGACGAGACTCCGGAAGTTATGCTAGCCATTAGGATAGAATTTGGCGATGCTCTAGCGGGACTTGTCGATAAGCTTCTCGCAATGACGCCGTTGACTTTTCCGATTAGTATTAATTATAGCCGCAATGCCTTACGTCAGTACTCTGCTTCAATATCTTCATATTCCTATCGCGCGGCCTATCGATGGTCAGAAGGTCGGCGGGTATTTCAGCGACTTATATCCCCGGTAGGTATCTCAGTGTGTTTTCTAAGCCCAGATGGTGCTGGGAAGTCGTCAGTGATTAACCGAGTTCGGGTCCTGGTATCCGGCGCCTTCCATGGCGAGCAAGTATTTTATTGGCGCCCTGGATTTCTACCTCCTCTAGGTCGACTAAAGTTTTGGCGCGAATATGTCGCAACGTCTGATAATCCAAATCCGCACAGTCATCCTCCGGTGGGTGTGGTGGCGTCGTTATTGAGGTTTATATATTATGCGTTTGACTTCACGTTTGGTTACTGGGTTCGCACATGGATTATAATGGCTAAAAAAAACGTTGTCTATTTTGATCGCTATTATTATGACTTTCTCGTGGATTTTCATCGGTACCGCATCTCACTGCCTTCCTGGGTTGCGCGACGCTTTCTCTTAATGGTGCCAAAGCCGGATGTTGTTATAATACTGCAATGCGATGCGCTAATTATTCAAAAGCGTAAGAATGAGCTTTCTTTCGATGAGATCGTGCGTCAGAACTGCGCTTATGCATCGTTAAATACAATTTTAAATGGCTGTTCAATAGTTGATTCTGGGATGTCGCTTGACGAAGTTTGCAGGCAGGTTGCTTCTATTATATTGCAGGAGCGCTCGAGGAAGACCTTGGCAGCTATGCGCACGAACGAGGTGGGGGTCTTGGAATCATGAGAAAGATATTAATTTCCGCTTACGCGTGTGAGCCTGGTAGGGGTTCGGAGCCAGGTGTTGGTTGGTTTTGGTCCATGGAGCTATTGAAAGATAACGAGATTTGGGTTATAACAAGAGCTAACAATCGGTCTCTAATAGACCAAGGCTTGGTTGCTCTTCCAAAAAATCAAGCCGAGCGTCTTCATTTTGTTTATTACGATTGCCCGCGGTTGATCAAAGCGCTAAAGAAAAAAGAGCGTGGTCTCTATCTCTACTATTTATTTTGGCAATGTGGTGTCTTTTTTGTCGCCAAGAAAATTGCCGCAACAGTTAAATTTGACTACTGTATTCATCTTACTTTTGGCAGTGTTTGGCTCCCAACGTTTTTGCATTGTCTTGGCATTCCGTTTATTATCGGACCGCTGGGGGGCGGTGAGGGAGTGCCGTTCAAGCTTATTAAAAATCTACCTTGGCGTGGCCGGCTTGCACAATACGCGAGGTATCTATTGATCCGACTTGTTAACTGTAATCCCTTTGTTCTGAGCCCAGCGAAAGCGGCGGCGGCAATATTGGTTAGAACGGGTGACACAGCGCGGGTGTTTCCGCAGCGCTATCAGCATAAAGTTCATACAATTTTGGAGACGGGCATCTCGACCGAACAGCTGGCGTGCTATCAGCGGGAGTCGCCTGTGCCAACTCGTACCGCAGTCCGGCTTGTCTACACGGGTCGTTTAGTTGCATTTAAAAATATTGCAATGGCGATTGAAGCATTTGCTAGCGCGCGGTTGCTATGCGAAAATCTCGAATTTACTATAGTTGGAGAGGGGCCGTTGCGCAGTGATCTCGAGCTATTGGCAAAAGAACGGGGGGTGTACGGGTGCGTGAAGTTTACTGGGGCGCTCGGCCACGAAAAAGTTATGAATGTCTTGAAGGAAAGTGATATCTTTGTCTTTCCAAGTCTACGTGAGGGTGGAACATGGTCTTTGTTTGAGGCTATGGCGGTTGGTTTGCCTGTTATATGTATATGCACATCTGGCATGGAGGTGATCACGGATGACCGCTCGGCGATTAGAGTTCCAGTCAGTAGCCAAGACGGGATGCTGGCTGATTTTAAAAATAGTATTTCTCGCCTTGCGGAAGATGCGAAGCTTCGGAAGCGGATGGGCGAGCATGCGCGACGGCGAGTATCCGATCAGTTTGGATGGGATCAGAAAGCGTGTTTTATGAACAGATTGCTGGATCAGCTTGATGTGAAAAAGAGGAACAGAGGGGGGCGGGGGCAATGAAAACGAGAGTGCTAGTTCTTCACCCCTCCAGTGAGCTGTATGGTGCAGATCGAATACTGGTTCAGATTATCGTGTTCTTGGAGTCCTGTGGTTTTGAGGTTGACGTTATTCTCAAAACGGCCGGCCCGTTGTGCGCTTTGATCGAGTCACGATCGGGGGCCAAGATTTCTATTCGTAAAGACCTTCCCATTGCAGTAAAAAGCAATGTCAATCTGCGTAGTTTGTGTGCGTTTGGCCTCGATTTGTTGTCTTTCTTCCGCTATCTATGGGGCAACAAAGGAAAGTATTCGTTGGTTTACGTCAACACGCTAGCTTTGTTCGCGGCGGGTGGGGTCGCGCGGATGGCGGGCGCGCGAAATATTATCACGCATTCGCACGAGATAATTGGCGACCATGGTCTGCTGGCGCGTCTAATTGTTAGCGCTGCTAGTTTTTGGTCTGATAAAGTGTTTTGCGTGTCTGAGGCGGTTCGGAGCGATATGCAGTCTGCGTCGTTTATGGGCTCAAGTGGTAAGTACTTGGTTGTTCATAATGGGATAGATCCGATTGGCGTGGTTCTACCGCGCATTGATCCCGGGGTTGGTAAAGTGACGTTTTTAGTGATGGGGCGCTGGATGCCTGAAAAGGGCCAGTGGTTCGTCGTCGATGCTCTCGGGAAGCTAAATATTTCAACATTACGGCGCATTAAGGTGTTATTCGTTGGTAGTGCTCCGCCTCATAGACAGTGGCTTAGGAAGGAATTATTAAGTTTGATCCGACGAAATAACCTAGACACTGTTGTTGAATGTATAGACTTCGTTAAGGATACCGCCGATATATATAGCGTCGCTGATGTTTGTCTAATACCATCTATAATGCGCGATCCGTTTCCTACTACAGTGATTGAGGCAATGTCTTGTGGCCTCCCGGTTGTTGTGACTAGCAATGGTGGCGCAAAGGAGATTGTAGAAAACAGTAGCTCCGGATTCCTAATAGAGCCGGGTGTCACCGATCAGCTAGTAAGCGCTATTACGTTTTTAGTGGATAATCCGGAGAAGCGCGTGGCAATGGGGCAACGGGGCCTCGAGATTTTTAATTCCCACCTCACTACCGAGCGTTTTCGCTCACGATTTGTCGAGGCAGTGAGATCCTAAAAGTTCCTAGCTTAAGCGCAGCAGATACACATTGTATAATCGAGGCAGAAATTTTTGGTTTAGGTCGTTTCGTGTGGAACGGGCAAGAACGGGGCGAAGGGCGAGGCGGGCAAACGAGTGAGCTTCCCAGCAATAAGGTAAGCCATGGCCAACGGTGTCCGGTTGTCTCATAGATATGCCAACAACAATAACCGCAACTGGGCCTCATAAAGCGCCTGGCAGGGGCTCTCTGTCGTTTCGTGTGGAACGGGCGATGGGTTTCGCGTTTTGAAGGAGCGGTGATGT
>JAPUEE010000003.1 GCA_027492735.1 Candidatus Saccharimonadota bacterium
CTCGTCTATGCTGTACTGAATGGCATTGCGGGCATTTAACCTACAGTAACCTCTTTACTTTTTAATTTATTTCCTGTATAATTGATCCTTGTAGTTATATGTCCGTAGGAAAAGAAGTCATCAAAATGGTCGGTGTTGTGGTAGAAACCCTACCCAGCGCCAAATTTCGTGTTGAACTTGAAAACGGTCATACGATTATCGCTCACGTGTCAGGAAAGATGCGCAAGCACTACATTAGGCTAGTGCCGGGTGATAAAGTTGAAGTTGAGATGACCCCTTACGATCTCACGAAGGGACGAATCAGCTTTCGGCTACGCGAGGAAAAAACTAACGCCGCTTGATGCATCGAGTGGAGAAGGGAACGGCACTGATGAAAGTATCAGCCAGCGTTAAAAAACGCAGTCCAGAGGACAAACTGGTGCGCCGCAAAGGTCGCCTGTATGTTATCAACAAAAAGAAACCCCGCAATAAACAGAGGCAAGGTTAAGGAGTAATATGGCAAGATTTGCAAACGTAGAAGTCCCTTCTGACAAGCAAGTTCAGATTGCTTTGACCTATGTGTACGGTATTGGCCCAAAGATAGCTCGCGATATCGTCGCTGCTGCCAAGGTCGAGCCAACCAAACGAGTCAAAGATCTGACCGAAGCAGAAGAGAAGAAAATCCGCGACATTATCGATGCTAACTATACGGTCGAAGGAGACTTGCACCGTGTGGTTGCCAATAATATCAAACGTCTCAAAGACGTCGGTTCATACCGTGGCTTGCGTCACAAATTGAACCTGCCAGTCCGCGGTCAGCGCACCCGAACCAATGGTCGTACCAAACGCGGTAAACGCGTCGCTGTCGGCGGTAGTCAACCTAAAGCTGCGAGCAAGACGTAGGATTTTTAGAGGAGAAATATGGCAGAAGAAGTTACAAAGGTTAAAGCTGGCAAGAAAAAAACTCGCCGTAGCGTACCGCTCGGTCAAGTTCATATCCAGGCCACCTTTAACAACACAATCATTAGTTTCGCTGATAGTCACGGCAATGTGCTAGCAGCTAGCAGTGCCGGCGCTTGTGGTTTCCGCGGGTCGAAAAAAGGCACCGCCTATGCAGCCCAGATCGCAACCGACAAAGCTGCTGAAATTGCAAAGAGCCAGTACGGTGTCACCAAAGTCGACGTATTCGTCCGTGGTGTCGGTCTTGGCCGCGATGCAGCAATTCGTGCACTCACTAATCATGAGCTACAGATTGAAAGTATCAGCGACAAAACCGGTGTTCCACACGGTGGCGTTCGTCCAAAACGAGAGAGGAGAGCATAAAAGATGGCACGAGATACATCACCAATTGTTAAACAGAGCCGTCGCGAAGGCTATGCCCTTCATCCAAAAGCTCACAAAGTTATGGCTCGCAAGAGCGGTATCCCAGGCCAGCACGCGCATGGTCGCCAGGGAAAACCATCACTGTATCTGACCCAGTTACGTGAGAAACAGAAAGTTCGCCGTATTTACGGTTTGCTAGAAAAGCAATTCGCCCGTCTCATGAAAGAGGCTGATCGTCGCGAAGGTCTTTCTGGCGAGAACCTACTGCAGCTGCTCGAGCTTCGCCTCGACAACACTGTCTATCGAGCTGGTTTTGCGACCTCACGTCGCCAAGCTCGTCAGCTCGTTAGCCACGGACATTTCATGCTGAACGGTCGTCGTGTTGATATTCCATCAATTCGCGTCAAAGCCGGCGACAGCATCACTGTTCGCCCTCATAGCGCCAAAACTGCTTATTTTGCTGGTCTCACCGAGATTGCAAAAGATGCTACTGGTGGCGGTGTGGGCTGGCTAAAGGCTGATGCAAAAAAGATGACTATCGAAATCACTGGCATGCCGCAACGCGAAGAGGCCGAGCCAGATATTAATGAACAGCTAATCGTCGAGTACTACTCGCGCTAAATAGGGAGGTAACTATGAGTAAAGCAATCTTAAACCCAAGCGTATCCAGTATCCAGCCAATCGGCGACAACAGCGCTACTGTAACAATCGAACCACTAGCAAATGGCTATGGTCAAACTCTCGGTAACTCACTGCGCCGCGTGTTACTTTCGAGCATCGAAGGTGCTGCTATTACGGCATTTCGTATCGATGGTGTGAGCCATGAGTTCACCACGATTCCAGGCGTCAAAGAAGACGTTGTCGAGATCATGTTGAATCTGAAATCAATCGCTGTCAAATCATTTAGCGATAATCCTGTCGAGGTCAGTCTCGTCAAAAAAGGCGGTGTTGTTACTGCTGGAGATATCAAGACAACATCTGATGTTGAAGTCGTCAATCCAGAGCAAGTTATTGCAACGATTGACGATCCAAAAACTGAGCTAAAAATCGATTTCGTTATCGAAACCGGTCGCGGCTATCAAACTATCGAAGAGAGCTCGGCTCGCCGCATTCATAGCGATATGATTGCTGTTGACGCTGTATTTAGCCCAGTTCGTCGTGTTCGCTACGCAGTTGAGAAAACTCGCGTTGGTGATAACGTCGATCTAGACAAGCTTACCCTAACCGTTGATACTGATGGTTCAATTAGCTCTCAGGATGCGTTTGAGCAGGCTGCCGCTATTTTGGTAGCTCAGTATTCAGCCTTAGCCGGCAACACCAAGATTGCGAGCAGCGACCTGAGTGGCGACGGTGACCAAACGGTTGATCTACTAGGCCTACCGGTCGAGGAGCTCAACCTGAGTGCTCGAACAACCAACGCATTGATCGGTGCTAATATCAAGACCGTCGGTGAATTGGTGAGCCTGAGCGACGAAGAACTGAACGACCTGAAAGGGTTCGGCGCCAAAGCTCGCGAAGAAGTCAAAGATAAGGTGGCAGAGCTGGAGTTTTAATTATGCATAGACACGGATATAAAGGACGTAAATTCGGTCGTGAACGAGATCAGCGCAATGCGTTGATGCGCGGATTAGCCTGTGCCTTGATCACTCACCAGAGTATCAAGACCACTACGCCAAAAGCCAAAGATCTCCGACCATTTGTAGAAAAGCTCATTACTGCAGCTAAAAAAGGTGATCTTGCGAGTCGTCGTTTGGTGATCGCACGCCTTGCTGACATCAAAGTCGGTAATTTGCTGGTTGATCAAATTGCACCACAAATCAAACGAGATAGCGGCTATTTGCGTATCACAAAACTCGATGAAAATCGTGTTGGTGATAACGCTGAAATGTCTCGCATCGAGTTTGTCGACGAGATTAAACTTGATGAGGCATCAGTGGTCGAAGAGACCAAACCTGTTGCAGCCAAGAAACCTGCCCCAGCGAAAGCTAAACCGAAAGGGGATAAATAATGGCTGATTTCAAAACCTATCAGAAAAAAGCGGGCGAAGTTGCCCACAAATGGATCGTTATCGATGTTACTGGTGTGCCAGTTGGTCGTGCAGCGACATTTATCGCAACTCGTTTGACGGGTAAATACGATCCTAGCTTTACGCCACACATGGATAGCGGTGACTACGTTGTTGTTGTCAACGCAGATATGGCCAAACTAACTGGTGACAAGACCGATACCAAAGCCTACTATCACCACACTGGTTTCCCGGGTGGTATCAAGGAAACAATCGCTCGCGATGTGCCGATGGCTTCGATCATTGAGCGCGCTGTACGCGGTATGTTGCCAAAGAACAAACTACAAGCTGATCGTATGGCTCGCCTCCGCGTATTCGCGGGTGCTGACCATGATCACACTGCACAGCAACCACAGAAAATGGAGGTTAAATAATGGCTGACAAAGCATACTTTTACGGACTAGGTCGCCGCAAAGAGGCTACAGCTACTGCTCGCCTCTATGCTGGTAAAGGTAAAATGACGATCAATAACCAAGAAGCTGCTGCTTATTTCGATAATAATCAGGCACTTCTCGCTGAATTGACTGATCCACTAGCTCTCGTGAGCAAACAGAACGACTTTGATATAACGCTACTCATCAAAGGTGGCGGTGTGTCTGGCCAGGTCGATTCTGCCAAGCTCGCTATTAGCAAAGCTCTCGCGTCGATCAACGACGAGCTAAAGAGCACGCTGAGCAAAGCTGGTTACCTCCGTCGCGATAGCCGCACCATCGAGCGCAAGAAATACGGCCTCAAAGGTGCCCGTCGCCGCGAACAGTTTAGTAAACGCTAATCTATCCCGAGCACTGACCGCTCTAGTGAAACCTCCGCCCCTAAACCAGGCGGAGTTTTTCATTTCCTCCGCAAACCCCCTTGACACTAGGGGGGGGGGGTAGGTGCTATATTATAAGCTATAACAATTTATGGCTCTCACTTCAGCTACAACCTAGCATCATGAGTACAACGAGAGCCACCATAAGCAAGAGGGGGAAACAGACTATCATGACCAGACTACCAACACCAGGCTCCGACGCCGGACAATGGGGGAGTATCC
>JAPUEE010000004.1 GCA_027492735.1 Candidatus Saccharimonadota bacterium
CTACAGGTGCTACGGGGCCTACCGGAACCCCTGGTGCAACAGGGGCGACGGGACCTAAAGGTGACGATGGCCAGGATGGTACGAGCGTTACTATTACCGGTTCAGTAGCTAGTGCTGCTAATCTACCAAATAATTTGACGCCGAGTGATGCTGGTAAAGGATATATAACGAATGACGATGGACATCTTCATGTGTGGAGCGGTACGAGCTTTACTGATGTCGGTACCGTTAGGGGCCCTCAGGGTGATAGTGGTGCCACTGGACCACGAGGTGCCACGGGCCCATCTGGAGCAGCTGGTAATTCAGGTTCGACCGGAGCCACCGGACCTTCTGGGTCCCAAGGCCCAAGTGGAACACCCGGTACGCCAGGTTCGGCAGGCGCAACAGGGGCTACTGGCGCCACGGGTCCTAGCGGACCCAATGGTCAGACCGGTGCGACCGGTTCAACTGGTCCTACGGGAAATCCAGGTAGTCAAGGAGCTACCGGCTCGACCGGCCCTCAGGGTGCTACTGGACCGTCGGGTCCGTCAGGAACACAAGGATTTACTGGAGCCACAGGCACCCCAGGTACTGTTGGCGCAACAGGCGCGACGGGACCGGTAGGAGCTACAGGTCCAGTGCCAGATATCTCTAGTTTTGTGCAAAAATCGGGCGATAGTATGTCGGGCGATTTGCAAATTTATAAACCGTATGCTCTCGCTGAATATATCAACACCAACACTTCACAGTATAGTGGCGCAGGGTTCAAGGCGTACAACGAAGCTGCTACCTTGACGACGGCAGCTGGCGTGCAAATCTATGCCGGTATCGAAGATGCCGGTTCTACCCAGAGCTATATGTCGTGGGATGTACTCGATAATAATGGCGGCTATGTAAATACCTTGCTTTCGGCTAATTTAAACACTCATCATGTAGCGATAAGTGGTACGCTGGACGTTAGCAACAATCAGATAGTCAACGTAGCTGCACCAACTGCGAGTAATCATGCTGCGACGAAAGAATATGTCGATAATTCAGGCACTGCTTATGGCGTAAATGCACAAACTGGCACCTCGTATACATTGCAGCTTTCCGATGCTGGTCGATTTATCACTCTCACTAATACTAATCCTATTACATTGACAGTACCGACCGATGCGAGCGTTGCCTTTGCGGTAGGCACTCGTATCTCCTTTGCTCAAATAGGTGCTGGTCAAGTAACGGTTGCTGCTTCTGGCGGCGTCTCCATATCTGCCGATCCTGGCTTGAAAATTGCTGCCCAATATGGCGGCGCCGAGCTGGTTAAGTTAGGCGTGGACTGGTGGCTGCTCGTCGGAAGGCTTTCGGCATGAGTTTTGGTATAACCGCTTCATCGTACGTTGATGGACCACCGCCGTTAGGCGACTCTGTCTATGCGAATGCAGTACTGGACGAATCACCACTGGTATACCTGCCATTCAATGAAACTTCGGGAACTGTAGCAGTGGACGCCTCAGGTAATGGGCATGATGGATACTATTATGATTCGGCGATCCTCGGTAATTATGCCGTAACATCCGGTAGTACAGGCCGATCAGTACGAGTAGACTATGGCGATCCTGGCGGTGTTGTCATACCACATGATACATGGATGGATACAGCTGAGTTAACGATTCTCATGCCTTTTTACGATAACTATAACAGTGGTATTCGTATCCTAGCTGCTCGCTATCCGAGCGATGATACACTGAGTCTGGACTCCTGGTTTATCGATGTTGGCGCAGGTGGTACATTATGGTTTTGGTATCGTACGAGTGCTGGTGCCAATGTTGGTATTGATAGCGGCGTTACGCCTTCTTCTTACCAGCGTTTTTTTGTTGCCGCATATGTCAATGCATCTGAGGCGGGCATTAGGGTGTATGGAGACAATGGTGCACTGCTCGGTTCTGGCACTGGCGCAGGCGGTGCCATTAATGTGACGAGTGCCGATCTGACATTATTTAGTGCACAGGCAGGCTACCCATTCGGAGGATATATCGATGATTTCGCCCTATTTAATAGGTCGCTCAGCACTGCAAAGATAGATTCCCTGGCTGCGTTAGCGCTCGCTCCGTATCAAACATGGATAGCAAAGACCGCGGGTTCAGCAGCCCGGAATGGCACTAATAGCCATACGATTACTTTTTCGCCGGCATCGAGCAACTCGCTACTTGTAGCTGTAATCGGTGGTCCAGTTACTCATACGATGGTGACATCAGGCTGGACCAAACAGCTCAGCGTAATTCAGGATACCGAATTAGCGGTGTTTACGAAAACAGCTAGTTCGGGCGAGTCGAGTCTGCAAGTGACACACAATGGCTCTAATTACCCGATAGAGTATGCAATATATGAATTTGCGGCAGGTTCGATTTATCATTCTGGTACCTCCAAAGTATATGATGGCAATCCTTCATTTCCAACGCTTACTGGGCTACCTGGTACAAAAATATCTCTATTTATGGGACAGTGCAGTAATTTCGGTTATCCCATCAATACTAACTGGCAATTTTTCTGGAAGACAGAAGTTAATAGTTATACACCAACCGGCGTGACTGATGGAACAGCGTTCAATATTGGGTATTTTGCCCACACTGATTTCCCCGATGCAACTGCTGATATCAATTATCCTGGAGGACAATATGATTCAATTCCGTTCAACACCGCAGTATTCTTTGCTATTCAGCACACCTAGGCTATCTGCCTTGACGGCGGGGGGGGGGCATGGTATGCTAATGATACATAAGCATTATGTTAGATGTATAGTAAGGAGTAAAGCTAAGCCATGACCCGTCTCCCAACACCAGGTTCCGATGAGGGCCAATGGGGCCAAATTCTTAATGATTACCTCAGCAAATCTCATAAATCGGATGGTTCGTTAAAAGACAGCGTAGTCGCAACTGCTAATTTATCACAGGAAGTCCGAGACAAAATAAATATAATTACTGGCCAGCAAGGTGCTACAGGCCCCGAGGGCCCCCAAGGCAGCACTGGTCCTGCTGGAGCTACCGGTCCTGTCGGCCCTACTGGTCCAGCTGCAGAAATAGATAGTAATGAACTGGCTAGTCTGTATACTCGATTCGTCATAGTTGAGACTGGGGATGAACCTCGTCCTGGTCCTGCTGGCGGTGTGGTGTTATGGCTCGATATGCGTGACGTTAGTAGCGATCCCGATAATATGACGTCAACTGACATTCGTTTCACCGCTAGCACGACAGAATCACCAGAGGAGCCCGAAGAGCCAGACGATGAAGAGACGTACATCTTTAACTATACTGGTCGTACTACGCTCATGGCGGATGGCTGGCATTTCAATGCCATTGATCCGGTAGATCAGACCCAGCGCAACACTGAAAACCCCTCTTACTTGCGGTATACTTTGAGCGGTCTCGAGATAGATGCTCGACAGTGGACAATATATGGGCCTTCTACTAATGCGGCAGAAAATATGCTGTTTCATGATTTGCCAATAGGTTGGACGGCAGTTGAGCTAGTACTCAACTTTGTCCCATTGGGCGATCACGATACCTCGGGTATACTAATTTACCAGGATGATAATAATTACGTACAATTTAGCAAGAGCATTACGGCTGGTACTAACCAGATTGCCTATTTGTATCAAGAAAATAATGGTATCGTGACGAACGAGCAGTATCCATCGTATTCACCGACCGATATTGTACTAAGGCTTGAAAAGTCGGGCGATACCTACACAGCCAAAGTATCTAGCGACAATGGTAGCACCTGGACAACGGTTGGCACGGTAACGCAAGCACTGACAGATCCGAGATTCGGTATTTATACGGGTGCCTCGGAAACGCCTGCGCCGTATGCTGTATCTACTATTAAGCGCGTGACGTTTGAGGTCTAGCAATGGCCTATCGCCCCATTGCCGACGTAACATCGCCCGTACCTATCGGCGATATCACCAAAGAAACGTATGTAGACGATTGTACTATTACTATTACCGACCAGGACGGCGCAGGTGGGGTAATCTATAGCCACACTCCGCGCTTGCGTGGCCGCGGCAATAGCACCTGGGGGCAGCCGCAAAAGCCATTCAAAGTTCGATCACTTAATCGTAATCAGACGCCATTTGACTATGCTGCTAGTCGCGACTGGGCGCTCATGGCTGACTATATAGATGAGTCAAAGATGCGCACTAGTATCGCCTACGAGGTATACCGCCGTGCGACTGGTCGATGGGCACCATATTCGCACCATATCGACGTGACATGGAATGGCGATTATCAGGGGTTATATCGCTATAGTGAAACGTGTGATGTCCAAGTAGGACGCGTCGAGGTGCGCGAAATGAAGAATGGCGATACTGCTGGAAATGAGCTAACTGGGCCATATGTGCTAGAGGTCGACTCTAACTACGACGACCCAGGATTTAGGACAGAGCAGTGGACGGCAGTAATGTACGATGTGCCAGAGGTACTAGGTGTGTCGACGCAAGAAAATTATATACAGGGCTGGATAAATGAGTTCGAAACGGCGCTGGTGAGTGGTAATGAAGCGGGGATACTAGCGCGGATTGATATCGACGCTTGGGCGGATTGGTATTTGTTGCAAGAATCCATGAAGAACTTTGATTCGCGCTGGGAACGGTCGTGCAAGTTTATCAAAGACCAAAATGCACCAAATGGTAGCGGCAAGTTGCTGCTGTGGCCGCCATGGGACTTTGACCTCAGTCTAGGGTTAGGTTGGCAAACGACTCAAACGCCGACCGGCTGGTGGACGCGTTCTATTCAGCGCACCGAAGAATCGGTGGCGGGACATAACTGGATTAACTGGCTGTGGTACGTGTGGCACTACTCGCCCGTCTTTCGTAACCGTGTGCGTCAGCGATGGGATGCAGTATTTCGACCCGTACTACAAAACATCGGTGAGTTTATTGATGAGTTGGACGAGGAAATAGCGCCAGCTCGTGTGCGTGATCGTGCTCGTTGGCACGGAGGATCACCACTGCCTACTTTGCATAGTGCCGCTACTATCAAGGATTGGCTGGCGACTCGAGTGACGTGGTTGGATACTAATTTCCCTGCTCTAGAATCTACTATTCAGGCGAAAAGGCTGAATGGAAGTCTCAAAACGTATCAAAAGAGCGGTGTATCGTTGATTCTAACGACTAGAAAATAGTTGTCGAGCTGGTCCTGAATGCCAAACAACTCGAATTGGCACTCTTGACGTTACAGTGCTAATCGTCTAAAATAGAACTATGATGACTGAGCGTCAAGCCAAACTCCTCGCGGCAATTATCGAACAATACGCTGAGCTAGCTGCTCCTGTTGGGTCAGTGCTGCTCGCTAAATTATTTGGTGTTAGTTCGGCCACTATTCGTTCAGAGATGGCAAAATTAGAGGAGATGGGGTACATCACGCAACCTCATACTAGTGCTGGTCGAATTCCTACTGATAAAGGCTATCGCCTATATGTTAATAGTATCGTTGAGGGTAGTGAAGTACCGATGTACGAAGATCGTCATACCAAGGCTATCGAGTCAAGAGTCGAGGGACACGAGCGAACTGATCATGCTATACGCACAGCGGTTGATTCTCTCGTAGAGTTAACGCACAACTTGGGTCTAGCGACAATCGGTGATCAATTATATCTATCCGGTATCGGTAATCTATTCGCTCAACCTGAGTTTCATGATGGTGAACATGTCCGTGATGTGGCGCGATTACTCGATAATCTAGAGCCATGGCTTCGTGAAGCGGCTCCGAATGAAACACTCAATGTGTTTATTGGTAGCGAGAATCCAATTGGCCGCGATAGCGGTGTCAGCCTGATTATCAGTCGTTTCCGTAGCCCTTATTCTGATCATAGTTATATCGGCGTGCTCGGTCCGACTAGGCAGAGTTACGCCCGTGTTATGTCATTAGTATCGCAAACCGGTAAAATGTTAGAAAGGATCCTCTAAACATGCCAAAAGCTCAAAAAGACAATGAGAAAATAGCCGAACTAACTACCGACATCCAGCGGGTACGAGCTGATTTCGAGAATTACCGCAAGCGAGTTGAATCGGAAAAGCAATCAGCTCGCGATTATGGGCAAAAGGAAATGATCATTAAATTATTGCCGGTGATCGATAATATCGAGCGTGCGGTTGGTCATGTTCCGGCTGAATTATCAGATAATACTTGGGCTCAGGGTATTGTCACGCTCCAAAAGAACCTGGAAAAGACACTTGTATCAATCGGCATCACGAAAATTGAGGCTCAATCTGGCGCTCTATTTAATCCAGATCTGCATCATGCCGTTCAATTCGACGAAGATTCGGATGGTGATCAGGAAGTCGTAGCCGAGGAACTGCAGCCTGGTTATATGCTCGGCGGTCAGGTTCTCCGCGAAGCTATGGTCAAAGTTACTCGCAAATAAATCCTTATTGTTTAAAATACAACGATTAGCACTCTTGACATGTGAGTGCCAATCGCGCTACAATAGATACATCAACAATCATGCAGAGTGATTGTTTGGATGGGCAATCGATAACGAAAGGAGAATTATGGGAACAATTATCGGAATTGACCTCGGTACAACGAACAGTGCGATGGCGTATCTGCTCGCTGGGAAGCCAGAGGTTATTACGAACAAAGAAGGTAACCGTACCACCCCGAGCGTGGTTGGTATTAAAAAAGGCGAGCGCTTGGTTGGGCAGGTTGCCCAGCGCCAGCGTGTCGTTAATGCCGAAAACACGATTTATGGTATTAAACGTCTCATTGGTCGCAAGTTCAAGGACAAAGAAGTCCAGGACGACATCAAAATCATGCCGTACAAAATTGTCGACAAAGATGGCAATGCTGCCGTCGAGCTAGATGGTAAAGTCTATACACCAGAAGAAGTCAGCGCGATGATTCTCGGTAAACTCAAAGCTGACGCCGAGGCCTTTCTCGGTCAACCAGTTACTGAGGCGGTTATTACTGTGCCGGCTTACTTTGACGACAGTCAGCGCCAAGCTACCAAAGATGCCGGTAAAATCGCTGGTCTCGAGGTTAAGCGCATCATTAACGAGCCAACGGCTGCAGCTCTGGCCTATGGTCTGGAAAAGAACAAAGAGGAAAAAATCGCGGTCTTCGACCTTGGTGGCGGTACGTTTGATGTATCTATTCTCGAACTAGGCGATGGTGTATTTGAGGTAAAATCAACCAACGGCGATACTCACCTCGGTGGTGAGGACTTTGATAATCGCATCGTGAATTACTTCCTCGACACGTTCAAGGGCGAAACGGGCATTGACCTGAAAAGCGACAAAGCAGCGATGCAGCGCCTCAAAGACGAGGCTGAAAAAGCCAAAAAAGAACTCAGTTCAACGAACGAATACGAGGTCAACTTGCCGTTTATCACCGCCGATAGCGACGGTCCAAAGCACTTCGAGCACAAGCTCACTAGGGCTAAACTCGAAGAGTTGGTCGGTGATCTGCTCAATCGATTAGCTGATCCGTGTGAAAAAGCTCTCAAAGATGCCAAATTAAAAGCCAGCGACATCAACGAAGTAGTGTTGGTCGGTGGTATGACGCGCATGCCTGCGGTTATCGAAAAAGTGAAAAGCATTTTCGGCAAAGACCCAATGGCTGGCGTGAATCCTGACGAAGTTGTCGCAGTCGGCGCAGCAATTCAGGGCGGCGTGCTCGCGGGTGACGTCAAAGATGTGCTGCTTCTCGATGTGACACCACTCTCCCTCGGTATCGAGACCATGGGCGGCGTGAGCACGAAATTGATCGAACGCAACACCACGATCCCAACCAGTAAATCTGAAACGTTCTCGACCGCTGCTGATAATCAGCCACAGGTTGAAATCCATGTTCTCCAGGGTGAGCGAGAATTTGCGAATGATAACAAATCGCTCGGCAAATTCATCTTGGACGGCATTGCTCCGGCACCGCGCGGCGTGCCACAGGTCGAGGTGACCTTTAACCTAGACGCGAATGGCATTTTGAATGTCACCGCCAAAGACAAAGGTACCGGCAAAGAGCAGTCAATCACTATTCAAAACAGTGGTAACCTCAGCAAAGAGGATATCGCCAAGGCTCAGGCTGAGGCTGAAGCTCACGCTGATGACGACAAGAAGAAGCGTGAATTAATCGATGCGCGTAATCAGCTCGAACAGCTCATTTACACCTCGAAAAAGATGCCAGACGAGTTCAAGGATAAAATCTCCGACGAGGACAAAAAAGCCATCGAAGGTGCCGTCAAAGAGGCCGAGGAAAAATTGAACTCCGAGGACAAAGACGAGCTCGAAGAAGCTACCAAGACACTGAGCGAGCGTGTCCAGTCAATTGGCGCCAAGCTCTACCAGCAGGCTGATGAGTCAAAGGACGATAGCAAATCTGACGACAAAGGATCAGACAAAGACGAAGCCGTCGAAGGCGAAGTCGTTGACGACAAAAAATAACAAAGACGTCAGCAATCTGATCACGCAAAGCTCCCGTTTTTCACTAGCGGGAGTTTTTGTTCGGTCTTGTTATCGCGCTCATTATGCTATAATGGTTATACAAACTTAATCTCGAGAGGAGGGGGTTATGGATGCAATGAATATAGTCGGCTGGGTGGTCTTGGGCGGTCTGGCTGGATGGATCGCGTCAAAATTTGTCGGCACTGACGAACGGCAAGGTCTCGTCGGTAATATCATCGCTGGTGTACTCGGTGGTGTAGTCGGTGGTTGGGTATTCTCCCTCATGGGTGGAGCAGGCGTGACGGGTTTCAACGTCTGGAGTCTACTTGTAGCGGTCGTGGGCGCCATGATTGTGCTCTTGATCTGGAAAGTTGTTTCCGGTAACAAGAAATAATCTCTAGCAGTAGCTGAGATACATAATTAGCACTCTTTACATTTGAGTGCTAATTTCATATACTAGATACTATGAATAAACGCGACTACTACGAAATTTTAGGAGTTAAAAAAGACGCCTCAGATGACGAGATAAAGAAAGCTTTTCGTAAACTGGCGGTCAAATATCACCCGGACAAAGAGAGCGGCGATGAAACCAAGTTCAAAGAGGCTAACGAAGCCTACGAAGTTCTCAGAGATGAAAAAAAGCGTCAGCGCTATGATCAGTTCGGCCATGCTGGTGTTGGCGGGCACCCGGGTGGCGGTAGCAACCCGTTCGAGGGATTTAACGGCGGCGGACAAAATGTTCATTTTGATTTCGGCAGCGGCGGTTTCGGAGACTTGGGCGACATATTCTCTTCGTTTTTCGGCGGTCAACGTAGTCAATCGGGACCTGGTCGTGGGCGTGATATTGAAACGAGCATTAATCTGACGTTCAAAGAAGCTATTTTTGGTACTGAAAAGACGATTTCGATCAATCTTGATGTTACCTGCGATCACTGCAAAGGCGATGGTGCCGAGCCGGGTTTTGGAACCAAAGAATGCCCGACCTGTCATGGCTCCGGCCAAGAAGTTCGTGTTATCAATTCACTATTTGGCCCCATTCAACAGGCGCAGACGTGCCATACCTGTCATGGTCGCGGTAGAGTTCCAGAAAAAGACTGTATCGAATGTAGCGGTCGCGGTGTCAAGCGTGACAAACAGGACATCAAGGTCAAGATTCCGGCAGGTGTTGACGAAGGGTCGGCTATTCGACTCTCTGGTCGCGGTGAAGCAATTGCCGGCGGAACTGCCGGTGATCTCTACGTTGCTATTCATGTTGCACCTCACAAGAAATTTACTCGCGAAGGCGATCTGATACTCAGCGAAGAGACGGTATCGATGGTCGATGCGGCGCTCGGCACAGAGCTCGAGGTTGAGACTATCGATGGCGAGTTGACGATGAAGATTCCCGCCGGCACGCAGTCCGGGACTGATTTCAAGCTTTCAGGTCATGGCGTCCCACATCTTCGTGGCAATAACAGAGGTGCACACATTATCACTATCAAAGTCGAGACTCCAACAAAATTGACGAAAAAACAGCGAGAACTACTAGAGGAGTTTCAGACAGGTGGCAAGCGCGGTTTATTCGGTACGCGAAATGCATAGCGGACTATACGTATGATAGTATAGTAGCATGTCTATAAGGATAAAAAGCACAGCGGAGAGATTTAGCGATCTACCGATAGCGCATACTCCTTCGAACGAACCCTATGGAGTTCAGGCAGACAAAGAAGCAGCCAAGGCTCGTGCCGAAGTACGCAGAGATTTTTTGAATGGCGCGGAGGATGAGCCTGAAATTGATTACCCTCAGCTAAATGAGAGCGGACTAGAAATACAGCTCCGTATGATCGACCAGCTCATCGATGATATAGAATATGCCCCAGAGGATACAGATCCCGCAGAACAGGATGCGCTATATGATATCTTGACGCAAAAACGTGAGGAAATCTTGCGGCATCTTACAATTGCTCGTCTGGTGGGTAGAGAGGCGGTGAGCCCATGGTTAGAAACTGTGTCATCGAAAGACTTGGAGCGGCGTGCAGCGGAGCACAATTGTGAGATTTTCGGCCGACCAAACGTTGCAGTGTTCAACTATTTACTCGCCGAAGCGCGTCGTAAAGCTATCGAAACGCTGCAGTCTGATGATACCGAAGTTGCTCGTATAGCTCAAGAATTTCTCGATATGACACATGACGTTGAAGGCAGAGAGCGAGCAGAGCCTGTTGAGTTAGACGCCGAATATCTTGTCACCTTAAAAACTGACTTATTTGCAGTCATGCCGGCACTAGAATCAATGACACAACTAGACGTACCGGAAACAGTGTCGGCAGTCGATGCGATCCCTTATGTGGATGCCGCATTAGCAGCCATGGGGTTGACTGAAAAGGGCTACAGGGCGCGGCGTACGCACGGCAGTGCATTAGAGGAGAATCCCAAGATGCACGTAGTAGATGTTGGTGAGAACCGGCGGGATTTTGACGGTTCATCAGGTAATGATGTGATAGCTACATCGGTCCACGAGGCGATCCATATACTTCGTCATCAGAATGCCCAGGAGCAACCTGATCCATCAAAGCGTATGACCTCTAGAGCTAATATACTTGCCGAAGAAGGCTTGTGTGTCGTCGTTGAGCAGATCGTGCGAGAGGAGAACGTAACGCGGGGTGTGCCGTACTATATTGCAGCAGGATTACAAATGGGCATTGACATTACAGGCAATAACCGATCGGTAGATGCACGCGATTTCCGACAGACCCATGAAATACTGTGGCGATGGAGTGTTATCATGGAGGGCGCTGGCGATATTGCCAAGCAGAAGGAGACAGCGTATGCCAGAGTTATGCGCACTAGACGGGGTGGGGCATTAGATACGCGCGACATCCAGTATTTTGCTGCTGACCAAAATATCAAAGAGTGGCTGCAGTCGCTCCGTAACCTACCGGCAGAGGAGAGGCAGGAAAAACTGCGATGGGCTCTCTCGGCTCAATTTGATCCAAATGATCCCGGAGACGCTGATAGATTTGCTACAATAAATAGGATGAGAGAGGGGGAAGAGTAAGATGAAGAGGGCATTGTTTCTATCGACTTGCTACAAAAATGGACGTCAACCTTCAAGCAATAAAGCGAAAGCTATTTTGGAAGATATGGCACGAATGAGTCGTAGCTCCGAGCTTAATGTTGACACAGTCATGATCGAAGACCTTCGGTTTTTAATCGAAAATAATCAGGTGAGTATCGTAGTAACAGATACCGGAGCCGATATCGCCAATTATGATGTGGTATACGTAAAGTTTTGGGGTGGATTGCATAATCTCGTAGGGGCTATCGGTATATACCTCAAAGCCAAAGCAGTGAAATTCATTTGTGGCGAAATAGCGAATTACCGACTAGAGGATAAAATTTCCGAGGGTATACTCATGGCCACAAATGATATATCGTACCCAGATACAGTATTTTCAATTGACCAAGAAGCTATGGCTAATCAGGCTAAAACATGGGGCTATCCATTTGTCATAAAGGCGATTGATGGTCAAAAAGGTGACGATAATTACCTGGTGAGAGACGAGCATCATTTGCAGGAGATTATGCACGATGCCAATGAACGATCGGTCTGGCTGATGGCTCAGCGTATGGTTCCAAACAGCGGTGACTATAGAGTGTTATGTTTTGGTTTTGAGCCGAAACTCATTATTAAACGAGTAGGCGACAGGTCAAAAACCTATCTCAATAACACGTCGCAGGGTGCATCGGCGGAATTGGTAGCTTGTGCAGACTTTCCGGCCGACGCGCTCGATGCGTGTAGAAAGGTTAGTCGTTTAGCTAACCGTGAAGTAGCCGGAGTAGACGTAATGTTTAATGATAATACAGGAAGCTACGTAGTACTAGAGGTGAATTATAGTCCTCAGCTTGTCACGGGGATGTTTGTAGATGACAAAATCCGGGCATGGACTGAGTATTTACACAGCCTTTGATATATTTTCTGCGAGCAGGCTCAAAAATTCATCATTTGCTGGTCCAAATGTTTCGCGAGACCAGATACCAGGTGAGGAATTTAACTCAAAAAGCTTCCAGCTAGTACCATCAAAGCCGAAATCTGCCGAGAAAAAGCGTGGTGTGTCGACGCCGAAACGTCGATCTAGTTCGTGGGCTATTGATGCTAACTCCTCGGGGATTTCAGAGACATATAATGCACGTAGTTTCCCGCCGAGATGTAGGTTGGTACGCAGCTCGTCTTCGCGAGCCGGCCAACGCAAGAGGCCGTGAATAATTTCTCCGTTACAGATCCCTACGCGCACATCGTGAATTCCTTTTGCTAAATCAGAAAAGCCGCCCGAAGTGTCGACAAACTCTTGTGCTAGGAGGGGAAACTGTAGATTACCAGGGAAATCGCGAAGGTTTCCGACAAAAACTTTTTCACCACCGTAACCGCGTAACTCTTTCAGCGCAATCTTTTTATCGTTATATTTCGCACGCATTATTTGTAATTGAGCCTCGTTTTCCAATAGGAAGCTAGTCGCAGAAAAATCCGGTGCGAACAAGTAGGCTAGATACTTGTCATTACACACCTCGGAAATGTTGCGAGGATTTATCTTTGGTAGATCATCAAATGGAAAGCGATGCTTATCATAGAGCAGATTGACATGAATTTCGTTATCGATTTTCTTGTAGAGAATCGTATCGTTCTCTAGTTTCGCACGCCAGCCTTGTTTGAAATAACCGTCTTGCAGGTAATTATTATTAGCATCAAATACGACGAACACTTCCGTGCCCCGCGTTATGAGCTCTCGGAAAAGCTGTGCGTAGCCCTGGGCGTTATCAGGAGAATCAAATGTTGGAGCGGTAGTTGCGTCGGCGGCCGAAATATAGAAAGCGATTTTCATTATCGTTGCATTATAGCATATCGTAGCAGCGTGCCTTTTATAGCTAGGAGATAATCTGGAATATGCTAAAGCTTGACTAATTTAACATAAAATGATACAATTTAAAGGTTATGACACGCGAAAAAATCACTATCGGTCGCTATGAATACATATGGATAGTCCTATCCGGCCAGAAGAAGATCCCGGCTCGTATTGATACTGGTGCACGGACCACAGCGATCTGGGCGAGTGATATTTCTGAAAAAGATGGCAAGGTCTTTTGGAAGTTTTTTGATCGTGGCTCGGAATTTTACACCGGTGAAACTTTTTCAACGGGACACTTTGAAAAGAGAGTAGTAAAAAGCTCTACTGGACATCAGCAAGTTCGCTATCTCATTCCTATCATCTTGCAAATAAAAAAGCGTCGCGTCCGAACATATGCAACGTTGGCGGATCGCTCGCATGCGACGTTCCCTATTTTGATCGGGCGCAATACCTTGAACGGAAAGTTCGTCGTAGACGTAGCCCATGGATCACGCAAACTATCTGATCTAGACAGAGCTGGTTTTTATGAGCTCCAGGGTCAAACAAACGAAAGGACGAAATAATGAAAATTGCAATTTTATCTAATGGTAACGCTAATTACTCGACCAAACGTCTGGTCGAGGCTGCCAAGGCTCGAGGCCACACGGTCAAAGTCATCAAATACAAAAACTGTTTTGTGTCAGTTGACAGCCAAGATCCAAAGGTTATTTACAAAGGTAAAGAAATCGACATCAAAGAATATGATGCGATTATTCCGAGAATCGCTAATTACATGACACGTTATGGTACGGCGATCGTGCGCCAGCTCGAGAGTGAAGGTATTTTTACGACGGCTAGCGCCATTGCGATTCAGCGTTCACGAGATAAACTGCGTGCGACCCAGATTATGGCTAGGGTGGTCGGTGTGCCAAAGACAGTCTTTTCGCGAAACTCCCTAGATATTGATGGTATGCTAGATCAAGTTGGAGGTGCTCCAGTTATTATCAAGTTGGGTAGTTCAACTCATGGTAATGGCGTAGTGTTGGCTGACACCAAAAAAGCCGCAAAATCTGCTCTGCAGGCATTCTATCTCTACAACGAAGATGGCACCAACATTATGATCCAAGAATTTGTTCAGGAATCTGCCGGTGTCGACATCCGTGTCTTTGTAGTTGGTGGTCGGGTTGTTGCGAGCATGAAACGCCAGTCGCTCGACGATGATTTCAGGTCAAATCTCCATCGAGGCGGCGAAGGTGTGCCGGTAAAACTGACGGATGAAGAGCGCAAAACTGCGATCAAGGCCGCCAAAGTTATGGGTCTCAGTGTAGCTGGTGTTGATATTATGCGTAGCGCTCGTGGACCACTGGTACTAGAAGTTAATGCGAGTCCGGGCTTTGGCATCGAAAAGGTGACTGGTCGCGACGTGGCGACGCCAATTATTGAATATATAGAGCAGAATGCCAGGCGTGGCCAGAAAAAAGACAAGATTGGCGCATAGACGGCGTCAGATCTTGCGAATAGTGGGGATTTCTGATAGAATTTAGGTTGTCTCCATATTTGGGACGGTAGCTCAGTTGGTAGAGCACGGGCCTTTTAAGCCTGGTGTCGCGGGTTCGAGCCCCGCCCGTCTCACCATAATAGTTTTGAAAAGACGTCGCTCCTCGCGACGTTTTTGATTTGTGCAAATAGCTATCGTGCTATACTTTATAAATGAAAGCCAGGTTGTCTTTCCGTGAGTTTTGGCATCGTCTGTTTAGCTCGCGAGTTCATACATCATGGCTCATCACCAGCATTTGTTTAGGTTTAATTATAGGTGTCGGTGTGTCGGTTTTTCCGGCATCCATATGGCAAAACGGTGTGCCGTGGCTAATTATCGGTATTATTTTGGGAAGTATCTCGGTTACTAGCCGACTGAGAATAATGGTGGTAGTGGCGCTTATAGCTGGTCTCTCAATGGGGCTATGGCGAGGAATGCTAGCTCGAACAGATCTATCAATCTATCAACGCTATATCGGACAAGAGGTACGAATTATCGGAACGATTGCCGACGATCCAGATAGAGATCCTAGCAATGTTGTCAAATTACGCGTCGATAATATAGAAATAATACTGGCATCAGAATACGACCATTTACGGGATGAGTCAGACATCGAGAACTATTTCGGGTCTATGCCAGGTCAAATCTGGATGAGCTCGATCACGAACATTCGTGATATCAAACGGAGCGATCATATTGAGGCGAGCGGCATGCTAAAGAGTGGCTTCGGTAGTTTCGCGGCGACGATGAGCTATGGTGTACTGACCCGCGTCGAACGCTCAGACCAGGCTGATCCATTACGAGACCTGAGAGACGGATTTGGCGACAGTCTGCGATCAGCCGTCCCTTCACCGGCAGTAGACCTAGGAATGGGAATTCTGGCAGGACAGAAATCAGCGTTGCCGGCCGATATGGCGCAAGCGTTTATCATCGCGAGCCTGACACATATTGTGGTGGCGAGCGGGTATAATCTGACGATTCTGATTCGATTTGCGCGGCGTCTGTTTGCCAAGGTGTCTCGGCTAGTTGCCCTCATTTTCTCGGGTGGCTTGGCGATTGGGTTTGCGGCGCTGGTTGGATTTTCGCCGAGCATGACGAGAGCGTCATTGGTAGCTATATTGTCACTTGTCGCCTGGTACTACGGACGGAGATTTCATCCGGTCACACTATTGGCGTTGGTGGCTGCTATAACGGTCGTCATTAATCCTGCAAGTGTTTGGGGTGATGTCGGCTGGTATTTATCTTTCCTGAGCTTTGTTGGTGTGATTATTCTCGCGCCGCTTCTGACGGCCTATTTCTTTGGCGCAAAGAAGACAGGTGGAAGAGAACCTGTAAAAATGTCACTCACTGCGAGTCTACGTCAAGTATTTGTTGAGACGCTGAGTGCACAGCTCGTGGCTGCTCCGATTATTGTGCTGTTCATGGGGCAATTTTCGTTGTACGGGATGATTGCGAATATCATGGTGTTGCCGCTTTTGCCACTTATTATGTTACTGACGTTTCTATCGGGATTAGCAGCTCTGGTACTACCGGTTACGATTGCGAGCGTTATTGCGTGGCCTGCGACGCAGCTTCTCAATTACGTCATTGGGATAGCTAATTGGGTAGCTGAACTGCCTATGGCTCAGAATGAAGTTTCAGTGTTGCTGCCAGTCGTTATCGCGATATACACGGCTATATTTGGCGTCATAGTGTACCTAAAGGCGAAGACGCAGTATGATTTCCGTTCGAGCAATGTGGTAGAATAGAGGCGGATGAAATCACTTTTTCTCTCTAGTAGTTTAGGCAAAATGGTATCAAAAGCTTCTCGATTGCGAGGCGGCCACGGCTCAGCGCTGCCCGGGCTAGTGGTTGAAAAAGTATCGCCACACTTCTTGCGGGATGCGTTGGCTCAGTTGCCCTACGGCGTCGTCGTTATCAGTGGCACTAACGGCAAGACAACGACCACTAAAATCGTCGTCGAATTACTGAGAGCGGCAGGGCTGAAAGTATTCACGAATCCTAGCGGCAGTAATTTTACTAGAGGAATTGCGAGCGTGGCAGCGCTTGAAATGAAGCGTGGGCGGCTCGACGCGGATATTGCTGTTGTAGAGCTCGATGAGGCGCACGCAGTTCATTTTGTACGACAAGTTCCACCTAAATATTCATTGATTTTAAATGTTCTACGTGACCAGCTTGATCGGTTTGGCGAGATTGATACAACGGCAAAATTACTAGCCCAGATTGCAGAGCGAACGACTGGAACGGTAGTATTAAACCGCGAAGATCCTCTCGTCGCAACGATTCCGGCAGGCAAGAAGGTTTACTTCGGTTATTCAGGATCAGTTGCTGAGCTATTTCCAAATGACGATGAGCTCTATGGCGCAAAGAAGCGTAGTCCGCCCGGTAAATTAGCCGCTACTGTTACTCTCGATGGACTAGACGGGTCTCTCGCAACATTTAATATTGGATCGGCAGAACTATTGCTCCGCGGCGCGCATAATGCGCTCAATGCGGCAGCGGCGTTAGCATTGGTTCGGGAAATCTTGGGCGATAGATTTAGTGCCGAGGAGTCTCTCCAGGCTTTATCTCAAATTCGACCGGCATTCGGTCGAGGGGAGAGTTTTATGATCAACGGCCAACCGCTAGAGTTGATCTTGGTAAAAAATCCTAGCGGTTTTCGAATTAGTCTCGCTAGCCAGAATAACGCTAGGGCAGCTACGATGATTGCTATCAATGATCAGTATGCTGATGGTCGTGATATGAGTTGGTTGTGGGATGTGGACTTTTCTATACTGCCATCAGTTGAGATGGTGAGCGGTGTCAGAGCGTATGATATGGCATTGCGATTAGAAACGAGTGGGGTTGACGTGAGGATGGTTGAAACCGATCTGCCAGCGGCGATAGATACGTTTTTGACGAAAAATATTGGTCACGATCGTCCAATGCAACTATATGCAACCTATACTGCTATGTTAAAAATTCGTAAAGCCCTAAAGGCACGGAGGCAGACATGAGTCGAACGCTAACTATCGTGATGCTTTATCCCGCAGAAATGAACATTTATGGTGATCACGGTAATCTTGAATTCTTGACTCGTAGGGCTGAACTCTATGGTTTTACTGTTAATACTGTTGCCTACGAACCGGGTGATAGGCTCCCCGACAATGTAGATATCATTTTGGGCGGTGGCGGTCAGGATTCGGGCCAGACAAAAATCACTGACGATTTAGTAAAATTGGCTCCAACGCTACACAAATTGGCACAAGACGGTGTTCCTATGCTGGTAATCTGCGGCCTCTACCAATTATTCGGCCATTATTTTTTGACCACTGATGGTGTAAAGATTCCAGGGATAGGCCTATTTGATGCCCATACGACGGCAGGCGACGAGCGTCTCATCGGAAATATTATGACAGAGTGGGAAGGATATCAGTTGGTTGGTTATGAGAACCATAGCGGGCTGACGCATTTGAATGATGGTCAGGCTGCGTTTGCTTCCGTTTTGAAAGGGGCAGGGAACAATGGTCAGGATACCACAGAAGGTGCACGAATATATAATGTGTTTGGATCGTATCTCCATGGCCCATTATTGCCGAAAAACCCGAAACTAGCAGACGAGCTGTTGTTATTAGCTGCGAAGCGACGTTTTAATGATACGATATTAAATTTTCAGAATGATCATGCTAAAAAGACGCTACAGCTACTAGATAATCTAGCTGAAAAGGCACGTCTGATAGCAATAGCTCGCTCTCGCTAAAACGAATGCAGTAGTTTCCTCTAAAACCTCGCCGGCAACACGGTCTGTTTCGTTACGATCCAGGTATTACCAGTAGTAGAACTCTGTCTAATCATATAGGGGGTAAGGAACAAGTTTGGTTGGTAGTTAAATAACTCAGATGGTGTGATTGCTTCTAGGTGTGTTTCACCATTAGCTGTTAGGGTATTCGTACTACTTGAACTATACCCTGATCCGAGGGTGCGGCGGAGCTGAGGAGTAGTTCGTGAGATGACAGCACCATTAATTCTGAGCTGACGGGAACAGGCGCCGCCTTCTCTAGTGTCGCTAGCCGGCAAGCTAGCAGTACTAGTGGCACAGCTATAGAAACGGTCAGTGGCAATATACGTACCAAAGATATAATTGACATCGCTACGGACAAAGATGTTCTTTGCAATTATTGTCACCATGGGTATATCTGCCAAGTTAGACCAGCCAGTACCTACGAGGTCATTATAGATATCCTGAGTGATATAGACGTTGCCACTAACAATGATAGTGATACGCTTGCCTGCTGGGTCGGTAGAACTATTAAATATTTCTAGATCACCATCCCATTTGTACGTACCCGATCCCATGGCCCATAGCGCAGTACAGCTAGTGCCGATTCTACAATTGGCTGCGCCGAACCTGGTTACATCTGGTATACTCGTCATACTAGAAACGGCTGTTTTTGCCCCAGTTGGCAAACTGATAGTCTGGGTGAGCGAAGTACCATTGTACATACCACCACCTATAGCATTACTACTACAGTTAACGGAATTTATACTATTAGCAAACGTTAAATTACAAGCCCTCGATGCAGTGCCATTATCTACGGTCCAACCACCAGAGCCAAAATAGTTAATATTCCCAGTTGTCGCGCTATTACCCTTGTATCCTAGTAGACCGTATTGTGACCACGAACCTCGTCTAGCGTCAGACTGAGATACGCCGAGGAAACCACCATTGTACGAGGTACTCGTTCCATCCCAGATACCACCTGACGATGAGTCAGAGCCGCGTAATTGTACCTGCGGGGATTTAGACCATTTTACGCAGACCGGGTTAGAATAGCGGTATTCAGTAGTCTTGTCAAAAGCCCAACCACCACTCATGATGACAGTATAATAGCAAACCTTTCTACCGTACCAGGCATCCTGGAAGGTTTGATTAAAGGCGGCTCCATTCCACGTACCCGATGAAAAACTGCTGTCAGAGAGACCACTCACTGTCGATAGCGTTGCAATACTCGCAGCCCCACTGCCAAAGCTCCCTATATTAGCGGCTGCAGGCGCTACATTAAGGTTGGTAGTTATGCCTTGGACGGGATTCCAAGAACCAGAGCCGATGACCTGAACGATAGAGACATTGTGGCTCGTACCAGCAACATTTGTTTGTGAACTGTCTACGCTGGGGGTAATAGTGTAGCTATCACCTACAGCTGCATTTTGAGTGCCGATACCGAGACTACTATCAATATTTGGTTGCAGTATCCATGGCGTACGTATGGTGACAGAACAGCGATTTTCGAGACCTGCATCAGTATCTCCCCAATAAATGGCAGCTGTTCCTGTGCCGTCATTATCCGATAGTCGGCGTCGGTCAAAGCCAAAGAAGTAACAGATATCCATTCCGGTGAGGTTATCTAGTGTGCTGGCCGGAATGGCATTATTCCACAAACGCTCAGCAGTCGTAGTCGTGTAATAATTGGTGCTACCCGATGAAGGTAGAGAGGCAGAAACCCACGATCCTGATTTGCTACATCGTTTGTTTCCTGATTCATACCCAAAGCCAGTGGGACAGAGGGAACTGACATCGGTTTGGCCACCGTTCACGCTATTAGCAGTGATCATGCCAGATCCAAATAGCCACGATGGTCGATATTTAAAGGTAGCTGCTCCTGGTGATGAGTCGCTGCTTCGCGTTACTCTAACCATGTAGTAGATTCTGTCCTCAGTACCAGCCGCATGGCCACCAAAGGCCGGATAGCTCGGATAGGCAGATTTACGGTTATTATTGTAAAATGCATTGCTCGACGTGTCTATGGTGTTACTCGTAGGGCTGCTATGATTAACGGCCGAGTAGGTTGACGCAGTAATGGTCCAATCTGGAACGGTAACACATCGGCTGGTAGAATACACGGTGCCACTACCTGAGTAACTCGATGGGGTAGCATAGGCCTGTGAGCAGAAAGTCTTTCCGATGTCGGCGGACGTAATCACACGGGATTCTGTGTAAGTCGCTGCTGTACCGGTGCCTCGTCCGGCATTGACTGTTCCTACTGCAGTAGTTCCTGTCCAACCGTTGGTGCGGTTATATCCATAGGCAACGGCTCTGTCTGTGGTATCAGGTCCACTATTTGTAATAGTGTGTGTCCAGGTGATGGTATTACCTACCGTAGCAGCCGTCGCGCTAATAGATGTAGAAGCAGCTATTGTCCAAATTTTGCGACAGTCTTTTTTACTATAAATCTCATTAGTCGGTACTTCGACGGTAATGTCGTTTCCTTCACGCAAGTCTGTGATATCTAGAATATATCCCGAGTTGGCTGCCATAGCGAAGTTTACGCTAGCAGATTGCCCAGAGTTCGCTGTGATTTTATGTATACCGGCCGAGGCGGTGCCTGTTGCCGAGATTCTATTTCTCGAAGTGAATAGTCCTGAGTTGTTGGGCACTATGCCGGCTGGACCTGTCACGCGCATTTTGAGATCTTTGCTACTCTGGTATTTACTGGCATCTGTGTCGTAAAAAGCAATATCGCCATTGCCACCGCTTGCGTCACAACTACCGAATCCAGTCTGGAGATCATAGTAGTCGCCACCGGAGCTAGAGCTAAAGTCGCGTGAGTACCCTACTGATTTGCCACCCATAACACCAAAGGATGCACCATCCGTATCGGCAGTCTCTAGATTGAACCAGGCCCTAGAATCTCCGTCGCCACTCGAATCAACTCTGACAATGGCAGCGTACATTCCGATATTGCTGTCATAAGAACTGCTATCGAGTGTAAAGGTGAAGTTTCTGTTGCTGTCGTTCTCGTGACAGTCATCTATGTGGTAGGTACTAACTAGGGTCGTACCACTGGCGCTACCGTTTGCGTTAACTTTATATATTGTAACTCGGGGGTCGCCGTCGGTGTTATCTTCGTAGCCACCGTTATTACATTTTCTAGGATTATAGGTAATCGTTTTTGAGCCTGGGGAATTCCAATAAAATCCTACCCAAGTTTCCGGAAATTTTCCGTTATCGCTAATACCATCTGATACATAATAGTAAGCTGGGCTACCAGAAGTCATATTTTTTGGAGCCCTGAGTGAAAAAGCTGCTTCAGCAAAAGCTGAACTAAACATCATAGCTGCCATAAATGCTACTAACAGTAGTCGTTTTTTACCACCAATATAACGTTTGATATGATGAAGCATAACGTAGCTCTACCTGGCTTCTCCAGTGAGGCCTTCAAAATTAGCTATATTAGTACCAATGCTTGATAGGCCATTGAATCGATTACTAGGATAGAGACCATCGTCGGCGAATTGTTCGAGTCGATTAATTTGGTCATCGAGTCCCTGAATGTCTTTATTGATAGAATGAAATCGAGCGAGAGCCTCAACACAAGTTGGATCGGAGTTATAGTTTGATAATGATTTGATGTATTTGATAGCTTCGGTTGCTTGCTCTGGTTTGCCGTTGGCTATATCCAGTAAATAGTTGTTCAATTTCTTGATCGGTTGATCTGCGTTGCACACGAATGTCTGGACAACTACCCTCTGGTCTGCTTTTTTGATGCCGACATATAGGAGACCGGTCAAGAGGCTATATGCAATTCCGACTATTAAAAGAGCCAGAATAATAATTATTACAATAGAAGATGTCTTTTTTTTCGATACGTGTTTATCTGCTACAGTCTGGCTAGTAGTACCCTCACTCATTCTATCCCTCCCAAGTTAGAAGCCCCAAGTAACTATTGACAATTACGATTGACTATTTCATATATATTATATATAATCAGCGAGGGATAGTCAAGTAGACTTACCCGTACCTACCCATCAAGGAGGACTAAATGAAAGGCTTTTTGAGGTGGCTTATCGCCGTCTCGCTGGCCGTTGGCTTGGCTGTCGGTTTCGCGCCGACGGCTCGGGCCGACTACTCGAACAACACCGTCATGGAGGAGGTGATGACAGCCCGGAACGCGCTCTTTGACTACGTGGACAAGACCATCTTCGTTGCGGAGAGCGACGCGTCGGTCGGGTTCCGCGAAGCCCGGTCGGTGGGGTCGGATGAGGCCATCAACTACTTCATGGAGTTGTGGCGTCGCATACCGAATGACACCCTAAACTGGACCAAAAGCTACGCGGACTACATCGTCCGTGCCGAAGGCTACGGCTACGATATGTCCGATCAGCGTCGGTATCTGCAGAACGTCCAGGTCTATGGGCTGCCGAACCTGATCAATGCCGTCCCAATTGCAGAGCGCGTCGCCTTCGGGTTCTACGCGTCCGTATCAGTTCAGGACGGCCAGGCTGTCGTCACTCCAAAATTCGACCGAGTGACGGTTGTCCGCGCAGAGATTCAAAATGACAAGGTCTCGGCGACTATCCAGGTCGTCAACCAAACGACCGGGTACGTGAACGAATACACCAGTTCGTACCCGGCAATTGAGCCGCCGGGCACACCAGATCTTCCTCCGGCCAACCCTCCCACTCCCAAGTCCTTCACCAAGACGTACACCCCGACCATCTCGGGCAGCGCCAAGGTCGGGTCAACCCTGACCGCGAAGGTCAAGACGTGGTCGCCGACCGCGTCGATCAAGTGGCAGTGGTTACGCAATGGCGAGGTTGTGCCTGGCGCAACCACGTCGAAGTACAAGGTAGGAATGACTGACGTTGGCACCAAGCTCTCGGTCAAGGTGACCGGGACGAAGTCCGGCCACACGTCCGTCACCAAGACGTCCGCCTCTACCAAGGTGGTCGTCAAGGGCACGCTCGCTCGCGGCAAGGTCTCCGTCTCCGGCACTCGCCGGGTCGGCAAAACCCTCACCGCAAAGACGTCCAAGTGGTCATCGGGAGTCACTTACCACTACCAGTGGTACCGGAACAGTACGAAGATCACGGGCGCCATCGCCAAGACCTACATCCTCACGCCCGCGGACAAGGGCAAGCGGATCAAGGTCAAGGTCTGGACAACCAGGGACGGCTACAACCAGTCGTCGTCCCGGATGTCGTCCAAGACCGCCAAGGTTAAGACCGGCTACCTGACCAAGGTCACCCCGACCATCTCGGGCTCGGCCACGGTCGGTGAAGTCCTGACCGCGAAGCCCGGTACCTGGAAACCGAACACCACGACGTTCAGCTACCAGTGGTATCGCTCGGGCAAAGCCATCAAGGGCGCAACCAAGGCCACGTACGTCCTGACCAACTCGGACCTCGGCAAGACCATCACGGTCAAGGTGACAGCCAAGGCCAAGGGCTACTACACCGCCAGCAAGACGTCCGCGAAGACGTCCAAGGTGGTGAAGGCAGTTCCCGTACCGCCAACGTCACCCACGCCGTCGGTCACCCCGAGTCCTGGACCATCGACGTCACCGTCGGCAAGCCCGAGTTCAAGTCCGAATCCGGACCCGACGCCGTAAGAGCATGTCGCCTAGCGGCGACCACTACTCTGCCGCTCTGGCGGGGACTGGTATGACGACTCTTCCGTCGTACACCCAGTCCCCGCTGAGGGGGGCCTCCTTGTCATTCAATACGTCATTCGTCGATAATTTATCGATTCGAGTGCCGCCTGCATGTTTGAAATAGAACATACAGGCCAGAGCCCCGCCAAACCCCGATCGGTTACCGGGGCTTTTGAAATAGAGAGTGATTATAGCCGTGTGGGTGGTATACTATATATGAAGTCATAAGCCCACTTTTACATACTCTAATCGTTTGACCGACGAACACATAGAGTAGTGGCACCTCGTGAAAGGTCCTGATATAGGTCGAATATCGGTAATTAATCAAAAGGAGAAACCTATGGAAGACAAGAAAAAAGCCAAACTCGACAAGAGCATGCAAGATTTACGCGAATGGCGACGATTTGAATTGGATAATCCAAATCCGATTTTCAAGAATTGGCGCGCCTGGGGATCATGGTTTAGCTGGGGTTCACCAGTTGGACTGGGGATTTTCGTCGCACTAACACTAATATCTATCGGGATATTTGTTCAGCTAACGAAATAATTGTCGTTAGTTATCAAAATAAAAGCGCCGTGCAAGCGGCGTTTTTTGAAAAGTAATGTGGTCGGGGTGATCCGACTTGAACGGACGACCTCGGCGTCCCGAACGCCGCGCGCTACCAACTGCGCCACACCCCGAGAATGAGGTCTAGCAAACTTGGTCGGGGTGAAAGGACTCGAACCTTCGACCTCACGGTCCCAAACCGCGCGCGCTACCAACTGCGCCACACCCCGAGAACAGGTTTGCTTGGTCGTAATTATATCACACGAGACATTTGTTGTCTAACTATAGGTCAGCTGAGATATCTGCATTGGTATGGATCGCAGTAACATCATCTAATTCATCGAGCAGATCGAGGAGGTTCAAGGCTTTTTGGGCGATAGTTGGATCACTAATATCAACTGGAGCATTGGCGACGTATTCCAGGTTCGCATCGGTAATTTTCAGACCAGCATCGGCGAGGTCGGCACGGACTTTGTGAAGATCTTTCATATCGGTATACACGACAATCTCACCATCTTCTTCGGTTGCATCTTCGGCGCCAGCATCGAGAGCTATGAGTAGCGCATCATCAGCTGTTTTGCCGTCCAGACTAACTCGGATGACCCCTTTTCTAGTGAATTGAAAGGCGACCGAGCCGGGTTCGGCGACATTTCCACCGTGTTTTGTGAGAGTACTTTTGACCTCAGGGAACGTGCGATTGCGATTGTCGGTAGCAGTTTCAATAATGATACCAATACCACCCGGACCATAGCCTTCGTAGACGACTTCTTCTAGGGCAGCAGCAGACTTGTCGGCCACGCGGTCAATAGCACGTTGAATGTTGGCTGCAGGCATGTTGGCAGCCTTGGCCTTTTCGATAGCCAGGGCTAGGGTCGAATTCATGGTTGGGTCAGTGCCACCACGAGCTGCGATGGCGATGGCATTGCCAATTTTTGTAAAAACTGCGCCACGCTTGGCGTCAGCTGCGCCTTTTTGTCGTTTGATGGTCGACCATTTACTATGTCCGGACACGAGATGCTCCTTTATTTAATTTCCTTTGAGGTATACTCTGTATTTTATCATGAAACTATGGTTATGAAAAGTGTCGGCGCGAGGTACAATAGGAGGTATGTCTCAGAGAATCTATCGACGACGACGCAGCGTAGCCGTTGCCATTATTGGTCTCATGATAGCGCTATTTTTGACATATCAAAGCTGGAATGTCCGAGACATAGATACTAAACATACTGCTAGTGAGACGGTTACCTCCAATACTGACGAGCCGCTAGCTCGCGATAGTCTATTAAAGTTAACGATCAAAGGTCGTGCGCCTAAAACTGGTTACGAACGATCAAAATTTGGTAGCGGCTGGGCGACCTGGAGGAATTGCGATACACGCCAGAGAATATTAGCGCGTGATCTGAGTGGAATAAAGCTCGGCAAAGATAATTGCACAGTCTTGAGCGGCCAGTTGGACGATCCGTATACAGGTACAATGATTGATTTTAAACGTGGTTCAGGTACTTCGAGTGTCGTCCAAATTGATCATGTCGTTGCTCTATCTGACGCTTGGCAAAAGGGTGCTCAAGGTTGGGACGCTGCCAAACGCGCGGCGCTCGCTAACGATGATCTGGAACTCCTAGCTGTGAGTGGCAGCGCCAACCAGCAAAAGTCCGATGGCGACGCGGCGACATGGCTACCGAGCAACAAGGCGTTTCGGTGCCAGTATGTCGCTCGGCAGATTGCAGTTAAATTAAAATATGAACTTTGGGTGACTCGACCTGAATATGATGCAATGGTGCGAGTACTCGATATATGTCCGGCACAACGGTTGCCAGCACCATGAGGCGTTATAGTAGAATAGTACTATGAATATAAAGAAATTTCGCCATTCGTGTCTCGAACTCACTATCGATAACCAGTCTATCGTTATCGATCCAGGCGGCTGGTCGACAGATTTTATCGCCCATGCAGGTATCGTTGCTGTCGTTATCACCCATGAACATGGTGATCATTTTGACCAAGCACAGTTAGATAATGTCATTGCACAAAATCCCGATGTCGTAGTCTATGCGCCGGCAGGCATTGTTGAGCAGTTGAATGATTCACACTACGGTCACGCCGTGGCAGTTGATGATTCTATCAGCTGCGGTCCGTTTAGCCTGGATTTTGTCGGCGGCACTCACGCACCGATTCACCCAGATTACCCAGTTCCCGCTAATGTGGGTGTCATCGTCAATAATGGAGAGCTGTATTATCCGGGCGACTCGTTCTTTGTGCCGGAAGGCTACAAGATTCAGACATTAGCCGTCCCGGCGAGCGCACCGTGGATGAAAATGTCCGAGGCAATGGATTTTATCAGAGCTATCAAACCAGAGAGTTGTTTTCCAACACACAATGCTTTGCTCTCAGCAGAAGGCCAAAGCCTCGCTGACGCCTGGCTGGAGAAAGCCGCTGATTCAGTCGGTGCAAAGTACGGCGTTATCTGATTATAGCCCGAGGTCTTTGAGCTGAGCTTTGTCGATGTGTGCTGGGCTCGCCATCATGACATCTTGACCACTGCCGTTTTTCGGAAAAGCGACGATTTCGCGGATGTTGCTCTCGCCCATTAGTTCCATAAACATGCGGTCGATACCGTAGGCGCAGCCGGCGTGTGGCGGCGCTCCATATTTGAATGCGTTCAGCATCGCGCCGAATTTTTCCTCGACATATTCCGGTGTAAAGCCGAGCAGGCCGAACACTTTGTAGAGGACTTCTGGATTGTGGTTACGCACACCACCAGAGCAGATTTCGTAGCCGTTCATCACCATGTCGTATTGATCAGCCAAGATCTCAAGTTTATTCTCGGTTTCCTCGAGTGTTTTCAGTCCGCCTTTTGGCATGCTGAAGGGATTGTGTCCAAAATCCATCTTACCGGTCTTTTCATCCATCTCGTAAAACGGAAAATCAACAATCCAGGCTAGTGCGACAACGTTCGGATCTTTCAGGTTAAAGTGCGTGGCGAATTCATTACGCAAACGACCGAGCACAGCATTTACTTTGCCACGAACATCAGCACCAAAGAACACGGCGTCACCATCCTCTGCGCCGGTCTTGTCCTGGACCGCTGCCAGCTCAGCCTCACTCATGAATTTAGCGATCGGCGACTGAACAGCGCCGTCTTTGTAGGTGAGATAGGCTAGTCCGCCTGCACCCTCGCTTTTCGCAATTTCGGTAAAGGCATCAATTTGGCTGCGACTCAAACTAGCACCGTCTTTGACACAGATAGCTTTGACTGCACCACCGGTAGAGGCGGCATTTTTAAATACACCGAACCCGGAGTTGGCGAACACTTCGGTTAGGTCCACGAGCTTCATATCAAAACGTAGGTCCGGCTTGTCAGAGCCATAGGTTTCCATAGCTTCTCGGTATGGAATGCGTGGGACGTCCTCTGTCAACAATGTTTTGCCGGCAAATTTTGTGACTAAATCTTTGATCATGGGATCCATGAGGCTTCGGACTTCTTCGCCATTTTCAACAAAGGCCATCTCGAGATCGAGCTGGTAAAATTCACCGTACAATCGATCGGATCGGGGATCTTCGTCGCGGAAGCAGGCGGCGAATTGGTAATAGCGGGGTACGCCGCCGACCATGAGGAGCTGTTTGAACTGTTGCGGTGCCTGGGGCAACGCGTAGAACTGACCCTGTTGGAGACGTGATGGAATCAGAAAGTCGCGAGCGCCTTCTGGGCTGCTGTTTGCGAGAATTGGTGTGGCGACTTCGATGAAGTCGTTGGATTCCATGTAAGCACGTAAATATTTGTACATCTCGGCCCGCTTTTTTAACATGGTCTGCATCTTGGGACGCCGTAGATCGAGATAGCGATATTTGAGACGTAGTTCCTCACCAGACTGCTGGTCGCTAAATGGCTGGATCGGCAATGTTTCGGCACGGTTGAGAATGGTTAATTCCTCGGCAATAATTTCAATATCGCCAGAGACGATCTTGGCATTTTTGAGTGATTCTTCGCGTTCGACGACCTGACCAATAACACTAATAACATATTCATCGCGTAGGCTTTCAGCTTCGGCAAAGACTGCTTGGTTGTCTGGATGAAACACGATCTGCGCTAGGCCGGTATGGTCACGCACGTCGACAAATAATAATCCGCCATGATCACGGCGCGAATGTACCCAGCCTTTGACAGTGACGGTTTCGCCAATTTTTCCGGATAACTCTGAAACTAATGTCCTCATATTTTAACCTTTCCTAAAATCAGAAACTATTGTAGCACAAATAAGGTCTATTCAGATCTAAAGAGCGCACGCACTATATCCGTCATTGTAACCAGTCCGACAACTTTGCTGCCTTTTTCAACGAGTAGCACTGAGCTATGGTATTCTGCCATTTGTCTGAGGGCGGCTTTGAGCGGAGCGGCTTGGTCGATCGATGGCGGTGCTTTGCGTATGACGTCGGCGAGTACTTTTTCGTGTTGGTCTATCGGCAGGACGTCATCGAGATAGAGAAATCCTACAGTGTGATCAATACTGCCATTGATGACAGGGAATATTTTGTACCCAGACGAAAACAATTCGTCGAGCAGTTTTGGCGTCAGATGATCTCGACTATGGATAAAACCGATATTGGCGCGCGGCGTCATGACCGATTTGACTGATTTATCCTTGAAATCGATCGTATTTTTAATCAAATCTTTGGTGTCATCATCCAGGAAGTCGCCGTTATGAATGAGATGCATCAGCTCGGCCTCAGATCCAATATGCGGCTCGTTGCTGGCGATAACGAGCTTGTCCAAGATTCCGGTCCAGGCAAAATAGCGATTGAAAAAGTCGAGATGACTATCGATGAGCGACGCCGCAACGCCGTGGAGCATGCGCCCCAGGAGCCATGACAGGAGGATTGCGCCAAACGCAATAGCTCCGCCGCCCCATAACCCCCAAGCGTTTACTGACAGACCAGTTAGCAAAATTGCTACAATCAGAGCTAGTGCGTGAACGAAAATAGATAATCCTGGATAGAGATCCAAAAAACGTGCTAATTGACGATATTTTTTATTATGTTCGGCCAAATTATTGATTTCAAAACGTGACTGTTCTGCCTGAAATCGGAACGCTAGCAAGCAAACTAGAACTAGTCCAGTTAGTGATATCAGCAGAATATCCATACTAATAGTATAGCACAATCATTGTATGGAAATAACAGAGTAGCGGCTTGACGAGAACACCTCCCAGCGAGTATCATAAAAGGGCATAAACGAGGGGGAATATGGACAAAGTTATCATCGTCATTGGCGCGGCTGCGGTAGTTTGTTTCATACTATGGTGGTTCTTTGGAAAACGTAAAACAACTGAAATGGAGGCAAATATGTCAGACCGTAGTCAAGAAGTAACGGTGACGGTAAAGGGCGGCTATACGCCAAATACTGTCGTACTAAAACAAGGTGTGCCGGCCAAGATTGTCTTTGACCGCAAAGATCCGTCAGGCTGTTTTAACGAGGTAGTATTTCCAGATTTTGGTATTCACGAAACATTACCAGTTAATGAGCTCTACCCAATCAAGATCGATACGAGCAAGCCAGGTGAATACCAGTACGCCTGTGGCATGAACATGTTCCATGGCAAGGTGGTGATCAAATAAATGAGCGTTAAAAACCGCTTTATTATTTCGCTACTATTCTCTCTGCCGATGTTGTTCGAGATGGTGGCGCATCCGTTATTTGGCTGGGAGCTGCCGGGTCATACCTATACGATGTTTGCTCTGACGACAGTCGTCATGATAGTCGGTGCGTGGCCATTTATTCGTACGGCGATGGCAGCGTTTCGCAACCACCACGCCAATATGGACACGCTGATTGCCATTGGCACATCGACCGCCTATATCTATAGTATTTACGCTATGCTGAATCACCAACAGGTGTTTTTTGAAGTGGCAGCGTTCGTGATCACTTTTATTTTATTGGGACAGTTATTCGAGGAAATGACCAAAGGTCGTGCTAATAGTGCGATCGAAAAATTACTAGGATTACAAGCCAAAGACGCCGAAGTGTTGCGTGACGGCGAATATGTCAGTGTGCTGCTAGCGAGCGTGCAGCCTGGCGATATTCTGCGCGTAAAGCCGGGGCAAAAGATTGCGGTTGATGGGGTGATCACCGAGGGTTCATCGACAATCGATGAGGCGATGGTGACCGGCGAGAGTATGCCGGTAGCTAAAAAAACTGGCGATGCCGTTATCGGTTCGACGATCAACAAGACCGGCACGTTTCTGTTTGAGGCAACCAAAGTCGGCAGTGATACGCTGCTAGCGCACATTGTCGAGATGGTGAAAAAGGCTCAAGCCAGCCGCGCACCGATACAGAAAACGGTCGATACGATTTCTAACATCTTCGTACCCACTGTGCTCATTCTCGCTATCCTCACGTTTGTCGTCTGGTATGTATTTTTGGACGCAGCCGCTGCTACGGCGCTCATGTACGCTGTTGCAGTCCTGATTATTGCTTGCCCGTGTGCATTGGGGCTGGCGACGCCAACGGCCCTGATGGTCGGGGCTGGTCGTGGGGCGAAAATGGGTATTCTCATCAAAAATGGCGAAGTTCTCGAAGCCGCCAATGACATCCAGACCGTTATATTTGATAAAACTGGCACGATCACGCTCGGCAAACCAGTTGTGACAGACGTTGTTGGCGATGAAAAAGCAGTTTTGCAACTAGCGGCTAGCCTGGAACACCCGTCGGAACACCCTCTAGCAACGGCGATTTTAGACAAGGTCGACCAATTAGGTATCAAAATCCAGAAAGTAACCAAATTCCGAGCAGTCGAGGGTCAGGGTGTGACTGCGGAGATAGATAGCGTGCCGGCCTTTGTTGGCAATACGACATTACTCTCGGGCAGACTCGACACCACATTAGAAAAAGAAATGCAGCGCCTGCAAGGCGAGGCAAAAACCGTTGTCATTGTTGGCAGCAATAAAAAACCTATCGGCCTAATCGCCATCCAGGACACACCAAAAGAAACCTCGGCTGCAGCAATTACCACTCTCAAAAAACGAGGGTATCGTACCGTCATGATCACGGGTGATAATGAGCGTGTAGCTAGGGCGATTGCGGATCTGGTTGGTATCGACGAAGTATTTGCCGAGGTTCTGCCGAGTGACAAAGCTGACCATGTAACATCGCTACAATCCCGTGGTAAAGTAGCGTTCGTGGGTGACGGTATCAATGACGCGCCGGCGTTGGCGGCTGCAGATCTCGGCATTGCTATGGGTTCCGGTACGGATATAGCGATTGAATCCGGCGGTATCGTGCTCGTAAAAAACGACCTGCGTGACGTCGCCAGGGCACTGACTCTCAGTCAAAAGACCTTTGGCCGCATCAAACTCAATCTCTTTTGGGCCTTTATCTATAATATGCTCGGTATCCCAATTGCTGCTGGAGCATTCGCCTGGGCGGGCTTGACGCTCAGCCCTGAACTCGCGGGACTCGCCATGGCATTTAGTTCAGTGTCAGTTGTCTCTAGTTCGTTGTTGCTCAATCGAGCGAAATTATAGTTTTATATGCAAAAGGCCGCCCGTGAGGGCGACCAAATCGCAATTTTGTCCAATGTGGAGGGCCCACCGGGACTTGAACCCGGGACACCAAGCTTAAGAGGCTCGTGCTCTAACCAACTGAGCTATAGGCCCATAACCAGCCTAGATTATACACTAGGCTGGGTGTAATTTCAATCTCTGTTGCACTGTTAGAGACCATTCTGTTACAATAGGTGTGTTGCGCACCCGTAGCTCAGCGGATTAGAGTACTTGGCTTCGAACCAAGTGGTCGCAGGTTCGAATCCTGCCGGGTGTACCAGAATTTATTTGAGTAGGTATTTCTAAATGACAAAGATATTAAATGGCCGCGATTTAGCTGACTTTATAAAGGAGCGTCAAGCCCGCCAGGTGCGCGGGTTGATTCAGCACGATCATGTGCATCCTAAATTGGCTATCGTTCAAACAATCGATAATCCAGTGATTGATACCTATGTTCGACTGAAAAAAGCCTATGGTGCAGATATTTTGATCGATGTTGACGTCCGCAAGATTCCTCAGTCCCAGGCCCTTGATTTGGTCAATACGCTGAACCAGGATGAGTCGGTGCACGGCATCATCATCCAATTACCGTTAGAAAATCCAGACGAGACGGGTCATATTGTTGACGCCGTCGATCCAGCAAAAGACGTAGATGGTCTGGGCGCGGATGCAACGCTAGATCCAGCAACACCTATGGCTATCAATTGGCTATTGGCTGGCTACAACGTAGGGCTGCGTGGTAAAAAAATCGTCATAGTTGGGAATGGCCGTCTCGTCGGCGCGCCACTTGCGCGGATGTGGCGAAATAGTAATTTAGCGGTAACGGTGCTCGATTCCAGCAATAACGATCCAGAGCAAATCAGAGATGCTGATGTGATTGTGGCGGCAACCGGAGTGCCTAATTTAATAAAAAATGACGATGTAAAGACGGGTGCGGTCGTCATAGATGCCGGCACGGCGTCTGAACAGGGAAAAATAGTGGGTGATGTTGATCCAGAACTGCGAACGCGATCCGATCTCACTATTACACCTGAAAAGGGCGGGGTCGGGCCACTGACGATCACGGCATTATTCGATAATGTGATTCGTGCGGCTCGTGCAACGATCAAAGATTAGTTAGCGGCAGGAGCTATTCCTAGGATAGATTTTATTTGTTCGACGACTTGTCGTGGCGTTAGGTCGGCCTTGACGATGTAGTGTTCCACGCCTAGCTCATCGAGTTCACGAGGGGCTTCTTGTTGTCCTAGATTGGTTAGTATAATCACTGGGATTTCGTGTCCACCCGGTAGTGCGCGAATATTTCGTAATGCAGTAGCGCCATCCATTTCCGGCAGTTGAATATCTAATAGGATGATATCGGGTTGCTGCGTTTGCACCATAGCTACACCATCTCTACCATTTGCCGCTACATTGACATCGAACCCTTCCGATTCGAGTTTCATTCGATACATCTGAGCTATCATCAAATCATCTTCGATAATAGCAATCTTTGTTATAGCGCTCATGCCCATAGTATATCAGAGATCTGTTACGGTAGGAATACTTATTTAGTTATAGCAATAATGCCTTGTACGACGAGAAATACGACAGCAGCAACGATCAGTGTTGTAATCGAGACGGTCCGCAAAAACTTCTTGTGATCATGTATCCATTGGCCAAAATCACTGCGTACGACAGCTTCAACTTTGTGAACTCTCACCACATTATCAGTCTTGGTACTACCTGAATATTTCTTGTTACGCTTCTTCGAAGTTTTTCCCATAAAACTATTTTACCACAAACCAAGTGTATGGTATAATATCTGACGGACTCTCCGCGGTCTCATCGTCTAACGGTTAGGACACCAGGTTTTCATCCTGGCAATCGGGGTTCGATTCCCCGTGAGATCACCAGAGTTTATAGAAAATTTATTTTTTAAGGAAAGGTCTTCATGACAAACACGCCAGTAATTAAACATACAAAAATCTTGGCTACGATTGGGCCGGCTACTGATAGTGCCGAAAAAATCGCAGCATTGATCGACTCTGGGATCAACGGATGCCGTATGAATTTTAGCCACGGTTCTGCCGAGGAACGCGATATGCAATTTAAATTGATTCGTGAATATTCTGCCAAAGTTGGCAAACATGTCGCTATCTTGCAGGATTTACAAGGACCAAAGATTCGCATCGGTCAACTCAAAGACGATATGAGATTTGATATAAAAGCTGGCGATGAAATCGGTTTGACCTATGGTATCGAGCATGATGGCGGTAATAATCTACCTTCACAATTTGATTTGAGCCAAGGCGCTAAACCTGGCGAGAGAATTTATCTATTTGACGGCAAAATCTGCACGATCGTCCAACGAATCGAGGGCGCAACCGTATGGGTTCGTGCCGAAAACGACGGGTATGTTATTAGCCGAAAATCTATCAATTTACCTGATACAAATTTTGACCAGGGCCAGATATTAACCCAAAAAGATATCGCTGACCTCGAATGGGGTGCTGACAAAGATTTTGATTATCTAGCGGTGAGCTTTATTCATAAAGCCTCTGACATAGATTACATTCGCCAGGTAATGGCCGAACGCGGTATTGATCGCCCTATTATTACAAAACTAGAGACTAAAATGGGTGCCGATCCAGAAAACCTAGAGGATATTGTAAAGAAATCTGATGGTGTCATGGTGGCGCGTGGCGATCTAGCAACCGAAGCTGGTGCTGAGGTTGTCCCAGTTATTCAGCGCAAGATTATCGCCCTATGTCAAAAACACTGCAAGATTAGCATTGTTGCGACTCAGATGATGGCTAGCATGGTAGATAATCCAGAGCCAACTCGCGCTGAGGTCAGTGACGTAGCTACTGCGGCGATCGAAGGCGCTGATGTCGTTATGTTGTCCGATGAAACCGCTATGGGCAAATACCCAGTAGAGGCAGTTCAGGCTATGAAAAAGACAATTCTCTATGCCCAAGAACATCTACCAGTCAATCCGCTCTACGTTCGCGAAGGTAGTGACAAACGACGCGATTCTATCGCTGAGTCGGCAGTTCTCATGGCTGAGCGAACCGGCGCTGACGCCATTGTCGTAGAGACGACGTCTGGCAAGATGGCTAAAAACATCGCCATCCATCGTCCAAAATGTCCGATTTTGGCCGTAGCACCAACGGATCGTGTGGCTAATCAAATCTCACTACTCTACGATACGCATAGCTTCTCGGGACAAGCTGGTGAAGGTGTCGAGGTAGCGCAGAGATTATTCGACGAAGGCTTTTTTGCCAAAGACTCTGTCACTATCGTTGTAGTAAAACGTTCACCTGAGACTACCAAGTTGCCAGTTGCTAACACGGTACAACTACAAGTTTTAGGTGCTAGTGAATAGCCAAAACGAGTACAAGCTGCTACAATAAACATATAATCCGGAAAGGCATAGGTGGGAGTGAAGTTTCCTTATAAAACGGTGCGGGACGTCGATGTTCAGGGTAAACAGATCCTGATGCGGGTTGACTATAATGTACCTCTCAATAAAGATGGCTCGATAGCTGATGATTTTCGTATTACTGCTAGTTTGCCGACGATTCGCTATCTGTTAAAACGCGGTGCCCGGCTAGTATTGATATCTCACCTCGGTCGCCCAGATGGTCAGATAAAGCCAGAATTCAGTCTAGAATCTGTAGCTACTAATTTATCTCATCAGTTGGATCGTCCAGTGAAATTCGTATCTGACTGTACCGGTGATGTGGCGAGCGTTGCAACAAAAAATATGGCCCCTGGCGATGTAGTGTTACTCGAAAATCTCCGTTTTCACGCTGGGGAAGAGGCTAATGATCGTGATTTTGCTGCAGATCTAGCAAAGAGCGCTCATGCTAGTCTATTCGTCCAGGATGGGTTTGGCGTAGTACACCGCGCGCATGCTTCGACTGCCGCCATTACGGAATTCCTGCCGAGTGTATCTGGTCTACTATTAGAAAAAGAATACATAGAGATAGAAAAAGCCATCAACGATCCAAACCGTCCTCTGACTGCTGTCTTGGGCGGGGCTAAAATTAGTGATAAGATTCCGCTCGTTAAAAAGTTTGTCGAAATTGCTGACACTATTATAGTTGGTGGGGCGATGGCGAATAATTTTTTGAAATATCTCGGCTATAATGTGGCCGATAGCTTGGTCGAACCGGACATGGACATGGTGATCAAAGATATTTTGGACGCCGCTCATAGTAAATTTGGTGCTGAATTTAATCAACGATTCATTCTACCCACTGACGTAGCAGTTGCGGAACATGGTGATGAAAATGAACCTAGGCTAGAGATGCCTGTTGATGCTGTGCACGGCAACATGAAAATTTTCGATATAGGGATAAAAACAATCGATCGAATCAGTCTCGCAGCGGTCGAGTCGGGTACAGTAATTTGGAACGGAACGCTCGGCGTTGCTGAACGGGCAAATTTTGCGCATGGCTCGGCTCGTTTAGCGTTAGCACTCGCAACGCATCCTCATATTGTGAGCATTATTGGCGGTGGTGATACAGCGGATTTTGTTCGTAGCTGGGATTCACTGAAAGGTGGCTCATTTACGCACGTATCAACGGGCGGTGGCGCTAGCCTTGAGCTGATGTCTGGTGATACCTTGCCTGGTATCGCGGCATTATTGCCGAAATAATGTTAGTAGATTATAGACAAGCAAGCATGGCAGTTGTGACGGAGCAAAAGCTCAACGTCGTTACAGGGAGGAGGAGCGGCCGAAGCCAAGGCTAGGCGAGATGTTCGAAACCGACGATGGCTTCCGTCTGTCTCGCCCAGCCTGGCTGGTCAGTTGTTCAGGCGTTCGCTGCGCTCCAACGAGCTGCTGCGTTGAACGCAGCAGCCTCCAGGGCGTGGAGGCTGCTGGTCTCAGGTGAGGGTCGAAACACCACCTGTGCCCGGTTGTCACTGATCACATCGAGTGACTCTCCGGACAGTACCTCGAAGAGGTGTGCAGCGCACTCGTCGGCCTTCAGACCGACGATTGTGATGAGCAGGAACCACCCGTTGTCGTCGGTCTTGCATTCGTGTTGGGTATACTCTACGGCAGGCATTAACCTCTCCTCTCTCAGTTGAGCGGCATGTGATGGATCCCGTACCACAGGGAGGCTTCGTTCAGGATGAACTTCTCGAAAGCCTCCAGGCTGGTTTTGGGCAGTAGCCCGAAAATTACCTCCCAGCTGTCCTCACCGAGCTTTGCGAGGCTGGCGGAGACGTGGCGGTAGTATCGACCGGCGACAGCCTGTGCCGCTAGATGTGCGGCCAGCGCTGCACTTTCTGCACCACTGATAGAGACGATCAGGCTGGTATCGCCATCCTGTCGTAGGCCGATGCCTCGGATCGGCTTGGTGATGGTTGAATCGGACATGAACGAACCCTCCTCGGGTAGTCTATGGTGTAGCTGGCATACTTGCTTGTCTTGTCAAAATGCGGCAAGCAAGCGTACGGTAAGTGCGCAGCTGTTCTTGCTAATAGCTAATATTATATTAATATGAGTATTTTGTCAATACCGGTATGATCAGTGCTAGAATAGTAGCTATGAATCTGGCGACGAAATTATCAGCTATTCGTGGGGTTGGACCAAAAACAGCAGAGCAGCTGGAGACGGCAGGGCTCGTTACCGTAGATGATCTGTTGAATTTTTTGCCACGACGACACGAAGATTTTTCAGAAGTTGTTTCGATCGCAGCACTCAGGCCTGGTAAAGTAACCATCAAAGTTCGCTGCGAATCAGTCCAGACAAAATTTGTGCGGCGCGGCATGCGGGTGACAACGGCAGTGCTAACCGATGCTACCGGCAAAGTTCAGGCGGTATGGTTCAACCAACCATATCGGGAGAAACAGCTCTCGAGTGCTGGTGAATTCTATGTGAGCGGTGAATTTGGGTTGCAGCGAGGACGATATCAACTGACAGCGCCATCGGTCGAGTTGGTAAAAGATCTCCCTATTCAAACCGGCAGAGTGTTGCCGGTCTATTCGCAGCCACGAGGTATAAAAACGACGTTATTTAGAAAGATTCTAGCAGAACTTCGGCCATTGATTATGATGCTACCCGAAACATTGCCAGCGGACATCGTAGGGAGCGAGCATCTGGCTAGTCGCTCCGAGGCTTTGACGGCTATGCATTTTCCCGAGTCGTCCGACACTATTGCTGCGGCTCGCGAGAGGCTAGAATTCGAGGAGTTATTTAGTCTAATAGTGGCAGCAAAGCTAAATAAGGCCGAAAACAGCAAACTAGGCGGCTATACGATTGCCTTTAATCAACCAAAGGTTAAACAATTCGTGACGAGTTTGCCATTTGATTTAACAGGTGCTCAAAAGCGAGCGCTATGGGATATTTTACAAGATTTCGAGGCGGGCACGCCGATGAATCGTCTGCTCCAAGGCGATGTTGGATCTGGTAAAACTGTCGTTGCCGGTGCGGCGGCATACCAAGCTAGCCTGGCCGGTTTTCAGACGGCATTTATGGTGCCAACTGAGATTTTGGCAGCTCAACATGCTGAAACACTCACGAACTTATTAGCTCCGCATGGTCTATCGGTCGCCCTCTTGACTGGATCGGTCAAAGGCAAGGCCAGAACTGAACTACTAGCGCAGGTTGTCGAGGGCTCGGTGGATATCCTAGTCGGTACTCATGCATTATTTCAGCCGAGTGTTATCTTTCGTAAACTCGGCTTTGCGGTTATCGACGAACAACATCGTTTCGGTGTAAAGCAGCGACAAGAGTTGCTCGCGAAAGGTTCCGATCATCACACGATGCCGCATCTCCTATCGATGACGGCAACGCCGATTCCACGTTCGTTACAATTAACGCTGTTCGGTGATCTCGATATATCAATCATCAATCAGTTGCCAAAGGGTCGCAAACCAATTACGACCGAGATAGTTTCGCCAAATAGTCGAGCTCAAATGAACGACAAGATTCGTGTTGAGTTGGAGTCTGGCCGGCAGGCTTATTTCATCGCTCCGTTAGTCGAAGATTCAGGTTTATCTGATCAGCAATCCGTGTCCAGTCTGGCAAAGAAAGTGATGGCGGATTTCAAAGGCTATCGAGTGGATATCTTGCACGGCAAGATGAACGGCGAATCAAAAGACGCAGTGATGCGACGATTCTTGGCTCACGAAATCGACGTTCTGGTGGCTACAACAGTCGTCGAAGTTGGCGTTGATGTCCCCAACTCGACTATTATTGTCATAGAAAATGCCGACCAATTTGGTCTCAGCCAATTGCATCAGCTCCGTGGCAGAGTGGGTCGAGGCCAGTGGCAATCCTATTGTTATTTAGTGCAGTCAGATAGCAGTGCCCCGACGAGACGATTGCGTGAGCTAGAACACAGTAACGACGGCTTTTATTTATCCGAGATCGACTTGCAGCTTCGTGGGGCGGGTGAGATCTATGGTACGGCGCAACATGGTCAACTAAACTTAAAAATTGCTAACCTCGGTGATACGAAAATGATTGCTCGGGCTGCGGCAGCGGCAACACGCTTTGCGGCAATGACTGCTAAAAATCCAGATATTCTGCTACAATATGAAGCGTTAGCTCACGAAGTCAATAAATACCAACGGCTAACCACTCTCAATTAGTTATGTATTCAGGAACAACCATCAGACGCGGCAGCGGAAAATTAATGGGTACGCATCAAAAAATTGATCGCGTAGCTCGCCGTCGTTTACAACGTTACATCCCGTCCGGGATACATTTTCCGAAGGCCAAGGAAATAGTAAATTTCGAAGGACTAAACGGTCCGGACGGCATTAAAAAGAAGTCTCCTGCGAGAGACGAACCATGGCATTATATAGATCCAACTGACCCAAATGACCGACAGATTTTAGATTTGATTCAGGGTCACGAGAATAATTTGATAGCAGCGCTCACGGAAAATAATCGAGAGCGTGCAGCGTTTGAGGCGGCGTGGTTGGCTCACGCTATCACGGATGGCCTGACGCCTGCTCACCATTATCCATACGAGGAAAAATTAGAAGAGCTTCGTGGCGAGGATTTAACGACGAGAACCAGCTTGGCTAAAAAAGTCATTATGCCGGGCAAAAATATGCGCGAAAAATTAGTCAATAACTGGGAGTACTGGAAACCAAACGGATTACTAACGGCGCATGGATTCTTTGAATTCGGCGTGGCCACGATTGCTGCACCACGTCGTTTTCCGGATGTTATGTTAACTCGCCATGATCGTCAAAAAGTTCGCAAGTCCGGTGGAATAGTACCGCTTTACCCGCGTTCGGTGAGCAAGATCTACAAGATGGGTCTCTACGATGAATTTTTACGCACCAGTTGGACAACCAAATTAGCGCGTCGCGTAAAAAATCGTTTGATGCCAGAGATTATTCATACAGTGTTGCTGTCTTGGTATTACTGTGCGTGGCGAGCCGGACAAGATTTGCGAAATCAGGGTTAACATCGTACAATAACAGTATGACATTTAGCGAAGAATTAGCCTGGCGCGGCTTCATAGGCCAGACGACCTACGAGGATCTAAAGCAAATCGATAAACCAGGAATTACCTTTTACTTGGGCGTTGATCCGAGTGCCGACAGTATGCAGATTGGTAATCTAGCTGCGATGATCTTGGCGCTCCGATTTGTTAGGGCTGGTCACAAGGCTATTCTGCTAGCCGGCGGTGCAACTGGCATGGCTGGTGGCGATCCAGATGGTAAAGACGAGGCGAGGGCTAAACTCTCTCTCGACACTATCGAGCACAATGTGGCGGCAATTGAAAATCAATTCAAGATTATCTTTGCCGGCGAGGATATCAAGGTCGTCAACAACTACGACTGGTTTAAAAACATTAATTATATTGATTTCTTGCGTGACGTTGGCTGGCATTTTTCAATGACGCAGCTGCTGGATCGAGATTTTGTGCAGAGTCGTATCGGCGAGGGTGGCAAGGGTATTAACTATGCAGAATTTTCCTACTCTCTGATTCAGGGCTATGACTTTTTGCATCTCTATCGAGAACACGGTACGACGTTACAGCTCTGTGCGGTTGATCAGTTCGGTAACTCGGTCAGTGGTATGCAGATGATCCGAAAACTAGAGGGCGTCCGGGCTGATGTGTTCGGTATGCCGCTCGTTATTAACAAATCAACGGGCAAGAAATTTGGCAAGAGCGAAGGCGGTGTAGTCTGGCTCGCTCCGGAGAAAACGAGTCCATATCAGTTCTATCAATTCTGGCTCAACGTGGATGATAATGGCGTTATTGACTATCTCAAACTATACACCTTTATTGAGTCCGATGAGATTACTGCTCTCGCCGAGGAGCATGTTGCAAATCCAGGCGCTAGACTGGCACAAAAGAAATTGGCCTACGAAGTAACAGCATTGGTTCATGGTGCGGAGACGACCGATCGAATCGTCGACATCACAGCGACGCTGTTTGGTGGTGATGGATCGAACGTTCATGAACTGCTAGGCGACGCTGACAAACTCGCTATTTTGTCGCATGAGATTCCGGTAACCGAAGTTGGTCAGTCGATTGTCGCCGCATTGGTATCGAGCAACGTGACATCGAGCAATGGTGAAGCGCTTCGTCTCATTAAACAGGGTGCCGTATCGGTCAATGGGCAAAAGATTGATGCAGACCAAATAATCTCAGAACCCAGTTTGATTAAAAAGGGCAAAAACAGCTTCATTTTAGTGCGATAATCTTTGCGATTTGTATCCGCTTGTGCTACAATGATCAATAACTAGGGAGGGCTATGAAGAAGTATATTATCGGCAACTGGAAGATGAATCTAAATATTCACGAGTCTTCGTTATATGTTGCTAAATTAGCACAAGATGTGCCGGTTCATCGTGACGTAGAAACGGTCGTTTGCCCCTCGTTTCTCGCTCTCCAGCCCCTATCACTCCAGGTGAACCATCGTCAGTTAAAACTAGGCGCACAGGATTGCTATTGGCGTGACGAAGGTGCTTTTACTGGGGAAATTTCCGCTACTCAATTGCGTGGTTTGGCTCAATATGTCCTAGTTGGGCACTCCGAACGTCGAAATATCTTTGGCGAGGATGATCGTGAAATTCGTTTCAAAGTACAGGCTGCCCTCCGAAATGGCCTGAGACCAGTACTCTGTGTTGGTGAAACACAGTTTGAACGTGACGAAGGCGCCACAAAGCATGTCTTGAGCGACCAGGTTGTAAGTGGTCTGTTGAATGTTGATAGTGATCAAATAGATGAAGTCATCGTTGCCTATGAGCCAGTGTGGGCTATTGGCAACGGTAACACTGCTGAAACCAAAGATATCGAACAAGCAATGAGCTTAATTAGGGCTCAGATAGGGCATATGTTCGGCAAGAAAGCGGCTGCGTCGGTTCCAATTCTCTATGGCGGCAGTGTCAAGCTCGAAAACGCGAAAACTATCCTGTCTATTGATAATGTTGATGGGTTGCTGGTGGGCGGCGCTAGTTTGGTCGCACCGGAGTTTGCCGGGATGGTATCTATTGCTAATGAATGCGCTCGTGAAGAACGAGCTGATAAAAAGGACTAAATGAGCGACGATAATCAATCTCCTCTAGAGCATAGTGTTCGACCATTTCGCGGGCGTTTTATGGATATGGTCCATCCTTCTTCTGATGTAAAAGTAGCAGCTAAGGCTAACTATGCATCGAATAGACAGAGCGATAATCAGGCGGAATCAGCCGAAGAATCAGACAGTATATTTGAACCAGTTGCGTTTGCTGAACCGGCCGAGACTGAGCCGATTGACGTAAAACCCAAAGAGGCTGCACCTGATCAACCTGAGGATACTCACGATACAGACGCTAGTGATGAATCAGATAGAACTGATGGTGAACCGCTAAAATCACCATTTTTACCTGGTGTCAAAGTCGACAAACGCCCTCTCGGTGCTGCAGAGCCAGATGTCCTGCCAGACTGGCTACAACGTGGACTAGATGAATTGAGCGAGCCAGAACTGTCCGCTGGCGATGACGCTGAGGAATTAGAGCTACCAGCAGAAGTGCCGAGTGAGCCTATCATAGAGAGTGAACCCGAGCCGCCTAAATCGAGAGTTGTAGAGCTATCAACGAATCAATCGTTAGATGCAAGGGCAGCACTAGAGAATACAATGATTCAGCCGCAGTACAAAACTAGCGCCGATAACGAAATAGCTCGTCCTAGTTCTCCGTATGCGTATGCTACTCATGACGATGTAGCGGTGAAGGCTAAAACTAGAAAACATGTTCCTGTTTGGACATGGGTCATTATCTATGTGCTATTGATCTTGGCTGGAGCTGCTATTGGTGCCCTGATCTATCTATCGGGATGGCTGGGGTAACAGTAGCCCTCGTGATACAATAGTTCAGTGAATACATCAGACACAGACAATATTTTAACAGGCTTGAATTCGCATCAATTAGCTGCAGTTCAGCATGACAAGGGACCACTATTGATCTTGGCTGGAGCTGGATCTGGCAAAACAAAGACCTTGACGCACCGAATAGCCTATCTGATTAATCAAAAGAAAGCGTTACCTGATGAAATCTTGGCCGTAACATTCACCAATAAAGCAGCTGGTGAAATGAGGGAGCGACTCGCTAGTTTGCTGGGCGTAGCGCCAGAAAATCGATCTTTCATGCCGTGGATGGGGACGTTCCACTCGATTGCGGTACGAATCTTACGGTATTATGGCGAACAAAATGGTTTGCCGCGTAATTTTGTCATTTTGGACGAAGCTGATCGTTTATCCCTAATTAAAGCAGCTATGCGCGAACTGAATATCGTAGACAAACAGTTTAATCCTCGATCAATAGCCAGTTTAATTTCAACGGCAAAAAATGATATGGTGTCGCCAGACGAATATTACAAAATTGCTCGCATGCCATTGCAACAAATAGCAGCCGAGGTATATCCACGTTACGAGAAGCTTCGCCGAGATACAAAATCGCTAGATTTTGATGATTTGCTGCTCGAAACAGTGACATTATTACGCAAAGTTCCTGCTGTACGAGACCAGCTAGTAGTGCGCTTTAAATATGTTTTGATTGACGAATATCAGGATACTAACAAATCACAGTATCAGATTATTCGGTTACTAACTGGTGAGGAAAAGAATATTTGCGCAGTTGGGGATGACTGGCAGTCAATTTACAGTTGGCGTGGTGCAGATTTTACCAATATATTGAATTTTGAACGTGATTTTTCTGGTGCTGAGATTGTTAAACTCGAACAAAACTATCGTAGTACCGCTGCGATTTTAAACGCTGCTCACAATGTGATTGTGAAAAATTCCCAGCGAACGGACAAGCAATTATGGACAGACCAAAAAGGTGGTGCACCGGTTGAGATTGTCGCAACGAGCAGTGAGACTCATGAGGCCGAAGTCATAGCACAAAAGATTGCTATGGATCTCAGAGTTGGCGAGCACTCGGCTAATGACTTTGCCGTGCTCTATCGGACGAACGCTCAATCGCGAGTGATCGAGGAATTATTTTTGCGATTTGGGTTGAATTATAAAATTGTTGGCGGTACGAGATTCTATGATCGTGCCGAGGTAAAGGACCTGCTGGCATATGCGCGACTGATTTATCAGCCATTTGATCGAGCAAGTTTTGAGCGCATAGTAAATATACCAAAACGCGGCCTAGGCGATGTTTCAGTTCATAAATTCTTGGCCTGGCAGGCGGCCCGTGGCTTGTCCATTGTGGATGGATTGCTAAATATTGAGAGCTGTGATGGATTGGTGCCACGAGCCAAAGCTGCTTTTTTGAAATTGGGTCACCAGCTACGAGATTTGGCTGCGTTATCCGAAACTGCGTCACCAGATGTCATACTTTCTAGGGCTATTGAGACATTTGATTACGAAGATTATTTAAATGATGGTAGTCCGTCTGCGGAATCTCGTTTAGAAAACGTAGCAGAATTGGTTGGTGTTGCTAAAACATATGCAGAGCTAGGGCTATCTGGTTTTCTAGAAGAAGTCGCCTTGGTGAGTAGCGCTGATACTACGAGTGACCAGTCAATTACGCTCATGACACTTCATGCAGCAAAAGGACTTGAATTTCCAGTGGTCTTTATGGTTGGTATGGAGGAGGGGATATTTCCAGGGTCTCGTGCCGAATTTGATCCGTCGGCTATGGAAGAAGAGCGACGTCTTTGCTATGTCGGTATGACGAGGGCGCGCTCGGAATTGATCCTGACATTTGCCAGTAGTCGGTTGCTGTATGGTTCACGGCAATATAATCAACCCTCACGATTTCTATCTGATATTGACGATCAATTTATGGCTAATGCCGGAGGGTTTGAGGCGGGCTATAATGGCAGTGCAAATAATCTGTATAGTGACGAAGAACCTAGTTTTGTACCGGATGATATTGAACTCACCGTTGGCGACCAGGTTAAGCACAAGATTTTTGGTGTTGGCACAGTTTTTGATATTGAGGGTAGCGTCGTCACGGTCGATTTTGGAACTGGTCAACCGAAAAAGCTCAACGTAGCTTTTGCGCCTCTGGAAAAGATGTAATATAGTGCATCTCTCAACTGCCACATCATTTGCTACCATGTAGCTTTCTTGCTATACTAGAATAGTTAATTGTGGGTATAGTAAACGACAATCTCTTTCCTAAAATCCATCACGTATATTATCGAGCTGGATTGGGCTTTTTATTTTTATTATTGATAGTAGTCAGCGTAGTACTACTGAATCGTAATGTTTTTGCAGATAGCTCTAATAATCGCAGCAATCATGTTATAACGATTTACGATAATGGCGATGAAAAGACTATTATTTCACCGGCTAGCACAGTATCTGAAGCTCTGAGCGATGCTGATATCACGCTGAGCGATTATGATTCGGTTGATCCTGGGCGTAATAGTGCAATAGTTAATGGGGCTAATGTCATTACGATTCATCGTGCCCGGACGATTGTAGTACGTGATGGCACTAGGGACATTCGCGTTATCACGGCTGCTCGGGCAAATGCAGAGATTGCCACAGCTGCTGGAGTAAAGATTTACGCCGAAGATCGAACCGAGATAGCTCCGATAGATGACGTGTTGGCATCTGGTGGTGCGGGTTTGACTCTCACGATTCAGCGAGCCAAGGTAGTCAATCTACGTCTCTATGGTCAGGATATGCAAGTTCGTACTCAGAGTAAAACGGTTGCAGACTTTTTAAAAGAGAAACATATCAAACTAGGCAAAGATGATGGGATGAATGTAGTCGATACGGCACCGATTACCGATCGCATGGAATTGCAGATTTGGCGCAACGGTATTCAAACGATCACTACGACCGAAACGATTCCATTTGATACAAAAATTGTCCGTGATCCAACAATGAAAATTGGCTATCGACAGGTGCAAACTCTGGGTCAAGATGGGCAAAAGACGGTTATATACGAAGTAGAAATGCGAGACAACCAAGAGGTTAATCGAGCCAAAATTAGCGAAGTTGTTACTGTCGGTGTCGTGCAGCAGGTAGAGATTATTGGGACAAAGGTAGACTTACCACCAGGATCACATGCCGACTGGATGTCTTCGGCTGGTATACCGACTAGTGATCAAGGCTACGTCAACTATATTTTTAGCCATGAGAGTGGTTGGCGACCAAATGCGAAAAATCCGAGTGGAAAATACGTTGGACTTGGGCAGACGAGTCCGAGTACACTGTCTCGCGCTTGCCCAAATTGGGAGTCAGATCCCATTTGCCAGATTATCTTTTTCGATGGCTACGCCAAGAGCCGATACGGCAGTTGGGAAAAGGCGTACAATTTCTGGACACAACGTGGCTGGTGGTAAGCTTTGTCTAATTGCGCGATATTCATAAATTTGTTATAATATTACAATAACTCGTGGATAAGTCAAGACATACCCCATCAATTTTTACTCACTGGCTAATGATCATCGGTGCCCTGGTAGTGACCATTGCTGGTATCATCACGATAGTATCCGGTTTTATTAACGGTGACCAGAATACCGGATCGGAACATGTCGTGACTATTTACGATGATGGCAAAGAGAAAACAGTTGTAACGAGATCGCAAATTGTCTCAGATGCACTAAAAGATGCTGAGATTTCTATTGGTGAATACGATGCAATCAGCCCATCCGTCAATAGTCAAATGAAGAACGCGTCGCAGATCGTAGTCATACACCGTGCGCGCCCTGTTGTTGTGGTTGATGGACGCCGTGAAGTTAAAATCGTTACAGCCGATCAGTCGGTTACTGATATTGCTAGAGCGGCTGGTGTCGCCATATATGCTGAAGACACGGCTTCTACCGGTGTGGCTGATGATATATTATCAGCTGGCGGTGCTAGTGTGACAATGCAAATTGCACGCGCGAAAACGGTTAATCTCGAGCTTTACGGGCAATCGATGGCAATTCGTACTCGGGCTCAAACAGTCGGTGAATTCTTGAAAGAAAAAGACATACAAATGGCGAGCAGCGATGGTATAAATGTGCGTCAAACCGATACGGTTACTGATCAGATGACGATTCGTATTTGGCGTGATGGTATCCAAACGATAACAACAACAGAGAAGATTAACTATATCACCAACGTTATCAAAGATCAAACACTAAAATATGGTTATCGTGAGACGCGAGCAGCTGGTCGCGATGGGCAGAAAACAGTTATCTATCAAATCGAGGTAAAAGACGGACAGGAGATTAGTCGAACTATTATTAGCCAAGTTGTTAACGTCGCCCCGATTGATCAGGTTGAAATAGTAGGTATGAAATCTGATTTAAATGTTCCAGCGCTCAGCGCGAGTCGGGGTGCTCAGGTTTACCGCGTTGGATCGATTACACGCAAAGAGACCTATTATGATTTACCAATGAGTGGCGCCATGCAAGCTTGTGGCCAAAAAGGCTATTACGAAGTCCGATCAGATGGCGTCAAGGTCGATCGCGATGGTTATGTGATCGTTGCGGCCAACCTGAGTCGATATCCTCGATGTAGCGAGGTTGATACGAGCGTTGGTCGAGGCAAAGTCTATGATACGGGCGGATTTGCTGTGAATAGCCCAGAACAATTTGATATCGCTACAGATTGGAGTAACCGAAATGGCAGATAATACAGGTACTAATAAATCCCTCGGTCAACATTGGCTGACGGATTCGATGATTTTGTCTAGGATCGCCGAGCCGGCTCATCTATCTGATAACGACGTGGTGCTCGAGATTGGTCCTGGACTTGGTACGCTCACTAATGTCTTGTGTGAGCAGGCGAGTGCGGTCGTGGCAGTGGAATTTGACAGCCATCTGGCTCGCGAGTTGAGTGCAAAACATATTTCGAATCTAACGGTGCTACATGAGGATTTTTTGCAATTCGATCTAAACCAATTGCCGACAGGCTATAAAGTTGTTGCCAATATCCCCTATTACATTACTGCCAAGATCGTCCAGAAACTACTAACTGCTACCAACAAGCCTTCCATTGTGGTATTACTCGTGCAGAAAGAAGTTGCTGAGCGATTAGCAGCCGAACCTGGCGACATGTCTATATTGGCGGTGAGTGCGCAACTCTATGCCGAGGTCAGTATGGGCGACGTTGTCCCTGCTGAGTTCTTTACTCCTCCGCCCAAAGTTGATTCACAAGTAGTCATACTAACAACGCTAGCACAGCCCAGATTCCCAGGGTTTAATGAGAGAGCATTCTTTCGAGTGGTCAAAGCAGGCTTTAGCGCTAGACGAAAAAAACTACGTTCCAGTATCGCGGGTGGTTTGGGTATATCTAAACCGACAGCAGAAGAGTTGCTTTCGAAATCAGGTATTGATCCAAACCTTCGAGCCCAGGATTTATCGCTCGTAGACTGGCAGAATTTGGTAAAAAACAGTATAATATCAGAGTGAAAAAGTTTTATATAACTACCGCTATTCCCTATGCCAATGCTAAACCGCATATTGGCACAGCTATGGATTATCTCTACGCTGATATTTTATTGCGTTACCAAATTGCACAGGGTAATGATGCACTACTGTCTGTTGGTACCGATGAACACGGTACAAAAGTTGCCGAAAAAGCTGCAGCAAATGGGCAATCACCGCAGGAATTTGTTGATGAGTTGCAACCGCATTTTGAAATGATGCGCCAGAAATTAGATCTCGATTTTCCGCATATCCGAAATGTCAGGACTACTGATGAGCAGCATGCCCGCAGAGTTGAGGAGATTTGGCGACGGCTAGATCAGGCTGGATTGATCTATAAAGACACCTACGAAGGCTGGTACTGTGTTGGTTGCGAGAGCTTCATTCCTGAAAACGAAGCACGGGCTATGAATTTTATCTGTAACGATCATCAAAAACCCCTCGAAAAATTGAGCGAAGACAACTACTATTTAGCAGTGTCAAAATACACTGCTAAAATTCGTGAATTCATCAAAACGGCAGTAAAGCCAGAGTTTCGTGGTCGTGAACTACTAGATCTAATCAAAGATGGAGCCAAAGATGTTTCGATTAGCCGTCCGGTCGACAAGCTGGAGTGGGGTATTCCGGTACCAGGTGATGAATCTCAAGTTATGTATGTATGGATCGATGCACTATCAAATTATTTGACGGTTATCGGCTATCCTGAAAACGACGAGTATCGAGATTTCTGGCCAGCTGATATTGAAATCGTCGGTAAAGATATCGCGCGGTTTCATGCTATCATTTGGCCCGCCATGCTGCTAGGGCTAGGATTAGAGCTGCCACGTCAATTGATGATTCATGGCTTTATCAATGTCGGTGGCGCAAAAATGAGTAAAAGCCTGGGTAATGTCGTCAGCCCGTTAGAGATTATAGATGAGTACGGCGTGGATGCATTTCGTTACTACTTTGCACGTCACATTCCAACGTTCGAAGACGGTGATTTCACCTGGGAGAAATTCGAAGCGGCCTATAATGGCGAGCTAGCTAATGATCTGGGTAACCTCGTGAGTCGCGTGGCTAATATGGCAAAAAAATATATGGCAGGTGATCTTTCGAGTATCGCGGACGCTAACTCTATGTCCACTACCTCTGCGTATCTAGATAATTTACAGCTAGCTACTGCGATAGATGACGTATGGCTACAGATTCAGCGAGCTAATAAATTTGTTGATGACCAAAAACCGTGGCAATTAGCTAAAACGGGTGAGAGTGATCAACTGGCCGCCACAATGTCGAAACTAGTGTCTGATATTCGGATGATAGCTAGAGGGCTATTACCATTTCTACCCGAAACTTCTGCAAAAATCGATGAAATCTTTGGTAGCGATACTGTTCCTGACACTATTCCGATTCTATTTCCTAAAAAGTACTTGCACACCGAAGAGCCGAGTCGAAAATAATGCTCATTGATACGCATTGTCATATTCACGAAGATGACTATCCGCTCGATCGAGAAACTGTCCTCGGCGCAGCGCGAGCTAGTGATGTCAATAAAATCTTGGTAGTTGGTACAGATATGAAGAGCTCATTCGCGGCGGTAGAATTTGCGGGTAAACACGACAACGTTTGGTCAATAGTGGGCGTTCATCCACACGAAGCAAAATACGGTATCGACGGTCTAGCTAATCTCCTCGCAGAACCTGGAGCGGTTGGTGTTGGTGAGATTGGTCTGGACTATTTTTATAATCACAGTCCACGGGAGACGCAGATAGAAATGCTCAATCAGCAGATTGAACTAGCGTTAAAGCACGATCTCCCTATCAGTTTTCATGTTCGCGAAGCTTTCGATGACTTCTGGCCGATTATTGATAATTTTGCAGGTCGTGCGCGCGGTGTTATCCATAGTTTTACGGACAATATAAAAAATCTAGAACAAGCCCTGAATCGTGATTTCCTGATTGGCGTTAACGGCATAGCTACGTTTAATAAAGATCCAGACCAACATAGAATGTATCAGGCTATTCCGCTCGATCGTACAGTATTAGAAACAGATGCGCCATTTTTAGCTCCGTCGCCCTATCGTGGCCAGCCAAATCAGCCAGCTTTTGTGAGAGAAGTTGCCAATTTTTTGGCTCGTATACATACTGTGGAATTTGACGAAGTTGCTACAAAGACCACGGGCGCAGCGGAAAAGCTATTTGGTATATAGCGATATCGCGAATTATTACACGTAGTATAATAGATAGGTGATATATCTCGATTATGCAGCGGCAACACCGCTGGATCCACGTGTTTTAAAGGCGCAGGAGCCGTATTTGACGGATCAGTTTTTCAATCCTAGCGCTAGCTACCTGGCGGCTCAAAACGTGAGAGCTAATTATGAAGCTGCGCGTCACAACCTGGCTCAGGTTATTGGTGCTAGACCGGCTGAGGTGATTATTACGGCAGGTGCAACAGAGTCAATAAATCTAGCCTTAAACGGGGTGAGCGGCAAGATTTTAACCACAGATATCGAGCATGCGTCTGTATTGTCGCTCGCAAAAGTGCGAGACGGAGTAGTTATTCCCGTTGACGCCAAAGGTCGAATCAATCTCAGCGTACTAGAATCATCTATAACGGATGAGGTCGAGCTCATTTCGATAGGTTATGCCAATAGTGAAATCGGCACAGTTCAGTCAATAAAAGAGATTGCGAGTATCGTAGTCCATGTTCGGGAGCGTCGCAAATCGATGGGAATTGATCGACCGTTGCTCTTCCACACTGACGCGAGTCAGGCGGCGGGATATTTAGACATCAATACCGCACGACTCGGCGTTGACCTAATGACATTAAATGCCGGTAAATGCTATGGCCCCAAACAGGTCGGACTACTCTATGTTCGTGCCGGTATTCAGTTGAGGCCACTCGTCTATGGTGGTGGACAGGAAATGGGGCTTCGTTCTGGTACGGAAAATGTGGCCGGAGCTATCGGCTTTGCGAGAGCTCTGGAGCTGGCAGAGAAAAAACGAAAAGCAGAAACGGTTAGACTATCAGAATTACGTGATGATTTAGAGGCCTTTGTCGCAAATGAATTTACGGATGTCGTTATCAATGGTCACAAAAAACATCGTCTACCTAATGTATTAAATATTTCAATCCCAGAACTCGATGGCGAGCGAGCGGTATTTGCCTTGGACCAAGCCGGTGTCATGGTGGCGACCGGATCGGCGTGTGCCGCCAATAAAGGTACACGTAGCCATGTTCTGATGGCTATTGGCCTAGCTCCTGAAGTTGCCGACGGTAGTCTCCGTATTAGCCTAGGTCGACTCACTACGCAATCTGAAATAGCAGAGTTAAAACCGATTCTAGCCGAAGTTATTCGTACTCAGCTGAAATTTGGAGCGGCACATGCTTAAATGGATCATCGGCGGGGTACTGATTTTTATGCTATTGATTCTAGCGATCTCAAGCTTTTTGAGTCCTAATGACCTAGCAACATGCAACGCTACCCCTAGTGGTGTTGATCGTTGTGCGGCGGCAGACGCTATCATAGCCGTGAGCGGTGGCGATACGACAGCTCGCGCGCAGTCAGCTATCGATTTATACAAAAAGGGCTGGGCTAAATTGATAATCTTCAGCGGAGCGGCGGCTGATCCGGATTCTCCGTCTAATGCTGCCGTAATGAAACAATTGGCGATAAAGAATCATGTCCCAGAGTCGGCAATTTTGGTCGAAGGAGAATCTAATACGACCAAAGAAAATGCTGAAAAGACGAGAGTTTTATTAGCTAAATACGGCATCAAAACAGCTATTATTACGACCAGTCCCTATCACGAGCGCCGGGCTCTCTGGGAGTTTAAGCGGGCTGCTCCGACAGTAGATTTTCGAACAAAGCCAGCCGAGGATCACGCCTGGGATTTTTGGTATCTAAAACCAACTGGTTGGTGGCGTGCATTTAGCGAGTTGATTGGTATTAGTGTTCTAGTAGTGCGAGGACCAGTATGAAAGTCTATGTAGGTATGAGCGGCGGCGTCGATTCGTCGCTCGCAGCAGCGCTTCTGGTAGAGCAAGGCTACGATGTTACAGGCGTCTACATGAAAAACTGGACGAGAGATTTGCCCGGGATGCAATGCCCTTGGGCGGAAGATCTGGCTGATGCTAAACGTGTTGCGGTTCGGCTCAATATCCCATTCAAAGTTTTTGATTTCCAGGACGAATACAAACATCTTGTCGTCGATTACATGATTCGTGAATACTCAGCTGGCCGAACGCCGAACCCCGATATCATGTGTAACCAAGAGGTGAAATTTAAACTATTTCTCGATGCAGCACTTGCTGATGGAGCTGATGTGATTGCCACCGGTCATTATGCTAGAGTCCAAGATGGCTATTTACTAAAAGCTGCAGATAGTAACAAAGACCAAACCTATTTCCTTTATCGAGTTACTGAATCTGCACTGCAAAAGACCCTGTTTCCGATCGGTGCTTTTTCTAGCAAAAATGAGGTTCGAGCAGAGGCTGAAAAACGTCAGTTGACAACCGCAGCTAAACGCGATAGCCAAGGCATCTGTTTTGTCGGATCGGTCGGTATTCGGGAGTTTCTATCTCAATTTGTCGAGACGAAACCTGGTCCAATTGTTGAACGAGAAACAGGTAAAACTCTTGGCCAGCACGACGGGGCGATTTTTTACACTTTTGGTCAACGCCATGGCCTCAATATCGGCGGTGGATTACCGTATTACGTCGTTGGCAAGGATATGGCTAAAAATGAAGTGTATGTCAGCACTAACCTCAATGACAGTCATTTCTGGATTAGCGAAGTGGCCCTGACTGACGTCCATTGGATTAATAATCAGCCAGACATTGGTAAAACGTACCAAATCCGAGTACGGCATCGAGCACCACTCGTGGGCGCCGAATTAATAGACAATAATACGGTAAAAATAGAGAAAGCAGAACGAGCTATCGCTGCCGGTCAATCTATCGTTTTTTATGACGGCGAAACAGTGCTCGGCGGCGGTATTGTTCGTAGCTAGTTTTTTATTTTGGCGCTAGCTCTGGTATAATCGACTACTGTGAATACCCAAGACATTCGAAATGCTTATCTGAAATTCTTTGCCGACCGCGGCCACGCAGTGATTCCACGCGCGCCGCTAGTGCTGCAGGGCGACCCAACGACGCTATTTACCGGCAGCGGCATGCAGCCGATTATTCCGTACCTGCTGGGTGAGCCGCACCCCAAGGGCGTACGACTGGTCGATAGCCAGACCTGTCTGCGCGCACAAGATATCGATGACGTAGGCGATAACCGCCACACGACATTCTTTGAGATGCTGGGCAACTGGAGCTTCGGCGACTATTTCAAACAGCAACAGATTGAGTGGATGTTTGAGTTTCTATCTGACGTTGTCGGGCTCGATATGAGCCGGGTGTATGTGACGTGCTATATCGGTGATGAGCGTTACGGTATTGCCAAAGATACTGAAGCGGCTGAAGTATGGGCAAAACTCTACCAGGCCAAAGGTTTGTCGTCGGACCAGGCGGATATTGGCAGCGAAGAGGCAGGCTACGCACGCGGTATGCGCGACAGCGAGCGGATTTTTTACTATGACGGTAGCAAAAACTGGTGGAGTCGCAACGGCTCTCCTGAGACAACGCCAGTCGGTGACCCCTGCGGCCCTGATACAGAGATGTTCTACGATTTCGGCATCGCACACAACCCTGAATTTGGCGAATACTGCCACCCCAACTGCGACTGCGGCCGCTTTATGGAAATCGGTAACAATGTCTTCATGGCGTACAAGAAGGTTGCCGAAGGCAAGTTCGAAGCGCTCGAGCAAAAGAACGTTGACCACGGCTCCGGCCTCGAGCGCATCGCCGCTGCCAAACTGAACGACCCGGACGTCTTCAAAATCAGCCTTCTGTGGCCCATCATTGAAAAGCTCGAAGCCCTCAGCGGCAAAAAGTACGACAGCCACACCGAAAGCATGCGCGTCATCGCCGACCACCTGCGTGCCGCAACCTTTCTGGCGGTTGATGGCTGCGTGCCAAGCAACAAAGAACAAGGCTACGTCATGCGCCGCTTGCTGCGCCGTGCCATCCGCTATAGTTTCGACCTTGGTATCGAGCAGAATTTCCTGCAAGAAGTCGTGCCGGTCATTGCCGACCTCTATGTTGACGACTTCCCAGAGGTCAAAGAGCAGCGCGAAACCATCATCGCCGTGCTGGCGAAGGAAGAAAAGGCCTTCCGACAGACGCTACGCAAAGGTCTGAAAGAAATGGGCAAGTTCGTCGATGGCGGTCTTACTGGTGCTGAGTTATTTACGCTCTATGACACCTACGGCTTCCCCGTAGAGCTGTCGACTGAGGAAGCTTTCAAGCAAAACATTGTGTTATCAGACGATTGGCGAGCGGAATTTGACGCCAAGATGACTGAACAGCGTCAGCGTAGTCAAACTGCCGCCAAAGGCACGTTCAAGGGCGGTCTAGAGGGCCATGATGATATCCATTTGAAATATCATACGGCGACGCATCTCTTGCAATCGGCCCTGCGCCAGCTATTTGGGCCAGAATTGCGCCAACACGGCAGCAATATCACCACCGAGCGCCTACGCTTTGATTTTAACCACGACGGCAAGATGTCCGCCGAAGATATCGCAAAGGCCGAAGAGCTGGTCAACGGCTGGATTGCCGACGATCTGCCGGTTAGCTACAAAATGTATCCGACTCAGACAGCGCTCGATATGGGTGCGATCGGACCATTCGGCGAGCGTTACGATGAACAGGTAAAGGTATATCAAATGGGCGAAGGTGACCACATCGCCAGCCTCGAGATTTGTGGTGGACCACATGTTGATCACACTGGTCAACTAGCCGAAGGTGGCAAGAAATTCAAAATCACCAAAGAAGAATCTTCTAGTGCGGGCATCAGACGTATCAAAGCAATGCTAGTCTAGGAAATGACATCGCCGATATCGGCCTCATCACTGACTTGGGGATCTTCGATGGATAGAAATTTAATCTGAAATCGCTCTAGAGTTCTGGCGGTCCGCTGATTGATCTGGATCAAGTCTTCGGCGTCAGGGATCAAAGGGCACCGTTCAAGTCCCGAATTCGTCTCGATGTCTTCGTAGTATATAATTTCCAAGTTTGGTTCTAGGTCAGCTTGCATGACAATGCGCCTCGAGCCGTCTAGATTGGTCGGGCAGACTACGGTAAACGAGGTCGTTTTTGATTCGAAATTAGTTGATCCTGTATAGGTTAATGATAGCCCTCTGTCATCCAAGTCGTAATAAACCGCATTGACGTCGTAGCTATCGGATCTCTCGCCGAGAACTGTTTCAAACGGGATCAGCATATCAGGGTCATGGAGGTTATAGGCGGTGGCATTATCGTAGCGGCCGTCAGCCTTTGGCTCGACCATACTCATGATGAGGCGATTGATGTCGGCAGCACTAATAGGAAATGTTCTGATATTGTCTGGATTAATAGTGGTATTCGTTGGGAAGACTGATAAATCGACAGTGGACGCCGGGTCGGTCTCAGCGGATCGGGAAGTCATCAACGTATGACCTCCGCTGTCGCTATGAAACTCTAAACTAAAATCGATAGGTTGTCCCTGTTCCCTGGTCATTGTTAGATCGATAAAACCAGTATCTTGTAGCTCTCGGACGATCTCTGGAATCGCCAGTCCAGTTAACTGCATAAACTGAAATTTATACTGCATGCGACCCGAAGTATCTTTGTCGGCCGATTTCAGGGCTTCGATCAAATGGATCGTATTTTCGATAGAGGCGAGCTTTAATAGTACTTCTTGGTCGGTATCGGACCAACCACTAGGAACAGGCTGGTCGCCAGAAAAGGAAGAGGCGGAACTATTATGATTCAGGCTCATGTTTATATAATATCATAAAATCGTTAATTATGCAACTTTAACGGTGAGCGAGTATAACATTTTATCACAAGCATAAATGCTGTATAATGTAATCTATGAAATTGTTTCAAAAACCAAGTGATGACAATCAATATATCGTTTCTCTAGATATTGGTACCGAATATTCCAAAGCCTTAATTGCCAAGCTAAATGGTGATGATCTAGAGATCATTGGTGTTGGTCGAGCTCGTCAAGAAGTCGGCAACATGTTTGGTGGCGCTATCGCTGATATTACTGGGGTGGTAAAAAACTGTGAGGCGGCATTAGTTCAGGCCGAGGAACAAGCCGGCGTGCAGGCTCGAAAAGTCATTATTGGTATTGCTGGCGAGTTTGTGAAAGGTCTGACCTCGACGATTCACTACAAACGACCTCAGCCAGAGCGCGAGCTTGATACTGCTGAAATGGAGCTGATCATCAACAAGGTTCAGGAACGTGCCGCAGTCAAAGCACAGAAACAAATTGCATTTGAAACCGGAAACCCAGATGTCGAAGTAAAACTAGTAAACAGTGCTATCGTGAGTATTCATATTGATGGCTACAAAGTCTCAAATCCTATTGGTTTTCAGGGAAAAGACGTTTCGATTCAGATTTATACCGCGTTTGCTCCGATGGTTCATATCGGTGCCCTCGAGCGTACGGCGAGCGAGCTCGACCTAGAATTGGTAGCGGTTGCCGCTGAGCCATTCGCAGTAGCTAGGGCCGTACTCGGCAATGATGCTAATTCGACATTTACCGCCATTCTTTGTGATATTGGTGGCGGTTCAACGGATATCGCGGTTATCAATGACGGTGGTGTCGAAGGCACCAGAATGTTCGGTGTCGCTGGACGATCCTTTACAAAAACCATCGCGAATGATCTCGGGGTTGGCTATGAAGCGGCAGAGAAGCTAAAACTAAATATCGATGATCCAAAGATTAAACCGACAGTTCGTGAAGTAATAGACGAGGCCGTTGATAAAACACTCGAAGTCTGGCTGAGCGGTGTTCAGCTGGCCCTCGGTGAATTTGATGCTATCGACCATCTGCCAAATAAAATACTCCTATGTGGCGGCGGTTCTTCGCTGGCTAGTCTCCCTAAACTACTGCAGCAATCTAATTGGTACAAAGATCTACCATTTACGAGGAAACCTATTGTTCAGCATATTAAGCCGACTGATGTCGTAGGTGTCGTTGATACTACTGGTGATGTGACTGATCATACCATGATTACTGCAATGGGTCTCTTGCGTGTTGGTTATGATACAATAAATGTTGATAACGGTAGTGATGCCAAGGAAGGATTACGAGATAAGTTTAATAAGGTCCTACGAATATGAGTAGTAAATTAGATAAATCAACCAAGGTGAACGTAAAGGTAACCTCTACCCCTAAACCGCAACCCAAAGTCAGCGCACCAAAAGCTCCAGCTACTGATCAATTACAGGGTCGTGATACTATTTACATCGATATTGATGATGACGTCACGTCGATTATTGGCAAAATAAAGAACTCTGAAAATACGGTTATTGCCTTGGTCCCGCCCAAGCGTACCGGGGCTCTGCAGAGTGTTGTTAACTTGAAATTATTGCAGCAGGCTGCCAAAAACAATCGCAAAAAGATTGCTCTCATTACTACTGATAATGTATTGTCATCTATGGCATCGGCCCTCAGCATTCCGATAGCGCGTAATCTCACCAGTCAACCAAAATTGCTCGATGTTTCAGAGCCCGAGATCGAAGAAGATAATTTTATTGACGGTAAAGATATTGCTGTAGGTGATCTTGCAAAAATGGGTACCAAGCCGAGCCGTGCCGCTAGTGAGGACAAAGAAATTTCTGCTGCCGTCAAGGCAATCGAGACCGACGATAAAATTAACGATGATTTAGATGCCGATGGCGAACCAGATAGCAAGCCAAAACCGACGTCAAAGGATAAAAAAGCTCGAGTTATCCCTAATTTTGATAGCTTCCGCAAGAAACTAATGATTTTTGGTGGCCTAGGACTTGCTTTTATCATTTTCCTAGTGTGGGCGATTTGGTTTGCTCCTAACGGTACGATCATCATCAGTGCGAAAACCACCTCAAAAGCCTACAAGGTTTCTGTTAATCTAGATCCAGCCAGCTCTACGAATGTCGATAAGGCTATCATCCAGCCAGTCGTTAAACAGACCAAAAAGACCGAAACAGTGAGCTTTTCAGCAACTGGATCAAAGGAAATAGGCGATAAAGCAACCGGAAAAGTGGTTATCTACAATAAATATTCACTTTCTAGCTTTACATTGCCAGCGGGTACGGTCATAGCAACAACTAGCGGCCTCCAGTACACTCTCTCGTCCTCGGTCGTTGTGCCTTCGGTAACAGGCACCCTGTATAATCCTCATCCAGGTGCGAGTAGTCCTGTAGCGGCAACAGCGTCAAATATCGGAGAGAATTATAATGTTGAATCTGGTACCAATTTCTCTATATCAGGACAAAATTCTAATGTGTATGCGGTAGCCAAGGGAGATTTCACCGGCGGCACCAAGGAAACAGTCAAGGTTGTACAGCAATCTGATCTCGATGCTGTTGTCGATAGATTAAAGGAACAGGCTGATTCAGACAGTGTTAAAGCTGATTTGACGAGCCAAATGGGTAGTAACGTTACGATTGTTACTGATAGCTTTACCGCCAGTTACGCCGATGCAACGAGTAAACCGGCGATAGGTGAGCCCGCCTCGTCAGGCAGCGCCACCGCCACTATGGAAATCACCTACACCATGATCGGTGTTACGACGAGCGACCTAGAGGCGTTGGTTGACAGCCAATCTAGAGCCCTCATTGACGATGAATCAAGCCAAAAAGTCTACGATAATGGCCTCAAGAATTTGAAATTTACGAGTTTTGCTCCGGGAGATGCTAATTATACGGTAGTCATTAGTTCAAATGCCAAGATTGGTCCTACTATTGACGTGGCACACATAAAAGAGCGAGCTGTAGGCAAACGATCGGGTGAGATTGTATCAGATATTGAGTCGATAGCAGGCGTGAGTAATGTTCAGGTGAAATTCTCACCATTCTGGGTTGGCAGCGTTTCTGACCAGAGCAAACTAAAGGTTGAATTCACTGTAGATGAATAAGGGGCAAGGGGTGGTGATCGGTTTAGATATCGGTACACGCCGTATTGGGGTTGCTCGCGGTGATTTGATGGTTGGAATAGCCACGCCGCTGGCTGCTATCAGTAATGATGAGCAAACGATGGAGCGGCTAAAGCAACTCATCGCCCGAGAGGGCGCTCAGGCGATTGTAGTTGGATTACCGCGCAATTCTAGAGGCGAAGAAACTGCTCAATCTGAAATTTCTCGTCAATTTGCCGATCAATTAAAACGTACTACTAGCATTGAGGTAGTGTTGCAAGATGAGAGCGTTACCTCTGTCGAGGCTGAGCAGCGATTGCGCGGGCGTAAAGACTTCCACGAGAGTATGCTTCGCGACGGCACTCTCGATAGTGAGGCAGCTACATTAATCTTGACAGATTATGTAGAAAGGGCAGGCTATGGAACCTATTAAAAAACCAGTCCCTAGGAAACCTGTCGTCAAAAAAATCAAGCGTCGGCCTTCGTTCGATATAGCTCGTAACTTTATCGAGATGAATTTTGCTATACTCCTAGGTCCAGAATTGACACCCAAAGAGGCGAAAAAAGTCCAGAAAAAGGAACGCAAGCGGGAACGTCGCGAGACTCGTGAGAAACACCGCGTACGTCGCGCTATACTGTCTGGTTTGGCGCTCGTAGGACTCTGTATTATTGCTGCGAGTATCTGGTGGAATACATCACTCTCACCGGTCGACAATAATGATACCAATATGCGTACGTTTGTCGTTGATAAAGGTGCTTCGACCGAAGAGGTCGCTAATGCGCTCCAAAAAGCTAATTTTATCAGGAATGCACTCGCCTATCGAATCTATGTTCGTCTCCATAATACGACAATCCAGGCTGGCTCGCACAGTCTGAGCTCTAGTTATTCGATGGCGAAAATTGCTGAGAAACTATCCAAAGCCGATGTTAGCGAGATCGATATTCAGGTACCACCCGGATTGACACTAAAGCAGCTGCGTTCTACATGGAAAAAGTATGGCTATACAGACACGGATATTGATACAGCCTATGCAGCCACCTACACTGGCAATATTCTCGCAACGAGGCCAGAAGGTGCGAGCCTAGAGGGATATATCTACCCTGATACCTATCGTGTCTATTCTAATGCCAAACTAGAAACTATTATTCAAAAGGCTATCGATCAGTTTGAGCTGGTGGCGGCGCAAAATGATCTGCAGGCTAGCTTTGCTGCGCATGGGTTAACTTTTTACAAAGGTGTAACAATGGCCTCTATGGTTACTCGTGAAGTTCGTGGTGCCGAGGATCGAAAATTAGTAGCTAGCGTATTCTATAATCGTCTCAAGAGTGGAATCACTCTAGGATCGGATCCTACCTTTAAATATGCATATAGTCAGGGACTCTGTAATAGTAACGGCCCGCTCTGCGATTCTCCGTATAATACGCGACTTTACCAGGGGCTACCTCCTGGGCCGATTGCTAATCCAGAACTATCCGCCCTCCAGGCTACCGCTAATCCTGCTACGACGGATTACTACTATTTTGTCTCTGGCGACGGCGCATACAAGGACCAGAACTTCTTTGCGAGAACTCTCGAGGAACATAGCGCTAATATTAGGGCATATTGTAAAGAATCGTGCCAATAAAAGCACGTCCGATTTGACTACAATTTTGGTATTTGCTATAATTATGGGGCCGAAGGTGCAGTTAACGCTCATGGTTTAATTGTGCCGGTGGCCCACCAGTTGATTCGTTATGATAAGATAACAAGCGAGAAGGTCGATTCAACAGAGATGCAAATAGCATCAGGATCAGTTGGCGGCGGCTCGGCGGTAACGTCAGAGCGAGGAGAAAGTTATTAGTAAACTTCCACAATTTGCGAATTCGAAAAAGTCTAAACGAACTTCGTCGAAGAGCAAAACCAGTATAGCTATTTATGCGGGCGCTTTGTTGGTATTATTAATTTTAGCCTATTCTGGGTATAAATCGCCTAGTGTAAAGGCTGACAAGAGTCAGAATAATCTCACTAGTTCAACTGCCGTTTCTGCAGCAGGCAGCGTGACGGCTGTAGCTGTTGATGCAGTACAGGCGGCTAGTTTGGCTGCTAACGTAGCTGATACAGCCAATCTGTCGGTATCTGGTAGTGTTTCCGAACAGTCTGTTTCGGCTAGTACGAGCGCTGAATTGGAGCAACACGAGTCTGCAACGATCAATAAACCGCAGATTACTGATCCAACAGCAAAAGTTGAGCTAATTTCATCATATACAGCCGTCGCGGGCGACACAGCAGCCAGTATTGCCGCCAAATTCGGTGTTTCAGAGCAAACAATTCGCTGGGCAAATAATTTGACTAACAGTACGGTAACTGTAGGTGCTACAGTCGTTGTTCCAGCGGTTGACGGTGTGGTGTATACGGCAAAAGAAGACGTTAAGCTAGAGGATATTGCGAGTAAATATAAATCTACTGCCGATAGTATCGCTGCAGCTAATGGCCTAGACAGCAATATAGTTAGCTCGGGTACGAGAATTCTCATTCCTAATGGAATATTACCAGACAATGAACGACCTGGCTATCGATCATCGGTCGTATCAAAGAATAATAGCGGCTCCGGTTCTGTCAAGCCGAGTACTACCTATGTTCCATATTCAGCGGGTAACCGATATGCCTATGGCAACTGTACCTGGTATGCCTATAATCGTCGTGTTCAGCTCGGACGACCAATTCCCAGCAACCTAGGCCACGCTAAAACCTGGGATGATAATGCAGCAGCAGCTGGCTATCGAGTCGATCGTATTCCAGAGGTCGGAGCAGTCTTCCAGACCGATGCAGGTTATTATGGCCACGTAGCTGTAGTAGAGAAAATTAACGCCGATGGTACCATTGTCATATCTGAAATGAACTATCACGGTGGACCAGGAACTGGCTTTGGTAAAATTAGCACACGTGTGATTAGCAACCCTAGTGCCTATAAATATATTCACTAAAGTTTTCAACTAATGAGACAGGGCGTCGCTCTTGCGACGCTTTTCTGTTATCATAGAGGGTATGTTTGTAGATATGGCCAAAGTATTTGTAGCAGCCGGCGACGGCGGTCGGGGCGCTGTTAGCTTTCGACACGAGAAATATGTCGACAAAGGTGGTCCTGATGGTGGTGATGGCGGACAGGGCGGCAATGTCGTATTTATTGCTGATCCTAACCTAAATACCCTGGTTGATTTCCGCTATAAACCCGAACTAAAGGCTGATAACGGTAGTGAGGGTGCCAAACGCGATAAACATGGGCGTAGTGGCAATGATTTACTCGTCAAAGTTCCTCTCGGTACTGTAGTAAAGCGTGATGACGAACTGCTAGCTGATCTGGTGGAGCCTGGAGCTAAGGTAGTTATTGCTCGTGGCGGTAGTGGTGGATACGGTAATGCGCATTTCAAATCATCAACTCGCCAGGCGCCACGAATAGCTGAGATTGGCGAAAAAGGTGAAAAGTTCGAGGCGACACTAGAACTAAAGATTCTCGCTGATGTTGGACTCGTTGGTTTTCCAAATGCTGGCAAATCAACGTTCCTCAGTGTGGTGAGTAATGCGAAACCAGAAATTGCTGATTACGCTTTTACTACTCTGACTCCTAATCTCGGTGTAGCTGATGTGGATGATCAAACGCTTCTCATCGCCGATATCCCTGGACTGATCGAAGGTGCCAGTGAGGGTAAAGGTCTCGGAGATGCGTTTTTACGACACGTCGAACGTACCTCGGTCATTCTCCATCTTATTGATGTGCTGACTGACGATGTCGCGGATGCGTATAAAAAAATCCGACGAGAACTCGAAAACTACAGCACTACTCTGGCAGCGAAACCAGAGATAGTGGCACTCACTAAAACTGATGCGGTCGATGATGAAATTATCGCTATGCAAACCGAAACGCTCGCCAGTGTAACGACTAGTCCAGTCACGGCTATCAGCTCTAGTGCTCATCGTAATCTAACAGAGGTTTTACGACGACTCGTACAGGTTGTTCAGGCCGAAAAAGCGGAGCGACTAGCTGAATTAGAGCTCGATGACGATGATAATTCTGTTCCGACGATTAGTCTCAGTCAATCGCAAATAGATGAGGCATGGACAGTCGAAAAGATAGACGATCATTTTCTCGTTACTGGGGCAAAGATTGAAAAATTTGCCGCTAGAACTGATTTTGGAAACATTCACGGTGTTAATCGCCTACGCGATATTATGCGCAAAATGGGTATAATGCACGAGCTACAACGCCAAGGTGCTACCGGTGGATCAGTGATACAGATCGGTAGTGACGCCCATTTCACTCTAATGGAACAGTAAAAAATAAGGATATTAGAGCATATGCTTGCAAAATATTCATTTTTGGGTTACAATCGTTAGTTGATTGCCTGAAAAAGGTCGATCTTTGACAAATTGGATACGGAAAAAAAGACAGAGTGTGACGTCGTTGCATGCGTTTAGATAACATGGGCTAGGTGTTATTTATGCGCTTGTAACGACTCCTCTTTTTAGTAGTCGTTTCTCGAAGAAGGTCACAGTGGCCCCATCCCTTGGACGGGATGATATCTGGTCGGGTAGAGACCAGAGAAAGTGACAGTAATGTCTCACAGTAGTAACATCGGACGTCGGATTTTCGGACTGGCTGCTACAAGCGGCCTGATCGGTATCGGATTGACGGCCGCCCCTGGTCTGACTCCGCAAGCCAGCCCCCTGTTCACGCCCACTACGGCGCGCGCTGATGGCCTCGGTCACGATGTTCGGATCAAGAACGACAAGAATTCGACCCAACGGATTCGGGCGTGCAAGAACCGTGTCAGCGACACGAAGTGCTCTACGTGGAAGGACAAGAAGGGTAAGGTCATCAACCCACGCAAGTGGCTGAAGCGCGGCAAGGCAACCCCGAAGGGTCAGGACTGGGACGGCTTCTGGTGTCCCGCCAACTCCGTCTGCTCGGTTCGCTGGCCCAAGGGGGTGTGGTACGAGTGGTACACGAGTCCCACCTTCAGCTCCAAATTTGTTCCCGTTGGGGGATGTGCCGGCTGTACCAAGGTCGTGCGTGTCTACCCCAAGGGTGGCAACGGCGGTGGCGGTGGCGGCGGCTGGTGATCCGGCTTTCTTCTCCTCACGCGATGGGCTGCGGGCTTTATGCCCGTGGCCCATCGTGGCCCCCGTATCCAATTTGTCGTTACACACACCCGAGTAGGGGTGTTTTTTGATACAATAGATAGGAATGGCACAAACTTTTTTCTTTTACGATCTCGAAACGAGCGGATTATCAGCCCGTAATGATCGAATCATGCAGTTTGCTGGGCAGCGGACCGGTATGGATCTCCAGCCAATCGGTGATCCAGTTAATGTTCTCGTGCGGTTATCTGACGATAGTTTGCCATCGCCCGACGCGTTGCTCGTGACAGGTATTACTCCACAGCAGACTCTCACTGATGGTCTGAGTGAGGTAGAATTCTCACGATTATTCATTGATGAAATTGCTCTGCCGAATACGATCATAGTTGGCTATAACAATGTGCGGTTTGACGATGAATTTATTCGTCATACTCTGTGGCGCAACTTTTACGATCCGTATGAGTGGGCATGGGCAGAGGGGCGGTCGCGTTGGGATTTGCTCGATGTTGTCCGTTTATTCCGAGCCTTGCGTCCTAATGGTATTGAATGGCCAGTCGATGCTGAGGGTCGAGCAACTAATCGTTTAGAGTTGCTATCAAAGGCCAACAATCTGGATCATACTCATGCGCACGATGCCTTGTCTGATGTCGAAGCTCTGATCGGTGTCGCCAAATTGTTGAAATCCAACCAACCGAAAATGTTCGATTACTTACTCACGATGCGCGATAAAAAGGCGGTTGCTGAACTGGTTAATTTAGAAAATCCAGAACCTTTTATCTATGCCAGTGGTCGTTATGATGGAAGATATGAAAAAACGACAGTAGCATTTCCAATTGCCCCGGGTAAAAAACCTGGTTCAGTCCTCGTCTATAATTTGCGGTTTTCACCCAAAGATTACGTTGATCTCAGCGTTGATGACATAACAAAACGATTGACTGCCAGTTACGAGGAGCGGCGCCAGGATGGCTTTGTCCCAATTCCGGTCAAGGAACTGATGTACAATCGTTGTCCAGCTGTGGCGAAAATCAGTGCTCTCGATCAGGATTCGAGGCAGCGTTTAGATTTAGATATCGAGACGATTACCAAACATCGGGACCAATTGCTACACCATCGTGATGTAGTCGACAAGATTACGGCTGCCTGGCAGAATCGACCAGATTTTCCAAAAAATGTAGATGTCGAGGGACAACTCTACGATAGTTTTACGCCAGATGTTGACAAGCCAAAAATTAACGCAGTTCGTAATGCTACGGCCGAGACTCTAGCAGATTTCCATCCGAATTTTGTAGACGATAGATTGTCTGAACTATTATTTAGATACAAAGCCAGGCAATTCCCGAATAGTTTATCGGCGGACGAACGTATGGCCTGGGAACAATTCAAAGCCAATAAATTCCAGCGTGATTTACCTGGATACTATCAACATCTGGCTGAACTGGCCGAAAAAACAACCGATTCGAACAAACAGTTTGTTCTAGAGGAGATTCAATTATGGATCGAATCTATTATGCCTATTATAGACTAGCCAGACTGGACTTTTTATCCTAAACAGCGTATAATAGGCCGGCTATGAGCGACAATGTGATTAGGGTAACAGGTGCCCGCGAACATAATCTAAAAGACATCAGCGTCGAAATTCCGCGCGATAAATTAGTAGTGATTACCGGTTTATCAGGATCGGGTAAATCTTCGTTAGCATTTGATACTATCTATGCCGAAGGTCAGCGTCGTTACGTCGAGTCACTCAGTTCCTATGCTAGACAGTTCCTAGGCCTCATGGAAAAACCAGATGTTGATCAGATTGATGGTCTGAGCCCAGCTATTTCTATTGATCAGAAATCTGCTAGTCGTAATCCACGCTCCACAGTAGCAACAGTGACTGAAATTTATGATTATTTACGTCTATTATTTGCGAGGGTAGGCATCCCACATTGCCCGATTTGTGGCCAAGAGGTCCATCGTCGCACTGCGCAAGCTATTATTGATGAAATTATGCGATTAGACGGCAAACGAGTCTATATCGGAGCGCCTCTGGCAAAGCAAAAAAAAGGTGAATTTGCCCATATACCGGAACAATATCGGACCAAAGGTTTTGCGAGAGCACGCGTTGACGGAGTAGTGTATTCTCTCGACGAGTGGCCAGAGCTCGATAAACAATACAAGCACGATATTGAGCTGATAGTTGATCGTTTAGTAATTGCGGCCGATGCCGTGAGCCGTATCACGCAGAGTGTCGAGCAGGCGTTAGAGATCGGTGGTGGTACTGTCGAGATCTTTGATGTGGATAATGACGAAGTCCATGTTTTTTCCGAGCGGTATGCTTGTGTTGATCATCCAGAGGAACCGATTCCAGAGCTAGAGCCTCGACTGTTTAGTTTTAATGCGCCATTTGGGGCCTGCCCGACTTGTACGGGCTTGGGTTCGCGCCTCGAGGTCGATCCTGATTTAGTTCTCAATGACAATTTAACGATTGCCGAGGGCGCAATTCGACCGTTTAACCGCGTTAATAGTGATGCCTGGTGGATGAAGAAACTCGAAGCCGTCGCCGAAAAACAAGGATTTGATTTACGTACGCCAGTTCACAACCTATCCGAGGAATCGATTCAGCAAGTTCTATATGGTACGGGATCACAAAAATACACTGTTCAACTAGGCAACGGACGTTATTTTGATACGACATATGAGGGTGTTATTCCAAATCTCGAACGTCGCTGGAAAGAAACCGATAGTGATTTTATGCGCCGCGACATCGAGCGATTTATGCGCGAGCGCGAGTGCATGACCTGTCACGGTGCCAGGCTGAAACCGGTTGTCCAGGCCGTAACATTCAAAGGTCTCAGTATTGTCGACATTTGTAACCTAGGTGTTGATGACGCTCTCGATCTGTTTAGAAACAAGATAGAGTTAACTGATCAGGAACAAGTCATCGCAAAACAAATTTTCAAAGAAATCATTGCCCGACTCGGATTCATGAGTGATGTCGGGTTGGATTATTTGGAGCTCGGTCGGGCTGCTAATACACTATCTGGCGGTGAAGCGCAGCGCATCCGTCTCGCGACACAGATTGGTTCAGGGCTGCAAGGTGTGCTGTATGTACTCGATGAGCCATCTATTGGTCTACATCAACGCGATAATGATCGTCTCATAGCAACCCTAAAACATCTGCGTGATCTGGGAAACACCGTATTGGTGGTTGAACATGATGAGGATACTATTCGCGAGAGTGATTATTTGATTGACGTCGGTCCAGGCGCCGGGGAACATGGCGGTCGAATTGTTGCTATCGGTACGCCGAGTGTTGTTGCTAAAAATCCTGATAGTATTACGGGTCAGTATTTATCTGGCAAGAAAAAGATTGCCATACCGAAAAAGCGTCGCCCACTCGATCCAAAGCGCCAACTTATTGTCAAAGGTGCCCGCGAACATAACTTGAAAAACATTGATGTCGTATTTCCTCTAGGCGTTCTGAATGTTGTGAGTGGTGTTAGTGGATCCGGCAAATCTACACTAGTTAACGATATTTTAGCCAAGGAATTGTCAGCTCGACTGCATCGAGCCCACGAGGTAGCTGGAGCGCATAAAACTATCGAAGGCATCAATCATCTCGACAAGGTCATTGTGATTGACCAATCGCCGATTGGACGCACGCCGCGTTCTAATCCAGCAACCTATACCGGTGTATTTACGGCAATTCGTGAACTTTTCGCATCAACACCGGAAGCTAATATTCGTGGCTACAAAGCTGGCCGATTCAGTTTCAACGTACGAGGCGGTCGCTGTGAGAACTGTCAGGGCGATGGCGTTATCAAGATCGAAATGCACTTTTTACCAGATGTTTATGTGCCATGCGAAGAATGTCATGGCAAACGTTATAACCGTGAAGCTCTAGAGATTAAATATAAAGGCAAGAGCGTTAGTGATGTGCTAGAAATGACGGTGAATGAAGCAGCTGAATTTTTCAAAAATGTGCCAGCCATCGCTCGCAAAATGAGCACTCTGGTCGAAGTTGGACTGGGCTACATTACGTTAGGTCAGCCGGCGACAACGTTTTCTGGCGGCGAGGCGCAACGTATCAAACTAGCGACCGAGCTCAGCCGACGAGCAACGGGCAAAACACTCTACATTTTGGATGAGCCGACGACAGGTCTCCATTCAGACGATGTCAACCGTTTACTCGGCGTTTTACAGAAACTGGTGAGCGCTGGAAATAGTATGATTATTATCGAGCATAATTTGGACGTGATTAAATCTGCTGATCATGTCATTGATCTGGGTCCTGATGGCGGCCTGAATGGTGGTTACGTTATTGCCAGCGGTACACCCGAGGAAATCGTCAACGTTGATACTTCGTTTACCGGTCATTATCTCAAATCGCTACTCTAGGTGGCAGGTTTATTCTTTGGTAGTTGTCTTTTTACCGAACAGGATAGAGAATTGTTTTTTGATTGCTGCGCGAGTTTCCTTTTGTTTCAGAGCGTGAATCACCATCGGTGCTACTGACAAGAATATAATGATTAATGCTGCAATTTCGATATTAACACCAGATTTTGTTAGAGCCGCCCCGGCAAAATAGCCGAGCAAGGTAAAGCTCACTGTCCAAATCAGGCCGCCAATGAGGTTAAAGATCAAAAACCTTCGGTAGTGCATCTTACTGGCACCAGCGACAATTGGTGCAAACGTACGAACAATAGGAACAAAACGAGCCAGTACGATAGTGAGCGAGCCGTGTTTTTTATAGAAATTTTCAGCCTGAATCAGATATTTCTTTTTAAAGAACCTGGAGTTGTCTTTTTCAAATAATTTACGTCCAACTTTGCGACCAAAACTATAGCCGACGTTATCTCCTAATACTGCTGCTATGAACAGTAGTGCGATGAATAGAGTAATGTCGATGCGTAAAATACCTTGTTGAACCATGTATCCAGCGGTAAATAGGAGGCTATCGCCAGGAAATACGAATCCAAATAGTAGTCCCGATTCTGCAAATATGACGAACAAAATTGCTAGTACCCCGAATCCCGTGATGAAATGAATGAATGCTTCCATAGGCATCCATTGTAGCATGATTAGCTTCGGTCTCTATGTTTTGGTATAATAGAACATGCAACATTTCTGACATGCGCATAAGCGAAAGGAGATATATGGGAGATAAGATTATTTTGAATGTTGAAAAACGTGAGGTGACCGGTAAACAGGCCGCTAAATTACGCCGCGAAGGGCTAGTCCCAGGCGTCGTGTACGGTAATAAATTTGATGCGACTAATATCCAGCTATCTCAGCAGGAAGCTCGTGGTGTGGTAGCGCGCGCTGGTCGTCATACGCCAATTGAGCTAAAAATTGGTGCTAAAAAGACCATTGCTCTCATTAAATCAGTCGACTATATACCAGCTCGTAGCGATATCACGCATGTCAGTTTCCAGGCAGTGCGTGCTGACGAGGTGGTAACGACCGAAATTCCATTAGTGCTCGCCGGAGCTGATGAATCTCCAGCGGCCAAGGCTGGACTCATCATTCTACCTGCAATCGAAGACGTTGAAGTCCGTGCTAAAACTGCTGATTTGCCAGAGAAGCTAATAATTGATGCATCTGGATTGACCGAACATGGCGACAAACTAACGCTTGCGAATATTGAATTGCCAAATGGTGTCGAGCTGACCGAGGATGATCTCGATATCGTTGTGGCCAGTGTATACGAACCAGCCGCCCTCGAGGCAAAGAACGCTGCAGCTGATGCAGCTGCCGACGAAGAGCGTGCCGAAGGTGACAACGCTGCCGAGAACGTTCCTAGTGACCAGGGTGAAACTAGCGAAGAATCGAAATAGTCTTCGGGAATCCTTAGAAAACCGGCCATATCATATCAATGTGGCCGGTTTTTTTATTCCTCTAATAAATTAGTCTGTCTATTCCACAGCCGGGCGTATTTACCGTCGCGCTTGATCAAATTAGTATGCGTATCATCTTCGACAATTTCACCATTCTCTAACACTATAATGCGATCGAGTCCGGCGACAGTTGATAGTCTGTGGGCAATAACAATAGTGGTACGGCCGTCCATTAGATGCTTCAAGGCTTCCTGGATCAATTGCTCGCTTTCGGTATCGAGCGCTGAGGTTGCTTCGTCGAGCACGAGAATCGGTGCGTCTTTTAAGATAGCCCTGGCAATGGCAATGCGCTGACGCTGCCCACCCGATAGTTTTACGCCACGTTCACCAGTTAGAGTATCAAAACCCTCAGGCAATGCCTCGATAAATTGGAGTGCATTTGCTTTGGCTGCAGCTTCGCGAATTTCTGCGTCGGTAGCGCTTGGTCGTCCGTAGGCAATATTTTCCCGAATAGAACGGTGGAATAGCATAGGCTCCTGAGGAACATAGGCAATAACACTGCGCAGACTAGACTGCGTTATATCGGAAATGTTTTGATCATCAATCAGGATAGCACCATGCTGAACATCAGCGAATCGGAGCAGTAGTTTGGTCAACGTCGTTTTACCCGAGCCAGAATGCCCCACTAGTCCGACACGTTGTCCTTCTGGAATTGCGAGGGTTAAATGCTCAAATGTTTTATCCGATGCTTTGGCATCGCGATGCCAAAAGGTCACATCGCGAAACTCGACAGAACCGGTTTTTACTGCGAGATCGTAGGCACCGGCTTTGTCTTTGACGACGATAGCTTCATCGAGAATCTCGGTCATTTCATGGGCGTCGCCAAAGGCGCGATTAACATCACGTAAAATTCGGTTGAATTGCCATAATTGCCCCCAGATATTTGACGTGTAGCTGACAGCTAGAAACAGAGTACCGATTGGTACACCGAGCCAGGCATTGCCGCCAATCAAAAAGACAAACATCACGATAGCTAAAATGACGAGGATGGTACCAAAGCCAAAATCACGGAGTAGAATTGATCGCATCAAATCGAGCGAAGCATTCTGTACCGAGCGACTCCGTTTCTCGAGGAGCGTATTCTCATGTTTTTCCTGAGCAAAACTTTTGACGGTCGAAATATTGGTAATTGAATCAGCGAGCTGTCCAGTTAATTTGCTACCGGCAGCAGCCTCGCGTTCGTTCAATACTCGGATCTTTTTAAAGCTCACCCAGGCTACTACCATAAAGATTGCCGATAGCCCGCCGAGAACGAGGGCAAATAGTGGTAATTTAAATCCTAGGATAAGCAATGCAAATGTCAGTGATGAAATAAAAGGAATAATTTGCCAGATTGTCGTGTCGGCGAGACGCTCAAATGCACCATCAAAGCGTTTTACCTGGGTAACTAAACTGCCGCCGAATTTATTATTATGAAAATGCATCGATTGTTCAGACAGGTGGTCAAAGCACTGCTTGCGCAAATTAAACATACCTAAAACTTCGCCTTTCCAGCACAGGAATAGTACTAGTCGCCAGCACACTAGCTCGCCAATAACCATTGCTGCAGCGTATAGCGCAAGGTGTGGGCCAAATACGGTTAACACTTGATCGGCTGCTGGTGGATTCTCGGTCAATCGATTGATAACATCCGACATAATCCAAGCCGTAGCATACGTGTTCAAGAAAACAGCTGCCGGCATGACTATGAGAATCGGTAAAAGATAGCGCCATTGGCGCTTGGTTTCCTGCCAGTAGTAATGCAGCGTTCGTCGAGCGATCGTGTTCTTTTTATTCACCATATTCTTTCTCTGTAGTCTAGTATACCCACTCTGTGGTAGAATGTAAACATGAATAAGGTTACTAGCTGGGCACTTGTTACAGGAGGCTCATCAGGAATTGGCCTAGAGTTTGCCCGTCAACTAGCGGCTGATGGTTACAATGTGATTTTAGTCTCGCGTGACAATGATAGACTAGTCACTGCTGCCGAACAACTGCGACAAAAATATCAGGTACAAGTCGAAACAATTAGCGTAGATCTAGCACGCACACAAGACGTCGAATACCTGATAAACAGGATTTGCGATGAGAGTCGTCCGGTCGAGGTACTCGTTAACGACGCCGGATTTGCGGTTCGTGATTCGTTGCTGGCAGAAGACACTTCTCGGCAGACGATGGCTTTTTCGGTGATGGCTGAAGCAATCTTGAAATTATCAGGTGCGGCAGCTCGAGCTATGGTGGCGCGAGGCGGTGGTCGAATTATAAATGTCGCCTCAACCTCCGCCTGGTTATTTGCTGGTAATTACTCAGCTCTGAAACGTTGGGTGGTTGTATATACCGAGAGTCTCGCATTGGAGCTACGAGACACTGGCGTTGCTGCTACTGCAGTTTGTCCGAGTTGGGTAAAGACGAATTTTCACAAAAGCGCCGGAGTTGATCGTCCCGATGTCCCCAACTGGTTGTGGGTACCAGTAGAAACGGTGGTAAAAAGTGCCTTGTCAGCATCATCTAGAGGTAAATCTCGAGTTATTCCGACATTTCGCTGGAAGATAGCGATATTCATACTAAAACACTGTGAGCCATTCGCGAGAATAGTTTCAAAGAAAATGGTAACGAAACGTCTAGCCGAGCTAGAGCGAAAACGTAGAGGTAACGGATAGATTACCGAATCGATATGAACCAGCAATTACAAGCTAAACTCAAAACCTTACCGCTGAGTGCCGGTGTCTATTTCCATAAATCGGCCGAAGGAGAAATTATTTATGTTGGCAAGGCTGCGGTACTAAAAAATCGTGTCAGGCAATATTTCCAGAGCAAAAAAGACATGGATGCCAAAACATTAGCTCTCATTAGTGAAATTGCTGATACGGAATGGATCGAAACCGAGAGTGAGATAGACGCCCTATTTTTAGAATCAGAAATGGTCAAACGTTACATGCCGCGTTACAACATTCTGTTGCGTGATGATAAATCGCAAACATTTGTGCGTATCAATATGCAGGATGAGATACCGTTTGTCAGTTTTACTAGACAGCCACTCGATGATGGCGCCGATTATTATGGCCCGTTCTATAACGGCTCATCAGTGAAAAATGCACTGCGATTGTTGCGAAAAGTATTTCCATATTATACGAAGGCAACTATTCCGACCAAGTCAGGGTTGGATTTTCAGCTAGGACTGTCTCCTGGCGTAGAGGCTGGTGCGATGACGCCTGTCGAGTACAAAAAAACACTGCGTCAACTCATCAGTTACATCAAAGGTAATCGCAAAGCTGTACAAAAAGATATGGAAAAAGACATGCGAGTGGCGGCGGACCGGCTCGATTTTGAGTTGGCAGCGCGGCTGCGAAACCAGCTCTATCATTTGGCTGAGCTGCAGCGTCAGATCGTATTTAGCCGCGAAGAATTTCTCGATATTAGCAAAGACAAGGCGCTACTGGGGCTAAAGGAACTGCTCGAACTCGAAAAAGTTCCTCGTCGTATCGAAGCCTACGATGTCAGCCATATCAGCGGTCATGATAACGTAGCCTCGATGGTGGTGGCGACTAATGGACTAGCCGATAAACGTGAGTATCGTAAATTTAAACTACGTAGTCCCGGCAATGATGATGTGGCTCATATGCGCGAAACGATTGAACGTCGTCTCAAACATTTGAACGGGTGGGGGCGGCCAGATCTGATCGTCCTTGATGGCGGTATCGGGCAGCTCGGAGCGGTAAAAGATCTATTAAACGAGGCGAACATTCCATTCATTGGCCGCAACAAGAGCGGAGATCACACACGCAATGCGGCAGTGACCCTAGTGATTCCACGAGGTGACGGATATGAAACCAAGCCGCTCACGAATGACGATCATATTGCCAAATTGATAGCACGACTCGATGATGAAGCTCATCGATTTGCCATTAGCTATCATCAAACCATCCGGGGCAAAGGCCAAACCAGGAATGCGATCGAGGAAATTCCAGGTATTGGTCCTATGACTCGCAAAAAATTATTACGCCAATTTGGTTCAGTCGCTGGCGTAAAAGCTGCGGACGAGGCGGCCATCGCTGCGTTAATTGGTGCCGCTAAAGCTCGATTAGTCAAACGTGCGCTACAATAGAGTAATGGAAACAGATTTTTTCGAAAACAATCGGGAGCGACTGAGCGAACAATTACATGGTGCGCCAGCAATATTCACGGCGTATACTGAAATGCAGCGATGTAGTGACGAAGCCTGGCGTTTCGAACAAGAAGCAAACTTCTGGTATCTATGCGGGATCGAAGAAGCCGATTGGCAATTAATCATCGACGGAAACCAGTCTATCTTGATAGCACCAGATGTATCAATGGTCTCGCGAATCTTTAACGAACATACCTCAATGGAGACGGCACAAGCTATCAGCGGCGTTGACAGAGTGCTGTCTCATGATGAGGGTGTTAGATATGTGACCGATTTAGCTAGCAATCATAGTCAGATATATACGGTTTTTCCGAAAAATCAAATGGATCATGAATTCTGTCTGAATCCAGCGCAAGTAAAACTTCATTTTAGATTGAGGAAACTTTTTAAAAAAGTACATGATGCACGACCAATGCTTCACAAAATGCGAGCCATCAAGCAAAAACCGGAAATTATGATGATGCGGCGTGCCATTAATCTGACTCGTACGGCATTTGAGACAGTAAAAAATGAATTGCCAGACTATACATTCGAGTATCAGGCACAAGCCAGATTTAGTTTTGAATTCGAACGCGCCGGCGCGGCCCATGCCTATGACCCGATCGTGGCCGGCGGCGCAAATGCTGTGACATTACACTACAATTCAAATCGAGCAGGATTGAAAGAAGGAGAGTTGGTATTGATGGATGTCGGCGCTCGCTATGGCGGCTATAGTGCCGACATTACGAGGACCTATGCTTTCGGTGATACGACTGAACGTCAACGTGCAGTACGTGCGGCAGTGAAACAAGCGAAAGACAGGATCATTGATTTGATCAAACCGGGTACACCGCTGAGAGACTATCTCGAGGACTCAGACGAAATTATGGGCGAGGCTCTGAAATCATTAAACCTCTATCATAACGAAGATGACTTTAGACGTTATTTCCCGCACGCCGTTTCGCATGGTCTCGGTATCGAAACGCATGATCCATTAGGGCAACCGGAGACTTTTCTGGCTGGCATGGTCTTGACGGTAGAACCTGGCATCTATATACCAGAGGAACATATCGGTGTTCGACTAGAGGATGATATTCTAGTGACAGAGTCGGGACATGATAATCTATCGAAACATTTATCAGATGAGCTATAGATTATTACCGAAAAGCAATTGATTATGGTAAAATTGTTGCAATGAAAAGGTATGGATTATTTGTCATCAGATGGGCTCTCTGTTCGCTGGGGCTCTGGATATCAGTACGTTTATTCGGTGAGGAAGCTTTTCAATCTACAGGAGTTTCGATTGCTACTTTCTTGCTGGCTGGACTGATATTTTCTTTTGTTAATTCTATTTTGAAACCTATTATTACTATCTTGTCTCTCCCGTTTGTCATCGTTACGCTAGGATTATTTATGCTAGTAGTAAACGGATTTATGGTATGGCTAACAATTGCAATAGCTCCTAATCTACAAATGGGCTTTGTTGCTGCGATAATTAGCGGAATTGTCCTGAGTTTGGTAAACTATTTGGTGAGTGAAATTAACGAGTTTACCAACAAGGAGGCCTAGTGGATCTGAATTCGACTCTTTCAGCCATAACGATCGTTAGCGCGGGGCTAACGGTAATACTGATACTATTGCAATCCCGTGGCGCTACGCTAGGCGCAGGTTTCGGTTCGAGTGGTGAATTGTTTACCACCAGGCGTGGTTTCGAAAAGAATCTATATGAAACAACTATCGTTACATCAGTAATCTTTGTGCTGAGTATTGTAGTTGGCTTGATAGTAGGCTAACGATGTCTAACAAAGACGATACACCACGACCTGTTACCAGTGAAGTTGTTACTGCAAAGAAAAAGCTAGCTTTTAAAAAACGTTTATCCAAATGGAAGCCGACGCGTCGTAATTTGGATCGCAATGAAAAGAAATTATTGCGCCATGCAAATAAATTTATTATTAGTCGTTGGGACAATTTACGCATAGTTCGTGAGCAAATTGCTGGCTGGCTAATACTCATGACCTGTTTAATTATCTTTGCCTTTGTGCAGATTGCGGTGTATGGTCAAAGTAATTCAACCTCGGCGCCTATTGCTGGCGGCACGTATGCGGAGGGTGTTGTAGGTAAAATTGATACTATCAGTCCTCTCTATGCCGCAACTGATCGAGAGAGATCTGTGTCGAGGTTAGTCTATTCTGGGTTATTTGATTACGATCAAACGGGCAATCTACGTCCAGAACTAGCTAGTTCGTACTCGATCTCGGATGATGGTAAAACGTACACCGTTAAACTACGCTCAAACGTTCGTTGGTCGGATGGTAAAACTTTCGGGGCTGACGATGTCGTCTCTACTGTTAATTTAATGAAAAATGCCATAGTTGACTCGGTACTGAACAGCAGCTGGAAGAGCATCGAAATAAAAAAGATTGATGATCAGACGGTAGCTTTTGGCCTAAAGAGTCCTCTAGCATCATTTCCTTTTGCGCTGACTTTTGGCGTATTGCCTCATCACATCATGAAAGAAGTAGCTCCAGCCACAGTTCGTAGTTTTTCGATAGAGGACGTCGATAAAATTGTTGGTACAGGACCGTTCGTGTATAGTTCTAGTGAGGCGCTAGCAAACGGACATAGCATCCTTCATTTCAGTGCCAATAGTAATTATTTTAGAGGAAAACCTCGTCTATCAGTCTTTAATGTTCAAACCTACGAGAGTTCAGACAAATTGTTAGAAGGTTTCAAAGCTAAAGAAGCTAACGCGGCTGCCAGTCTGAGCGTTTCTTCGGCAGAAAAGTCACTAACTATAAAAAATAGCCGACTCGTTCAGAACCCGTTGGCCGATGGTGTGTTTGCTTTGTTTAATAATAGCCGACCTGTGACCGGTGACCAAACAGTGCGCGAGGCCTTACGATTAGCTATTGATCGTGATACGCTACGAAAACGAGCTGTTTCATCTGGTGACGACACAGTAGGGAAACTGGCTACTCCTAATGCCCTCGAAACCCCGATGATTAGCCAATCAGTCAAAGGTTTGGGTGCGCTAAAACAGCCGAGCTACGACGTAAAGGCCGCTGCGGAAAAACTAGATGCTGCTGGCTGGAAATTAAATGCAAATAAACAGCGGGAAAAAGACGGATCCATTATGTCGCTCGAGATTGTCACGATCAAAGGTGCAGATTATGAGGTAACCGCTAAACGCATAGCTGACGCATGGCGACAATTGGGTATAGAGGTTAATCTAACGCTAGCTGACCCTAGCAATGCGCAGCAGAATTACTTTATTACTCGTAGCTACGATGTTTTGGTTTACCAGATACATTTAGGTGCTGATCCAGATGTGTATGCCTACTGGGGATCATCGCAGGCGAGTGCCTATGGGTTGAACCTTGCGAACTACAAATCTACCATTAGCGATCTCGCCATGACCAATGCGCGTTCCCAAACAGATCAAACAAAACGTGATGCTCGCTATATTGATTTCGCCAAGCGATGGATAGCAGATGTACCAGCGATCGCACTCTATCAGCCTAACACTTATTACCTAAAGACGGCCGAATCTCGTTCGATCGATAGCAATCTCCAGGTAGTTGACCCGACATCACGATTCTCTGATGTGTCGTCGTGGACAGTGAAATTCGGACAACTGAAAAATACACCGTAGTATTGGTTCTGGGATAAAAGCTCATTACCAAAGAATAATCGCCCATTTCTGAGCGATTATTTCCTTATTCTACCTCTGTAAAATGTCTGGTGCGCGCGAGAGGACTTGAACCTCCACGTCCTTGCGAACACTAGCACCTCAAGCTAGCCTGTCTACCAATTCCAGCACGCGCGCATAACCATGGTGGAGTATGCCGGATTCGAACCGGCCACCTCTTCGCTGCCAGCGAAGCGCTCTACCAAATGAGCTAATACCCCAGAGAACTATTAAAAACAAATATGGTGGGTTGTGAGGGATTCGAACCCCCGACCCTCTCGGTGTAAACGAGATGCTCTAGCCAACTGAGCTAACAACCCGAATTGTTTGGTACTGGTGGGTCTAGCAGGTCTCGAACCTGCGACCTCACGAATGTGAATCGTGCGCTCTAGCCAACTGAGCTACAGACCCGACAGGATTATTGTAGCATATCAATGGTTACTACTCAAATAGCGATTCTCGACTTCGGGCCAATTGACCACGTTCCACCACGCTTTGACGTAGTCGCCGCGATTATAAGTGTAGTCCAGATAGTAGGCATGCTCCCATACGTCGAGACCCAATATCGGCTCGCCGAGCTCTAGGGGAACGTCCTGATTCGGGGTCGTAACGATTGATAGGTCAGGGAGGAGCCAGCACCAGCCGCTGCCGAATACTGCCAGACTTTTCGCTGAAAATTCGTCGACAAAAGCCTGAAATGACCCGTATTTTTCGACCAAGGCCTCTTTTAGCGCACCGGTCGGCTCACCATTACCGCTAGGGGCCAGCCATTTCCAGAATTGCGAGTGATTATAATGGCCGCCACCATGATTTCGAATAGCGGTGCGGACAGATTCTGGAACTGATGCTAAATGCGCCAGTATATCGACTAATTCGCGATCTTTTAGCTCTGGTGCTTTATCGAGCGCCTCATTGAGTTTATTGACATAGGTCTGATGATGATTATCGTGGTGTAAACGCATGATATCTGCGCTAATATAGGTGCCGAGAGCATCATAATCATAATCGAGATCTGGTAGTTTATACATATATACCTCCTATTAGTTACCTCTATTTTACACCACTTGGGTGCGGCTGGCTACCGTTAGGTAATAAAACCACTTGCATTATCCCACAAAGTGTGGTATAATTAGACTGTTACGCTAATTTATGCAATATATTTATAAGGAGGCATACCATGGCAACAACAAGTAATATGAACTCAGGTGCAGGTATCAAAGCAAAAGCTATGAATGCTGTGCAAGGTGCGATAGATTTTATTAAAAACCCTAAGAAGGTAATTGGTCTAGCTATGGCTGGAGCATCATTATCTCTCCTTACGGCCTGTGGCCCTAGTAGCGAACCAGAAGCACCAGTCAGCCCATTGCCAGCCCCTAGCAAGATTGACAAGACTACTAGCAATGAGCCTAATACTGAACCCAACACACCTGCTACCGAAAAACCAGGCAATGGTGAAGTAAACGACCCTAGTCAGTTGGAGTGTGTAGGACAGAAATTCTCCCACACTACCAGTAATGGTTTGGAAATAGTCGATGAGAGCGATGCACAACGCGCCTATGACTGTGTAAAGGTTGCAGGGCAGGTTGAACTTATGGGTAAAAAACCCTCAGCGACAATATATGGCTATTATAAGTTTAGTGCAAAAGATAGTGAGAGTAAGATAATAACCTTTACCTTATCTGATGATTGGATGAATGACGAGGAAAATTTCAGTATATTACGGGCGAGTATCCAAGGTCAGAAATAGTACCTAAAATTATCTAAAAGTACTGCCTTCGGTGCAGTACTTTTTTGTTGCCCCAGCAAACCCCTTGTGCTAAAATAGCCTCATGTATAATATGGGGATAGTCAACTAGTTTATGGCCAAACGAGCTGGCGAATTCCTATCTGATGCAGAGCGCGACAGACTATTGGATCGCTATGATCGTGATCAGGAGAGGCTACGTAATTATCGCACAGGTCAGGGTGGTTTTGACGATGTAGGTTCTGCTACGGCTGGCCGTCAAGCTCAGGCCCTAGAGGATCATTACAATACCGATGGCTATGGTGGTCACGACTGGTACGATAAATTACGTCGTGAACGAGATGAGGACCGAGGGCTAGGCAATCGATCAGATGCAGCACCAGATTTTACGGCGCCTGCAGATTACTCTGGCGCCAAAGATTACTCGTCACCTGGAGATAAAACTAAAGGTGTTGCTGATAGTCTCAGAAATGGAGAACAGGGTAAGAATGGCATTGCTAGCGGTCGTGACATTGGACAGCAAGAGGGAGCGGGCTGGAATAACAAGGCCGGTTCTGATCTCGGCAATGCTGTAAAGAATGCTGACTCGCAACAGGGTGGTTTTTTCAGCCGTCACAAAAAAGGAGTTATAGGTTGGGTAATTGCTCTAGCGATGGGCGGTGGAATGTTTGGTGCCACCACATTGCTATCTGGTCCGGCACAGTGGATCCAGGTCATGAACTTTATTAAAGATATGACCAGTTGGGTTAGCGGAGCGCAGACTGGCGCTCGCTATCTCTACAATATGAGAACGCTAGCTCAGTGGGAAGACAAGATATCTGACACGATTCAAAATAGTCGGCTAGGGATCGTTGGCAAAAGAGTGGCAAACAGGGCTATTGCACGCATGCAGGAACAGGGCATGACATTCAACAGCAACGTTGCGGGCAATGCGCACAGTGTGACATTAGATACGACTGCCCAAGGAGGAAACGGCCTTTCATTTGATGAATATAACAAAAACAAGCCTCTGCGAGAATATGGTTTTGATAGCTACGACAAAGACATAAAAGACCTTGGCGACAAATACGATAACAAAACAATTACCTACGAAGAATACAATAAACAAATGGATAAACTACGGGAGAAATTCGACACTTCTTCTGATAAATACCGAAAAGACATGGATAACTATTTCAAAAATAACCAAGCAGAAAAGACTCGTATATGGGATACGATTGAGAAAAAGTATGGCAATGCTAATATTCTCGATGTTGATTTTGCTAGCGGTAGGATAACATTTGACTTTGACAAGCTGAGTTACAGTGAGGCTCGGCGCTTCATTAACGCTACTAATAATGTTGGTAAATATGATCTCATGGGCAAGATTCAAACACGTATGGCGCTGAAAAAAGTTGGCAAAATTAGTTGGCTCCACCCGATTAAAAAACTAGAGCAAAAAGCCATCAATAAATTTGCTGATTGGTTGACCGATAGAATAAAAAAGAGAGCATTAGATGGGTTTAGTAACATTGACGAAGCATTGGAGGCTGTGGCAAAATCTACACGAGAAGTTGCCGAAAAAGCTGAAGGCGCAACTAAAGAGAGTGTAGAGGAGGCTGTTAAAAAAGCAGTAGAAGAAGCCCGGGGTAAATTTACCAAAGCCATCGAGAGTGTCGGCAAGGACGCAACTGAGAAGATCGTGAAGTATGTAATCGAGAAAACCGGCGCCAAAGTCAGCGCCTCGACAGTTACAAAAGCTATTCCGATCGTGGGCTGGATCATGTTGGCGATCCAGGTTGAATGCATGGTGATTGCTCTGGGTGACGGCATCGGTGCTGAAAAATACGGGAGCACGGTAACGGCAGCCGAGGGCGATACTGCTGAGACGTTAGCGATAGGTTCTCAGGTTATGTCAGGCTATAGTCAGGACCAAGACATCGATATGGATCAGCTAGGTATGTATACACAGCTAAAACTCTATAATCCCGATGTGAGCGAAGTCACAGCCGAAGCGGGTGATGATGGGAAGCAGGTCGGCGAGAAAACAGTAGGTACGACGAGCAGTAGCTGGTGGAATGCTCCGGCGGTCAAGGCCTCTCTAGGAGAGAAATATACCGAATCGGAACGCAATAATGTGCCGGCACCTCTCGACGATGTAGCCAACGCTAATTTATCATTTGGTGGTAATAAATTAGGTGGTCAGATTTGGTCAGCTTTCTCTGGAGGGGTAAAGGATGCAATGGAAGGCAACGGTGCTTTTGCGGCATTTAATCCGTTGGCTGGAGGATATAATTTTCTCGCTAGGAGTGTCGGACTACCGACAACTTCGCAGATGCTCTGTGCGGTTATGGATGGGCTGGACTGGCTACTGGGACAGATTGTAACGATACTATGGAAATCATCAATATTTGGTATGCTAAACGACTATTTCGGTATCTCAGACGCTATTGCTCAAACCGAACCTGCCAAGGCTATGATGGCATGGGCTGGCAATATGTATATGTCCGCAATGGGTTGGCTACGTGGTAATCCATTAAATCTAGATACTGCCACCCCTGAACAGTATGGATCAATCAATATGTACGGCGGACGTTTCAGCTCGAATGAACAGATGTTGGCCGTGGGTGGCGTGGCGCAACCAAAAGAAGAGGAGCAGCTATTAATGCTGGAGCAGAAACAGTATCTCGCCGAACAGCAGGCTCAGAAACCACTCCTCGCGAGATTATTTGATCCATCTGATTACAATTCAACTATCGCACAAATTGGTCGAGCTACTGGTATTGATACTAGCGATCAGTCAATTGAGACGCAATTAAAAAATGTTGGTAAAATATTTGCCTCGGTACCGAAATTATTCTCATTTGCGCTAGGGAAAATGGGTGGCAATGCCTATGCTGCTGACTCGCCGTATGATTACGGTGTTCCACTAGTTGCTTTCTCGAGAGCTGAGATGGCAAAACTCGTCGGTGGTGATTCGAGTTACGATATTATACCTAACACCGAAAAAGTATTTAGCATGATAGATGCTGGTGAACTGGATAGCAACAAGGTCAAGAAATGCTTTGGCGCGGAGATAGGTGACAAATCTACTGGCTACAAAGTCACTCAGCTCGATAACCAAGAAGGCAAAGCCTGGAACTATGCTGATTCGTTAGATGATGCGGTAGGTGAAGATGGAGAGCCAATATATTCTTTCGGTGGCGGCGGTGGTTATAACAGCTACAAAATTGATTGCATGAATTCTGATCTACTACGTGCTCGCGCCTACATGCTAGACTATGAAACAATGGTATCGGCTGACTGTTACGAAAACGATGGCTGGTCTGGCGGCGATAGTGCTGACTCCTGTTCTGAAATGGGCTTTGATGTTAACGGGGTATCTTCGGATAACGGTAACTACGATAGTGATGATAACGGTGACCCGGGTGATGACTACGATTATCCTGCGACGAATGGGGAATGTCCGACGGGTGACTCACGTATAGCGAACTACGGTACCCAGGAAGGTCGTACTGGTGCCAACAAATCGAAATCGATCAATACCTGCGGTATTCTCAATGCACCAGCCAAGTTCAAAAATTCCCAAGGTAAATATGTTATCGAGGTTAATGCTAATATTGCTAAACAGACTGCCGATATGTTTGAGGCAGCCCAAAAATCTGGCATCAATATGAAAAGTACCGCGCTCAGCATTGGTTTCCGTAGCTACGAGATGCAGAAATGTATCTATGACTACTATCGTACTGGGAACCGAGGCTGCAGTATGTTTCAGACTCGTCCAACGGCAGCTGCCAATCCGGACACAAGAGCGTCCAATCATCAAATGGGCTTTGCTATTGACATCCCATGTAGCAGTTCTGCCAACAACAGGCTAAATTCATGGTTGAATGCCAATATGAAAAAATATGGATTTAATCGGCCGATGCCAACATCTGACTGTGGCCATATCGAGAATAAAAGGAGCTAAATAATTGCGTCAGAAAAAGGCATCGATCAGCATTCCTATTCAGAAATCCTGTGGTAAAAATCGCTATAAATCGAAAACGGAGGCCGAGGCTGTTGCGCGTGAGCAGGGAATCATTTTTGCAAACCAGGATCTAAAGCTAACAGCCTATTTATGCCCAAACTGTGGCGGTTGGCATCTGACGAGACAAAAATTAGATAAACACCATATCTAGCGCACGTAGTAAAAACCGCAACGCTAAACCTATTGACACAAGCATTTTGTATGCGGTACAATAGAGTAACGTTAATCACCAAAGGGGGAAATAAAATGAGCGACAATACAGATTCGAATGATGACAAAAAAGTTATCGTCTATAGCACCAACTGGTGTGCGTATTGCAAAATGGCAAAACAATATTTAGGTAGTAAAAATGTTGTTGTCGATGAAAAAAATATCGAAGAAGATCCCGAAGCCCACAAAGAATTGATGGACAAGATCGGCGGCAACTTCCGTGGCGTACCAGTTATTGATATTGCTGGCACTATTGTGCTAGGATTCGATCGTGCCAAGATCGATGCTGCGTTGAAAGCTGTAGCAGCCTAAGCTACTTCGGAGACAGTATGCCTGATAAGCAATCAATAGTTCTCGTATACACCGGTGAAGGCAAAGGTAAAACTAGTGCCTCTGTCGGGTTACTCGGGCGCGCTCTCGGTGCAGGAAAAAAGGTAGCTTTCGTTCAATTTATAAAAGCCTGGACGGTTAGTGAACATCATTTTTTTGATGCTATCATGCCGATATACAAAGATACTTTTACGTTTCACAAAGGCGGCCGCGGTTTTTTCCACGCCGGTGATCAGTCGGCTAAAAATGTTACCGACGACGAGCATTTGGCTGCTGCTCGTGAAACCTATGATTTAGCCCTGAAGTCTGCTAATTCTGGTGAGTATGATCTGGTCATTTGTGATGAAATCAATAATGCTGTTCATGATGGTTTGTTGACAGTCGATGATATGAGAAGACTGATCGAACAACGCGCGTCCGGGACTAGTCTCTGTCTCACTGGTCGGAATTTCCCCGAGGAACTGCTAGGTTCAGTTGATATCGCAACAGAGATGAGAAAAGTAAAGCATCATTATGACGATGGCTTCCTCGCGACCAAGGGCATCGATTACTAGCCTATTTTCCCTATTTGTGCTATGATAGTCTATAAAGGAAGGCTCGATAACGAGCTATTTTTATTGAAATGAAGTCTGATTACATCCGAAATATTGCGATTATCGCACACGTCGACCACGGTAAAACTACGATGGTGGACGGTCTTTTGAAACAGTCAAATACGTTTCGCGACAACCAAGCCGAGATGAACCAAGAGTTGATCATGGATAGCGGTGACCAAGAGCACGAGCGTGGCATTACGATTACGGCGAAACAGACCAGTATCTATCATGGCGACTACAAGATCAACATTATCGATACACCAGGTCACGCCGATTTTTCTGGCGAGGTCGAGCGTACGCTCAATATGGCTGATGGTGTACTATTGATTGTTGATGCTCAGGAAGGTCCGATGCCACAGACAAAATTCGTTCTAGGCAAAGCACTCGAGTTGGGTCTCAAACCGGTAGTTATTGTTAACAAAATTGATAAACCGGCCCGTCGTATTGACGAAGTCGAGGACGAGCTCGCTGATCTATTTCTAGAACTCGCTACCGACGATAGTCAGTTGCATTATCCGGTGTATTACGCCATTGGTCGTGAAGGCAAAGCTTGGACCAAGATACCTGATAATCCATCGGAGCACACTGACCTAACACCAATTTTTGATGCAATTATCAATGACATTCCTGCACCAACAGTCGATAGTGATGGTCCATTACAGTTGCTCGTTACGAGTCTCAGCTATGATTCATTTCTCGGCAAATATGCCATCGGTCGTGTTACTCGGGGGCAGGCAAAGCGTGGGCCAGTAGCACTCATCAAACGTGATGGCACAGTGACGGCTACTAAAATTGAAAAAGTATTTGGCTACCGGGGTCTCGCTCGCGAAGAAATCGAAATCGGACAGACTGGGGATATCGTGGCGCTGATTGGCGCTAGCGATGCGAACATCGGTGAGACAATTGCTGACAAGGAAAATCCAGAAGCCCTCCCGACTATCGAAATCGAAGCGCCAACGCTCAGTATGTATCTCGGCCCGAATACCAGCCCAATGAAGGGCAAGGAAGGTGAGTTTACGACTAGCCGTCAAATTGGCGATCGATTGAAAAAGGAACTCGAGACCAATGTCAGTTTGCGCGTAGAGGAAAATGGCATTGGGTTTACTGTTTCGGGTCGCGGTGAATTGCATCTGAGCGTATTGATCGAGGCTATGCGTCGCGAAGGCTACGAATTTGAAGTTGGTCGTCCACAAGTGGTTACTATTACCGAGGATGGTGTTGAAAAAGAACCTGTCGAGGAACTATATGTCGAGGTTGCGCCGGAATTTATCGGAGCTGTTAGCCAAGAGTTAGGTGCACGTCGCGCTGAAATGCGTGGCCAGGAGCAAACCGGTAGTGGCACAACGCGAATGGATTATATCTTGCCGACCCGTGCACTGATCGGCCTCCGCAACCTGTTGTTGACTGCCACCAAGGGTACGGTTATTATGAACAGCCTGCCGCATGGGTATCAACCACTGGCTGGCAAGATGCCACGCACCCGAAATGGCGCCCTGATTGCGTTTGAGGCTGGCACGACGACACCGTACGCTCTGCAGGCAGCTGAAGCTCGCGGTGAACTGTATGTCGGTGCTGGTACTGCCGTCTATGCTGGTATGGTTATCGGCCTCAACCGCCGTGGCGAAGATATGGAAATCAATGTCTGCAAGGCAAAACAGCTGACCAATATGCGCTCTAGCAGTAGTGACGGAGTCGTACAGCTAACGCCGTTTACCGATCTCAGTCTCGAACAATGTATCGATTTTATCGAAGACGATGAGCTGCTCGAAGTGACGCCAAAGAGTCTCCGCCTGCGCAAGCGTTACCTCGACGCTAACCAGCGCAAACGCGCCGCAAAAAGTAAATAATTTAGGCGTGTGTTTGCTCGATGGCGGTGTGGAGTTCCTGCTTGCTATTCTCTTTGCCTTCATCGTTTACCTGGTAGATCAAAATAGTGCCAAAGACCATTTCGAATTTTGAAATATCTTCGTCGCTAATACTTTCGATATATTTAACCAATGCACGAATCGAATTACCATGAGCAACGAACAAGATGTTTTTGCCCGCGAGTAATTTTGGTAAAATCTCTGACTGATACCACGGCACAACACGGTCGTAGACATCGTGAAGTGTTTCACCGCCTGGGATTGGCTCGTCGTAGTCGCGGCGGATGGCGTTAAACGTATCTTCACCCAGCTTTTCTCGCACTTCCCATTTATTGAGACCAGTGTAGTCGCCGTAATCGCGCTCGTTGAGAGGCTCTGCAGCCTGGAGTTTTAGGCCAGTTTGGCCTTGGGTCGAGAGGAGATTCTCGGCAGTTTCCACTGTACGCTTGAGTTTGCTCGTGAATACCTCATCAAAGGTAATAGCTGTTAACAACTCACCCATTTTTTTAGCATCACTGGCGCCTTTCTCGGTGATCGAGACATCGGTCCAACCAGTCCATTTACCAGCTAAATTCCATTCGCTCTCACCATGACGCACCAAAACTAACTTGCCTGAACTCATATTGATTCCTTTCATTACTATATCTATTGTACTACGAAGCGATAGCCTTATTGTATCTGGCTACGAGCTTCGCGTAAAGCGTCGGCCGAACGATGAAGATTGGCGAGCTCTAGGTCACTGAGACAAGGTGTGAGGACTTTTTCGATACCATGTTCACCTAGAATTGCTGGAACTGATAGATAGAGATCGTCAATACCATATTCACCGTGCAGGAGTGATGATACGGTCATGATTGAACGCTCGTCACGAACAATTGCCTCAACAATACGAGTCGCGCTCATAGCGATGCCATAATAGGTAGCCCCTTTGCGATTGATAATTTCATAGGCGGCGTTACGAGTCGAATCGGCAATTGATTGGCGGATCTCGTCGTTGATTTCCTTTTTGAATAAACTAGAGGCTTCGTCCAGATCCATGCCGGCAATATTGACAAGGCTCCAGGCCGGGAATTCACTGTCGCCATGTTCGCCCATGATATAGCCGTGGACATTGCGTGGGTCAATATCAAAGCGGTTAGCGAGTAGATAGCGGAAACGTGAGCTGTCGAGCACAGTGCCTGAACCGATAACGCGATTTTTTGGAAAACCAGTCACTTCGCGAGCGACATAGGCCATAACATCGACTGGATTACTGATAACTAGAATGACGGCGTTTGGTGATTGTTCGCCAACTTTTCCGGCAACATCACGCATAATAGCGGCATTGCGAGTAATGAGATCAATGCGTGTTTCGCCCGGTTTTTGATTAGTGCCAGCCGTAATAATAACGACGTCGGAACCTTTGGTGTCTTCGTAACTGCCAGCACGGATGATAGAAGATTTTGCAAAGGGCGCACCATGACTGATATCCATCGCTTCGCCTTCGGCTCGTTCTGGATTAACATCAACGAGGATAATTTCACTCGCTACACCCTTCATAACTAATGTGTAGGCTACGGTCGAACCGACAAACCCAGCGCCGATTACCGATATTTTTATTGCCGTTTGTGCCACTTTGCCACCCTTTCTGCTAGTACTATTTCTTGGTAGAATTTTACCACAACCGTGTATCTTTCGTAAATAGCTAGGCTCTGCTAGAATAGATCACGTTATGAGTAATATTACATCTATCAAAGGAAGACAAATTTTAGATAGCCGCGGCAATCCAACGGTGGAAGCGGTGGTTCAATTAGAGGACGGTTCGTATGGTCGAGCTGCTGTTCCATCTGGCGCATCGACCGGTTCGGGCGAAGCCTTGGAGCTACGAGACGGCGGCTCAGAATGGGGCGGCAAAGGCGTCACCAAAGCTATTGCTAATATTAACAATCAAATTGCTACGGCACTCGTTGGCCAAGACGCAGGTGATCAGAATCATATCGACCAGGTCATGTTTGACCTTGACGGTACCGAGAACAAATCGAATCTTGGCGCCAACGCAATTTTGGCAGTTAGTTTGGCGGTTGCCAAAGCCGAGGCGGTTTCCAGAGATCTGCCATTCTATCGCTACATTGCCGAGATGACTGGGACGACCGAGATGTCACTACCACTCCCAATGATGAATGTTATGAATGGTGGCGCGCATGCAGGATGGGCAACCGATATCCAGGAATATATGATCATGCCAGTCGGTGCTCCAACGTTTGCCGAAGCTATTCGTTACGGCACAGAGGTTTTTCATGCCTTGGCAAAAATTTTGAAAGACGAAGGGTATCCGACAACAGTAGGTGATGAGGGCGGTTACGCACCGCGAGTCCAACATGGTAACGAAGAGCCGCTGCAGTTAATTTCACGCGCTGTCGAGGCGGCCGGCTATCGTTTGGGTGAGGATATTGCCTTTGCCTCAGATCCAGCCAGTAGCGAGTTCTACCAGGACGGTAACTACCAACTAAAGGCTAACAATGAAACGCTTTCAACTGACCAGATGATCGATTTCTGGCGCAATATGGTGGAGAAATATCCGTTTGTATCGGTCGAAGACGCTCTATCGGAATCGGACTGGGAAGGCTGGACAAAATTAACCGAAGCGCTCGGAGACAAAGTTCAGCTCGTCGGCGATGATTTGTTGGTGACTAATACTACGCTCTTACAGAAAGCTATCGACGAGAAAGCTGCTAATGCGATTTTGATCAAACCAAATCAGATCGGTAGCTTGACCGAAACAATTGCTGCGGTCAAATTGGCACAAGACAATGGCTTTCGTACGGTGATGAGCCATCGTTCGGGCGAGACCGAGGATACGACGATCGCGCATTTGGCGGTCGGCCTTAATTGCGGTCAGATCAAGACGGGTTCGCTCAGCCGTACTGATCGTATTGCGAAATATAATGAACTTCTCCGTATCGCTGAGGCTGAGCCGGATATGAAGCTCGCAAAACCGTTCTAACTATATAATTTCGGGATCTACCCGGACGAGTTTGGTTGCTCGTCCGGGCTTTTTGATCCGCTCTAGCTCCTTCTGTACTCTTGTAGGAGCCTGCCGATGGTGGCGATGTCGGCTATCACGGTAGCTGCGACCGTGACCCACAGGATGAATACGCCGATATCGCCAGCGTTGATCACGATCAAGCTGGCGACCAAGACGATCTGAGCCACCATCTTAACCTTGCCCCACCACTGAGCGGCGAGGTCGACGGCAGGTCGACGCCACTTGATCCAGGACCGTAGCAGCATCGAGACGATCTCGGGTACGGCAACTAGGCTGGCAGCCAGCCACCACCTGAAATCACCAGGATAGTGAAAGTAGGCGATGGCGGTCAGAGTTCCGATGATCAAACTCTTGTCGATCAGGGTGTCCAGAAACTTCCCGGACTCACTGATCTGGCCGGAGCGTCGTGCCAGTTCGCCGTCCCAACGGTCGGTCAGTGCGGCGACCAGAAAGACGACGACTGCGAGGGTGGTGATCCAAATTGACCCCGATAAGCCGATCAGCAGGATCACGATCGGCACGAGGCCGAGTCGAGCCAGGCTGATGTGATTCGGTCGGATGCCGCGGTCATACAACCACTGGTAAAACCGGCCTTTCTCGGGTCGATGCGATGACGGCGCTGGCAGAGGGTACATGATGGACATTTCTGCCCCTTTCCGCGCCGAAGCGCTGATAGAAATAGAAGAGCGAGCGGATTACATTAGGTGCTTTCCGCCCACTCGGAACAGTAGACATCGTACAAGTAAACAGGTAATTTTGCAAGGGCAGTTATATTAATAAACTAATGCTTTTAATTTGTCAAGTTTTAGGATATAATCAGCTCTCATGAAGAGGACTGAGAAAGAACTGCAACAATTACCGAGTGATGTTCGTCTGAATCGTTTTGGACATGTAGTGAGAACTGATCCATTAGACCTGCGATCTGGATTTCAACGTGATCAAGATGCCAATTTACCGTTGTCGAGGTTACAGAAAATTCAAAAAAAGCTTGGCTGGGCGACGATTGCTAACGGAATGAGCGCCTTGCGACCGCCACTCGCAGCTGTTGGCATAACATTGCTCGCAACCGGTCAGCATGAAGCTGGTGTTGCAACTCTAGCGGCAGCTGCCCTAACTGATGCCGAAGGCAAACCGGCGCGATTGACCGGTACGGATGATCCGGTGCATGGTGCTCGTAATGATGTATTGGCCGATGGTGCTGCTGCGGCTGCTATTGGAATTGGCGCTGTGGTCGGAGGTATCATTCCTGGCGGTTCAATGCTCGGAATATACGGTCCAAAGGCTATTAATGGTATCAATGCTTGGCAGGCCAAACGAGAAAACCTCACTGTTTATACCGACAAAGTCGACAAAGCGGTCGAAGCAGCACGCTGGGTTGTCGCAGGCCTCTACGTCGCAGCACATACTAATTTTCAGCCATTAACTACTGAAATCAACTGGGAAACAGCGGCTCATTATGGCATGCTATCGGTCGCGGCTGCTGGGCTCTATTCATCATATCGACAGATCCGTCGTAAACAAAAGACATCAAAGGCCAAAGCGGCGGAGCAAGCTTTTGTTGCTGATCCAGCTGATTCCAAATAAATCTAGAGGGCGCAGCTAATCTCTGGGGACTTCGTCGGGCAAGTAGCCCTTCTCGTGTTCGAAACCCGCTTGCCACTTGTAGTCTTTGCCGTATCCGAGATCTTTCATCAATTTCGTTGGTGCATTGCGTACGTGCAGGGGTATTGGTGCATCTGGAAACTGCTCGGCTAGTTGTGTGGCTCGACCCCATAGATCATAGCTTTCACGAGATTTCTTTGCACGAGACAACGCAACGACAACATGGCTCAGGATGATGCCTCCCTCCGGCATGCCGACGCGCTCAATTGCCATAAAAGCACTCGTTGCTAGATTGAGGGCTCCATTACCAGCCAATCCAACGTCTTCACTCGCAAAAATGACCATGCGACGGGCGATAAATTTTGGATCTTCACCGGCGGCTACCATACGTGCTAGGTAATAGAGGGCGGCTCTGTCGTCCCCGGCGCGCATTGATTTGATAAACGCAGAGATAGTGTCGTAATGGCCGTCGCCTTTTTTGTCGTAACGAGGTAATTTACGTCCGGCGGCTTGCTCGATGATGCCGGGCGTAATTTTCTGACGGTTTTTGATAAGACCGGCAGCTACCTCGAGGGCACCGAGTGCGGTTCGAGCGTCACCATTCGCAATTTGCGTTAACGTCTCGATAGCATCCTCGGTGATTTTCTTTTCCAGTTTTTCTAGCTTGACGGCTCGTTCAATAATTTTTGCGATGGCGGTATGATCCAACTGCTCGAGAACAATGACTCGCGAACGCGAAATGAGTGGTGCAATAACCTCGAAACTGGGATTTTCTGTCGTGGCGCCGATCAGACTGATCAGGCCGCTCTCGACATGGGGTAAGAACGCATCTTGCTGAGCTTTGTTGAAACGATGGATTTCATCAACGAACAAAATAGTGCGAACCTGGAGATTCCAGTTTTGCCTAGCGCGCTCGATAACCGTCTCGACGTCAGCTTTTTTAGCGCTCACCGCTGAAATTTCAATAAAATCTGCTGTCATTTCGCTCGCGATGATCCGTGCCAGCGTCGTTTTACCAGTTCCTGGTGGGCCCCATAATATTAGACTGACCGGCTCTCGGGCCTCGACAATCTTGCGCAAGGTGCCATTTTTGCCCACGAGCTTTTCCTGACCAATGACCTCATCCAATGTCTTTGGTCGCATTCGCTCGGCTAGTGGTACTCGTTTGCTCTCCTCCATACATCTATTGTACAATATCTATAGTAAAGCAAAGGAGGATCATGGAGTTTGTCGTAATACTAGTAACGTTCTTTGTACTATATTTTCTAGGTAGTCTAAAGGTTATCAAACAATACGAACGTGGTATTGTCTTGACACTTGGTCGTTTCACCGGAACACGTCAGCCTGGTTGGCGAGTAGTGTGGCCATGGTTCCAGCAGATGACTCGTGTCGACGTCCGTTCGACGCCGATTGATGTGCCAAAACAAGAAGTCATCACCAAGGACAATGTGACTGTTGGTGTTGATGCTGTCGTCTATTTTCGCGTCGTTGTGCCCGAAAAAGCTGTACTCGAAACAACCAACTACATCTATGCAACCTCGCAGTTTGCTCAGGCAGCACTGCGCGATGTGACCGGTAATGTGACACTAGACGATCTACTGAGTAAGCGCGATGAAATCTCTAATCAGATCAAAGCTATCGTTGATAAACAAACTGAGCCATGGGGCATCGATGTCGAAAACGTCAAAGTTCAAAATATCGAACTACCATCTGACATGAAACGTGCCATGGCCAAAGAAGCCGAAGCTGATCGTCAGCGCCGTGCTACCATTATCAACGCCGATGGAGAAAAAACCGCCGCTCAGACACTTGCCGAAGCTGCCGAAACACTCAGTAATTCACCAGGCGCGATCAACCTGCGAACGCTAAATACGTTGGAACGTATTAGCGCCGAGCCATCACAGAAAACTATGGTACTATTTCCGGTCGAAGTTCTCGATGCACTCCGCGGCAAGACTCGGGGTCAATAATGACTCACGTCCTATTAGTGTTTGGTGGAGAAGGCAGCGAGCATGAGGTGTCTGTCATGTCGGCTCGTAATGTCGTAGAGGCGCTGCATGAGGCTAATTACGAAGTGACGCTAGCTTATATTGACAGGACAGGCAACTGGCTCGCGGCCAAAGAGGTCGATAATAGAGATAACCCGACTGGCAAAACGATTTCATTAAATCAGCTCGATATCGATGTGATATTTCCGCTCATTCACGGCAAAGGTGGTGAAGACGGTATGATTGCCGCCATGGGGAAGGTTTCGGGTATTCTGGTGGTTGGCTGTGGCCCGGAGGCCTCGAAAATTGCTTGGGATAAGGATCTTTGCAAACAGACCTTGAGCGAACATGATTTGCCGGTAGTGCCGTGGGTCACCCTTCACGAAGACGACGCGTTAGCGTATGATACTGCTAGCAAAAAGTTGGAATCAGAGGTTCTATTTGTAAAACCAGCCCGCGAAGGTTCCTCGATTGGTGTTAGTCGGGCAACCAACGAGCAAGAATTTGTAGCGGCCTGTGAACAAGCTTTTCGATACGATGACAAAATCCTCGTCGAAAAAGCTATTTCGGGTCGCGAGCTAGAATGTGCAGTGCTGGGCAATAGTCCCGATGCACACGTGACAGAAGTCGGTGAAATTACGACGACGGATGGGTTTTATGATTACGATTCAAAATATGTTAGTACGACTGCGTCAAAATTAGATATTCCAGCGCAGAATTTGTCGCCAGAGCAGACTAAAATGATCCAGGATTATGCAAAACGAGCCTTCGACGCAATCGGTGGATCTGGCCTCTCTCGGGTAGATTTCTTTCTTGATGGGGATGGCGCGATCTATATCAACGAGATCAATACTATGCCTGGATTCACTAATATCAGCATGTATCCAAAGCTGTGGCAACAGACTGGGTTGTCGTATGGTGAACTAGTGTCAGAGCTCATACGATTAGCTCTCTAATCTGATGAATAGATTAATTTTGCGAAATCTCTCTGATTTGCTACAATAGTAGCGCTCGCGGTGCGACTCGCGGCTCTTTAGCTCAGTTGGTAGAGCAGAGGCCTGAAGAGCCTTGTGTCCCCAGTTCGAGTCTGGGAGGAGCCACCAGCCGCACCGAGAGAGTACAGATAATTTGCGAAAAGTAGCCTAGCGGGGTACAATAGAAAAGTAATATGCGGGTTTAGCTCAGTTGTTTAGAGCGCTTCCTTGCCAAGGAAGAGGTCGAGAGTTAGAGTCTCTTAACCCGCACCACATAGAATAATACCTCGCTTTTATAGCGGGGATTTTTGTTCCTAGAATATGCTCATGGCGCGGTGGCGGAGTAGTTACGCAGCGGTCTGCAAAACCGTGAACGCCGGTGCAAATCCGGTCCGTGCCTCCATATTACATGGGCGAGTGGCGGAATTGGTATACGCGGCGGACTTAAAATCCGCTGGTCTAAACAACCTTGAGGGTTCAAGTCCCTCCTCGCCCACCAGATTAGGATTTTTTCCGGAATTGCCGCACACCAGGGCGGTTTTTTCTCTGAGCGGTGTAATTCTCTGGTTTGCGCTTTGACTTAGAACTACAAACAGCCCTCTGGTGTGCACATCCCGACTATAGTTTCTTCGTCGGGCATTTGATCGCGGATTTCAGTGATAAGTTGTTTTAACCTTTCGAGCGGCAATGCACCGGGAATAATCTGCGATTGGTTGATGACGAGCGCCGGCACACCGTGTAGGCCGTACTGCCTTGCCTTGGCCAGGTCAGTTTGTACGGCATTTTTGACCTCGTCTGATTCGTAGTGCTTTTTCCACTCGTTAAAATCGATATCAGTACTCCGAATAGCCGCATAGATGGCGTCGTCTTGCTCGATATTTTGGCTGTGCATGAAGAATGCAGCCTGCAGGGCATCAAACGCATCCCAATAAGCCGCTTCGCCACCAACGAACCATGCGGCCTTGGCGGCGTGGAGGCCTGGCATCGAGACGGGAAACGGAAAGTCGGCCGCTTGCATGCCGGCGCTGTTGAACCGTCGCAGCTCGTCTTGCTGATTGGCCTGCGCCCAGTGGGTGATGATTTCGTCTTTGGCGCGTTCACGTGAGCCAAACATGCGGTCAAAGTCGCTTGGCTGGCTGACGAGCGCAAACGAGCGGTGGATAATCTCTAGGTCGGGCATGGCTGCTTGCAACTGCCGCATACGATACGACATCGGGAAGCAAAAACTGCAGATGACATCGTGAAAAAATTCTACTTGTACCTTTTTTGTCGCCATGATTATTCCTTTCCCTACTCTCATTGTATACATATTCTTATTTCATTTCAACATTGTCTACCATGGAGGTTGCTACTTTCCTACGTTATTAGCGTCGAGCTTTTCCATTACCTCAATCAGAGGATTGTGTACGTAGGCAGCCTCTGCTGATAGCAGCTGGGTTGTCTGCTTTATATGCGTTTTGGCCCTAGTGATGCTTGCAGCATATCTTTATGATAAAACTAGTAAATGTCAATATTGATAAACAAGCTTTAGCCCTGTAAAATAGATAAGGTAATATAAGGAGGATTGAATATGATTTGGTTATGGATAGGTTTGGCTGTAGTTGTGATCTTGGTGATCGCAGTTATTGGCATCTACAACGCTTTGGTTCGTTTGCGCGTCCGTGTTGACGAGGCATGGAGCGATATTACTGTTCAATTGAAGCGTCGCGCTGATTTGATTCCAAATCTCATTGAATCAGTCAAAGGGTACGCTACTCACGAAAAAGAAGTTTTCGAGAGAGTTACCGAAGCTCGTTCAGCTATTATGAGCGCTGCCAAAGAAGGTCCAAAAGCTGCTGCTGCCGCTGAAAATCAGTTTGAAGGTGCCCTAAAATCTCTCTTTGCAGTTGCTGAGGCGTATCCGCAGCTACGTGCTAACGAGAACTTTTTGCAACTACAGGCTGAGATTACCGATACAGAGGACAAAGTTCAGGCTTCGCGCCGCTTTTATAACGGTGGTGTTCGTGATCTAAATACCAAGATTCAGACATTCCCAACCAACGTTCTTGCCGGCATGTTTGGGTTCAAAGAGCGTGAGTTCTTTGAAGTCGAAGATCGCGCAGCTGTCGAAGAAGCTCCAAAAGTCAGTTTCTAATTTTAGTTGATAGCAGAGACGAGCAATGTATAGTGCCATTAGCGCCAACAAACGAAACACTGTCATTATTATGGCAGTGTTTCTGCTGATTATTGGAGGCCTGGGATGGCTTGCTGGCGCTGCCTATAATGATCTAACAATAACGTGGATAGTTATCACTATATCGAGTGTTTACGCTCTGGTTCAGTATTTTGCAGCGAGTAGGATCGCTCTAGCAGTTAATGGCGCTCATCAAATCGAGAAGCGCGATGCTCCAGAACTGTATCGAATCGTCGAAAACCTGGCGATTACTGAGGGTATGCCTATGCCAAAAGTTTACATCATGGATGATCCGGCGCCTAATGCGTTTGCAACAGGTCGGAATCCAAACAATGCATCAGTTGCTGTTACGACAGGATTGCTCCAGGTTATGGAAAAACGCGAGTTGACTGCAGTACTGGCACATGAGATGGGGCATGTAAAAAACTACGACATTCTAGTTAACATGATAGTGTTTGGACTAGTTAGTGCCATTGGTATGATCTGTGATATGATCCTGAGGATTGCTTTTTGGGGCAATAGCAAAGATCGCGATCCTCGTTTAATGATCTTTGGCATAGCTGCTGCGATTTTGGCACCTATTGTGGCGCTAATGGTTCAATTGGCAGTTTCTAGACAGCGTGAATATCTCGCCGATGCTACTGGGGCGATGACAACACGTGACTCAGAGGGGCTAGCTATGGCGTTAGAGAAATTAAAAGGCAACAGCCGACCGATGCATAATCAGAATAGCTCGACTGCTCACTTATTCTTTGCGAATCCTCTGAAACCAGGCTTTTTGTCAAAACTCTTCAGCACTCATCCACCGCTAGACGATCGTATCGCTAGACTAAGGCAGAACGCTACAAAGATCTAATGACAGACAAAGCTAATCACAAATCGAAGACAGCAGCTGAGACTGATCAGACAGGCAAAATAAACCATCCATTCTTTCGTCCACTTTTTGCGATAGGTCGTTTTTTCCGAAACATTGGTCGCAAGATCGGTGGACGTGTGCGAGGGCTATTGGCGCGTCGCCCACATCGTAGTTTTTATCTAACCCCACGCCACGATACTCGCAGGAGTCTAAAGATCGATAGCTACGGAGGCTTTTCGCTACGTGTATGGCGTATGATTCGAAAAAATCGCCGCCTGTTTATCAAATATTTTATTTTTTACGCTATCGCATCATTTTTTATTGTTGGGCTAGCTAGCCAGGAGAACTTCGCTGCTTTTCGTGAAGCAATTGGTAATTCTGCTAGCTACGAGGGTATAACAAAGTGGGTATCACTATTTTCTAACGCAATTGCTAGCGGCGGCAGTTCAACACTCGATTCTTCCCAGCAGATTCTGTCAGGTATCCTCTTTTTATATGGTTGGCTAACTATAGTATGGCTACTCCGTACTCTCATGAGAGGCGATGGCGAGAAGGTTAAACTACGAGACGGGCTGTATTCGGCTGGCTCGCCGATCCTATCCACTCTGGCAGTGGCACTCGTTATCGTTGTACAACTACTGCCGCTAGGCTTGGTAACTATCGCCTATACCTCTATTACGGCGGTTGGTTGGATCAATACGGGTATTGCTATTGAAAATATGGCTGCATGGTGCGCGCTAGTAGTTGCGGCGGTACTGACGCTCTATTGGATTTCTAGTTCCCTCATTGCTCTAATTATTGTGACGCTACCGGGAACGTATCCTTTCGTCGCTATTCGCGCAGCAGGTGATTTGATCGTAGGACGACGGCTCAAACTGACGCTGAGATTATTATTCATGATGCTACCAGTAGCATTGCTATGGTTACTGATTCTGATGCCAGCCATCTTTGTTGATAGTTGGCTCAAACTGACATGGTTCCCACTCGTACCGATAGTCGTTTTCCTTCTCGGTATTTTGACAATGATGTGGATAGCAACCTATATTTATATGTTGTATCGTCAGATTGTTGATGACCCGACACCGCCAGTACGACTCCAGAAGTCAAGGAAACCAGCGAAAATGACTAAAAAATCAACATCACATAAAAATAAGTGAAACCGATTGTTTCAGTAGAGTAGTATTTTATTCCGAGAATGCGAACTATTACACGTAGTATAATAGATACAATGAAGATTCCATCTAAAACTGCAGCTGAGGAGCGCATTGAAAAATTGCGTACGGTAATTAACGATTATCGTTATCACTATCATGTGCTCGATGAATCGATAATGAGTGAGGCTGCGGCAGATAGCCTAAAACACGAACTGGCACAACTAGAGGAGCAATATCCTGACCTCATTACGCCGGATAGTCCGACTCAGCGCGTAGCAGGTGCAGCTCTCGATAAATTTGTAAAAGTCACTCATCGGACTCGCATGATCAGTCTCGCTGACGTATTTAATGGTGAAGAGGTAGCGGCTTGGATTGAACGTATGCGCAAAGTTGACTCATCTATCGAAGAAGAGTTTTTGTGTGATATCAAGATGGATGGGCTCGCCTGTTCATTGATTTATCAGGATGGCGCTCTCGTTCAGGCGGTTACCCGCGGTGATGGTCTGGTGGGCGAGGATGTCACCATGAACGTACGCACTATTGAGAATGTTCCATTGAAACTGCGCGATAATCAGGAATTTGTTCGTTTTTCACGAGGTCGAACAGAAATTCGTGGTGAAATCGTTATGTACAAGGACGATTTTGCGGCACTCAATGCATCTCGCAAAAAAACTGGTGAACCATTATTTAAAAATCCGCGAAATCTTGCTGCTGGTACAATTCGCCAGCTCAATCCACAGCTTGTGGCTGAGCGCCCGCTGCATTTCGTGGGCTATGACATACTGCGCGATGATGCTGATGATATTCCAACCATTGCCTTTGGCTACAGAGCGATGGCTGAACTAGGCGTAACGACGAGTCGACAGACGAGAATAGTCCATGGCCTAGACGAAATCATGGATTATGTAGAGCATCTAGACGGTGCGCGATCTGGTTTTCGTTTTAATACCGACGGTGCAGTAATAAAACTGAATGATCGATTTACATTTGCGAGTCTCGGTATCGTTGGTAAAACGCCGCGTGCAGCTGTAGCTTATAAATTTGCTGCCGAGGAGGCGACGACAGTGGTCAAAGACATTGTGATTTCGATTGGTCGCACAGGTGCGGCGACGCCTGTTGCTGTATTTGATCCGGTACAGGTCGCAGGCACTACAGTGCAGCATGCCAGTTTGCACAACGCCGATGAAATTGCGAGGAAAGACATTCGTATTGGTGATACAGTCATTATTTTCAAAGCAGGCGATATCATTCCGCAGGTGCAATCTGTAGTGTTAGAGCTCAGGCCAGACGATACCGAAGCCTTTGATTATGTCAAAGCTCTCGCTGATCAATATCCAGAACTAGAATTTGAGCGTCCGGGTGATGATGTAGTATATCGTCTAAAAGGGGCGAATAGTGATCTGATCTTGAAACGAGCAGTTGAATATTATGCATCGAGACAGGCGCTCAATATCGATACGTTGGGTGAGAAAAACGTCGTAGCGTTGGTTGATGCCGGACTAGTCAAAGACATCGCCGATATCTATATGTTGACAGTCGATGACCTAGTAGGACTGGAACGTTTTGGTAAAATATCCGCCGAAAAGCTAGCGAGTGCGATTGTAGCAAAAAAGACTCCGCCACTCGAAAAGTTTATCCTAGGTCTCGGCATTCGTCATGTTGGGGCTCAGACAGCAATTGATCTCGCAAACAGGTTTCAGTCGTTTGAGGTATTCAAAAACACAACTATGGAGCAACTCGAGAGTATTGATGGCATCGGTAAAGTTGTTGCCGAGAGCATCGTCGCTTGGTTTGCCGATGAAGACAATCTAGCGTTGATCGACAAATTTACTGCTCTAGGCGTCGAACCGCATTACGAGCAGAAGTCTGGCAAGCTTGCAGGCAAAAGCTTTGTTGTTACTGGAACGCTAGAAAGCATGAGTCGCGACGAGGCCGCCGAAAAGATTCGGGCTCTGGGGGGCACTTTCCAATCGGCGGTCGCCAAAGACACCACTTATCTCGTGGCTGGCGGTAACGTTGGGGCTAGTAAACTGAAAAAAGCCGAAAGTTACGGTACAAAGGTTATAGACGAACAAGCTTTTATAAAGATACTGAACGGTAACTAAAGGAATAATTATGCCAACATTTCAATACAAGAAACTAGTGAGAGATAATATACCTGACTGGCATCGCAAAAATGGTCACACGGTCAAGGGTCAGACTCTAACTGGTCGAGAATTACGGACGGCTTTGTGTGAGAAATTGCACGAAGAGGCTGACGAAGTTAATGCTGCTCTATCGAAAACAGAGTTAGCAGAAGAAATTGCCGATGTTGAGCAAATTTTACATGACCTATGCGCCGAGGAAGGTATTTTACCGAGTGAGGTTGAGGCTGTGCGACTAGCCAAGGCGGATAGAAAGGGTGGATTTAGGACAGGATCATATATTGAGACAGTAACTATTCCAGATGAAGACGACAAGTGGGCACAATATTGTCGGCGCGATCCGGAAAAATACCCAGAGATAACAGGAGATGACAAGTAAATTCCGGTATAGCAAAAATACTCCGCTCATATGAACGGAGTATTTTTTTGTAGCAGTGGTAAAATTACCAGCTACGCTGACGGAACGAGCCGCCGCCGCGGTTGTTGTTGTCGCGACGTGGGCCACCACCGTTATCATCACGGCTGCGAGCTTCACTGACGGTGATTTTACGACCATCGAGCTCAGCTTCGTTGCCTTTTGCGACTGCTTCATCGGCAGCTGCGTCGTCTTCGAATTCAACAAATGCAAAACCGCGTGAACGGTTTGGATTGTCGCGCTCTTTGACAACTTCAGCTTTGGCGACTTCACCAAATTGGCTAAAGAACTCGCGTAGGCTTTCGTCTGTTGTAGCCCATGCTAGGCTACCTACAAATAGTTTTTTCATTCTAGTATCATATTCCTTCGTTACCAGAGAGTCGACCTTTAATCTCTGATAACGGTAATGCCGTGCTTCGAAATCATCTCTGTTGCGTAGCATTGTAGCAGGTTTGGTGCGAAAGCGCAAGCGAAAAATTGAAATGCTTATGCTAAAATTACAACAGTATTTTATTGCAAACCAAAAAAGCTTGTGTTAGAATCTATCCATAGCTGGTGCGCACGGGGCGCTGTGACCACAAATCACTTCGACCCGTCGCTGCAACAAAACAAACACAGAGCCCCAAAGGGTGGGCGCGCAACAGCAAAAACAAAAATCCCGTCACGCTTCTCCGGCGGGCTTTTTTGATATAATAGGCTATATGCAAAAATTTACGTTTCATGTAGTCAGTTTGCCCCATACGCAGACGACGGCCGAGTTTACGCATTGTGCTTATACGCAAAAAGTTCGTAAATTCTGTAATATGATGACTGATCTGGGTCACGAAGTTATTCTGTACGCTAGCGAGGAGAATGAGGCTCGAGTTTCGGAACTCGTTACGGTAATGAGCAAAGAAAAACAACAGGAACTGTTTGGGAACAATGATCATACAAAAAACTTCTTTAATATAACCTGGGATATGTATGATCCAGCTTGGGTTCATATGAATGCCAATACGATCAAAGCTATGGCCGAGCGTATCCAGCCGCGGGATTTCATCTGTATTATTGGCGGATGGTGCCAGAAAATTATTGCTGATGCCTTCCCGAACAACTTTGCTGTCGAATATGGCATCGGTTACACTGGTCCGTTTTCAAAATATCGAGTCTTCGAATCCTATGCGCATATGCATTATGTCCACGGTCTCCAGAATGATGATAACGGTAATTTCTATGATACCGTTGTTCCAAATTATTATGATGCCGAAGAATTTCCATTTGTGGAGAAGACTGACGACTACTATCTGTTTATCGGTAGACTCATTGATCGCAAAGGTTGGCGTATTGCTCAGGAAGTCTGCGAAAAGCTCGGCAAACGTCTCATTCTGGCAGGTCAGGGTGATTTCTCGGGCTACGGTGAACATATTGGAGTAGTTGGTGTCGAAAAGCGCGGAGAATTGATGAGCCATGCCAAGGCAGTGTTTGTGCCGACGACTTATATCGAACCATTTGGTGGCGTGCACGCCGAAGCGTTGTTGTGCGGTACACCAGTCATTACGACTAATTTCGGTGTATTTACCGAAACGGTTGTGAATGGTGAAAATGGCTATCGCTGCGATGTTTTTAGAGATTTTGTAGCTGCCGTGAAATCGACTGAAAAGTTTTCCGTAGCCAAGCGTCGCAAGATACGTGCTGCGGCTCAGAAACGATTTAGTACGACGCATGTCCGCGACGAGTACCAAGCCTATTTTGAACGCCTCTATGATCTATGGGGTGACGGTTGGTATGCTCGATAGCATCGAAGTTACCTTGACCTGTTACGCGGTGAGGTGCTACACTAGAACACAAGCACTATTGTATTAAAATGGAGGGGCTAAAAAACTATCATGACTAGATTACCTACACCCGGGTCAGACGTAGGCGAATGGGGCCAGATACTCAATGAGTATCTCTCGACGGCTCACAGACCGGACGGTACGCTAAAACCAGATGTTGTCGATGCTAGCGTGATAGCTAATAATACTATTGCCGAGGCTAACCTTTCCGAGGAAGTACGAGACAAACTCAATGTTATTGCTGGTCAACAGGGTGCAACAGGACCTAGTGGCCCTAGTGGAGCTGCTGGCTCAACCGGTGCTACTGGTCCTAGTGGTACGCCGGGCATTGTTGGTGCAACTGGTCCGACTGGCGTTGCTGGCTCGGCGGGTGCAACTGGAGCTACTGGTGTATCTGGAACTAATGGCGCTATCGGTGCAACAGGTTCTACGGGTCCTGCTGGTACCGGTGTTCCAGCTGCTGGAACTACTGGCCAGTTACTCGCTAAAAGCTCTAATTCAGACTACGTCACCGAGTGGATCGATGCCCCAACGGTAGCAGCGAGCGGCGTAGTATCAGTTCTCGTTTCTACTGGCAGCGAAGCTCGACCAACCGCCGATACAGTGTTGTGGCTCGGCGGCAGTTCTCAGCCAACCAATATGGCGAATGGTGATTTATGGTTTTCTCCGAGTCAACCAACTGATACCGAGGCACCGAGCGAACCAACCAATCTACAGTCCTCTAGCATTACGAGTAATAGCTTTACACTCAGTTGGACAGCCGCTACGGATAATATAGCGGTAACAGCCTATGAAGTATTTCTCGACGGTGTTAGTTATAAAATTGTTACTGGTACCTCGACTAATATAATAGGCCGCAATGGTAACACTACCTATGCTTGTACGGTTCGTGCTCGGGATGCAGCCGGCAACTGGGGCGATTTCTCTAGCGCGCTGAACGTTACGACACTCGAGTCTGTAGCTACTGACCACTCAGTATTTGCTAGCTCGCCTATACCTGGACTAACCTCTATCGTTGGTGATAACGGAGACCTCATTACTTGCGCCAGTGGGTTCGGTGTTACTCCTAGCGGATGGAGCGTAAAAGGCGGTCGACTATACATACCAGCAGGTGCACCGGTGCCAGCGAGCTGTGAAATCTATCTATTTACACCAGTGATAGGTACGCCGCCTAATCTTGCGAATCCTGTTGCAACGGCGACGATGTCGACAGCGGCTGGACAATGGAATGAAGTCAACTTCCCATCACCGGTCAGCATTAGCGCGAATACGCCATTTTGGATCGGCTATCGTTTTGCTAGCGACTACTATGTATCGACAACATCCGTCGGTAATCCTGCCGTACAAGCAAACGACGGATCGCTGCTTTATCTGATGAGCGCAGATATGACAAATAATCAGCAGCGTCAGTATTACAGAATAGGTACAGGAGCCACGCAACACTCGACGATTGGTGGTCAATCATACGGTATCGATGTTATCGTAACAGAGGCGTAACCCATGGCGTATGTTAGTAGAAACAAAGGTCAACAGCTCTACCCAGGGCTAAAAGAAGTCGGAGGTGTAACGAGAGGCGTTCTATTGCGCAAGGACGAAGTACCGCCAGCGCCCACCTATGAGCTTAGTCAACCGGTACTATATATCACTACTGAAGGTGGCGCACCAGTTACTACCAAAACGACCTATGTTAACTGTACCTATCAGATTGTTAACGAGTTAGGTTCTGGCGCAGAACTCTTTAATCAGCCTGGACGTATTCGTGGTCGAGGTAACTCTACCTGGACCATGCCGAAGAAACCGTTCAAAGTCAAGCTTGATAACAAAGTCGAGGTTCTCGGTATGCCGAAAAGCAAAGACTGGGCGCTACTCGCTAATTATATCGACCCGAGCAAAGTTCGCTACGGTATGGCAAACGAAATCAGTGGACGTACCGGGTTACCTTGGGCTCCACGTTCAGTTAATCTAGAAGTATATTTAAATGGCGATTATCTGGGCCTCTATCAGTTCTCGGAGTCGGTCGAGGTGGATAAAAATCGTGTCGATATTGATGAGCTAAAAGCCACACATATCAGTGGGCGTAATCTAACAGGCGGTTATATATTAGAGGTGGACACACGATTCGAGGAAAATGATGAGATCGGTTGGCGTACACGGCTGAATGTTCCAATTATCTTTGATACGCCAGACGGCGATATCCCAGAACAGTATAATTATGCAAAGAATTTTACTCAAGCCTGCGAAGACGCTCTATTTGCCGAGGATTTTACCAATGGTGTATGGCGTGATTTGCTAGATGCTGATAGTTGGGCAGACTGGTATCTATTGAATGAACTCGTATGTAACAATGACAGTGGGTTCGGTGCTTCTGTTAAATTGACCAAGCCGCGTGATCCGGCGAGCGGTCCTCCTAGCAAACTACATGCTGGACCAGGTTGGGATTTTGACGCTTCGTGCGGTATTACGTTCTTTATTCCACATCCTGCCACTGGGTGGTGGACACGAGTCGGCGCTACTTGGATTGCACGAATGCTAGAAGATCCATGGTTCCGCGACGTGCTAAAGCATCGATGGGCGTTACTCCGTTCGCGGTTATTGGCCGAAGGTAACAATATATTTGATTGGCTGAGCAACATGGAAGATTCGATAGCTGGCGCTGTGGCACGTGATGCGCAAATTTGGGGTGTTGGTAGTGCGCCGAATATCCATACTTGGTTGAGCTCGCGAATTGACTGGATAGATGCGCAACTAATTTCTGGTGTTGGTATTGACACGACGCCTCCGAGTGTACCGACTGGCTTTGCGACTACTGCTATCAATCCTACGAGTATATCTTTTATCTGGACCGATGCTGGTGCTGCCCAGGGTACGGGTGTTGTTGGCTATCGTATTCGTCAAGACGGAATAATTGCGGCGATTACGGCCTATCCGTATAGTGATCCGCTCAATGCAGTCACTATTAACGGACTAACATCGGCGACTCAATATTCATTTACATTAGAATGTAGAGATGCTACAGGCAATTGGTCGAGCGCAACAACTCCATTGATTGTGTCGACTACGTAGATCTTTATCTCATTTGGTAGTACAATATAACTATGGGATTATTTAGTATGTTAGCAAATTTTGATCCAGATGAGATCGTAAAGAAGTTTGATGAATTCGAACAGAATTTGGATCAGGTTCTCGATAACACTCTCAACAAAGTTGATTCTGTTGCAGAAAAAGTCGAAAACACTGCCGGTGTTGTAGAGAACAAACTAAACTCAACTGAAACAAAGCTAGATAATGTAAATAAAATTGTTGTTACTGACGGCGACGATAGTAGTAATTAAATAAAATCTGGCGGAGGCAGCGTTGTTTCGCAAGCATGGAATCTCGCTTGTGCTAAAATAGGAGCATGCACGTTGACCTCAGTATCTTTTATTCGAGTTTAGCCTCGGTAGCCCTGATTGTTGGTTTGGGTTGGGTAGCGGGTAAGCGTGGTTGGATCGACGAGCACACAAACAAGACATTAGTTAACTTGCTCATCAATGTGGCATGGCCGTGTGCACTGCTCGGAGCTTTTCCGGGAGAGTTTAGGCCAGAGTATCTGAACACGTTTCTCTATGGCCTAGTCGGTGGAATAGTAGTATTGCTGACAGCAATTATCGTCTCCCGATTGCTCTTTCCGAGGCGCCGTAATCTAAAAAACTATTTTGAATACCAATTCGCCTTTATTTTTAACAACGCCAGTTTTCTAGGATTTCCGCTAGTCAATGCGATTTACGGCCAAGCCGGACTGGTGCCATATGCCGGATTTATCGTAATATTTAACCTAGCGTTATTTGGGTACGGGGTATCACTATTTCGTCAAGAGTTTCATCTAAAAGATCTTGGCCGAACATTGGTCAACCCGAATGTTATTGCTGTCGTGGTGGGCTTTTTGCTATTCCTATTCAGCATGCAGCTGCCAGGGTTTATCGGAAATTCGGTCAGCTATACCGGCGCAATGATGACACCATTGTCGCTCATTGCTATCGGCTATATGCTCAGTCGAGCTAATTTGCGACAGGTCTTGCGGCGTAGAATATTAGTACTAACGTGTCTCGCTCAACTGATTTTGGGGCCGCTCATTACCTTTGTCGTCCTGAAATTGATCGGTGCACCGAGTGACGTTATTCATATCCTCGTCCTCATTCAGGCATTGCCGACAGCAACAAGCCTCGGTCTATTTGCTGAAAAATATCGTGATGATACGGGTAGTGCCTCGGAGCTCGTCGCGATTAGCACGGTGTTGTCAGCACTCACATTGCCACTGGTGATGTGGGGTATCGCAAGCTTATTATAGCTGGCATATAGTATAATTGACGGATGAAACGATTCACCGGTCTCTCAGATACAGAAGTCCAGCGTCGCATCGAGGACGGGCTAGTCAACAAGTCGACTGATAAATCGAGCCGCTCACTCGTCGATATTTTGCGGGCAAACATTTTCACGCGATTTAACGCTATTCTGGCGACACTGGCAGTAATCGTTATTATTATCGATGGATCACCGTTCAACGCGCTGTTCGGCCTAGCGCTCGTTATTAACAGTGCGATCGGTATTTTTCAAGAATTACGGGCCAAGATTACTCTCGATAAACTATCAATTCTCAATGCACCAACCGTTCGAGCGATTCGAAATAGTAAAACAGTAGAAATTACGGTTGAATCAGTCGTGAAAGACGACTATTTGCGCATTAGATTAGGCGACCAGATTGTTGCTGACGGTGAGATTCTCGACACGGAAGGGCTAGAGATTGACGAAAGTTTACTAACTGGTGAATCGGACCCAATTTTCAAGAAAGCTGGTGACACAGTACTATCTGGTTCGATCGTAGTGGCCGGAAAAGGCGTGATGCGTGCCGATAAAGTTGGTGCCGAATCGTACTCTGCTGAATTGACTGCGAAAGCCAAACAGTTTAAACGCGCTAGTAGTGAACTGGTATCAGGTACGAATAAATTATTGCGCTGGATATCCTGGCTATTAGTGCTCGTTGTGCCGTTGTTGCTATTTGGCCAACTCAGGCTGGATTATGGTGACTGGCGACAGGCCATCGTTCATTCTACCGCGGCCATCGTGGGCATGATTCCAGAGGGGCTAGTGCTATTAACCTCGACGGCGTTTATGTTGGCGGTGATCCAGTTGGCGCGTCGCAAAGTTTTGGTGCAGCAGATGCCTGCTGTTGAGACGCTGGCGCGCGTTGATACGCTACTACTCGACAAGACGGGAACACTGACCGAAGGCGAGATCAAATTCGAAGCCGTGGTTCTGGCGGATCCTAGCTCTCGTCAGCCGGTCGATCTAGCGCTCGCAACTATTGCGAGTAGAGCAAATTCACCGACTAATACGGCCATTAGTCGAGCTTTGGAAAAAATCAAACCCGTACCATTTGACCGTGAGATTGCTTTTAATAGTGGCCGAAAATGGAGTGCGATTGAAATTGATGGCGAAAAATGGCTGTTCGGCGCACCGGAAGTCACTTTTGCAAAGTTCAAAAAGGATCCATTATTTAAAAAGGCCCAAACCATCGCCGGTGAGGGCAAGCGTGTCCTCGCTCTGGTCCGAATCGAGAGTTGGCCGGATGAATCGTATGCCATTCCATCATTTCAGCCTGCAGCACTCGTTGTTTTATCGGAAAATATTCGCGATGATGCTGGTCAGATCCTGCAATTTTTCCGTGAACAGCATGTTGATATAAAAGTCATCTCGGGTGATTCGCCGCTCACGGTTGCCGCTGTTGCACGGCGCGTGAGTATGGGTGAAGTCGCTGTATTTGATGCCCGTGATTTACCTGATCCGAAAAAATCTGCTACGAGTCATGCCAAGTTTAACCGCATCATCAAAAAACACAATGTTTTCGGCCGAGTACAGCCAGAGCAAAAGCGTCTAATATGTGCTGCCTTGCAGGAATCTGGTCGAGTTGTAGCGATGACAGGTGATGGTGTGAACGATGCTTTAGCGCTAAAGAAATCCGATCTCGGTATCGCAATGAACTCCGGTGCTGCCGCAACCAAGGCTGTCGCAGAAATTGTTTTGCTCGATAACAAATTCTCTAGCTTGCCGAGCGTCCTTGCCGAGGGTCGCCGAGTGATTGCTAACATCGAACGCGTCGCTAATCTGTTTGTGATAAAAAACGTCTATTCTTTGCTGCTTGCATTATCGGTAACAGTGGCAGGTCAGGCCTATCCTTATTTGCCATCGCAAATGACAGTGATCAGCGTGCTATCGATTGGCGTGCCAGCCTTTTTCCTAGCTCTGGCACCTAACCAGCAACTATATCGACCAGGATTTTTGATACGAGTGTTGAAATTTGCAATTCCAGTCGGTTTTATCGCAGCGACGTCGATGATGATCAACTACTTGCTACTAGACAATCGCGGCGCGTCAATGGCAGTAATTGGTACGTCGGTATCAATTACGATGATGATGATTGGCATGTCCGTGCTCGTATCGCTCGCTCGACCGCTCAAAGGCTGGAAACTCGGTCTCATCGCGGCCTGTGCTATTAGTTTTGTAATGATCATCACAGTACCAACTATTGCAAGTCATTTCCACTATGAGCTCGATCTCACGACTCTACCGGTTACCATGCTGATCGGTGGCATAGGCGCAGCGCTCGTCTGGGTGATTAGGAGAGAGCAAACCAGTTATGATAAACTATAGGTATGTTTAAAAAGTATGTCCAGAGAAAACTAGAAAAGTTAACGATCAAATATTTCAAAAAGCACCACCCAAAGTTGATCGTGGTAGTTGGTTCAGTTGGCAAGACGACGACAAAGAATGCGATTGCCACAGTACTCCATCCCAAATTCCGTATTCAGGCTGAGCGTGGTAATTTGAATTCTGAATTGTCGGTACCGCTTGCAATTCTTGGTATTGAATTCCCGCCAGAGGAACTGCTGCGATCAATTAGGGTTTGGCGTCGTATTTTCAAAGCTATGCGTAGGCGTATTCGCGATCAGCAAGGCGTTGATGTCATTATCCAGGAACTGGCAACCGATGCACCAGGCCAAATTCCACACTATGGTACGTATTTGCGCCCTGATATGGCTATTGTTACTGCTGTTGCGCCGGAACATATGGAGAACTTTCCTGGTGGTATAGAACAGGTTGCCAAGGAAGAGTTATCGGTCGCCAGCTACTCAGATTTAACGATTATCAATCGCGACGATGTCGATGAGCGCTTTGCACCCTATGCCGAGACGACGAACATCACTAACTACGGTCTATTTGGTGGTGAATATCGATTCGACACGAGCGACGGTACTCCGCTCGACGGCTACACGGGTAAATTTTTTGGACCAGAATTTGCCGAAGGCGTCGAGACCACAGTACATTTAGTTGGTGATCATAATCTAAAAGCCGCTGCTGTAGCGGGACTTGTTGGAGCTAAATTCGGCATGACAGCTGCAGAAATAGCCGAAGGGTTAGCAGAAATAGTACCAACACCTGGCCGAATGAATATTTTACGCGGCGTACGCGACTCGATCATTATTGACGACACGTATAACTCCAGTCCTGACGCTGCAGTTGAGGCACTTCGAACATTGTATTTAATAGATACTGATCAACGTATTGCGATCCTGGGCTCGATGAATGAGCTGGGTAATTTTTCGGTCGACGCTCATCGTCAGGTTGGCGAGATGTGCGATCCAACCTACCTCGACTGGGTCATCACTATTGGCGACGACGCAGCGCATTATTTAGCGCCAGCCGCCAAACGTAAAGGCAATAACGTACAATCATTCTCCGATCCGATTTCGGCTGGGGCTTTTGCAAACAAAGTTCTAAAATCTGGCGGTGTGATTCTCGCTAAGGGCTCCCAGAATGGTGTATATGCCGAAGAAGCGATCAAAATTCTGCTAGCTCATGTCGAGGATCAACAGCGTCTCGTTCGCCAAGATAGCGAATGGCTCGACAAAAAGAATGCTTGGCTCTCTAGCCTAGAAAACATTGGCCAAGACACGGATTAGATGTTATACCGACACTGACGTGCCGATATAACACTGCGTCGTCTCGGAAAAGCCTGTGAACAGCCCCTTTTCGCTCCTCTCCTTGTGTTATAATTGACAGATATGAAACGCTATAATCCTGTTGATATTGAGAAAAAGTGGCAGACGACTTGGTCGAATGATCAAATTTATGCCGCTCGTGATTTTGATGACAAGCCAAAATTTGTCATGCTGACCGAGTTTCCGTATCCTTCGGGAGCCGGACTCCATATGGGGCATATGCGTGAATATACTTTGGGTGATATCATCGCTAGGCACAAACGGATGACTGGGCATAACGTACTCTTTCCGATGGGATTTGACGCTTTTGGCCTACCGACTGAGAACTTTGCGATTAAAAACAAGATTGCTCCACAAGTTGCGACCGCGAACAATGTTGCCGGATTCCGCGATCAGCTGGGCGCTATGGGATTTAGCCTCGATTGGAATCGCAGTTTTTCGACAACTAATCCCGATTATTACCGATGGACGCAGTGGTTCTTCCTACAGTTTTTCAAAACCGGCCTGGCTTATCAGGACGAAATTGCTATCAATTGGTGTCCGTTTTGTAAAACTGGTCTCGCGAACGAAGAGGTCGTCAACGGTCGTCATGAGCGCTGCGATAATCTCGTCGAGAAAAAGCAGCTCAAACAATGGGTACTCAGGATTACTGATTACGCCGATCGTTTAATCGAGGGATTAGAGACGGTCGATTATCCATCGCGAATTGCCGACCAACAGATTAACTGGATTGGCCGTTCAGTGGGCGCCGAAATTGATTTTGCGATTGATAGTTACGACGAAAAAATCACCGTATTTACGACTCGACCAGATACGATTTTTGGAGCGACATTTATGGTGCTGGCGCCTGAGCACCCACTGGTTCAAACTATCGTCACCCCAGAGCAAAAAGGCGCTGTCGAGACCTATATCCGGGCAACCCAAGGCAAATCTGATATCGAACGACAGGAAACCAGTCGTGAGAAAACCGGGGTATGGACGGGCGCCTACGCTGTCAACCCAGCTAATGGCGAGAACATTCCGATTTGGATCGCTGATTATGTGTTAATGGGGTACGGCACCGGAGCAATTATGGCGGTACCAGCGCACGATGAGCGCGATAACGAATTTGCCAGGAAATTTAACATTCCTATCATAGAGGTTATCGCTCCTGAATTCGGAGAGGTTCGTGATAGCGAGCAAGAGGTTGATGGTATTACGGCAATAATTTATGACGAGAACGATAACGAATTCGCCGTACTCGACTGGGATGGAGATAAAGACTACATAACGTTGGTTGCTGGTGGACGCGAAGCGGACGAATCTTATGAGCAGACATTAACTCGAGAATTAGCCGAAGAAGCCGGTATCAACGGTGGTTTCAAAGCCGTTCAACTCGGTTTACCTGTCTATGCCCACTATCATCATGATATAAAAAACATAAACCGCAAGGCTAAAACCCAAGGCTTCTTGGTGTACGCAGCCAAGGATACCATAGTAGATTCTCATCGTGAGGAGCACGAAAAGTTTCAGCTCAAGTGGCTCAGTGCTGCGGAGTTTGAGAAACTAAATTTTGCTGGTGAAAATAAAGCAACTGAACATTGGGATATGCTTCGCAGTCGAGCTATAGCGTATATATCGAAAGCTGAATCACCTATTTATTCAAGTAACGGTATTCTAACTAATTCAGGGCAATTTGATGGAGTTGCATCTAATACTGCCCGCAAAGAAATTGTCCAGTGGCTGTCGGACAGGGGAATGGCGCAGGAAAAAGTTAACTACAAACTGCGTGACTGGATCTTCTCGCGCCAGCACTATTGGGGTGAGCCGATTCCAATTATTCATTGCCCAGAGCACGGCGCAGTAGCAGTTCCCGAGGATCAGCTACCAGTTGAACTCCCGCCAGTTGATCATTATGAGCCAACTGATACTGGTGAATCACCACTAGCCGCCATCGATTCTTGGGTGAACACAACCTGTCCAACCTGCGGTGGCCCAGCCAAACGCGAGACTGACACGATGCCGAACTGGGCTGGTAGTAACTGGTATTACCTACGTTATTTTGACGCTCATAATGACAAAGCCTTTGCCGATCGGGACAAATTAGATTATTGGGGTGACGTTGATTTGTATTTGGGTGGCATGGAACATACAACGCTCCATCTCCTGTACTCGCGTTTCCATCATCAATTTCTCTATGATCAAGGCCTCGTACCGACGCCAGAACCGTACGCCTCACGTCGTGGACAGGGAATTGTGCTCGCAGCCGATGGCCGCAAAATGAGTAAAAGTCTCGGTAACGTCGTCGATCCCACGCAGATTATCGATAGCGGCTACGGTGCCGATGCCTTGCGCCTGATGATTGCTTTCATCGCGCCGTATGACCAGACAACACCGTGGAATCCGGAAGGCGTAGCGGGTACCTATCGTTTCCTCGTACGGTACTGGAATCTAGTGCACGATGTGTTGGGGGAAGAAACTGCAGTTTCAGCTGATGATGAAAAGGCTATCAAGAAAATCATTAACCAAGCCACGAAAAAAGTCAGCACTGATATAGCAGCAATGAGCTTTAATACAGCGGTAGCGGCACTAATGGAAGCGCTCAATAGTCTCATCAAAGTCGAGGCTAAAGGTGGTAAAGTCTGGCGTGACGCGATTAAAGACTTTACGAAACTGCTAGCGCCATTTGCACCACATATTGCCGAAGAAGTCTGGAGCGAAATGCTCGGTGAGTCTGGCTCTGTCCACGTGAGCGATTGGCCTACCTGGGACGAGGCGTTACTCATATCTGACACGATGACGATCGCGGTGCAGGTAAATGGCAAATTACGTGGCGAAATAGCTGTCGCCTCGGATACTACTCGGGAAGACATTGAAAAGCTCGCCCTAGAGCTCGAAAATGTTGATAAATTTATTGGTGACAAAAAACCGGCACGTATTATCTACGTACCGGGGAAGATCGTCAATATCGTCGTAAAATAACTATTTAGGAGGGTCGATAGCGCCACCAGCGACTGACACCCAACCTTTGCCGTCTTGGTCCAGCTCAATGCCGTCATGACAGGCGGCTTGCGTTTCAACAGGCAACCCGTTTAAGTCAATCATAACCCATGGTCCATTTGGATCATTTGGGTTGGTCTTGACGCCGTCGGCGATAGTAACGGTTTCTGCGGCTATGGATACAGGCTCTTCGCCGATGAGGCAGACGCCGTTAAATTCGCCGCCATTAGCGACCACTGGGTTGGCACGTATAATAGCGCCAGGTTTCAGCGTGAATGTGCCGCTGTCAATATCTTTAACACGTTCGCCGGCGATTTCTCGAGGACCGTAGGCGACATCCTGAGTATTCTGATTTATGGCGTTTACAATCGGACTCAGTACTAGCCCAGCGGCAGCTGCGCCAGCTAGAGTCTTGAATCCGATACCAATATTGTGAAATCCCGAGCTCGTATTATTAGAGTTCGCAGTTCCGCGATCTGGTGTAGGTGATGATGAATTTGCTGACATAACATCATCATTATAGCACAAACATAATAAAAAGTCAATGATTTGGTAAAACCACCGAACAACCATTGCCAAAAAGCTCGAAATCCGTTAGAATAGAACAAGTTTAAATAAAGGAGAAAGAATGAGTAGTGAGCCTAAAAAGCATTCTAGCCCACGTAAAACTGGTCTGCGTCGCAGTCATCTGCGTTTGAAACTGGCCCGACAGGTCAATGCTAAATCACCGGTCAAAGTCGCCACCACTAAACGCGAAACCGGCAAATCAGTCAAATAAAGATCGGCTGAGAATTGCCCATATATACGGGCAATATCGCTAGAACTTTACAATTAATTAAAAAGGATAGAGGAGTTTTCCGAAATGGCAAGCAATCGGCACCTGGGTAGGATCATCGCGCTGCAAGCTTTGTACGAATATGATTTTCGTGCGGGCCTGGGCGATGACAGCGCTGATATTGATGACATTCTGGGTCGTAGTTTGAGCCATTATGGCAAAAAAATTGGCGATCGTGAGTTTGTAGAGAATTTAACTCGTGGTGTCGTCAAAGAAGCCAAACAGCTCGATGCAGCAATAGCACCGGTAGCACCGGAGTGGCCACTCAATCAGCTACCGTTATCTGATCACGAAATTTTACGTATGGCTCTCTATGAGCTGAAATACTTTGGTGAACAGATTCCGCCCAAAGTTGCTATTAACGAAGCAGTAGAGCTGGGTAAATTGTTTGGTTCGGAAAATTCCTCCAAATTCATCAATGGTGTCCTAGGAACAATTTGGCGCCAGATGAACGCAAGAGGAGAATAGATGACAGACGAAAAGAACAAATTCGATGAGGATGCGGCGCCTGATCTAGTGACGATAAAGGACGAAAATGATATTGGCGAACGTGGTCTTTCGCGACTCGCGAAGCCGTTTAGACGCGACAAGCCAGCTATTAACGAAATTATTCGCGAAGCCGAGGCGGGTGGCGTCGTGTATCGTCTCACCAAAGCCGGGAAACTGCAGATTGTTCTATTCCAGGATGTCCGCGATCGTTGGACGATTCCAAAAGGCCATATCGAAGAGGGCGAAACAGCCCAAGAATCAGCGATCCGAGAGATCGGCGAGGAAGTTGGTTTATTTGGTATCGAGCCGATTTGCTGGCTCGGCAAAGTGAATTTTCGCTATCGCCGTGGTAATAGCCTGGTTATTATCAATATGCAGACCTATTTGTTCAAGGCTGGCAAAGACGAGAGTCTGAAAAAAGAAGAGTGGATGCATGATGTCAGATGGTTCGATTTCGATGAAGCGATCGATAATATTGCCTATGAAGACGTTATGAAACTCGTATTATTAGCTCGCAAACGCCTCCGTCAAAAAGGAGAAATCGAATAATGGTCAAGAGCTCTTTGCAGAAAAAGACCACATGGCAATCATTTGAGCGTCGTGCTCATGATGAGCCATCAGTTCCCCCTGTAGCAGGAGTAAATTTTGAATTGTATCAGACTTTTGCACGAGACCACCTAGGGTTCGAGTTTAACAGTCCTGACCTACTAGTGACAGCTCTCACGCATCGCAGCTACGTGAATGAACACCGTAAATCAGCTCGTGCCCATAACGAGCGATTAGAGTTTTTGGGTGATGCGGTACTAGAGCTGGCTACGACTGAATTCCTGTTCAAAAACTATGATCAGCCAGAGGGAATTTTGACCTCTTGGCGTTCAGCGCTAGTACGAACTGAGTCGATTGCCGCTGCTGGTCAAAAACTAGATTATGAACATTTGATCCGCATGAGCCGTGGTGAAAAGCAGGGATCAGAGGCTGCCCGACTCCATATCGTCGCGAATGCGTTTGAGGCACTGATTGGTGCTATTTATCTGGATCAAGGCTTCGAGACAGCCAGACAATTTGTCGATAAGCATATCTTGTATCGAATCGACGATATTTTAGATGATGGCAGCTGGCGCGATCCGAAATCGCACCTCCAGGAAGTCAGTCAGCGAATCGATAATGAAACTCCGGATTACCGGGTGGTTGAGGAATCGGGACCTGACCACGACAAGACATTTACGGTCGGAGCCTTTGTGGCTGGACGTGAGATGGGACGAGGCGTTGGATCCAGCAAACAATCGGCACAGCAAGAGGCCGCTCGCGAAGCTCTGGCTGCCTACCGCCGCAAGGCTGATGAGTCAAAGAGTTGACTTTTAACAGTCTAATCTGTATAATCTAGTTAAACCGTCATACAATTTAACTAATAAAGGAGAATAATGCTCGCAATTCGTTTGAAACGAACCGGCCGCAAGGCTTATGCTGTTTATAGGGTCGCAGTCCAAGAGGCTCAGCGCCACCCATCGTCAGGTAAAGTAGTAGCCTATGTCGGAACCTACAATCCTCACACCAAAGAAGCTACGTTTGACAAAGAGTTGGTAGAAAAATATCTGAGTAATGGTGCCCAGCCAACCCCACGTATCGTGAAATTGTTGAAAGACGCCAAAGTCAAATTGCCATCTTGGGTCAAAGAGCCAAATCTATCGAAGACTCGAGCTACTCGTAATCCAGAGAAATTGCGTAAAAACGCACCAAAAGAAGAAGCTGCCCCTGCGGATGAAGCTCCAGCCGAAGAAGCTGCTGCTGAGACTACCGAAGCTACATCGGCTGAATAATCTTGCTTTTAAATACTATCCGCCTCATCAGGTCTTGCGCCAGGGGGCGGATTTTTGTTAAAATGGTTACGATAACTAACGAGGGAGGCCGAAATGATCGAACAACAATTTATTGAATATGTTGTCAAACAGTTGGTTGATGAGCCAGATGCTGTGCAGGTAGAACGTATTGTTGATGACAAAGGTATATTGCTAAAATTAACCGTCGCACCGAGTGATTTGGGCCGTGTTATCGGTAAACATGGAGCTACGGCGCAGTCGCTCCGTAACCTGCTCCGAGCACTGGGTACTAAAAACGACGATCATTACAACTTGAAAATTATAGACGTTGACCGCGAAGGTACAGCCGAAAACCAGCCTGTTACCACCGATACCACACCAGAAAAAGTCGAAACAGTCGATACTGTGGAAAAAACTGACGCTGAAACTGTGGAAAACGAAAGCGATTTGGCAAAAAAGACCCGCCAAGAGCTTGCAGAACTAGATGATCTTGATATATAATATTCTCAGTTCAATTGCGAGAACTAAAACACACGATAAATGCGAGACTTATGCGTGTCAAAAACCGCCGCCCATCACCGGCGGTTTTTGGTTTCCATCTGTGCTATACTGTAACAGATGAAAAAGTTTCAAGTCATAACCCTATTTCCTGAATTTGTAGAGTCATTTTTTACCACCTCGATGATGTGGAAAGCTCGCAAAGAGGGATTGGTTGAATTCTCGACGATCAACCTGCGTGACTTTGGCCTAGGTCTGCGTAAGACGGTTGACGATACACCATATGGTGGTGGTGATGGTATGCTACTGATGATTGAGCCGCTCGTTGCAGCACTAGAATTTGCGAAGGGACAAGATCCGACCGCCAAGGTTCTACTGATGACACCGACTGACAATTTCTGGGATCAGCAACACGCCGGTAGTTACGCGGCGTCGGACGATAGCTACATTATCATCTGCGGTCGTTACGAGGGCTTTGACGCTCGGATCGATCATTTCATTGATGAGAAAATTTCGGTTGGTCGCTATGTGCTGACTGGTGGTGAAATTCCGGCGATGATCGTAATTGATTCGGTGGTACGGTTGATGCCGGGGGTGCTCGGCGGTGAGACTTCGGCAGAAATCGAGAGCTATAGCGAGCAAACAGAACTGGAATTTCCGCAATATACGCGCCCTGAAGCGTTTCGAGATATGAAAGTCCCCGATGTCTTGCTATCTGGTAATCATGCGGCTATCCAAAAATGGCGCGACGACAATTCGGTAAAATCATAGCTCCTAGTGAGATACCAAAAAACCCCAGGGAGAGCCCTGAGGTTAAAGAGGTGTGGTGGAGACATTGCAAAATTTGAAACGTACTTTTTTATGTGTTTGTTTCTAACTTTGCTATACTCATGGTAGCACAAAGCATAATCGCAATGCAATAGAATTTGTAAAAAACACATCACTTTCTATCTGGGTATGTCGGTTATGGTATAATCTAGAGTAAATATAAGCAAAGGAGGAGTCTCTCGTGAAATATCCCAAGGTTGTCGCTACCAAACCACCAAAACCCCTGTCAAAATCTGCGCCGCTATTCGGTAAAGTCGCGGCCGTCGTCATGGCACTATTTGCCATCATGCAGTTGGCGGGTGTTAACTATATGATCGACAGCCTGTACCAGCAGTTATCAGGTAGTGCGGTCTGGGTAGCGGTTGTAGCAGGTGTGGTATTGTTATCAGAAATTATGTCCATTCCATTCCTCATGAGGTACAAGACGAGCGAACTAGCACGACTAGTCGGCGGCTTTTTCGCGGTACTGGGCCCATGGGTTTGGCTGCTCGTTGTGATTTGGTCGGTTGGAACAGAGGCTTCAGCGGCGCAGTTCGGTATATTCCATAGAATCACTGTTGGTTGGTGGTTACTGGCACTTAACGGACTATGGTTAGTGTTCAATTTCTACACCGTCAAACAACTCGGTATCGAAAAAACCTGGCGCACGCTGTCGGACAAGGTTCATGAGTTGAAAAAAGCCAAGGGGAAGATATGACAAAACCCATAATTATAGACACTCGCGAACCTTTTGAATATATGGATGGGCACGTTGATGGAGCAATAAACATTCCACCGGCCGAGTTTATGAGCGGACAGGTGCCGTCGCAGCTGAGAGACGTGCCTAGGGATCAGGAAATCATTGTTTATTGTCGTAGTGGTAGTAGGTCTAACGTTGTTATGCAGATATTACAACAGCAGGGCTTTACTGATCTCAAAAACGGTATCAACAAACAGCAAGTCGAGAAATATCTAGGATAACGTTATTTAACACCAAACCTCCGCAACTAGCCTGCCTGCTCTCGGTGTGGTATAATTTCTATGCTATTTGGGAACTGGTGAAACAGTAAGACAATAGCGTCCGAGATTGACAATAAACTAACCAGACATTGGGGATTGGCCAAGCGGTAAGGCAACGGCCTGTCCGAGACCGATAGGTCGAATAGGTTAATAAATAGGTCCCGTTCGGGTCCAGAACCTTTTACAAATAGCGTCCGAGACTGACAATAAACTAACCAGACATTGGGGATTGGCCAAGTGGTAAGGCAACGGGTTCTGGTCCCGTGATCGGGGGTTCGAATCCCTCATCCCCAGCCATGAAAATCGTCAGACCTTTTGGTCTGGCGTTTTTCATTGTCTCGCGGTCAGGATCCGAGCCACCGAAGTTTTGCGTCAGCAAGATGTATCGGGGGTTCGGCGGAGTGAACGTGGCGAAAAAGTGTTTACATTTTTTGGCGAGTGAACGGAGGAGCGAAACGCAGTGGAGCGATATCCCTCATCATAGAAAAGAGAAGATTATTTCGTTGAGTTTTATATTTTTGAGAATCAAAGAGAGACAAAAAGTGTTATAATAAGAGGGTCTTACTCTTAATTGTCAGCCTGACCCCCATTTTATATGTGGTCGTCGTATACAAACGACACCGCATAAACGAAACGACGACAGTCGGGTTGTGAATTGGGAGTAAGACACCTTGCGGTGTCGTTTTTAATTTCAGGCATCGCAAAAAGGCGATGCTATGAATATATGGACTAAAAAGAGTATTGAACTTGCAACCCAACGCAATTATCTTGATTTGCTTTATCGTGTTTATCCGATGTCCGTAAATCTCCGGCGAGAACTTCCTGGTTCAACACTAAATAGCATAAGAACAGCATTCGATAACAGGGATGGCAATACTCTACTAAAAATCTTACTAAAACAAGAAGTATTCCCAATTAAGGATTCTTATGTTGCCTATCTAAAAAGAGATAGTTCATCTATCGACAGAAACCCAAGCACAGCACAACGACTCGTAGGTATGTTATACGAAATGGGCTTTGACGATATCGTTGATCGCACAACAGTTCCAAAAGAAACAAATCGCCAGATTGGACCATTATTCAAGAACTGGATTAAGGCTGGAAGTCTTGGCGTTCCAGTCTTTACTAACGCAACAGACTTTATAAATACGCCCGAAAATGCAGTTTTTGACGGCTCTGACGCCGCAATGGAAACTTTTGCTCGTAACCAACTTGGCTATGCCCACCCAAAAGGCTTGGACTTTATTGCCAAATTCAACGGTAAGTATGTAATAGCAGAAGCAAAGTTTCTGTCAGATTTTGGCGGTCATCAAAACGCCCAATTCAATGACGCAATATCAACAATGCAGTCAAATTCAGTGATAACAAATAAAGAAGTAATAAAAATTGCTATTTTGGACGGTGTTTTGTACATCAAGGGTAACAACAAAATGCACAAAGCAATTACTACTGATTTTAGTGATAGTGAAGTGATTATATCGGCAGTTTTATTAAGAGATTATTTGTTCTCATTGTAGGTATTTATGAATCTTGATTATGCAGGTAAAAAATCAGAAAAAGAGATATTAGCAAAGGCTAAATCTCTTAAAAAATCTGTTGATAATACTGATAATTCGTTATTGCTTAAAGGTGATAATTTCACAGCCTTGTCATCATTATTGCCTAACCATACTGGCAAAATTGACTTGATTTATATTGACCCGCCTTTCAACACAAATCAAACATTTACCGTTGAGGACGAACGAGTAAGTACAATTAGTCGTAAGAAAAACGCAATTGTTGCGTACTCCGATCAAATGACACCGTCCGAGTACATCGAGTTTATGCGTGAACGCCTAATACTCTTGCGAGAATTACTTTCAGATAATGGCTCTATATACCTACATATAGATACAAAAATGGGTCATTATATCAAAATTATAATGGATGAGATTTTTGGTATAGATAATTTTAAGAATGATATTACTAGAATTAAATCAAACCCTAAAAACTTTATGCGTAAAGCATACGGCAATCAGAAAGATGTAATATATTTCTACGCAAAAAATAAAGATAGAAACATTTTTAACAATGTAACGATCCAGCTTGATGAAAACGACAAAGCCAAGATGTTTAAGAAGATTGATGAAAATGGACGCAGATATAATACAGTTCCAGTACACGCACCTGGCGAAACTAACGGTAAAACTGGCAGTGAGTGGCGTGGAATGCTTCCACCAAATGGCAGACATTGGCGAACAGACCCAAACGAATTAGATAAACTAGACAACCTCAGCTTGATAGAGTGGTCAAAGAACGGCGTACCTCGAATTAAGAAGTTTGCAGACGAACATAAAGGTAAAAAGATACAAGACATTTGGAATTATATCGACCCAGCATATCCACTTTACCCAACCGAGAAAAACCTAAAAATGCTCGAAATGATAATCGAACAATCATCGAATGACGATTCTATTATTCTTGATTGTTTTGCTGGTAGCGGTTCAACGCTTTTGGCGGCACAAAATCTTGGTCGCAGATGGATTGGAATTGACCAGTCAGATGTATCACACAAAGTTATAAAGAAACGATTTAATAAAATTACCTACGAATATCTCGAATTGTGATTTTGGTATAATTAACCCATGAAAACATTTTTTATCGCAACGGGAAATATTGGCAATCAGCGAGATACCGCAAGGAATATAGGGGATTTAGCGGATGATGATATAGAGTGAGCAAGTGTATATATGGTATAATAACAAATATAATGGGAAGCATATTTGTGCAGGATGTAAGAATCGAAAAGAGAGCGATCTTAACTATTAGCGTATTCCGCTATTATTTTGGGCCACTAAAGGATAAAAATGAATAAGAGCAGAAAAATTACATATGTAAAAATTAATGAGCTATTACTCGATATTAATAACCCTAGATTTGCAGAACTATATACTGGCAGTAAAAAACAAGATGACTTGGTTGATTACTTGTTAAATAATGAGTCGGCAGACGAGATAGCGAAAGCGATTGAAGAATCTGGTGAGTTTTATGCGGACAGACCACTATGGGTGGTAAATGATGGAATAAAGTATCTGATCAGAGACGGCAATCGCCGTTGTGCTGCCGTGATAGCTCTGCAAGATCCGACTAAGTATAAAATAGCTACAAAAGAGATGCAGATTAACGAGTTGCCTGTGATAATTTATGATGACGAAAACGAAATCTCTACTAGAATCCGCCTTGAACATACGAATAGCCTATTCCGATCCTGGGACAGGATAGCGAAAGCCCTTGAAGTCTATAAAATGTATAATTCTGGAAGCTCTATAAAATCTATGGCTGGAGAAATAGATTCTAAGCCAAGTGATCTATTGAAATTAGCTAACTTTTACTATGAGGCGGTAAAAATAAGCGGTGATGACCTAAAAAGGTTACTGCGTCGTGGGCGTGGCGGCACTGGAGGAAAAACAGTCATTTTCGAACGATTGTTTTCTAAGAGTAAAGAATGTGGCTACGAATTTCAAAAACACACATATAATATAACAGTAACTGACAAAAAATTGTTTGAAGGATATATCAAGGCCATGGTATCTTACCTGCAACAATACCCTGGCACAACGTACATTGACGTCAACAAGGACACAGACAAGGAAAACTTTCTCAATCAGCTCGACAACAACTTTAAAAAGGCAAAGAACGTAGACTTGGGAGGCGCCGTGAAGGGTGTAGAGCCAAAAGACACAACTTTTCAACCACCGTTAATTGATAGCATAGCTAATCCGACAGTTACTATTACAGAAAAGCGAGGCAGCAGGAAGAAAAAACCTAATATGACACGCAAGCAACTTCCAAATGCAGTAAGAGCCATAGTAGATGAGTGTTACAATTTAGATTCTCAAAACTTTACTAACGCAAAAATGGCGTTGACTCGTGTAATGTTTGAAAACTCACTAAAGTATGTTGTTGATAATACCGAATATAAACCAGGCAGTAAAATGTTGAAATCCAATTATTTTCAAAAAGCATTATATAAATCTGGGAAGCAGTATACGGACTTCAGTGAGTTGAAGAGGTTATTCCAGTGTCTAATTACTAATACTAGTATTAAAAAAGCTATGATAAACTACAAATCAGATGAGGCAGATCAGATTATACACAACTTCAACGTTGAGGCCTCTCCAAACCAGGCTGAGGCTACATGTAATAATCTGATCCCTATTGTCGAATTCTTACTGCAAGATTCACAAGATTTAATTAGCGAAATTGACATAAGTAAGCTATAATGTACTTATGCTCACATCTTTTTATTCACCGTTAAGGTATCCTGGCGGGAAACAAAAACTAGCAAAGTTTATTGACCAAATTTGTGTTGATAATAATATTAACGGGCACTATGTCGAGCCGTATGCCGGAGGAGCGTCCGTGGCGCTATATTTACTGCTTACTAATAGGGTTAAAGAAATAACTATTAATGATCTAGATAAAGCAATCTATGCCTTTTGGTGGTCAGTTAAATACCGGACATTTGAACTGCGCAGGCTTATAGATAGTACTGATATCACTATAGATGAGTGGTATAAACAAAAGAGTATTCTATCTAACAAGAATAGTGAGAAGGACTTGTTAAAACTGGGGTTCGCAGCACTGTTTCTTAACAGGACTAACTATTCAGGGATTCTTAACGCTGGTGTTATTGGCGGGGCGCACCAAAAAGGGAAATATCGAATAGATTGTCGTTTTAACAAACAAACTATAGTTGATAGAATTAAACTGATTGGGAGTATGAGTAATCATATCAACATATTTAACCTAGACGCTCTTGATCTTGTCGAGAATATTAAATGTAACGACAATACAATCTTCTATTTTGATCCGCCCTATTTTCTTAAGGGCGAGAGTTTGTATATGAATCACTATCAGTCAGATGATCATAGGGCAGTTAGTGAGAAGATAAAGTCCATAAAAGATGCAAAGTGGATAGTGTCCTATGACAATGCCCCAGAGATACACGATTTATATGATGACACACAGCTCCCGACTAACTACGTCCTTCACCATAGTGCTCGGACTAGTCGCCTCGGGAACGAAAGCATATTTTTTAGCGATAATCTTATTGTCAAGAGCGAGGTTATTATGAGTTTAAGTAATACTTAAGATAGGTCGTTTGAGTGTCGACTTAGAAGAATCATTATACATTCATTATATGCCACAATCTTAATGTCTGGCTAGAGTATGTAGTACGAAATTACTTCGTGCGGTGACGTGAAATGGACGGCTATACGAAAAAGTAGGCATCACTGTTTACTCTGGTTTAGACAGCCTAGTGTAGCCGTCCTTTTTTGTTGGGGATAGCTATATAAAAATATTAATTTAATATAAAGGAGGTCCAGATGTACAATCGATAGTATTCAACTATTTACTCAAGATCAATTATAATAATAGCTATGAAACATCACATCAAGCTCTCGAAACTATCGAAAGGCGACAAGGTCGCAATCATCTCTCCGTCGGCTGGTTTACCCGGTCTATTTCCGTGGGTGCAGGATCTGGGTTTGGAGCGCCTCCGCACGGTTTTCGAGCTCGAGCCTATTGAATATCCTACAACTAGGCAGATGGGTTCGTCGCTAGAGGATCGAGCAAGGGATGTCATGGCGGCGTTTGGTGATCCCGAAATCAAAGCAGTTTTCGCCTCTATAGGTGGTAATGATCAGATAAAGTTGATTAAATATCTCGATCCGCAAGTTTTCATCAACAATCCAAAGCCGTTTTTCGGGTTTAGCGATAATACTCATCTGCATAATTTTTTGTGGAACCTGGGCATGCCGTCATATTACGGTGGCGGCATCATGAATCAATTTGGTATGAACGTCAAAATGTTCGACATGACCATCAATTCTATCAAACACGCTCTATTTGATGAGGGCGAATTCGAGATGGAAGTCGCTAGCGAATATAACGACGAGGGCCTAGATTGGTCGGTCGAGAGTAACCTATTGAAACAGCGTAAATTAGAGCCAAACGACGGTTTGATTTGGGACGGCGACAAGGATGCCGAGGGTATATTGTGGGGTGGCTGTGTCGAGAGCTTGATCGTTCAATCTAGCACGGGGAAGTATTTGCCAAAGGACGAAGATATAGACGATACGATTCTGGTGCTAGAAACTGCCGAGGACATACCCGAGCATTGGATCATTGAATATCTACTAACTGGTTTTGGCGAACGCGGCTGGTTTGATAGATTCCAGGCGGTGCTAGTTGGGCGACCAAAAGCTTGGGAGTTTAATAAACAAAATGATACTGAAACGAAAGCTGCCTATCGGCAAAAGCAGCGAGAGACTGTCGTTAAAACAATTCGTGAATACAATACAGCCATACCAATCGTTCAAAACGTCGATTTTGGACACACCGACCCACAGATTGTTTTGCCATTCGGTCGCAAAGCCGTAGTTTCACCAGCGAACAATACGATCAAGCTGAATTATTCGTGATCATTTACAAAATGTATTTAATATGATACAATATAAAACTATATGAAAGATGTGGCGTTCAATAATATGGCGAGCAATAACTCCAGTACTTTTGTACGTGGATCAAGCGCTAATCTTAGGAAATTAGGAGAGGCAAATACTCTACTTTTTGATCTCGATGATACGATGGCAGTCTATCGGGCCGCTTTCGTTCAGAAATGCTTATATCTTACGATAAAGGATCATATTTATGCTATACCAGATAAGGATGCGGTAGAGCAGTCGGTATTACTTCATCAAAATATGCATGATGGAGGCAAGCAAAAGCGTGTGCTTGCAGGTATGATTAATCCCACCGATACGCGTAGCTTCTGGGAAGGGTTTAGTGATTATCTGCATAGAGATATTCAACCCGAGGATGTCAGTTTTGATCCGTCTCTCGTAAGATTGATTAATTTTGCGGCTCGCAATAATATCAATGTTGGCGTTATTAGTAATTCGACACCTACTGCAGGAGGGCGAGTATTATCTATTCTCGACGATAGGACAGGCATAGATTTGCGTAACAGCGCCTCGTTTCTAGGGACCGGCACAAATCGTAAACCCAAGGCCGATGCACTTCAGGCGTATCAAGAGGAAACAGGGCAGTTTGTTGATGCAGGGCATTCTGCCTATGTGGGGAACGCAGTTTCGGACCTGCTGTTTGCTAGAAATACAGGAATGGTTCCGGTGCTAATAGACTACACTGACTCATCGAGAGATATAAGTGAGACTCCTCAGGGTGCTCAACTTATCAGTGACAGTGTTGTTACGGGCTGTTTTAGCGCCTTGAAGAATCACATAGAACGCATGCGCCCACATTATCGCCGTCCAGTGAGTTTTAGCGTCGAAAAGGCATTGACGACTGGTAATGAACGGTGTGTTAATCGTAAAGATATTACACTTGAGCCGTCTGATGAGACGATGTATCATATTGTTAACGATGCTACATCGGAAGTGATGAGTTATGTACCAGAAATATGGCAGTCATTCCATGATCGCTTTAGTGGTAGCGACGAGTTCTCAGTTGCTGATATCGACGGGTATGCGCAGCTTATAAGCGAAGCAAGCGGTGCTTACGCTCTACCTCCTATTGATAGTATAAATAACCCTAATATCCGATCATACTATACGCAGAATCGTGTGCGTAAGGAAGGTAACTACGTATTTGGCCGTGGCGCAGCTTATTATAGACAATATATCCCCGAGTTAAAGGGTAATTTTTCTGCGCAACTTGACATGGTTGAAGGTGAGATAAGAGATGCAATTGATACACTTGAGAGTAGCGTTCCCTCGTCAGAAGCAGAGCATCTTGCGGTCTTGGGCGTAGAAGATAATTTAAGAGGCAATTTCCTCGCTACTTATCTTTCAGCTATTAACGTCATGCGAGACGACCCGTTGTCTACGAATATTGACACAATTATACGTCTGTCCGAGCAGCTTCGTAGTGGATATCAGAGGGCGCTTGAGTTGCAATATTCTCACATGCTTGGTTTGCCATATGATCGTCATGAACTAATACGTGCAATACGTGAAGAGGTATCTGTATTGGCGGAGTATCGTCAGGTATATTCCAATGCTAGTATTCATCCAAAGTTTAAATCTCCAGAGATTGACGATCCTCTTGTGATTGCTGCGCGTGCAAATTATCTATGTGATCAATATCCAGAGACGGACTCACTAGTTGGTCTTACGAGTGGTGGTGTCGAGCTGTCGGAAGTGGCGCGTCTGCTATATGGAGTGCGAGGAAAACTTGTTTCCTCTGTTCACTATCCTATCTCGGTACACAATGGGCAAACGATGTGGTCTAAAGATAAAACGCCAGGAGGTAACCAGACTGCGATTGATCAGATTATCGATATCGAAAGTCTTGCCGGCAAGCATGTCGTTGTATGCGAAGATAATTCGAACAGTGGTCAGACACTCGCTCGTGTTGTCGATAGAATTAATAGTTATGACGCCGCCTCGGTCCATTTTGCGGTTGTTGAAATTGATCCAACACGTATCATCATGCATTTCGTACAGCAGAAAGCGGGAGCTAAACATCACATTGGCGAGGCTGCGGATCGAGTTCGTCCGATAGCAAATTATCACCATCCTGATTTTCGAGGTGCGGTACGTATCGTAAAAATGGTACCTCAAGACAATAGTATGACAAAACTTATTGCGCAAGATACGGCCAATCGCGGTATAATATAGAGTAATGAACGATTCAACGAAAAATTACCTCCAATTAGTTTCAACTATCGATGATTACACTAGGGCTATTGATATTTCTCCTGACCAGCGCGATCGGTTTATTGCTACGGTTAGGCGTAGCCGAAAAATCATTGTTACTGGCACGGGGACTTCTTTGCCGACGGCGCAGTATCTCGCAGATCGGTTGAGGCGACAATTTCCGGAGAAGCCAGTATATTTCCTGCCAACAGGCAAAGCCATTCGGGAGATCGACCATCTAGAATCAGACGACCTCGTTATTATCATCAGTTATGGTCTCAACCGAGCAGATTCTCTAATAATGCTAAACAAGGCAATCGATCGATGTGCAGTTGTGACGCTATCGGGTAATCCCGAATTGGATCTAGGGGATAATCAAAACATCGTTATTCCTCCAGATAGAGAGAAAATCTTTTGTCGCCCCATTAGTCCCTTGACAACGCTGATGGCGATAGAGTATTTGTGTGGTGGTACAAAATCCGCCTCAGGCGTGATCGATAGCGTCGGTATTCACGAAGATCTATGCCGGTGGATAGATCCAAAAAAACAAACTATCATTTTGTATACCGCAGGTGTTTCGTATGCTGCTGAGTTGTGGGGCATCGTGCTGAGAGAGGGCGCTGGCATGAATGTTTCAACCAAGGATGTAGAAAACTATTCGCACGGCTATTATGGTCCAGATACGGCCCATCTCGGTGATAGGCAATATATCATCTTGACTAGTGATAGCCGAGAAGATACTAGAGATCTTGATAGGGCAAAGGGGCTTTATTCGATCGACAATTTCAACAGTTATATCGTTGTTGCAAAGGGCGATACCTACCAGGCAAACGCACAGCTCTTTCGTGAAGCAACAGAGGTAGTATCGCGAATCCTCGTTGATACAGGCTATGACATGTACGGACCTAACGGAATGGACAATAATCGGAGATACCATGAATACGAGCATTTCACCGATTATTGAGGCTATTACTAAATCCGAGAAAGCTACCTATATCGTGGGTATTGCGGGTGGTTCCGCGAGTGGCAAGAGCTGGACGAGCAATAGTTTGCGTGATCGGTTGCTACGGGCTGGTTATCAGGTTGCGATATTGCACCTCGATGATTTTGCACTGGGTAAAGAGTTTGCGCACCGAAAAACATCTCCCTATAAATGGGATGACCCTGATAATTATCGTCTAAACGAGGCATTTTTGGTCCTGCAGGACTTACTAGCCGGTAGAGAGCGCCAGTACTTGGCATATACTCTAGAGGCGCATCGCCCTGTACAGTCTACGCAGTTAGCATGGGCGCAGCCTGACAATCCGACGGGGCGACGAATAGTTGTCATCGAGGGACTGTTCCCATGGTCCGGGGCTTTTAACGAAATAGTGGATCTCAAGGTATTTCTCGATAGCAATTTCTTTCGCCGATTTGTTTTGCGTCTCTATAGGAATGTTATGGTGCAACAGGTCGTGTCATTTGAAAAAGTCGCCGAACAATATTTTAGCTTTGTGAAACGAGCTCATTTTGACCTATTGATGCCGCAAAAGGATACGGCAGATATCGTGATAACAAATGACATTGATTTGGGGCAGACGTTGACTGGGTTAGCAGTTTTACCCGATGGAGACACTCCAGCGCAGAGTATTTATCGTGATGCCGATCTATTTATCGGCTATAGACGAAATGAGACTGGTATAGAATTGGAAATTTGTGTCGATGGCAAGCCTGTCATGCGCGGAGTCGTTTCAGAGAAGATATTAGCAAGTATTCTGCATTAGAATACCAAATCATTTACAAAACATAACTAATATGCTATAATAGTGGGTGAGCCTGATGCGATGGTCGTATCATGGAGATAGGGAAGGGGAACGTGCCGTGGTTGCTACACAGGTCCGAACCTTTTTTAGTAAGATCAGAGAGGATGTCGAAAGACTCTCTCTGAAACTCAAGGGGCAGAGGGGCAATTGTCTCTTTTGTCTCGCCAGTGGGAAGATCAGCCGCGACAAGGTCGTGGCTGAGACGCCCTGGGCGTATCTGATTGTCGAGTACAGTCAGACCGTGCCTGGGACGTACATGATCGTCCCGAAGCGGCACAAGGAGAGCATTTTTCGGCTGGGGATTTTCTCCTGGCTAAGCGTTCTCTGCCTGCTCCGCAAGATCCCGTGGATGGGGATCGTCGACTGGAACCTCTCGATGAATTTCGGTCGAGACGCCGGTCAGACGGTACCGCACATCCACATGTGGGTCATTCCCCGAGAGGGGAAGTTCGCCGGCAAGGGCATGGCGTATCACGTCGCTCAAGCCGCCACGAACGGCAACTAGCCATCCATCCATCAGGCATTGGCCTCGTCCGGTTCTACCGGGGCGAGGCCTTTGTCACGCCTAGGACTTGTTTGATCGATTGTCTTTTGCTGTTCCCATAGCCTTTTTGAACAGCACCATTGGCAGCACTATGCCGGCAACGACTGTCACTAACCAGATGATTAGCGGTGCGATGATCCAGGTAGTAATACCATTAACGCGTAGTCCATCGGTTAGCCACGTTGTTAGTAATAATACGACAAAGGTTGTGACGAGCGCGATGCCGCCACGAAACGCTGGAGCGTGTTTGACCGCTAGCTTCAGAATAAATGGTGCTAGTACTATCTGTGCTACAGTAAAGAATACGATACTGATAGTAAAACCTAGACCGTCAATACGAAAGTCCGACAATAGCATTGCTGCGACTAACAGTCCAATAGCATTACCGATCAGTGTCAACGCAGATTGAGCGAGAAAGCGAATCATACTATAACCCCAACAACTGTTTCTTTTTAGCGGCGAATTCTTCTTCGGTCAGGATGCCTTGGTCGCGCAGTTCAGCTAATTGTTTGAGCTGTTCGATACTATCACCGGTCGAAGCTGGCTGTGTCGGCTCTGGTGCAGCTGCAGTATTTTGCTTTTTCGCCCGTGACGAAGCGATTGCAGCACCCATCACCATACCTCGACGACGTGCACTTCTGCGTCCTAACATGAACTATTCCTCTTCCGTTTTCAATACGATACCACCCGACATGCTAACGAGTGCATTGATGAGGAAACCCTGGATCCATCCAAGCACCCAACCGACGGCAAAATAGATGATTGGGACACCAACGATAGCAATGAAACCGCTAGCTAGCCCGAGGGTCAAGCCGCGTAACACGCTATCGGTCTCCTGGGCCCAGTGGACAGTACTACTAATTGAAAATAGGATTGCTGCAACCAAACCGAACAGCATAGATAGCGTACCCTGCACCATAGCTACTGAGCTAGGCTTTATGCCAACTACTCGTACTGTATCTTGTGACTTTTTCGTTACCATAAAACCCTCCTTGTTAGTTACAATATACATTATACATACTATGGTGTTGTTGTGCTATAACTTTCGTATTGAATTTTATTACAATATGCGGTAGTATAACCCAATGAAGAATCAATCAAATCAGAGAGTGCTAGCAGTAGCTTTATTAGTAATTGGTGCAGTTGCCATTTGGTTTGTCTGGCCGCAGATAGGTGCTATCGTGTTAGCTGCATTGATGGCGTATTTGTTCTACCCACTCTACACCAAACTGAAAGGCCGTAAAGGTCGTGGCGGGCTAGCGGCTTTTGGGACGCTAATGATATCTTTTTTGATAGTACTATTGCCAGTAGTGTTTGTGACTGTATCTGCAGTAGGACAGTTATCAACGTTTGCCGATCAAGCCGGTAGATCGCAATATTGGCAAGACATGCCAGGCTTTGTCGAGAGAGCCATAGAATTAACCAATGGTGTATTAGAACCAATTACCGGTCAAGAACCCAGCGTTACCGAAGTCGGCATCGTGGATTTCCTGCGCAACTCAATTCCAACTATTGCGCGTGGTAGTGCTCAAATACTCCTAGGTATTGCTACTAGTTTACCTAGTCTCGGTATCGCATTCATAGTGTACATTTATATGTTTATTGCATTTTTAACCTACGGTCCAAAATTAATAGCAAAAATCAAAGCCGTCAGTCCATTTAGTCGATCGGCGACGGAGCATTACCTGGAAAAGATTGGTCTGATGACTAATGCTATGGTCAAAGGACAGCTGATTCTGTCAATGATTACAGCTATCTTTTCAGCTATTTTGCTGATATTCCTGGGCTACGGACACTTATTCTTTATATTATTTGTATTGTTTACTATATTGAATTTTATTCCACTCGGTTCGGGTATCGTCCTAGTGCCGATGGCGATATTATCTATGGTTAGCGGTCAGTTCTGGGCGGGATTGATTGTGATCATCCTATTCTACGCGTTTGGTAATCTCGAACCACTGTGGCGATCGAAACTAATTCCAAAGAAGATCCAATTGCCAGTTGCACTCATGATGCTCGCAACGTTCTGTGGCATTGCCTATTTTGGAATCCTCGGTATCGTATACGGACCGGTCATTATGATTTTGATCATTACTACTGTCAATTTATATATCGACGCAAAGCCACGATCGACGGTTAATGCTAGCTCCTCGTAGTACTACTGCAGACGGTATAATAGATAAGAATGGAATTAGCTGATTTTCAACATTTGCTACGTCAGCGCGGTGATGAGTTGTATCGCGATATGCCGTGGCGCCGTGATACGAGAGCGTATTATGTGCTCGTGAGTGAATTGATGCTGCAACAAACTCAGGTAACGCGAGTAGAACCAAAGTTCCAGGAATTTGTCGCTCGTTTTCCTGACGAATCGGCTCTAGCGAGTGCCAGTTTGGCCGAAGTGCTCGCGTTATGGCAAGGTCTCGGCTATAATCGCCGGGCAAAATTCCTACACGCGGCAGCATCGATGGTCATGCGTAAATTTGATGGGATTATCCCTGATAGTGAATCTGAGTTGCGTCGTTTGCCTGGTGTTGGTGTGAATACGGCTGGAGCGATCTTGGCCTACGCTTTTAATCAGCCGGCATTATTTATTGAAACTAACATTCGCACGGTATACATTCATCATTTTTTCAATGATGCTGACTCGGTCAGTGATCGACAGATTCACGAGCTACTATCTGAGACTATTGATCGTAGCGATCCGCGACGTTTTTACCAAAATTTGATGGATTATGGAACGTGGTTGAAAGGTCAAGGTATTCGAAACATTGCAAAGAGTCAGCACTACAAAAAACAGTCATCATTGCGGGGAAGTGTACGAGAATTGCGCGGTGAAATGATCAGGGCGTTGCTCGCGGATACGTCTTCGATGGTAGAGTTCGAGAAAACGTTCGGTCCTGATAGCCGTTACCGGGCGGCATTAGATGGTCTGTTGCACGATGGGTTAGTGGAGCGAGACGAGAGTCGTATTTGGTTAACCCGGTAGACGCTATTTTTCCTGCTTGACGCGAACAGCACGATTGAAACGTTTATCGGCGGCATCATCAGCGTTTCGTGACATGGGCGGTAGTACTAATAGACGATCTTGACCGGTTTTACCGTCATCAATGTCAATGAGGGCTTCGACAAAGAACTTCTCGATTAACCATTCGCGACCTGGTGTCGTTTGTCCAATGACAGTAATGCGCCAGCGGTCTTCACCCCATTGCTCGGTTTTCGTAATGCGTAGTGGTCGAGCCAGCATAGTTTTACCACGTGGAATAGCAGAAATTATTTTCTGAATTGCCTCGGTGCCACGAGCTTTGTCTCGGACGAACACATCAACGGCGATAGTACGAACACCGCGAGGTGTAACGTGGACGCCGGTAATATTTTGGTTATGGATCATGATAATTTCACCGTTTAGGGCGCGGATTCTCGTGGAGCGCAGGGTGAATCGTTCGACGACGCCTTCGACATTACCGTATGGGTCGACCTTTACAAAATCACCGATTTGGTACCAGTTTTCTGCTATCATGATGGCGCCAGCCGTGAGGTCGCGGAGGACGATGCCGACGGTCTGACCGGCGATCAGGGCAAAAAAGGTTCCAGCGCCAATGGCTGCGACGCTATTCATGGCGCTGCTGGCGGAGAACGGGTTGACGATGATCCAGGCAATGTAGCCGACCGCTATGACGACTGCGGCTCGAACAGTAGCCACCGTGATACTGAGATAAGTCTCGGTTTGTCGCAGTCTCATAACGCGAGTCTCGTTGGATTCTATATCGCTACGGGTGGAGATGATCTGAGCAATCCGAATGATAGCCTGAGCTAAAAAGCGGCTGAGCCAATAGCCAATGATCATGGCTA
>JAPUEE010000005.1 GCA_027492735.1 Candidatus Saccharimonadota bacterium
GATCAGCCTGTAATAGATCGCGATTTGCTAGAGTATGCGCAAAAGAATTTCGTAGAATTTAAATTCGTACCGAGCGAGATCAGTGATTTGCCAGAACGTGTCGAACTCGAATTATTTATGGATGGCATACCGATGATGTCAGTACAACAAACGGCTCTGCTCGGCTGGGGTCGCGTATTTAAACGAGGGTTTGATATCATCGTGAGTCTCATCGCACTCATTATTCTGTCTCCGCTATTCCTGATCGTTGCCATCATCAACAAAATGGTGCTTGGCAAAGTATTTTTCCACCAAACACGAATCACTCGCGGCAATCAGCCATTCGAACTGTATAAATTTCAAACGGTTATCAATGATTATAATGGTCTCACTCCCGAAGAAGGCTTTCGCAAGATGGGTCGACCCGAGCTTATCAAACCATACCGCGACGGTGGTGACCAATTACCTAATGACCCACGATACGGTGCTTGGGGAAACTTCGCTAGGAAGACCTCACTCGATGAATTACCTCAGCTATTTAACGTCCTTATAGGTGATATTAGTCTCGTTGGACCGCGTGCACTCATCCCCCAGGAAATCAACGCTTACGAGAAAAAGCACGCTATTCTCAACGTTAAATCGGGTATTACTGGGCTGGCTCAGGTGTCTGGGCGACGCGACCTACCGTGGGAACAGCGCCGAAAATTAGATGTCTATTACGTACAAAACTGGTCATTTCCGCTCGATATTCAAATCTTGTTCAAGACCGTGTGGCAGGTGATCGCTGATCGCGGCAGTAAATAACCAAAAGAATCAATACTAGATAGATATGGAGTGCGCTCGGATAGCCGCTAAAGAACATCCATTGCACCATAAAAGCTACAGCGATGCCCCAAACCCATTTTTGTTTTCTCGTTATATATATAATGCCACCCAGAAGTGCCACAAATAACACTAGACCAATGGTACCTCGCTCCAATAGGACCTCGGCATATTCATTTTGCACAATTTCTCGGTAATTAGTGTGACCAGCAAACTCAGCCATAGCAACACCGGCACCCCCTAGACCAACACCGATCACCATTCGAAGAGGCGTTTCCTGCCATGCGCCCAGTGCGAGTCGTGATAGATTAACTCGAACATCTGTCGACTCAGCAACATAGCCATCATACGCTGGTTTCTCACTGTCTTGTTTCTGGGCAGAATGGGGATGATCAACCGCATCATATATAGACTCTGGCACGTCCGCACTGCCCGCCTGCCGCACATCAATCAATCCGAGTGATAACTGGTTCAGGCTCTTTGCCACTGCTTCACCGAAGGTTTGGTCATATTTGCCATTCATTACTGCAGCCGTTCCTTGCAGCGCCAAAGCTACCACGCCGCCCACCATAATAGTAGCAACACTCATCATAATACGCTTCGGTTGACGATGATGAACGACCATCAGCACCACTACGCCCGCCAAAAACGCGAATAGTGCACCTCGACTCAGCGTCAGGACGAGTACGACAGTCAAGAAACCGAGTGCAGAGAGCACTCGCAGGTCTCGTCCTTTTTTCATTAATACATGGATGAGAATTAGCATGGGTGCCAGTAGCATACTGCCAAAGAACTGCGGCTCAATCGCAAATACGTTAGGACGCACAAAGCCAAATTGATCAGCTACACACCCAGCACAAAGCAGCGCATCTTGTCTCGACAGCCAGACGCCCAAGATTACTTGCAAAATCGCGAGACAGCCCATGATCACTGCCGTGACGATATATAGTTTTGCAAGTACCGGTAACAGCGTCTTTACCCTCGCCACCGACGCCAAACAGGCGATAAAGACTAGCGCTAGCATTCCGCTAATGCCGAATGTCAATAAGCCGCGGAGTACGTTAGGCGTCCAGAACAAACTAATACCTTGCCACACGACAAACACAATCACCAACCATACCGCCGGCTGTCGCACCAGTTCTGATCGCCCGCGCCAGATACGAGGCAGTCCAACGAGCGACAACATCAGTGCATATACGAGTGGTACGGTAATTTTAAAATACATCGTATCACCAGATCCGAAATCGAGGCGCGGATAGTAGGAAAACCACACTGCAATCGGCGCCAGCAATAGCAGCTTGTCAAATAAATCTGTTTTTAGGCCAGTGAGGCCCAACCAGTTGCCTATATTACGTCGTCGATTCATTGCTCGCCTTTTTTACCAGGTCGTACAGTTGTTTTCTAAAATTATCTTCTGAGAATTTTTGGACCGAACGACTTACTGACGATGCATCAAACGACATTGTTTCGATCCGATTAATTGCTCTGGCCACACTATCGATTGTCTGCTCGTCAAAAAATACGCCATTTTTACCTTCTTCTACAAAATCGAGCGAGCCGCCTTTACGTAATGCTACGACTGGCGTACCAGCGGCGAGAGCTTCTACAGGAACAATACCGAACGGCTCTAAACTTGGAAAAAGAAAGGCTTTGGCGCTCGCAAAATGTTCGACTATCTCGCTCACTCCGTTATAACGGGGCAAGAATCGAATGTTCTCGTGTCCGTGGGCTTGCTCGACTAGCTGCGCATGCTCCGGACCATCACCAACCACCAATAGTTGCTTGTTCAGTTTAATACAAGCCCCAATAGCCAGATCGACTCGTTTCCAGCTAACCTGTCGTCCGGAAATAATAAATCCTTGGCGCTTTACGTCGGATACTGTTTTTTTGATACGCTTCACTACGTCGACAGCCACTCCTGGCCATATCACGGTAGAATCACGACCATAAAACTTTTTAATTTCACCGGCCACATAACTCGAATTAGCAACAAAGTAATCTGGGCGTTGCGCTGCACGATAATCACTTTTACGAAGCGGTCGCACCAACAGCTTCAACGCTAAACGAACAGCGGGGTTGAGGATCTTGCCAAATCCTGGATTATCCATATATTGATCATAGAGTGACCAATAATACTGTGTTGGGGCATGACAATAGCAAATATGGGTTGCTCTGCCATATTTGCCAACTGTTTTGACCGATTTTGCCTCGGCGCCAGTTACCGAAATGACCACGTCGTATTCCGACAAATCTAATCGATTAAAATACCACTGGCGCAAAAACGGCGTAAATCGACGTATCGATTGCGGCAGCCAATTTAACCAACCGGTCCGAACATCGCAATCGTCAAACCATGTGGCGCGTTTTGGTCGATACTGAGACGTATAAATAGGGGCCTCGGGAAACATCTCGTGTACTGCCAAAATAACCTTTTCGCCGCCACCAATTTCGGTTAGCCAGTCACATACGATTGCAATACGTTGTGCGGCCATGTCGTTAACTACCTTTTTTGCCATAGGCCTATTATACTACGTCCGTTGATACGAAACGTTGGTAGACTTCATCAAAAATACAATTGTTCACGTTTACTTATCACCTAAAATACCTTATAATAACCTAGTTGTTACAATGAATTAAGTAGAATGATGGAGGCAATTTTATGGCTCAGCAGAAGAAAAAAATAGCGTCAGAGAAGCCAATTATTATTGTAGGAGCGGGTTTGTCTGGGGCGACACTTGCTCGTAAATACGCAGAAAAAGGTGAACGGGTGATCGTCGTAGACAAACGAGATCATATCGGTGGTAATACTTACGATTTTATCAATGAGCACGGCGTGCTCATGGCAAAATACGGTGCTCACATCTACCATGACTCGGATGATGAGACATGGGAATTTGTCAGTCGATTTACCGAATGGCTACCGTATGAACACCGCGTCCGAAGCTACGTCGAAGGAAAACTCGTACCCGTACCGACAAATATTGATACCTACAACGAAGTCCTCGGTGAAAACTGGACTGACGGCAAGAAGCTCCAAGAGTGGGTTGAGTCACAACATCCAGAAATCACTGAGCCAAAAAACTCTGAGGAGTCAGCACTCAAACGAATCGGTAGTAATGTAATCTATGAAAAGATGTTCAAAAACTACACGAAAAAACAGTGGGATAAATATCCAGCCGAACTCGACGCTTCAGTCATGGAGCGCATTCCGGTTCGCTACGACCACAACGACCGTTATTTTGGTGACAAATACGAAGGTATTCCAAAGCATGGCTACACCGTTTTAGTACGCAACATGCTCGACCATGAGAATATTCAGGTTATCTTGGGCCGTGATTACCACGATATGACACTCGACAAGCCAAAATTGCTATTCTACACCGGTAAAATTGACACTTACTTTGGTGAAAAATTTGGAAAACTCGAATATCGCTCGATCGAATTTGAGCACGAAACTCTCAAAGAAGAAAGTTTCCAAGAACTTCCTGTCATCAATTATCCGAGCGAAGAATTTCCTTATACACGTATTATCGAGCACAAGAAGTTCTATAACCAGGACCTGCCCGTCACAACAATTACCCGAGAATATTCGATCGCTGGAGGTGAGCCATACTATCCAGTACCGAACCAAGAGAATCGCGATCTTTATGATAAATATCGCCAAGAGGCCGAAAAACTCGAGGAAAAGGGTATCTATTTCATCGGTCGCTTAGCCTCATACAAGTATTTCAATATGAACCAGGCCGTCCGTGCTGCTCTAGACCTCTATTATCGTCTAGAAGGAAAATAGGATCCGCAGTTAATTAAATCAAATAAAGCGACAGTCTCCTGTCGCTTTATTTTTATACACTATTCTCTCTAGTAGCTGTCGACTATTTCGTCTTGTAAGGTTTCGATTTTCCTGATTTGTCTATTACGTGTTGGATCAGCGTAATATATTTTCTTTATTACTCGCTTGATAACTGATGGTACATTCTGTCCAAAGAACAACGTTTTCTTGATTGTCCTCTGAATAGTTGCATCGAGTGCTTCGACTTCGTTTTTGTGATCGCGTAGAAATGCCTGTGCCCTTTGTCGAGCTTTTGATCGATCCTTGCTGTGTAGATTATTGAAAGCAAACGAATTGTATCGGCAGAATCTCTCCCAGAACAAGTCTTTGTGGGCATCATACAAATTATTCTTTTGCAGATAGTTATAGAGATTCTCTGCTACTTCTTGGTAATCTGCAGCTATACCAGTTTTCTTGAATGATTGTGACATTACCGATGCGCTATGGCGGCGATAATTGTAGAGTCTCTCATTTAGGAATGAGATACTTCCGCAATTCACCATATATACATCATTAAAGTATGCATCCTCATAAATAACCCCTTCTGGAAAACGAATATTACCTTTATCGATAATGTCGCGTTTGTAAATCTTATTCCACAGTGAAGCATCTGAATTAATGATGATCCAGTCATTCAATTTGTGTTTGTTGACCATTTTGAGACGCAGATAGCGCTCGACATCACGCTTTAGACTTTCATCGAGATTATCGTAGATGACTTTGGTAGCGCATTCCACAATATCTGACTTGCTATACTGCATCGTAGCCAACATCCTCTCACACATCTTCTCATCATAAAAGTCATCACTATCACACCACATAATATAGGGAGCGGTAGCATGCTTGAGGCCGGTGTTGCGGGCGGTAGCAATACCTTTTTTCGTATTTTTTACGATCTTGATTCGCTTGTCCTTCTTTGCAAACGTTGCCAAAATTTCTGTTGATTTGTCGGTTGATTTGTCATCAACGCAAACTATTTCAATTTCTCGCAATGTTTGAGCCGTTAGCGATTCTAGGCACTGTTTTAGGTACTTTTCGGCATTATACACAGGTATAATCACACTGATAGCAGGACTTTGTTTCTCCATTGTATTTACACGCTCTCGTTTCGGACCCGGTGTCTCTTTGCGCTGAGTTAATTCCGCCTGAAGTCGCTTTATCTCCCTGGAACGATGAGCTGGGGGAACGAGTCGATAGGCCATACCTGCAGCTCGACGGGTATAATGTTTCGCCCTTACCATCGAGAAATACAGCTCTGGACTACGAAGTAGTACGCTGTACATTTTTTTGATCTTTGCAGTTTCGAACAGACTAGCATCTAGTTTTACGCCATCAAAACGACCTTGTAGCTTCTTGGCGAAATCCCTCGCAGGCTGGCCATCCATGTGCACTAAAAAGTTGTAGAGTGATACAAACTCACGCTCACGGATCAACGGCAGCAGCTCTTCGCGACCATGCTGCTTTAGGTAGTTTTCGATCGATTCAAACTCGCCAAACAGTATTGGCGCTTTTGTTGCAATATTATTCATAGACGAAGCCATATTGTCTTGCCTATAATACAAATAGGCTTTGTCGGTAAATATTACCCTGTCAGCCATTGACCAAACTTTGTAGGAGAATCCCGTATCCTGATACGATGCTCCCGGAGTTGGCGAAAACGTAATGTTATTTTTCTCAATAAAGTCGCGGCGATAAATCGCAGCCCAAATCGATGGGATCTTGTAAAAGATACCACGTTCACTACGAGGAGTAATGACTTTGCCTATGTTTTTCTCATCGACCAGGTTCGTCTTGACTGCTTTGTTCGTGCTAGTCCAGTACCAGAGTGCATTGCCCTTGGCTACCTGAGCACTATTTTTACTAGCTAATTTATATAGATCCTCGAACATTTCATGTTTGATAAAATCATCCGATTCGACAATGCCGATGAACTCGCCTGTAGCCTTTTTCAGCCCCTGATTCATCGAATCGCCGTAACCCGAATTCTTTTTATCTACGATTACGAATCGATCGTCATCTTTGGCATATTTCTTTATAATGTCGAGAGAATTATCTGTAGATCCGTCATTGATACATATAATCTCAATCTCACCAAGTGTCTGTTCCTTTATGCTCGACAAACATTCATCTAGATATTCCGAGACATTATAAATCGGAACCAGAATTGATATTTTTGCACCACCCTTCACGCCCTTCACTCTCTTATTCATACCCGTCTATAATAACACATTTACGCTTGCGTTGAGATACTGTTACGGTCTTTCTTTTGACATCGTGTATAATTGTAGCAATGAAGAAACCAGATGTTAGTATTATTATCCCTTGCTATAACAGAGAGCGATTCATTGCCGACTGTATTAATAGCCTCTCGAAACAATCTCTCGAGACAATAGAGATCATATTCGTTGATGATGGATCGACCGACAAATCGCTCTCTATCGTAAAAGGCCTGCACAAAAAAGATCCTCGTATCCGTATCGTTGGTCAGCCGAATCTTGGCGTTGCTACCGCCCGCAACACCGGCCTCAAGCATGCTACCGCTCCCTATATTATGTGGTGTGATAGTGATGACTTTTATGATGAGAAGATGTGTGAGAGGATGTTGGCTACGATAAAACGAGAAAAAGTCGACATTGTCGCCTGTGGTATGAAACTCGTCTATACCGATAATTCAAATCAAAAGGATATCGAAGACTACGTCAAACTAAAATTCGACGGTAAACAAAAACTCGATTTCCATCACATATTGCAAACTGACGTTTCACTTCCTACGAAAATATTTAAAAAGTCGCTTATCGATAAATATGCCATGTCTTTCCCTGATGGACTTCATTTTGAGGATGCCTTTTTCTGCGATCAGTATTTCTCTATGGCAAATTCCATTTATTACCTAAATGAAAAGCTCTACAATTATGTGAGGCACGAAGATTCCATCATGTCAAAATCATTCAAAAAAGAGCCTATTTCTCTAGACTATATCAAAATTATTCCGAGAACGCTCGCATTCCTAAAAGAACATAGTGCTTTCGAAAAGAATATCGATTTTTTCTGGCATAGATTCATCCAATACTACGCATTTACCTACGACAATGCCGCAAAAAGCAAGCAAGGCTACGTACAGAAATGGGCGCTAGCGTTTATAAAAGACCATTCCGTAGAATTTGAACCAGCCAGTGAACATATAAAACACGACCTTATTGCCCTCATTCATCGACGAAAAACGTGGAAATCCCGTCTTTATTCTAACGCTATCGTCCGATATACCTGGGAGAAATTAAAACCCCTAGTTCGTAGATAAAAAAAACTGTATACATTTCACTATTTTTCGCTTTTTTTAATTGACTAGTACATAACAGTTATGCTATAATGTATGTATTGGTATATTGTTTAAAAAATTAAAAGGTCTAACTATGCGCATTCAACAGAAAAAATCACCAAAAAAAGCTCTCTTAATTGCCGGTATCACTGTTCTAGTCCTCGGTGGGGGCGTTTACGCCTACTACGCTACTCGTCCGTCAGACGATAAACATTCGACCGAGACTGCCAATAATGATAATCCAAAAACAAATGATGAGGGAACGGATAAAACAGATGATAAAACTACACCGACTAGCCCCGGAGAAGACGGAAAAGATACCCCTAAACAATATGAAGGCGATAATCCAAATACCGATAAATCTCTGATTGGTATTATTAACTATAAATCCGTTGTTGATGGTAATTTGACACTACGTGTCACTATTGATCAGTCTCTCACATCTGGAACATGTAGTCTAAAATTAACTTCAGCTGGAAAAACGGTAACGAGAAGTGCCCCCGTTATCACAAATCCGTCGTCATCAACCTGCGAAGGCTTCTCCGTACCCGTTTCTGAGCTCTCTAGTGGACAGTGGACCATCGAAATAACCGTAACGAGCGGAAATCGAACCGGTACCTTCAAAGACAAGGTGACTATTTAAGGGAATAGTAATGATATTACAGATCAGACGTAATAATACACCAAAGTCTATCGTCGCGACTGCATTTGTCGTTATTGGATTGGCCTTTGGCGTCTGGTCGTATCTACAGCTCCAACGTCCTGTCGATGCTGCAGATCTACGCAACTTTGACCCGAGTAATATCATGTCTGATTCCGTGATGAGCAACAAAAACAGCATGACCGAAGCCCAAATCCAGGCATTCCTAGAGAGTAAAAACCCCTGTAATAATACGAATATTAGTAAGGCTAGCGTATACCACAAAGTTAAAGATGGTAGATTTGTCTGTATGTACGAGGACACATTCGACGGTGAAACCGCTGCACATATCATCTGGCAAGCCGGACAAGACTACAGTATCAACCCTCAGGTAATCATCGTTCTACTGCAAAAAGAGCAAGGTCTCATTACCGATACGTGGCCAAACAGTATTCAGTATCGTTCGGCTACAGGGTATGGATGCCCCGACACAGCAGCCTGCGACGCTCAATACTACGGCCTGAAGAACCAGATCCGGCAAGCCGCAAACCTCTTTCGCAATGTCCTGAATGGCGGCTGGACTAACTATCCTGTCGGCAATAACTATGTGCAGTATAACCCAAATACTGCATGTGGTGGAACTACTATTAATATCAAAAATCGCGCCACCTCGGCTCTCTACCGCTACACGCCGTATCAGCCAAATCAGTCAGCGCTCAACGCAGGGTATGGCGCGGGCGACAGCTGTGGTGCCTACGGCAACAGAAATTTCTGGCTATATTTCACCGATTGGTTTGGTCTAACGACGGATATTATATGGTCCCCCATGAAATATCCTCGCTTGATGACGGTAGTAAACGGTACTCTAAAAATAAACCCTGCCACCTCAGAATTGGATAGTAATTGGCTAGAACCAGGGTCTGACTTGTATCTCACATCCGGTACCAACATTGTCTTTGGCGGAGAAATGATGAACTGCCTGAGAACACAGCACGACACAGTCAACAACATAAACCGCTGCGTACTGATGCCCCGTTTGAAAGAATATGAACCAGTGTTCGAGAATATTCTTGAAAAAGATAGAGCATATGTCATCATTCAGGAAACGTGTAAATATGAATTTGTCTACCAAAAGTCATCGTGCGAAGATGCAGATCTATATTATGGTCGCATAGTTGAGGCCGTCGCCAAAACGAATGTTCTAGGAATCGATTATCTCGTCACAAAATATGATTATGATAACAAAGAAGGCAAGACCGGTATCAGGCTCGACAGGACAACCCCCTACGGACAACCCGGTCAAGATATTCCCGAAGGTGTTTTTGTCGACCCCACCGAAACCGACAAGAGTCGAGTGGTAATTCAGTATACTTGCAAAATATGGGCATCAACAGCACAACCTGATTGTAATGTAGAGAGACCACTAAACTCCAAAGATTCTCTAGAAATAGCTAAAAAAATAAAGAAGAATGGTGTTGTTTACTATGTAACCAAACATGACTGGGAAAATAATTCCGGTAAATATATGTTGCGAGCAGATCGAACAGCCTACAGATAATCGCTAGGCCAATCTCTTCTTTATTTCCGCAGTTTTCAATAAAGACAAAGATGCTAGCACTATCATGGTTGGCAATAGTGGCAAGAAATATCTCGCAGACACCTCGACGAGAAGCTGCGCCAAGAATACACCAATGACAAACAACATCATAGCGTGAATAATACTGGCTTTTTTACTATTAGTGTTCAGGAATTTATGGGTAAACAATAGATTGAGAAATACTAGCAAAGCCATAAATAGCGTTAGTATCCCTCCCATATATTTGGAGGGCCAAAAGTTACTTATACTATCCACATTGTAGGCACTGTTAGATTGCTCTCCGGCCATAATAATACTCTTATTGAACAGGAGTACAGCATTTTGTTTTACAGTCCTCTCTTTCCACCTATCAATACCTCTGCTTTTATATTCCGCCTGAGCCTTGTCTACAGATTTTACTTCCTTGAAAATTTCACTTTTTTGATCGTTATCGGCCTGGCTCCATCTACCTAGAGAATCGTAGTTAGATCCCACAAAAATATTCCAGCCGCCACTATTCGCTATGCTCGTTTCAAATCCAGTTGATTTGGTAAGAATATAGTCATGAAGCTTGTTAACTGCAAAATACGGCACCAGCATTACTAGAACACCGGCTAATGCAACCCATAATCGTATTCGTCTGGACAATAGTTGATGGGCTATCACCAAAATAATTGCTATTATATAGACAGCCATAATTGGACGAAGGGTATTGGTAACCGAAATAGCAGCCCCCAAGGCGAGACTAAGCAACAGGAATTTACCCACGTCTTTACGATTTTTAATGAGGAGATAGGACAAAAGAAAACATAAAATAATCAGCGAATTAACTGCAACAACTGGTAGAGACAGTCCACAAAACAGTATATTAAATGGACTCAGAGACCACAGTATAGCTCCCCCTATCGCCACGCGCTTGTCGCCAGCTATTCTCTTGAGCAGAGCATAAATCAGAAAACCACCGAGTGCATCGAATAGTATATTGAGAGCCAGAACAGCAAAGTATCCGCCGCCAAACACCTCCATAGCTATACTGAGAAGTTTTGTATAGACGAATAGAAATGGATGAATAGCGTAGTACTCATCGGTGTTCAATCCGCCCTTGTCGATAGTAGGATCCGAGACTAGCTGCCCTCCGTTTTCCGCCATGGCAACAGCCGTACTATAAAAAGTTTGAGGATCGCTCACTGGCTTATACTCATAAAATAGGAACGAAAGCCTGAGCAGCAGCCCTATCAGTATTGCGAGAAGTAATACTATATTAAGAATCTTTGTATTATTATATATAAATTTTATTATTGTTTTTATACGAGATCTAAACAGATAGCCCACTGCAGCAATCATAAATAATGCTAGAGCAAAATATTTATCAAACTTTATCCCCACTATGGTATTAGCAAATATAAAATATATGGTAATAAGAAAATAAGCATACACAAGGAGCTTTAGGCTCGACCTCTTTATCTTATCTTGCATAGCTTGATTATATCATGCTACAATACCCGTAAGCTATGCTATCTCTACAAAAAATACTATATGCTATCCAGAAAAACAGATTTCAGATTTTAATCGCCTTTTTATTTTTATTATCATATCTGATTTGTATATTCTATTTTAGAAACTTTATTTCTGGTGATTTATCTGTCTGGGTAACAAAGTGGTACTCGTGGATCAAAGACCATGGATTCTCGGGAATAGCGTCCGTTTACGACAATACAAATATTAATTACCCCTCTACATATCCTTTTCTTTTATGGATTGTTTCTTTGTTCCATATCGGCAATGATATTTTAGCTATCAAATTAGTAAGTGTAATCTTTGATATATTATCCGCCGTTGTAGTTTATTTAATTATTAAAAAATTCCGACCAAATTCTAGTTTCTTGCCGGTTCTCGGTGGCGGCCTGTATCTATTTATACCGACAGTATTATTTAATTCTGGCCTATGGGGTCAGTGCGACTCAATCTATTCGTTCTTCGTACTTGCATCGCTATTGGCCATATATAAAAAGAAGCTCTTCGCAGCATGGATATTCATTGGATTCTCTCTCAGTTTCAAGTTGATGGGGCTCTACTTTATACCCGTGCTAGTCTATCACTACGTAAAGAACTTCAAGAAATACTCTGTGGCGGAAAAACTATCACCAGCGTTGACCGTTTTGCCACTATTATTAATGTCCATCCCCGGAGCTCTTGCGGGGCTAAGCTTCTCAGATTCGGTGATTATGAAATATATGGAACGCACTGATCTATCTACGGGAAATCTAGTAGTTGGCAATTTTGGTAGCTTTCTCCAATTTATTCCAAATATTGGTGATTTCAAGATTCCAGCAGTTATTTTGACTGCCATATCGGTGCTACTTGTGGGATCATTGTGTCTGTTTTTCGTCAAAAAGAAACACCAAAACGAAGTTGATCTGCTGATTATCCCCATACTATTGCCGCTACTATGCTATTTCTTTATGCCGCTAACGCATGAGAGGTATGACTATGCGGTAGTATTGATCTCATTTGTAATTGCTTTTATTTCTCTCAAAAAAGAGTATGTGGCCATATTTATTACACTGGCTCTCTATGATGTATGGATATATTCATATTATCTGAGACTATTTACAGAATCGCCCTACCCAGAAACTGATGGCCGAGTCTTTGCCCTGGTTATCTTTGCCGTCATTCTGTATATGGTCTCGAAGATCGTTGGTTACATCGATATCAAGAAATTAAAAATTGACTCTCCTATCTCTGTAAATTAGCTATGTTATAATATGTACATGCCTGAGACCCTATACTTGGTTGTCCCCTGCTACAATGAAGAGGATGTACTAAAAGAGACAGCAAAACGACTTTTATCGAAGGTGAAATCCCTTGCTAGTAAAAAAGTCATATCTTCAAAAAGTCGCATTATATTTGTAGATGATGGATCAGAAGACGCGACTTGGCAGATAATCGAAACGCTACACAAAAAAGATACTACATACGGTGGTATAAAGTTATCAAAAAACAGAGGGCATCAGAATGCACTCCTGGCTGGACTCATGATGGTCAAAGATAGTTCAGATATCGTTATATCTATGGATGCAGATTTACAAGACGATATAAATGCTATCGATGCTATGATCAGCGAATATAAGAATGGGTCAGAGGTTGTGTATGGGGTTAGGAGCAGTCGCAAAAAGGACTCTTTCTTCAAGCGAAATACTGCTCTATTCTTTTATAGGATTATGCGAAAACTAGGCGTTGACAGTGTCTACAACCACGCCGATTATCGCCTCATGTCAGCCAGAGCTTTGGCTGAACTGGGAAAATTCACAGAGGTTAATCTATTTTTACGCGGTCTAGTGCCCCTGCTCGGGTTCAAGTCAACAGTTGTCGAATACGAGAGAAGCGAGCGCTTCGCAGGTGAGTCAAAATACCCTTTGCGAAAAATGATTAATTTCGCAATAGATGGTATTACTAGTTTCTCTATCAAACCCATTCGCCTCGTATCATCGGCTGGAATTGCAGTTTCAATAATAAGTGTATTTATCCTGCTCTACTCTCTGGTTCAACACCTGCTGGGAAACACCGTTAGCGGATGGACGTTTACTATATTTTCTATTTGGCTACTGGGTGGAGTACAGATGATATCAATGGGAATAATTGGCGAATATATAGGCAAGATATATTCCGAATCAAAGGCTCGGCCGCGGTTTATCATCGAAAAACAACTTTAGTAATTCTACTTTATTTGTATGGAAAGGCTCCGATTATGCCTCTTTGGATTTTTCGGAGATTAATTACTTTTGTATAATCATGCTCCAATTCTCGGAGATAGTCGTCATCCAATATTCTCGCAATATCAGCTTTTTTATACTGTTTGTCTATAGACGAATAATAATCCCTGAATTTATATTCTCCGCCCACAACTAAATCGCTAAACTGTATGTGGATATTAGGGATTCCGAAACTATCAGCAAAAATCAATCCGTGGAGTGACGATGATAGTATTAGTTTACATTCCGTAATTTGCCTTGCCACCTCTTGCGGCCTATCTAGCGGATCTATCACAATAAATCTATCGTCATTCCGCATCTTGGACACCACCTCGTGACTTACATCTACATAATGAGCTACTACACCGATCTTGTTGGATTTATTATTAGATTTTTGGTAAACAATATTAGCGAGCAATCCTGGATCGCCTAGAGGAATGTGCGGTTTGTCGATTCGGCTTCTCGTCTCCTCGCCTCTGACCACATAGTAATCTAGGCCGCTCGCACGCTCCTTTGTTTCGTCCTTTTTGGGCGGTACTATAAATCCACTTCCCCAGACCTTTATTGATGTATTGTTTGATTCTATAGCCGTTTCAAGGATAGAGCCTGCTCCTATGATTTCACACTCGGTAATTGGCGTCCATTCTGTCCTGTAGCCAAAAATGCTTAAAATTATTTCCGGTGTGATCTCATCTCCAAAATTCCCCTTGGCGTTTTCGTGTCGCCAATACCAAAGTTTTAGCGGTTGTTTGCGATTGTTTATAGACCGCCTCAACAATGATTGCCGTAGTCCCAGGACAAATAGCAATCTATTTCTTATGATTCTTTTTATCATTTATACTCAAACTTTTCTTGGGGTTTCCAATAAATATCGCTTGGGTACGTTCCCTTATTCACTATTTCAAAGCTAGTGGCTTTATTGAATATAGCATACTCCTTGGATCTATCTCTGGATTTTATGCCAACTTGAACATCAAAAATTCCATTAGGAAAGATATTTTCTATCTCAATGACTAGATTACTGATGGTCTTGAGATCTATTTTGTGAGGAATTTTTTCATCACTGGTCCAGCGATACACAATCTCGCCGTTATCTCGATTTATCAAAAAAGTAATGACGGGGTCAGATATTTCTTTCATTGCTTTTAGGCTAATTTCAAATTTGATGCCCTTGTCGGTTTTTTTAGAGGTGGCAGTGATCTCTGCATAATCAGATTTATTGTCTTCGCTAACTATTTTTTCAGTTTGATTATTATTTAACTCTCGATAGATTTTTGCAATATCTACCGGATCGCCTATTTCTAGTTTATGTTTCTTGTCAACCAAAATTGCCTTGTTGCAGAACTGCTGAACCGAGTCCATAGAGTGAGTCACTAGTATAACGGTCTTTTTCTCCCTCTTTAGGTGGGCAAAATATTGAAAACATTTTCGCTGGAATGCCTCGTCTCCGACCGCCAGGACCTCGTCGAGAACCAAGATGCTGCCCTCGGCTTTTATGGCAATAGAAAACGCCAGGCGGACTTGCATGCCGCTAGAATAGTTCTTGAGCTTTTGATCCATGAACTCTTCGAGTTCGGCAAACTCAACAATTTCATCGTACATTGCCGAAACTTCTTCGTGCGAAAAGCCGAGTAGTGCACCATTCAGGTAAATATTTTCGCGTCCTGTCAGTTCAGGATTAAAACCTACACCTAATTCGATGAACGGTACAAGTTTACCGTTAACAATAATTTTTCCAGAGTCAGGTACATATATCTGAGATATGAGCTTTAGCAGTGTCGACTTGCCCGAACCGTTTCGGCCAACGATACCAAAAAAGTCACCTTCTTCGACCTTGAAACTAATATTTTTGAGAACGTGCTGTTCGGTGTAGCCTTTTACTCCTCGAACACGATTGATAAATGCCTGTTTGATACCGCTCGCTTGCTCTGTGGGCAAACGAAAGCTTTTGTTAACATTCCTGACTTCGAGAGCTATTTTTTTATCAGATGCCATAACTACATGATCTCCGCAAATTTCTTAGAATTTCGTGAAAAATATACCGCTCCAACTATCACAATTAGCACCGTCAGCAGAATCGGTATGGCGGCTAGCCATATGTTATTCACCGTGCTCCAGGTGGTCGGAACAGTCGTAGGAGATATGAGATTATGTCGCACGTCCTGGATGGTCTGAGCAACTGGATTGAGCATAATAATCTTTTGTGCCTCCATGCCAAATATATGTATTTTTGCTACTAGGGCAAGCGGATAGATAATTGGCATAGAGTAGAATAAGATCTGCAGCACCACCTCCCATATATGCCCGATATCGCGAAACTTGACATAGAGTGTCGAGAGAAAGAGGGCTAAACCAAACGCTAGGAAAAATAGTTGAATAATATTTAGCGGCACGATAAATATCAGGTTAGTAAAGTTTGCATGAGTTGTGTGCATTGTTACCGATGCAAAAATGATCACTACGATTAGATTAATAACGAGTGATATGAGAGAGCTCATCATTGCTGAGAGAATGATGATGTATTTTGGGAAATTAATTTTCCTCAAAATATCGCCACGTCCAACAATCGATCCCATACCGACACTCGTCGCCTCAGTAAAGAAACTCCAGAGTGAAATACCCAGTAATAATACTAGAGGATATTGCGATGTGCCGTCTGTAAATTTTAAGAATTTCACAAACACCATGTACATTACCGCGAAAAGCAGCAATGGCTTTAGAACCGACCACAAAACTCCTAGAAACGATCCTTGGTAACGTAGTTTAAAGTCGGTCTTTACCAACTCATACAAAAGCACACGATTCTTCTTGTCTAACAGTCCACTTTTTACCATACTTACTCTTAATTATACCACGATGATGGTATACTCATACTATGAATAAACCGCTCGTTAGCGTCATTATCCCAGTTTGGAATACTGGAGCTTCCGTATGCAACATGACCGACGCTATCCTGGGCCAATCGTTCAGGGATTTTGAGCTCATTCTGATTGACGATGGATCAACAGATAGTACATTGTCGGTTCTCCGAAAAATAGAGAAGGTCGATTCACGAGTTAGGGTTTTTACAAAACCAAACGGCGGACCATCGAGTGCACGAAACCTAGGGCTAGAAAAAGCAGGTGGAAAATACATCCAATTCTATGATGCCGATGACGGCATAACGCCACATTCTCTCGAAATTTGTATCGATGCCGTGCTGGCCAGCAAAAGCGATATTGTCGTCTCTGGCTGGCAAATTTACACCGTTCGAAACAATAAAATACATAATAAACACACACCATATGTTTTGCGAGATGAAACAGTATCAAATAACCTCGAAGCCTATGTTTTACGCTCGCTAGGTACCAATGGTATGCTCTATAATTTATGGAATAAGCTCTTTCGAGCTGATATTATTCGGGAGCATCATCTACGATTTCGCGAAGATCTCAGTTTCGGTGAAGATCTCGTCTTTGCACTTCATTATTTCTCGCACATATCACGCCTCCAGGTTATCTCTGATGTAACCTATCATTACCAGGAGAGTAGTGCTGGGACATTTGGAAAATCAGCACTAAATACAACATTCCGCCAGATCAATTCAGAGGAGCTCGCTGTATTCGCGAGTAGCAACAAAACTCCAGAGATTAATGATTTGTTTCATTGGATTGAGTGGAGATGGTTATTGTCATATTGGCTCCTCGTCGCTCGTAGTCGTAGGTCATATCGCCAGAAAATTGTGAGTTTGAAAAAAAACTTGGGTGGTGAGTATGTAGTGGCTAAAACCACCCGGTTTATAGGGATAAAAAAAGTCCTGATGGAGCGTAGCGCCGCCATATTACGATACCTGCCGCACCTTACGTTATGGATTATGTCGTTAGCGGTGACATTAAAACATTTTCGGACCTGGGCAAAATCCTTATGATGTCGCCAGAGACTATAGTGATATAATGTTGTCATGAAAAAGCTTATTACTATTATTATTCCCGCCTATAACGAGGAGAAGTCCCTGCCGTTCATGTTCAAACGTCTAGCGAACCTAGTAGCAAATAACAGGGACTATAGCTTTGAGTTTCTCTTTGTAAACGATGGCAGTCGCGACCAAACGCTGTCGATCCTGCAAAAAGCATCTTCTACCGATCCGCAGATCTCCTATCTCAATTTTTCGCGAAACTTTGGCAAGGAAATTGCCGTTGCCGCAGGACTTGATCACGCCAGCGGTGATGCAGTTGTCATTATGGATGCCGACGGTCAAGAGCCGCCCGAACTCATCCCTGAGATGATCAAATGGTGGGAAAAGGGCTACGATGATGTCTATGCCAGGCGTAACCACCGAGCCGAAGGTTTTGTGAAGAAATTCTTTTCTAAACTGTATTACCGAACCCTACAAAAGATGACTCGAGTAGAAATACAGCTCGATACTGGTGATTTTCGCCTATTTTCGCGTCGCTGTGTCGAAGCCCTAAAACAAATCCGAGAAGCTTCGCGTCAAAACAAGGCTCTATTTAGTTGGGTGGGCTACAAAAAGAAAGAGATTACATTTGATCAAGAAGAGCGATCGGCAGGTCAGACTAAATGGAAATATGGCATCTTGTCACCGGGCAACTCGCTCGTTAATCTAGCTATTGACGGCTTTACCTCATTTACCACCATACCTCTGCGGTTTGTAACGTTACTAGGCTTGATCATATCTGGGGCAGCCTCTATTTATATCGTCATTATATTGATACAGGCCGCGCTAGGTTTGCCGCGTACCGGTGGATTTAATACACTGATTATTATCGTGTTATTTCTGGGCGGTGTGCAGCTCATTAGTCTCGGAATTATTGGCGAGTATATCGGCCGAATCTTTATTGAGACCAAAAATCGACCGCTCTATTTGATCGAAGAATTTCACAAAGGCGACGTAACCGTAACAAAGGAATCTAATGGTCGACGACCATCAAACCCAGAGTACAAAACCCATCGTCGGTAAAAAACCGCTAAAATTTGCTATTATTGGCGTAGCAAATACCGGATTGGATTTTTTGATCATGAATATCCTAGTGTTACTAGGAATAAATGCAATAGTTGCTAATACTATATCGACAGGGCTCGCAATGACGTTCAGTTTCTTCATGAACAAAAAGTGGACATTTGACTCAAAATCAAAGAGTTATGTTCGTGAAATTGTCCTATTCTTCATCTTTACCTTGTTTGGGTTATGGGTGATTCAAAACGGTATTATATGGCTACTAGTACACTACGCGCCACACTTCGGGTTGGGCGACGCACTATTTCTCAATATAGCAAAACTCATAGCGAGCCCAGTTTCGCTAACCTGGAATTATCTCACGTATGACCGATTTGTGTTTACTACCAAAAAGAATTCTTAGTCGGCTTTTTTACTGAGAACGATATGACGATCGCGACCTTCGCCTTCAGACTCGGTCGACAGTTGCGAATAGTCAGCTAGCACCTTGTGTACGACGCGCCGCTCAGCTGGGTTCATAGGACGTAGATGCATCATTTCACCGCTCTCTAGCACCTCTTTGGCCCATTTTTCAGCCTGTTCGGCAATTCGATCATTGTGACGACGCTTGTAATCAGCGATATCGACATTGACACGAGTTAGTTCAGCTTCCTTTTGAATGAGTGTTGATCGAACGAGGAACTGGAGACTACGCAGTGTGTCGCCATTTTTTCCAATGAGCAAATTACTGAGATAGGTATTCGGTACATTAATCTCGATAACGTCCTCGTCGGCCGTAGCATAGACATCGACATTGATACCAAAAAACGACAGGGTGTCCTCAACATATTTTTTAGCAAACAGTATTGATTCTTCTCTATTCATAGGGATCCTCCTTATTTCGCTTTTATTCGCCTCACCACCGTTGTACCACCGGAAGGCTCCGGGGTATCGGTGAGGGATTTTTTGTTTTTGGAGGGTTTGACTTTTACAATTTCCGCTTCGCGGACTTTTTTGGTCGTCTTTTTAGGGCTAGGCTCGTTAGCTAGTTTCATCATTTCTTCGTCGTCTTTTTTCAGGACTACACCCTGTTGGATAACTGCAACTAGTGAGGTTGTAGCATAATACAACATTACTGCAGCAGGTAATGCCAAGCCTACCATAAATGTCATCACTGGAAATAGATAGATCATTTTCCCGGTTGTAGCTGCGGTCATCTCGGCCTGGTCAACTTCTTTGCCAGCTGCGGCATCACGAAACATCTCGCGTAGTTTCTTTTTTTCGCTGGCCTGAGGCATAACCTGCTTGCTCTGCCAGAACTGCAAACCGGCAGCTAGAATCGCGATAACGAGAGCCGGAGCATAGTTGCCAGCAGTTTTTGTTAGATCAATCAATCCAAATAAATGTGTTGATCCGCCGGCTAGTAGCTCTGGGATTCTACCAAATCCATCGAGGAATGGATAAATAAAGGTATCAGGTGATGTATGATTAACGGCATTATATTGAGCCCCGGCAAAAAGTTGCACCACACGGAAAATTGCGAAAAAGATCGGAAGTTGAATTATGAGTACCAGTATCGAACTAAACGGCTTGATCCCACGCTCCCTATAGAGCTCCATCATCATCTGGCTTTCGAGCATGCGATTGCCTTTGGTCTTTTTCTTTATCTGTTTCAACTCAGGCTGAATTGCCCGCATTAATTTAGTTTGATGAAGCTGTTTTTTCACCAGCGGCCATAGCGCTAATCGTACGAGGATGGTCATAATAATGATAGCTACACCAAAATCAGCGACGAAATTATAAATTAGTGCCAGCAGGTTGAAAATAGGCTGCGTTAACAAACGATCAAAGATACTCATAGTAACTATCATACCATCTACAGCGATAAAAGACTAGTTATTCGTGAATCTTAGTGGACTTTAATCCAGCACTTTTCAGTAGTGGCAATAATTCAATCATCAATTCGTCGTGCGATATATGTAATACTTCGCCAGAATAAACACTGATAACCGCATCGATCGCCGGTGCGTCAGTGAGCAACGGCCTAGCTATTTCGTAAATCCGACGTCGGATTCGATTGCGCTTTACTGCACTTTTAAACACCTTTTTACTGATAACTACCGCTAGTCGCGGATATCGGCGGCGTTTATTCTCGGTCCACTTTATAGCCAAATGTCTATTGCGCTCACTCTGTCCGTGCTGAAAAACATATTTGAGACTATTGTGTCCGTGAAAGCGGAACTTTTGAGAAATCATACTATATAGTATATACGATAAAAAAATCGCCCGGAACTTTCCGGGGCGATTCTAGCTGACCTAGATGGCTACTTTGGCACGCTGCTTGATGCGGCGACGCTTTAGAACAATTTGGCCAGATCGAGTTGACATGCGTGCGCGAAAGCCGTGAACACGGGCTCGGCGACGAGTCTTTGGTTGATGGGTTCTCTTTGGCATAACTAGAGTATTGTATCAGATAAGAGTGCTTTTATCAACCTTCATACATAAACCTCTTCGTTTATGGAATTTTATCATATAACTTTTCCACAGATATTTAATTGTTATCCACTGTTTTACAGAGGAAGCGCATTGGCTGTGGAAAATTATAGCTCTGTTCATAATAGTTGTTTAACTTTTGCCACAGTTTGTCTAGGGTTGTGGAAAACTATTCACATCTGGTATATTAGTTGGCAGGAAAGGTGTTGTTCGTGGAGAGTGATCAGAATAAAATTTGGGAGATAGTACTAAGCGAGGCAGAATTATCTATGCCTCACGCTACATTCGCAACATGGTTTAAACCAACGTCACTATTAGGCGTAGACGGCCAACATATTCGTATACTAGTTAATAATTTTTTCGCAAAGAACCAATTCGAGAAAAAATTCGACGCTCAAATAAAGAAAGTTTTGATGGAAAATGGATTCTCTGATCCAACTGTCGAATACATTATAAAGGACAAAAAAGTTGGTCGCAGTGAGGCTATTATGCCGATTGGCAACCCAGTTAGCCCAGTTAGTAGCGAAACCAGCTCTGGACATCGTAAAACAGGTCTCAACCCCCGTTATCGATTTGATAATTTCATCGTTGGCACCTGCAATGATCTCGCCCATGCAGCTGCCCATGCAGCTGCTAGTATGCCTGGTCAAAAATATAATCCGATTTTCATCTATGGTGGCTCAGGCCTCGGTAAAACTCACCTCATCCAGGCAATTGGCAATGAGATTATCGCAGCCCATCCCGAAAAACGCGTGTTGTATGTTCCAACTGAAACATTTGTTAATGAATTTATCGATCATGTTCGATATAAAAAGAATCGAGACTTTTCAAAAAAATATCGCGAGGTTGACGTCTTGATTGTTGACGACATCCAGTTTATTGCAGGTAAAAAATCTAATCAAGAAGAGTTTTTTAATACATTTAACGCCCTCCATCAAACTGATCGTCAGGTGGTGATTAGCGCCGACCGACCCCCATCTGAAATACCTGATTTAGCGGATCGTTTACGTAGTCGATTTCAGATGGGTATGGCAATTGATGTTGGTTTACCGGATTTTGAAACCCGCTGTGCTATTTTAAAAACCAAGGCTACCCTGGCTAATAGTAATTTACCGGATGCCACTATTAGTTTTTTGGCCGACGCAGTACGAACCAATATTCGCGAGCTAGAGGGGGCCCTCAATCAAGTATTAGCCTACTGCGAAATGCGTGGCGAGGAACCGACAGTAGAACTAGCTGAAGGTCTGCTCGGCAATATCAAATCTTCACGCCCTAAACATATCACTGCTCGCCAGGTGGTTGATAAAACCGCAAGTTACTTTGACCTGAAAGTTGATGAGATGCGCAGCCCAGCTAGGGATCGCCACATTGCCGAGCCGAGACAAATGGCTATGTATTTGCTGCGTAGTGAGCTAAAAATGAGTTTTCCTAAAATTGCCCACGAATTAGGACGTAAAGATCACACCACCGCAATACACTCGGTTGAAAAAATCGAGCGAGAGATAAAACTAAACACTCGCGTTCGCCAGCAGATATCAGATCTTCGAGAGGCATTGTATGCTTGATACCCTGTGTAAAAATTGTGGTTTAATTGTAAATACTTTTGTTAAAAACTGCCAAAAACTATCCACGATTACCGACCAACAAAATATATCCCCCACCCTTTTGTGGACAACGTTCGAAAAATACCAGTTTTTTCACAAAACTATCCACATAGTAAAAACGTATTTTCTATCTGAAATAGCAATCTTATCCACATTACCCACAGGGCCTATTACTACTACTAACTATAAGAAAGGAACATTATGAAAGTATCAGTAACCCAAGAAAATCTAAGTAAAGCGCTCGGTATCGTTAGTCGAACAGCAAGTAGTCGAACTACATTGCCAATATTGAATAATATATTTATAAAGGCCGAAGCCGGTGAATTAACATTATCGGCTACTAATTTAGAAACAGCTACAACTCAGAAAATTCCAGCTAGCACAAAAACCAACGGTGTTACGACAGTTCCGGCTCGATTAATTACAGAGTTTGTCTCAAACTTACCGAAAGTAAACATCGATATCGATCTTGTTGATGGTAAGATGAAGATAGCAGCCGGTGGATACAAATCGGTAATCAACACTACTCCAGCCGACGACTTCCCAGCTCTACCCGAACTAACTAGCAAAACAACACTGACTATACCAACTGATGATCTAAAGAAGGCTATAGCTAGTACTTCGTTAGTAGCCAGTTCTGATGCAACAAGACCAATTTTAACAGGTGTCTACCTACACTCATTAGAGGGTAATCTTTATATGGCAGCTACCGACGGCTATCGATTGGCTGAAAAAAATATTATGCCAGTTGATACTGAGATTAGCGCTATTGTGCCCGCCTCTACGCTAAATGATGTTTCTAGGGTTCTTGGTGATGATGTGAAAGAGGTGATTATTGGCGTGGGTGAGGATCAAGTTGAGTTTGCTGTTGGTCAAACTATTATTAACTCTCGTCTCATAGATGGAAACTTTATTAATTACCGACAACTTATTCCGACCAGTACTGAAACCGAGGCGGTACTTGATCGATCTGAATTACTTAGAATTACCAAAATATCAGAGTTGTTTGCGCGTGAGAGTGCAGGATCTATTACTTTGAATATTAATTCAGCCAAATCTACCCTAAGTGTTCATTCGATCGCCTCGGAGCTTGGTGAGAATGATGCAGAAACTGAGGCTGAAACAAAGGGTGATGGCGCAATTACTCTAAACTCTAAATATTTACTCGATGCCCTAAATCAGATCGATAATGATACTGTGAAGATACAATTTAACGGTAAACTGGCGCCAATTTTGATTACTGCCGATAAAAGCGTGGATTATAAACACATCATTATGCCGGTTAAGTCATAGTATAATATAGTTATGGCAATCCAACGTCTCGTCGAACCCACCCTGCCGGAGGATGATAATGGTAGTGAAGAATCGCAAATCGAAGTAACTCTACGACCTCAGAATTTTTCGGAATACGTTGGGCAAGAGCGTCTCAAGAGGAATTTAAAGCTAGCAATTGAAGCCGCCAAGAAACGTGGTGAACCAATTGACCACGTATTACTTTATGGTCCACCAGGACTCGGCAAGACCACGATGGCAGGCGTAATTTCTAATGAAATGGGGGTTGGACTGCGTATTACTGCTGGTCCAGCGATCGAACGAGCCGGTGATTTGGCGTCAATATTAACCAATCTCCAAGATGGCGATATTTTATTTATTGATGAGATTCATCGCCTCGGTCGAGCGGTTGAAGAGATTTTATATTCTGCCATGGAGGATTTCAAGCTTGATATTGTCATCGGTAAAGGTCCTGCTGCTCGTTCGGTGCGGCTAGACTTACCGAAATTTACAGTTATCGGTGCGACAACTAGAACTGGTTCACTAGCAGCTCCGCTCCGCGATCGTTTCGGGCATATGTATCGACTGGAGTTTTACGAGCCGACCGATATTGAAAAAATTATTACACGAAGCGCTCAGATTTTACATACGGAAATTGCTCCAGCTGCTGCAAAGGCACTCTCGGAACGTAGTCGACAAACCCCACGTATTGCTAATCGCCTATTGAAACGCGTACGGGATTTTGCAGACGTTAATGGTGATGGCATTATTGATGAACCGCTAACCGATTCCGCATTGCGGATGCTGGAGATTGATGCATTAGGTCTCGACCCAGCCGATAGGCAGATGCTCGTCGCAATCAGCGATAACTACGGTGACAATCCTGTTGGACTCACCACTATTGCGGCACTCACTGGCGACGAAGCCACTACTATCGAAGACTTTTATGAACCCTATCTACTGCAGATTGGATTTATCGAGCGTACTCCGCGCGGTCGCCGTGTAACACCAAAAGCTATGCGCCACTTGGAAAAGAACCCCTAAAATGCTATAATTAGTATATAACCGCAAGGAGGGACTATGGCCAAGAAAGACAATAAAACTATGGCTGCAAAATCGACAGATGACGCTGGTAAAGCAGCTGCTCTCGGTTTAGCAGTCGATCAAATTACAAAACAATTTGGTGATGGATCAATCATGAAACTCGGTGACGCCTATAAAATTGAGGTCGAAACCGTTCCTTCGGGCACTCTCAGTTTGGATTTAGCTCTCGGCGGTGGCTATCCAAAAGGCCGTGTTATTGAGATTTACGGACCTGAATCAAGTGGTAAAACTACTCTCACCCTTCACGCTATAGCCGAAGTACAAAAACAGGGCGGCACCGCAGCGTTTATCGACGCTGAGCATGCTCTCGATCCAGCCTACGCCAAACGTCTCGGGGTTGATACTACTAATTTGCTCGTTTCTCAACCAGACAACGGCGAGCAGGCTCTAGAGATTGTTGAGACACTGGTTCGCTCTAACGCTGTTGATTTAATCGTACTCGACTCCGTGGCGGCGTTGGTGCCCCAGGCTGAGATTGATGGTGATATGGGTGATTCTCTGCCGGGTCTCCAGGCTCGTCTCATGAGTCAAGCTCTCCGTAAGTTGACTGGTATTATCAATAAATCAAAAGCTACCGTAGTATTTATTAACCAGATTCGTATGAAGATTGGCGTCATGTTTGGTAACCCGGAAACCACTACTGGCGGTAACGCGCTGAAGTTTTACGCATCGCAACGCGTCGATATTCGCCGCATTGGTCAACTGAAGGCTGGCGAGGACATTATCGGTAACCGTGTTCGAGTCAAAGTGGTTAAAAACAAGATTGCCCCACCCTTCCGTCAGGCTGAATTCGATATCATGTATAACGAAGGCATTTCAACTACAGGCGACGTGCTAGATTTAGCAGCTGCTAACGATATTGTCGCAAAAGCAGGCGCGTTCTATAAGTATAACGATGAAACCATTGGTCAAGGTCGCGAGGCTGCCAAACAATATCTCAAAGATAATCCAAAGGTTTTAGCGGAAATTGATAAAAAAGTTCGCGAAAAACTGAAGAGCTCCGAGGAGTAATATATGTCGGGGTCTGGTAACGCTACCCCGGATGAGAGTCCAAGTAATATTAGAAACTTGGATGCCGCACGGCAACGCCGTAGAAATAGCATGGGCAAGACAGCCACTAATTCTAACCGGCAGCGAAGGTTTAACGCAAAGGTTACCAGACTATTTCCTGAGGAGGAGCCTGATTTTTCTGAAGAGGAACTAATGGAGCTGGAAGACGCATTTACTGCTCTAGATTCAGTTTCGGGGCATCGTTATAATGCAATTAAAAATTGGCTTGCGGAGTTAGGTGAGGCATATGGTGACCGCACCGAACGCACTGCCACCGTTCGCATTGCTGATTTTATAAAATCCAACCCACACGCTAGTTTGTCGGATATTCGAGCGATTATCTTTGAGCCACCCTTTTAATACTATGATGAGATGCTAATGAATATCACTAAAATATCCCCCGCTGTCAAAACCGAAGGCCGCTACAATGTATTTGTTGACAACGAGTTTTCTTTCAGTTTGGATGAAGTACAACTAGTGAAATTGGGTTTAAAAAAAGGTGACGAAATCGACGAGACTCAGTTGTATGATCTAAAAAATGAATCCAATTTCGGCAAACAGTATATTCGAGCTATCGATCTCATCAGTCGACGACTTCGGAGTGAACGAGAGATACGTGACTATGCATGGCGGAAACAATGGACCAAGGATAATACCGATCGTGTCATTGGTCGATTGCAGGAGCGTGGTTATTTGAACGATGAAAAGTTCGCTGAAAGCTTTGTTAGGTCGCGAGCCAACACGCGCAATTTTTCGGCAAGACGGATGAAAGTTGAGTTACAGAAAAAAGGCATAAAGCCTGAAATTATTGCTAAAACTATGGCCATCTCGGATGATTATGATGAGATGGCGGCGCTGAATACATTAATTACAAAAAGACGCAATAAGTATGATGATGAGCGCAAATTTATCGCCTATCTTGCTCGCCAAGGCTTTAGTTATGACGATATCAAGTCTGCACTAGCAGAGCACGATACTGCAAACTAGTCTTGCTCGCTATTTTCGGATATTGGTTTTGGCTTTCGAAAAGGATTCTCGAAAGGAACAGTATTTTCGGTAATTTGAGCAACTCGGCCCGCAACACCCTCTTTTACGGTCGGTATTTTCACCACTATTTTGTTGTTATCAACTTCGATTATCTGATCGCGAGAAATAGTTAAATGAGCGACACTCAGGCTTTTTGCTAGAGAAGGTTTTAGATAGAGCTGTTGGATCTGCAGGTCGTCTGGCGTTATGATATAACTCTCAACCTTTCCTAATTTTCGTTTTTGTTCGTCAACCACCAGTATACCGGGTAATTCAAATCGGTAATTAACAATCTCATTTAATCGCACCATACCCTCGGGCGACATGATGTTATCGGAGCTATCAACAATCGCCCCCATGTCACCAAATTCGCGGATATCTTCGGCAAATAATACGGCAGGACTAAAATCTACCATGGGGCCGCTAACGTAAAAAGCTACAATTTTTAGATTATTCGGATTAATAATTGGTGAATCAATTTTAGCTAACGGTTGACCGGTCTGTAGGCTCATGACGGGTTGATTTAGCATCCGTTCTATCGTTATCAACATAAGCATATTGTACCATCTCTTATGATAAAATGGAACTTGTGATAATCCCAGACGATATATCGATGCGTACATTAGGAATGAAGATTGGCGCTGCTCTCCGGGGCGGTGAAACTTTTGAATTGATCGGCGATGTGGGGGCCGGTAAGACCACTTTTGTTAAGGGGTTAGCTGTTGGCCTCGAGATTGACGATGATGTTCAGAGTCCGAGCTTTACGATCAATCGACGTTACAAGGGCCGCAATGGGCTGATGTTGAATCATTACGATTTCTATCGACTGAATGACGCTGGCATTATGGGTATGGAGGTCGCAGAGAGCTTGTCTGATCCGAGCAGTGTTACTGTTATTGAATGGGGGCAAAGTGTAAACGATGTTTTGCCGAGCGATCGAATTGCGATTACAATACACTATCTACCAGACGAAGGTCGTAGAGTTGAGATACAAATGCCAAAATCACTTGGTTATCTATGGAGTAGTCGGGGTGTGGCGCAGTGGTAGCGCGCACGGCTGGGGGCCGTGAGGTCGCTGGTTCAATCCCAGTCACCCCGACCAAGAGAATTTATTGAAAATAACTTAACTATAGTTTGGCGGAGAGGATGGGATTCGAACCCACGGTACGGTTGCCCGCACACACGCTTTCCAAGCGTGCTCCTTCAACCACTCGGACACCTCTCCATACTCCCAAATAGTGTAGCAAAAAAAGGAACTGGTTGCCACCTAGCTCGCCAGAGTATAGAGATTCTGAGCAGCCTTACCTTCGGCGATGATTTCGCCGTGATAACCAATAGCTTTTTCAACAGGAGAAAAAGCGCCATCGCCCCAAACAAATTTCTTTACCAGATTCATAATTTTTTTATTAGTGCCAGATTTCTTTTCCTGATAGCTGATTGAAGCACGTTTTTCTCTGTACTCTGCGGCGGATATTTTTTCTAATTCGGCTTTTTTTCTAGCGAGATATTCCGAGGAGCGATCATTGCCGGGGGTACTATAGCAAACGCCACATTTCGGATTGCATGGGTCATAGGTTGTAGTCTCGCCGCAACAAGGACATTTGCCGGTGACTCTCTTATTAAACATTGAGTTATAGGCTTCATTGGTAGATTGTGCGATGTTTTCGCCCGGTGTAGTGGCGCAATAGCCAGAAAAGTCTACACCACTAGCGCGAGCTTCGCCGCCAGCCATAGAGTTGCTAGAGACTGATTCACCACGGCTGCTTTTGTCGAGAGCTGCTGCGTAATTATAGCGAGCCTCTTCTAACTTCTCTCGCAGCTCTTCTCCTTCGTAGGACCATTTCAGACGAGCAACCTCTGCCATATGGTCGTGGAGACGATCGGGGTGTTCCAGGGCGATATCAAGCGCCTTTTTGTGATTGAGTCCTTCCCTGCCGTAACTATGGTTGATTCCGGTTTGACGGAGCATTTCTTCGTCGTAGCCGTCAATTAAATTGTCAACTAAATTCTGTTCACCATCCAGAAAGGTGTGAAAGGTGGCCAGGATTTGTTCCGAGTCGTAATCATCGGGAATTTTTCGGCCAATAACTCGAGCTGAGGCTCGAAGGGCTGCTTTGTTGCCGCCGTCGAGTGAAATATAGCGACAATCTAAATGGCCGTTATTGTTGTGCCAGGCGCGAACCATGATAGTTGCTTTTTCGGTGTTGTAACCACCGATGTTGACGGCACCCGATAGCACGACGTCTGGCGTTGGTGAGTAAACGATCATTTGTGCACCCTCGGGTAGCGCAGTGGCTGCGACAATTTCCTCTGATTCTATATGGCGACGATAAGCCTCGACGGTCCATTGCGGATTTTGTTTTGCCATCTCGAGAGCTGCGAACTCAGCCTCGCGAGAAATTGTCAGCAAATCCTTGCCGTCAATAGAGGATTCAGTATATAGTTTGCCGCCACTATTATTGAATGTAATGGGATGATCCATTGGTGCGCGCAGACGCTCTGCTACATCGGTCATCTCCTCATACTCAGCAGCGGTAAACTCCCCTGTGTTTTTCTGTTCTAAAACGCCGTTCAATACTTTCTCCTGCTCGGGATTAATTATGGCGATCTTGACTGACCGGACTTCTATTTTATTAGTTTACCGTTGCGGCACAGCTCGTGAATTTCACACGATTCCGTCAAAATCTCTTTACCTACATATTATTTTAACACACTATATATAGCGTCTTCAAGTGTAGTTTTTACAATATATGCATTAGCTATTTGGATACATAACCCCAAAGATACAGTAAAAGCGGCCGAAGCCGCACTACTGTTTTATATCGTGTTTCTATCCCTATTGGCATCCGTCGCACATAAATGCATCAGCCGGATCGGTGATTGCACCACCGTCAACAACGGGAGTTTTCGCCCGTAGATTGCCCTGGTATTCGGCAATCTTTTTAGTAATTTCGGTTAGTTTATCTCCGAAATCTGGAGCCTGGTTGTCGTAGTTCTCAGCTTCTTTTAAAAGGGCCTGAATGTATGGATCTTTGCTCATTTTTCCTCCTATTTAGTACTGTTTACTTCGTAACTAGTGTTGGTGCTCTCAAAAAAGTTGACGAGCTCTAGTGTGTCGTTGGCTGCAGCCATCCATTTTGCAGGATTAGCAACGTTGTATTCTGGTTCGAAACCGAGTTCCTGTAAACGACGATCGGTCATGTGCATAACGTACTGGTTGACATAGTCAGCATTGAGGCCGAGAATACCGTTTGGCAACATGTCTTCATTGTAGGCCTTTTCAAGCTCGACAGCCTGGAGAATCAAGGCGCGGATTTCGTCGGCAAATTCCTGAGTTTGCAGTTCTGGGTTTTCGTCGAGGATCGTCAACAGTAAGTTGATGCCGAATGTTAGGTGAAGGTTCTCGTCACGAGTAATCCAGTCAAGGAGTGAGCCAACGTTGCGCAGTAGGTTGCGCTGGCGGAAACTCATGCCAACCATAAAGCCGCTATAGAACCAAATGCCTTCGAGAACGATGTTATAGGCCACCAAGCTACGTACAAATTGCTTTTTACCTTCCAGTGTATAAATATCGAGATGCGGATCAAGCATAACTTCGAGATGTTTGTTCTGGAAGTCGGCCTTGTCGGCGAGTGACTTTTTGCCGAATCCAGCTGCATAAATATCTTTGCGATCAAATGGAAAGGTTTCGATAATGTATTCAAACGTCATGAAATGGTTGGCTTCTTCCCACATCTGTTTCGATAGGTAGATTTGGGCCTCGGCGGCGTTAACGTACGGGTAAATACCGAAAGCCAAGCTTTTGTTGATGAGTAACTCGTTCGGATTGAGATAGCTAATGACGGTTTTTAGCGCGTGTTTTTCCTCGTCGCTCAGTTTGTCGAAATCCGCTAGGTCTTGTCCAAGCTGAATTTCATTTGGGAACCACGTGTTGGCGACGGCTTGATTGTAGAGATCGTATGCCCATTGGTAGCGAACTGGATGGAGTGACAATCCATCACGCAAGCCTGATCCCAAAATGCCGTTTTTAGGGTGTTGATAGTCTGACATAATATTCCTCCTGTTTAATTAATTATGAACTAAGCTCTTTTGGCAAAACCAAATCCGCGAGTGGCGCCGCCGGTTCTGATCTTTTTCTCTGCGATTTTTTCTACTGACACAGTGGTCTGTTCTGATTGATGACGTGGTTTGACGTGTAGATAATAGGTAGTTTTGAGACCGCGTTTCCACGCTTCCATGTAAATCTTTTCATATTCATCGATATCACGACTTTCGAGGTACATGTTGCGGCTGATCGCCTGATCAACCCATTTCTGTGCACGTCCAGCTACCTCAATAAAGGCATACGGACTCAATTGGAAGCTCGTTTTATAGACTGCTTTGATGCTGTCGGGAATCCCTTCGATACCCTGGATGTCGCCCTGGCTAGCAAAGATTTCCTCTTTGAGATCCTCCCATACATCGAGACGTTTGAGTTCGCGTACCAAGTTTGGATTTACTGCGAGAAACTTACCGGTCAGTGTATTTCGACTAAAGATTTGGGCAAATTGTGGGTCGATACCCGGGGTGGTGCCAGCAACCAACCCGATATTTGCCGTTGGCGCGATGGCCATCAATGTGGCGTTTCGCATACCTTTTTTCGCCTTGGTGCGGAGCTTGTCCCAGTCGAGGCGAGCCTTTCGGCTGATGTTAACTTTGACGTTACGGTCGGCAGCGAGTGCGTCGACGGTATCGATTGGCAGTAGACCCTTATTCCAGCCACTACCTTTGAAATTCGGGTAACTGCCCCGCTCTGCGGCAAGATCTGCAGACTCATCAATGGCGTGGTAGCTAATGAATTCCATTAGCTGATCCATTAGGTCATACGACTCTTCACTCTCGTAGCTATAGCCGAACTGCTCTAGGACATCAGTAAAGCCCATAACACCGAGCCCCACAGCGCGATTGTCTAGGTTGGATTTCATGGCTTCAGGTACGGGTACTTTGGTGATATCGCAAAGATTGTCGAGATGTCGAATGGCGGTTTTGGCGGTGTGTGCCAACTGATCCCAGTCTATAGCTAGGGTGTTGCCTGTTTGAATAATGTGGCCGGCAAGATTGATTGACGCGAGGTTACACACGGCGGTGTTGTCTTTGTCCTGCGGTAGAGTGATTTCTGTGCAAAGATTTGAGCAGTGGATTGTGCCAGTATTATTATTCAATGCACGAGTATTGATCGTGTCTTTCCAGGTGAGCCATGGATGGCTGGTCGCCTGGAGTGTGATGAGGATCTGGCGGAACTGCTCTCTGGCAGAAATCTTTTTGAAAGTACGGAGTTCGCCCGCTTCGGCTTTTGCTACCATTTTTTGATACATGCTCGAGAACTTGCTGCCGTAGAGTTCTGTCAGCTCTGGACACTCGGCTGGATCAAATAGGTACCAGTCCTGGTCTTTTTCGACTCGTTTCATAAACTCGTCACTAATATAGACAGCAGTATTCATGATGCGGGTGCGCATATAGGGATCACCCGAGTTTTGTTTCAGGTCGAGGAATTCTGGAAAGTTCAAGTGCCAGTTCTCCATGTACATGGCAGCAGCTCCCATTTTGAGGCCTTTGCGGCTGACAGCAAAGATAGCGGTGTCGATCATCTTCATAAATGGAATCGGGCCGGTACTTTCGGTGTTGGTGGTTTTGACCGGGCTGCCGCTGGCGCGGAGTTTACTCATGGTCATACCAATGCCACCTGTTCCCTTTGCAATCCACATCGCATCACGAACGCCCTTGGCAATTGATTCCATGTCGTCTTGGACCTCTAATAGGAAGCAGTTACTGAGCTGCGGGAAGGCGCCACCAGCGTTAACGCGCGTTGAACTGCCGGGCAGATATTTGAGCTGGCTCATTGGTTCGTAAAATGTGAGGGCGGCTGTCGTTGGATCGTCTTCATTTAGTGCGAGTCCCATAGCGATACGCATATGGGTAAACTGCGGAGTTTCGAGGTGGTTCGCGGTATCGCTCTGGAGGCGGAGGCTGTGTCGACCGCGGTTGGTCATCACACCGATATAGTTGAGCAAATCATCACGAGTTGGATCAAGCGCCTCGGCGAGTCGTTTCAGATCAAAACGTCCATCGGTCATGCGCTTGTCTAATAGCCCGAGTTTTCCGGCTTTCGCGATGAATTGCGGGAACTTTTTAACATGAAGTTTTTTAAGATCCGCAGCATTGTCATAATCGCCAAGTACACTTTTATAAATATTCTTTAACAGGAGACGGGCGGCGATCTTGTCGTAATCCGGATCATCCTTTACGTTTTGTAGAGCTGTCTGAATGACCGCTTCGTCGAGTTGTTGGCTCGTAATGCCATCAAATAATGTCAGCTGGAGCTGGGTAGCTACCTCGACAACTTTGCTAATTTGGTCCGGTAGGCCTTCGCTGGCTTTCATAAGTGCCAAATTGATCTTGTTTGCGTCGAATGGCTCGCGTGTGCCATCGCGCTTGACTACAGTTATATTCATTACCCTCCTTTTTAACGAATCATGTTTGGTTTGGGGAAACCGCCTCGAGGCGGATAGGAGTTATGCTATATGCCAATTCCTTGCTCGAGAAAGTAGATATAGGCAGTCCGGCTCATCATGTGACATGAATTACGGTTGCGGCACAGCCATGGATTTGCACCATGTTTCCCTTTTCGAAAAGCTGAGATCTGAACCTCAGTATCTACTGGCACTTGATTGGATACCCCCATATCTAGCGCTTGCTTATGATTATATCACGCTACCTATACCTAGTGTCAACACTATTAACGTAGTAATTATTACACACAAGACGCCACTGTCGTTATTGTAAAAAGTATGATTTTAATTTATAATAAGATTAGTTATGACCACCACGAGCGAGAACTCTCTTTTTGCTATTCCGACGCGCCAATCGGATAGTAAGGTTTTCTATGCAACCATGATTAGCAACGCCTCGCCAGTTATCGATCTACGCGGCATCGAAAAGCATTTTGGCTACGGCGATACGCAGACTGTGGCGTTAGCAGGCTTGGATTTGGTTATTGAGCGAGGGGAGTTCGTTGCTATCATGGGGCCGAGCGGCTGTGGTAAGACGACCCTTTTGAATATTATCGGGTTGCTCGATCAACCAACTGGCGGTGAATACCGGCTAAATAGTAGAAATGCAGCCAAATTACCCTCTGGGCGCAAGGCTAAAATCAGAAATCGCGAAATCGGATTTATTTTTCAGAATTTTAATTTAATTCCTAAATTAACAGTCATTGATAATGTCGCCCTACCACTTACCTATTCGAGAGGCTTGAATTACAAACACCAGGAAAAAGCGAGTAAGATTTTGACCGCCCTCGGGCTTCATAGTCGCGAATACTATATGCCTTACCAGCTCAGTGGAGGTCAGATGCAACGAGTTGCTATTGCCAGGGCTCTCGCCAATGAGCCGTCAATTATCCTAGCCGATGAGCCGACGGGTAATTTGGATAGTAAAAACTCAGAAATTATCATGGATGAGCTGACGAGAATTCACCGCGAGGGGAATACGATTTTGATGGTGACGCATAACCCCGAGCTACTATCATATGCTAGTCGAGTGATTCATATGAAAGACGGACAAATAGATCGAGATATTGAACTGGTCGATAACAAGGCGTATGCGACGACCTCAAAATTCAAATCCAGGCGCAAAGAATCACGTAAACGAAATTGGATCAGGAGGCGGAAATGACACTCTTTGTTGGCTTTACCCTGGCTAATCGCAGCTTGCGTGCTCACCGTGCGAGAACTATCTTGACTATTCTCGGTGTAGTGATCGGGGTATTTATTGTGTCTATCGTGCTCATTACTAGTGCGGGATTGCATCGTAGTATTGATGATCAGACGAATAAACTGCATTCAGATTTGGTTGTCGTGCGTTCGGCTGGCGACAGCACTACTGGCATGGAGGCCTTTTCCCCTCTCAGAGTAGCGAATGCTACCACGTTAACTGCCCTGGATCTCGAAAAGGTTACCAAAGTAGCTGGCGATGGCAATGTGGCGCCAATGATGTTCCTGGGCGGATCAGTCGGTAGTGGACAAGATAAATTTGATAATATTACCACAGTGGCTACTAATGAGAGCCTTCCTGACATTTTAGGGATAAAACTACAGTCTGGGAACTGGTTTTCAAATAAAGAGTCTAAACGAGCTTGGGTGGTTCTAGGGAGCAAACTAGCATCGGGTCTACTCGATACTAATCAAGCCATGGGTCAGTATGTGACCATCAAGGGCCAGACGTTTACGGTGATTGGTATTCTGGAGAGTGCCAACCAGCCGATTTCTCTGGCTGGTGTTGATGTCGACAAGGCAGCCTTTATTTCTATGGATAACGGCATACAATTTACGGGCGGTACGAGGCAGATCGGACAGATCGTGGTAAAGGCAAAATCGGGCAAATCCGAAGCTATGGAGCGGTCAATTACTGCCACGCTAAAGGTCACTCATAGTGACGACGGTGAGTTTGCTGTGCGCCGGTCGAGCGAGGTGGCTGGCTCTATGGCTGGCTGGCTCACGACAATTACGACGGTTGCGCTCATATTTGCGAGTATTTCCCTCTTGGTTGGCGGCATTGGTATTATGAATATTATGCTGGTTAGTGTTACCGAGCGTATTCGTGAGATTGGCATCAGAAAAGCAGTTGGCGCCACCAAACGACAGATTTTAGAGCAGTTTCTATTAGAGGCTCTCATCATGACATTTACGGGCGGTATCGTAGGCCTGCTGCTAGCGTATGGTGCTAGCTATCTCATTAATCTACAATTTTCTCTACCGATGGTGTTTTCGTGGTGGATTTTCGCTGTCGGACTCGGCGTTCCTGTGATAGTCGGATTGCTGTTTGGTCTGTGGCCGGCGATTCGTGCTGCTCGCCAAGACCCAATCGTAGCATTGCGCCAATATCACTAGAAGTTTACACGTAGTATAATAGATTGACATGAAAGATCAACGGTTAGTTGTAGTACACTCCCCTAGCTCAACAGCCTCAAAACGATACGATCGTATCGTTCGGCCAGCACTCCTAAGAATTGACACTAATTTGAGGGAAATTGTATTAGATAATGTTCCTTATTTTACTGCTCGGACAACTATTAGCGATGAGCTCCGAGACGGTGACATTGTGGTGGCAGCTGGTGGCGATGGGCTCGTTAACGTGGTGTTAGATGCCGCTCTAGCGTCCGATTGTGCTGTTTCGTGCGCAGTGATACCTCTGGGCAATTTCAATGATTTTAGTCGAGCGGTCAATGGCGGCGTGCGCGATCCGAGCAAGATACTCGATAGTCGCATAGTTGATTTTCACCCTCTCGATCTGAGTGTTAATGGTCGTCACGAGCTGTACGGTATGCAGTATATTACGTTTGGGGCCAGTGCCAAATTAACAGATTGGCTAAACACACCCGAAACCCGGCAACTACGGCGCAGATTGCGTGGTAATAGCGTCTTGTTCGGTACTATTTGTGTTTTACATTACAATAAAATATTTAATAGTCTTGGTGATATGAAATCAATCATGCCGAGTTTCGATAGGAATGAAAAGACCTATAGCGAAAACAATATCGGCTTTATGCTGGGTGGTATAGGTGCTTATTTCCAACCCGAACCAGGTAACTTGCATCTGCTCGACAGGCAGTTCTGGTTCCACCACGCCACACTCACTGGAAAGGCTGCGCGCGACGTACCCTATCTCACCAGCTGGTTTGGGCGTCACGTGCCGGGCAGTATGACGACGAGAGAATCTCTCCGGTTCAAACAACCCGCTAACCTGATAGCTCAGGTTGCCGGTGACAAACTACTATTTGAGAATGTCCACGAAATTGCTTGCCACCGCAGCGAGAAGCCACTACGGCTCTATGTGCCGAACGCTAAAGATCTACTACGTTAGCCCAGTTCTTTTTTGAGCTCCTCGACCAGAGCGACTGGTGTTGGGTTTACGCCGTTGAGGATACCGAGATAGATCGATACGAAATCACCGAGGATAAAGCCGTATATCATCTGCGCTAGCATGGAGTCGCCTTTTAATTGAACCTCACTAGCCGCTGGTCGCTTGCCACTGAGTAGTTGATTAGTTAGCTCAAAACGGCGCTCAATGCGTGGATGATCGAATGATGATCGCAGATCAATAACAGCAAATGGCTTTTCGACCGGATGGCTAGACCAGCCAATAAATTCGTTGTGGCTGAATTCTGGTAGTTCGTTCCACCAGGCGGTATTTTTAGCATTTTCATTAAAGCTAATTTTCCACTTGAACGCCACTGGTGCAAATAGCGAAGAGGCGTAGATTATCGGTGTTTTTCCTGCGCACTTTAGGGCGAGCTGCTTGGCTGGATTTTCGATAGTTTCAACCGAGGCAACAGATTGACTGATAACACTTGCTACGATTTCACCGAGACCGTTAATTTCATCACATAAACATTTGGCTACGCCATAGTGCTCGAGGAATCTAGAAATAGCTTTGAGCTGAGCAATAGCACTATAGCGTGGTTGAGGGACTTTCATTAATTGGATAAATGGTAGATTGCGTTCGCGAGCAATATCAATTAATTTACCGCCACTTGCCATGACGACGACGGTAGCACCACGCTCCTCCGCAAACTCTAGGCAAGAGATGGTTTCTTCGGTGTTTCCACTAAAACTACTCGCGATCACTAGGGTGTTTTCATCCACCCAGCGCGGCAATGTATAGCCGCTCACTACTGAAAAAGGAATTTCTAGATCGAGCCAATTAGCGGCCAATTTGCCGGGTTGAGCACTGCCGCCCATACCGGCTAGGACGATTTTGAGCGGGCTAAAATCGCCACTGTCGGGCTGCTCCAATTTTGCGTCCCATGCTAGCTGAGCTGCTGAATCGGCAATAGTATCCAGGGCACCCTGTGGGTCTCTTTCTGCTATTACATTCAAATCATCCAAAATTTCCATTATTCCTCCTTTACACCATAAAAACGCTTGTGATATAATTATATCAGATTACAGAAAGGGTGGAAAATGGACGATAATAGTAAAAGCAGTGTAGATGACGATGAACTAAATCAGATGATTGCTAATCTAAAGAGCAAACAACCTGATGCCCCAGCACCGTCTATGCCGCCAACTCCGGCGGGCCCTATCCCAGTGATTCCTCCTGTTTCGAACGACGATGTAGCGACCGATGTGCAACCTGCTGAAGCTGCGAGTCCGGTCCCGGTGGAAGCCCTCGCTCCTCCAGCTCCTGCGCCAATCCCGGATCCAGCGCCGTTGCCTGTTGCGCCAGAACCTGTCGCTCAACCTACTCAGTCAGCACCTACCAACCCAAATCTCGACAGTATCAAACAGGATGCTATCGCCGAATTACGACCTCTCGTTGATAAATTAAACTTATCTCCAGAAGATAGATTTAATACCATTCTGCTCATTATTCGTTCAACTGACGATGCATCACTACTGCCGGCTGTCCATGCGGCTGCAAAACAAATTCCTGACGATGGTCGTCGAGCCCAAGCGTTGCTCGATGTCATCAAAGAGATCGATTTCTTTAAACAGTAGTTGGCGAATGTTCAACTTCGTTGTTGGTAGATACATCTTGCGCCGATACAATGGCGTCAATGTCGTTGCGCATAGCCGTCCGTAGACTAGATAACTCTGCTACTAGTCGAGTTTTAGCAGCATCTATTTGGAAACTATTTGTAGCCGGCATAGGTTCTCCGCTCGGTAGGACGATCGATTTTGTTCGGCCGGAATCCAGGGTCTCTAATTGCTCGATTACAAATGTTATATCGCTCAGCTTTTTATAAATAGGATATATTTCTTCGCCCGTATGCGCTAATGCATGAGCTACTTTGGCTGAATCGTCGCGGTATCCAGCTTCCGTCAATATACTACACAGGGTATATATACCATCTCCCCAGCCCTTAGCTTCACCTTCCTTGAAGGCTTCGTCGACTTGCCTTTGAGACTCCGCTCGTAGATCTGAAACTGTTCGATTTAAACCTTTGATCTGCCTATCTTTTCCCCTGGCGATTGATTCTGTAGCTTTTGTTTTTTCTTTGGCGCCAGATAAACTCGATTGTAGAAAATCGACTCGTCGTTCTGCCGCCTCGCGTGCAGCTGTTTCTTTGGCGAGCTGTTGACGCAATTCTTCTAACTCGGCTTGCATTTCGGCTTCGCGCGGTGAATGCTCCAGGTCGTCGATTCGTGCGCGGAGTGCGGCATTTTCAGTCGATAGTTGTTCGTTTTCATCTGATAGCGGGCCAATCATCTCATCGGCTTCTTCGTGGTACCTGGTTTCAGCCGCCAATCTTTCTGCGGCAGCGGCTAGCTGCCCCATAGTATTCATGAGCAATACCTTATGCGGATCGACTGCTAATTCTGGATGATCTGGCAAGATCTCATCCTCTGGTAGTTTGATGCCAACGATGGCGAACATATCATTATAAATTGGTAAAATCTCACCAGCTACAACCATGGCTCGAACCACCTCTTTTGCACGATTGAAATGGCCATTATGATCCCATTTATCGCTCCCGTGGTTACCGAATATTGCCTTGGTGGCTACCCTATTGAATCTTTGGGCGCCTCCTACCGAATATCTGACATCGGAGGTTCTGGTGATTTCATCTATCAACCCCATAATAGCGTCGTATTCACGATTAGTAACCCCTTCTATACCAGAGGCATTTTCTAGGGGTTCGGTCGGTGTTGGATTGGATATGTTAGACACTATATTTTTATTATAGAACATATGTATAAAAAAGTCAATATAACGGCGTACTATGACGATCAGTGGTAAACGACTAGAATGAATAGCTAGAGAATGACCGCACTCATTCTCCCCTCTCTGATAGACGGATGTGTCAAAGAACAAGTGCGGTTGTTGTGGTGGCGTGGGTCAGCTGTTTTGCTTCACAAGGAGGCGCTGCAGGTCGCCGATGCGGCTCTGCAGCTGGCTGAGGCCTGCGATGATCTCGTCGAGGATGGCCTCCGGGTCGGTGTCTTCGGGTGTTGCCTCGACCTCGACTGTCTCTGTGGCCGGAACGTCAACCTTGAGCTTCTTGGTCTTCGCCGACTTCGAGTGCTTCTCGGCGTCGATCGCCGCGAGGCGCCAGCCGATGACACTTTCGTCACACCCGGGTACGACCCAGGTGGTGTATTGGCTGCCCGAGCGCACCGTGCGGAGGAACCCCTCCGTCTTGAGCTGTTCGAGCATGGTGTCGACCGCCCAGTGTGAGAAGGTCCACTTGCGACCATCGTTCTGGTTGTCGATGAAAATGAAGCCGCTCTCAACTCCGGCGGCGATGCCGCCGTTGGGCTGTCCGAAGTCCAAGATGCCGCTCGTCTCAGCCTCCTTGCTCAGAAACTCGCGCAGAGCCCGGAGAACCTTGACCCGCAGCTCACCTTTCACCGGGTACTTGTACAGTACCGGGTTGTAGGCCAGCTTGACCCGCCCATTGGGCAGGACACGGTCTTTTGGCCTCACTTTGCCGCCACTAATCCTGTTTCCCATATCATAACCTTCCACTAGGAATTTGTTAGGCATTGATATTTATACTAAAAATAAATAGTTTTGTCAATGTGCTGCCTTGCGACAACAACAAAAAAGCCCCCTAGAAATAGGAGGCTTCTATTGAGTTTGGGCCAAAAACTACTACATCATACCCATGCCACCCATATCAGGGGCAGCGGGAGCTTTTGGTTCAGGGATTTCAACAACCAAGGCGCCCATAGTCATCGCGGTTGAGGCGATAGATACGGCATTTTGGATAGCTTCACGGGTAACGCGAGCCGGATCGACTACACCGGCGCTCTTCAGGTCAACGAGGCCCTTATCGGGGTGATTGACATCGACACCCTGGCCGGCTTTGGCGTTCTGTACCTGGGCGAGGAGAGCCTCGGCGTTGAGCCCGGCGTTGATCATCAACTGTTTGAACGGTGCCATCAGGGCGCTGCGTAGAATCTCGGCGCCAGCTTCATTGCCTTTGATACTGGCGGCGAGGGTAACTGGGGTGATGCCGCCACCAGGTACAATACCGTCGAGCAATGCGGCCTTGACGGCAGCAACGGCGTCATCGACACGGTACTTCTTTTCCTCGATTTCGGTTTCGGTAGCACCACCGACTTTGATAACAGCGACTTTGCCGCCGAGCGACGCTGCGCGTTTATCGAACTGTTCGCGGTCATAGTCGGATGGAGCAGCTTCAGCCTGAGCCTTGATCTGGGCAATACGCTCAGCGATGGCTTTTTTGTCGCCAGCGCCTTCGATAATAGTGGTCGAATCTTTGCCGACAATAACTTTGCGGGCAGTACCGACGACCTCGAGGCCGACATTTTCAAAGCTCAACCCTTGATCGTCGGTGATAACGGTCGCACCGGTCAGGGCGGCAATATCGGCGAGAACATCCTTGCGGCGATCCCCAAAACTCGGGGCTTTGACAGCCACGGTGTTAAAGACGCCCTTTAATCGGTTCAAAATCAGCACGCCGAGCGCCTCGCCTTCGACCTCGTCAGCGATCAGGACGACATCTTTTTTACCCGCAGCCGCTAGTTTTTCGAGAATTGGCAGGAATTCCTGGACGGAACTAACTTTTTTATCGGTGATCACGACGGCTGGCTTGTTATAGATGGCCTCCATGCGGGTGGTGTCGGTCGCCATATAGGCGCTGACGTAACCGCGATCAAAGGTAAAGCCTTCGACGACCTCGGCCTCCATAGCGAGACCCTGGCCTTCTTCGACACTGACGACACCTTCGCTACCGATTTTAGCGATAACTTCGGCGATCAGTTTGCCGATTTCACTATCACCAGCGCTGATGGTGGCGACTTCGGCCACACGATCTTTTTTGTCCGTGATTGGCTCAGCGAGTTTGTTTAGTCCAGATAGAACTTCGGCGCCAGCCTTTTCTACCCCGCGGCGTAGTTCCATTGGATTGTGGCCAGCGGCGATCAGGCGATTGGCGTTTGCTAAAATTTCGTAGGTCAACACCGTGACGGTCGTCGTGCCGTCACCGGCTGCCTTGTTCATTTTCTTGGCGGCTTGTTTGATCAGTTCAGCGCCGACTTTCTCGCCGAGCGTTTCCTCGGTCTCCGGCAGATCAACTGCCTCGGCTACAGTCACACCATCGTGGGTAACGCTCGGACCGCCGTAGGTTTTGCCGATAACCACGTTGCGGCCTTTTGGTCCCATGGTGACTTTGACTGCATCAGCTAATTTTTTTGCGCCAGCGAGAATCTTCTCGCGTGCCTCATCATCGTAAAAAACTTTCTTTGCCATTATATTCTCCTCTTAATTCTATATTATGCTACTACAGCTAGTACGTCTTCTTCTTTGACAATCATGTATTCGACGCCGTCAATTTTGGCTTCGGTGGTCGAGTAGCCACCGATAATAATGCGGTCGCCGACTTTGACTTCGCGGGCGTCTTTGCCGATAGCGACAACTTTTGCAACTTGGGATTTCTCTTTTGCATTATCTGGTAGATACAATCCAGCGGCGGTTTTAGCGGCCGTTTCTTCGCGTGTTGCAACAACGCGTGCACCGAGTGGTGATAGCGGAACTTTTGTCATATATCCTCCATGTGATCATTAGTTTACCTCATAACCGATTCGCCAAATTGGCGATGTGTCTCTATTGTAACGTAAAAAGTTGGCACTTGCAAGCCGAGAGTGCTAATATGTCGTGGCCGAAGCATGAGCGCTACATCTAGCGCCCATATTGACAAATGTTGTTCAATATGTGGGGGATTGAAAATATAACGTTAATATTATAAGATTATCGGCATCCGTTGCAACAATGCGACGGTGTGAGTGGGAAGGGGTCATGGATGACCTCACTGAAGAATGATGGATTGTGGCGAGTCGTCGGGGGCCCCTCGGGGTGCCCGCTGGCGAACAACCCGCAGGCGGTGGCGCGCGGGCTGGAGCTTCGGCTCCAGGCTGACGGCGAATTCGTCCTCGAGCGCTACAGCGAGGGTTCGACAGTTCGAGTGGCCGGCAGTTTCGAGGGTGGTGCCATTGTCACCTGGCGTCACAGCAGGCTGATCCTGCTGAACGTTCAGGTCGAGGAGGCTTGCGCTTCCTCGCTCGGCGCGCGTGAGCGTCGCAGTTGTGGCGTCTCATTCGTGCAGATCGAGCTGGCTGAGAACGGCAAGATCGAGTCCCGGCCGATGCAGTTCGACGACTACTTCGTCACCGACGAAGTAAGGTCGAAGACCATTCCGGTACTCGTCGAGGCCTTGGCCATGGGCTAGCACCCACCACAGGCTTGTATCAGCCTGAATCTCTCAGAGATACATCGACGTATCTATCGAGAATTCGAATGACCGCCGACCCGGCGATAAAGAGGGTACCCCGACTGACTGCTGAGACCTCGTCTCAGAAAAAGGTCGAAGCCGATCGTGAATGAGATGCATCCACGCACGATCGAAGGAGCTCTGGCTCCTACCTATCATCCTGCAACACTAGTTGTGCAGCAACGAGCAATGTTGCTCGTCGTCTCAATGATATGGTAGGGGTCGGAGCTCGATCCCTAGGAATTTATTTTTATTTAGAAACGCCCAATATGCCGCGCAGCGCAAACAGCGTATCTTGCCATTTTTTAACAGCGATAGTGTCGATACCCATCTGGACAACCGGATAATCATTACCACCAGGTTGCACCATATCGCCAAAGTACAAGATGTCTTCTTTGGTGACGTTTAATTGCTCCATTAGTCCAGTCATGCCGAATACTTTGTTGGTGCCGGGCCGGCAGACATTGATTGTTGTGGTACCACCGATTTCGAATTCAAACTGCGGCGCGAGCTCCTGAGCGATGGCGACAATGCTCTTTCGTTTTTCCATGTCGGGATCCCAGGCGTATTTGTCCTCGGGCGTAGCAGCCTGGCCGAGGGCTGAAAAGGCCACCAGACTGATACGGTTCTCGATGATCTCGCCAGCTGGATTGTCGTACCAGTTGCCGGTCTGTTTGCTGGCGGTTTCGAGCGCTGCGGTCATCTGCTCGACCTCTTCGTCAGTCAGGGGGTGAGAATACACCAGCTCCCAGTCATTTTTGGCGACGTCAAAGCGATAATATTGGGTGCCTTGGGCGACCATTAAATGGAAATTCGCGAGGCGTTCCGGCGTTCCCGCCTCTCCCATTGGTTTAACTAACTGGTGTAGAAATTGATCAAATTTTTGCCCAGAAATGGCACATACTTGGAAATAATCCATACATTCGGCCAAGGTTTCAGCCATGTCAGGTGTCATCGGCGTTTTTGCCACATTCAAGGTTTCGTCGATATCAAATGCCAAAACTTTTTTCATTGTCCTCCTCGTTAATGCCTCCATTCTATCATATGTGCTAGAATGTTCTCCGACATGATAAACCAACGAGTCCTCATTTCTGGCGCTGATTATTTTGCTCTCGATGCACCGATTAACCCCTATTATGATGATAAACCAGTTAATGTGGACCAGGCGAAATCTGACCACGCGAAAATTGTCAGGGCATTCGAGCAGGCTGGTATAGAGGTGGTCAAGGTTTCATCGCCACGGGATTCCCAGGACAGTGTCTATACTGCTAACTGGGCGCTCGTACGCGGCCAAAAGGCCGTAATCTCCAGACTGCCTGAGGCTCGGAAAGCCGAAGAGGCGTATGCAGCCAAAACCCTCAGAGATTTAGATATCGAAGTTATTACCGTGCCAGAGAACTGGCATTTTTCAGGTCAAGGCGATGCGTTGCCCTGCGGCCAGTTCTTGCTGGCCGGTCAGGGCTATCGTTCCGATCCGCGAGCACAAGCCTTTGCGGCTGAGGCGCTCGGCTATGAACTAGTGCAACTACAAACCATACCTCAGGTAGACGCTAATGGACAACCACAGATCAACGCCGCCAGCGGTTGGCCGGATAGCTTTTTCTATGATATTGATCTCGCCATGGCAATCATTCGCGAGGATCTGATCGCCTATTGCCCTGAGGCCTTTGATGAGGCTTCGCGCGCCAAAATCGCCGAAATGCCCATGGAAAAAATTGTTGTGAGTTACGACGAAGCAGTAGAGGGTTTTGCCTGTAATCTAGTCTCAACCGGTGAAACGGTTATCATGAGCGACCGTGCACCCAAATTGAAGGACGAGTTGGAGCAACGAGGTCTGACAGTTATGACTCCCGAAGTTAAAGAATTAATCAGAGGCGGTGGATTTATCCGCTGCGTATCGTTAACGCTCGGTTAATTTCTCTAGTAGCGCTCGTGCCGTATCGCTCTCATTCCATGGGTGAGTGCCATCGGCTCGTTCGATGGTCTTTTCATGACCTTTGCCGAGGAGCATGACAACGTCGTCTTTTGAGATCGCTTGTTTGAACGCGAATTCGATAGCCTCGGTGCGATCGTGAACTTTGAATAGGTTCTTGTCTAATTGCTTCCCTGCTCGCTCGACACCTTCGGCGATGTGCGACAAGATTTCATTGCCGTCAATATCGCGATCGTCTTCTTCGGTTAAAACGACGATGTCACCGTATTTTCCAGCGATTTCACCCTGAGCGGCGCGCTTGTTCTCGTCGCGGCGTCCGGCTGAGCCGAATAGGACGATTAGTTTGCCTTTAGTGGAGGCCCGGAAATCACTGAGTAATTTCTCGAAACTATCTGGGGTATGGGCAAAGTCAACGACAACTTCAAAATCCTGGCCAGCGTCAATGCGATTCATGCGCCCCTCGACGGACCGGAGGGCTGCGATACCGCGCTCGATCTGTTCAGTTGTCAGTTCATAGACGATACCCACCGCTACTGCTGCGAGTGAGTTGTAGACATTAAAAGCACCTGGAATCGATGACCTAATGTGTAATTTATTTTGGCCGACCTTGACATAGTACTCGACCCCGGATGGTGATAATTTAATTTGTCTAGCCTGGAGGTCGCCATTGTCGATGCCGTAGGTGATCGGATGTTCGATGTCACCTGCAAATAGTTCTGCCGAAGGATCATCAGCGTTGATAATGCCGATATGCTGGCCTTTGTGGGTATGCTGGGTATTTTTGAATAATAACCTCTTTGCTGTCACGTAGTTTTTGAAAGTTTTATGGTAATCGAGATGCTCGTGAGTGACGTTCGTCATCACCGCGACGTCAATTGGGATGCCAAAGGTGCGATATTGCGCCAGAGCGTGCGACGTTACCTCGAGGACCAGATATTCAGCACCGGCGTCGCGCATCTCGGCGATGCGGTGGTTCAATGCACCAGCACTAACGGTTGTCATGTGTTCGATCTGTGGTTTCAGATCATCGTTGATACCATAGGCAACGGTCGTCATCAGACCAACCTTCTTGCCGGCCTCTTTTAATAGTGAATGGATCATAAAACTAGTGGTCGTCTTGCCATTGGTGCCGGTAACGGCGATAACTTTCATGCCAGAGGCAGGATAATCGTATTTGCTCGCGGCGCGGAAGGCTTTGGCGCGGTGGTACGGCACCACCATTGTATTAAACCCGGGGATTTTGCGAATGAGTTTCTTTGCAGTCATATCGCGCCCTATTGTATAACAAACCAGCGCGAAAATCAGTAGAGATCGCGATAATTAGTGCGACTCGCTATTGCTCGCCAGAGGCGCTCTATGGATAGCCATACCCGATAGGCTCGTGGTTTCAATATTTGATCGTAGGCTCCAACGTGTTCGATAATAGGCGCCCCAAAACTCAATTTAAAGGTTGCGAGACTAGCTAGTCGGTGTGACGGATTAGCTATTTGATGTGCTGGCGGCGTACCGCCTAGGTCGTAACGATGGATACCTTTTTGTTGTAAATAACGCATCGTTTCCCACTGTAGTAGGTGTGAAAAATGAGCTTTGGCATCACGTCTAGAGCCGCCATCTTTGTAGAGTGCGGTATCGCCAACGTAACAGACGAATAGACCGGCGATAGGTCGTTCGCCGTCTGGTGTCCAGGCAAAAAAGAATCTTCCCTGTCCGTGGTTTGTGTATTCTCGCCAAAAATTCTCGTAGTAGGCCTTTGATCGAACTTTGAGTCCAGCTCGGGCGGCGGTTTCGCGGTAGAGATTCCATAGTAGGTCGACGTTCTTTGGCGAAAAAGCCCCCTCGGATATTTTTAGTTGCTCCCTGCGTCCGCCACGAATCGAGCGCCTGGCGCGCTGCTTAAAACTGTCCCATAGCTTTTCTTCGTCTTGATCTAGATCTATAATGACCGTATTGACTACTGAACCCTGAATATCTCCCACCTTCTTTATATCGTCACGGAGAACTTTCAGCTTGCTCGTGAGGATGGGCGGCTCCATTTTTATGGCGATAACGTCTTTTAGTTGCTGACGGTTGATGCTGCTGATCTCGCTCCACTGCTTTGGGTCGATGACACTCGGCCCGCGAGGAATATAGACGACACGACCCAGGCCGGGTAAAGTGCGAATGAGAGCGAGTGCATAGACTGCCCCAGATTTAGTGCTATATACCCAATATTCGGGTTTCCATCCCTGTTTTTGTTTGATTGTGGCGAATGATGTTGTTTGATATGGCTCAGCGCCATACGGATTATGGCTGAGTAGGTCGTCCCACTGTTTGATCTCTGTAGCCGTAGCTAGTCTGAGTGGTTTATTCACCTGACTATTCTATCTCAAAGTCGTGCAATATGGTATCATAATCGCACTATGGCACACCAAAACCTACGACATCTGGCACTGATTCTTGACGGTAATCGCCGCTGGGGCAAACAACGTGGTATTGCGATGAGCGTAGACTTCTATGTCTCTAGTGGACTATTGGGCCTCGATATAACGCGAGCTGCCTTTGATCGCGATATAGAAGATCTGACGATTTGGATTGGCAGTCTATCGAATCTCACCGATCGGTCAGCGCTCGAAATTAGAGCTCTCAATAAGGCCTACCAAACATTTTTCTCTGACGAGGCCAACTTGGCGTTTTTGCGCGAGCGCCAGATTCGGGTCGACTGCTTTGGGCGTTGGCGTGACTTGCTAAAACCTGCAACGATCGCCACTATCGAGTCTGTTTTACAGACTACTGCCGGATATAATTCTGGTAAACGTATGACTGTTCTGATTGGCTATGATGGAACCGATGAACGCGGCGAAGCGTTACGGCATATCATAGAGTCAGATGTGAAACCGAGTGGTGAAACGAGCCGAGACTATGCGGATTTATTGCGCCAACACTCGTGGACCGGTCATTTACCGGATGTTGATTTGATTATTCGTACCGGTTGCGGTGATGATCCGCATAACAGTGCCGGCTTTCTGTCATTACTCGTCGATCATTCACAGTATGCGTTTCTCGATACGTTGTGGCCAGATTTTACACCAGAATTACTCAACCAGGTTATCGACAATTTTGCTGGGCGCGAGAGACGCCTCGGTAAATAAATGACCTACAAAACCAAACGGCTCCTCGCGATTATTTCGAGCCTTGTTTTTGTCTATAGTGAGTCACGTCTCGCGGGATCAGGTGAATTTTTGTGGTTTACGATCGAACAAGATTGGCAAAGAACAACTTTCGTCATCGCCCATATTGTCGCCGTCTTTACTGCTATTGGATTCGCCATTTACTACAATTCCAAAGATGTAGCACAGAAATGAAAGACAGAGTACTGGGTCAGCGCGAAAATCATTGACAATTACTATATTTATATGATATAATAAAAGGATGAGCATTTCTACGAAAAACACCTTTGTACCACATGAGGATCTGAGTTCTCAGGTTGATTTGGATGTGGAGCTCGGAGTTATTTCGAAAATGCGATCTGGTCGGTCAGTTAATAATCTACTCAATGAAGCCCGGGCTCTGCGCGTATGGGAAAAACTGCTCGGCGAGTTTAACATCGCCGCCCCGGCTATCGCCGGGACGACATCGCCGCGTCTAGTATCTGTAGATACCGACACTCGTACACTCAATATGACATTTTGTCCTGGAGTAACCATCGGTCGAGCCACTATCGGAGACCATAGTTTTAGACACGAAAGTCTTCCTCGCAACGAAGTTCGTGAGGATATCACTTTTCGCGTCGGCGCCTTGGCTGGTTTGAAATCAGTAGAAGGTCTCGTTCACGGCGACTATCGACAACGCCATTTATTATACGATCCACTCGTAGTGCAATCTGACTCTAACCGTCCGCGACTATCAGTTATCGACGTAGAGTCGAGCAAGCTAGCGGCATCTGATGAGGTTGCAGAGGAAGATGCAAAGCTACACAGATGGTTAATGCTCGCAGTGCCTACACGTCAGAAAGATTCCACCCGAGAAGCTTATTTGGATGGTTTTAGTACTGGCCGTTCCCATGCTCCAGGCACAATAGCTGACATTGTTCGTGAGGCCCGCAGAGAGATCAACTAGCGGTACGTTTCACCTCTCAGGCTAAAAAATGCTACAATACTCGGTATGAGTAATGATTTGGAGACAACGTGAAAATCCTCGGTATCGAGAGTAGTTGTGATGAAACTGCTGCAGCTGTAGTCGAAGATGGTCGTCGACTCATTTCTAATGTGGTCAATTCCCAGATCGATATCCATGCGGTCTATGGCGGTGTAGTTCCTGAGGTGGCCGCGCGGTCGCATCTCGAGGTTGTTTTGCCGGTAATCGACAAAGCCGTAACGGAAGCCGGCGGCTGGGATGAAATTGACGCAATTGCTGCAACGACGATGCCAGGCCTCGTCGGCTCTCTCTTGATTGGGTCGCTGTCGGCGCGGATGTTGGCACTCGCCAAACAAAAGCCCTTTTACCCTATTCATCACGTCGAGGCGCACGTCTACGCCAACTTTTTGTTGAACGAGGCACCCGCTTTCCCTATGCTTGCGCTCATTGTGAGCGGCGGTCATAGCCAGATCGTCCTATTCAAAGATCACGGTAATTACGAACTAATTGGCCAAACTGCCGATGATGCTGTTGGCGAAGCCTTTGACAAAGTAGCCAAGATTCTCGGCCTACCCTATCCTGGTGGCCCATCGATTGCCAAGGCCGCTGAACAGGGCGACCCATATCGATTCACGTTCCCCAAGGCCAAGATGGCTGGCAAATACGATTTTTCATTCTCTGGGCTCAAGACAGCCGTTCTGCGACGTGTTCAGTCCCAAGTGGGTGTCGATCACACTTTTCCATCAAACGCGCTCTCAGAGCGTCTAGACGAGTCTACGCGCAATGATTTTGCCGCTAGCTTCCAGCAAATAGCCATTGAGACCTTGGTTGACAAAGTACTACTTGCCTACGAAGAGTTTCACCCTAACTCTGTAGTGATCGCCGGTGGCGTCGCTGCTAACCAGGAGCTACGTCGCATCTTGGCAGAGCGGTTGCCGATCGCTATCAACTATGCTCCGATGAATCTCTGTACCGATAACGCTGCGATGATAGCTACCCTCGGGTACTACGTGGCGCAGAAACAGCCGGCTACTGATCCACGCCAAGTCGAAGTCCTGCCGTCAATTTCTATGACGAAGACGGCGTGGAATATTGATTAGCTTCTTCGCAACCCTTTTGCCTTTTTGGACGATCTTTTTACTGTGATAACGAGCAGGTCGCAATACTTTCTCGAATCCGCCGACGTATTCTTCGACCACTCCACCAAAACCGCTTTTGAACTCTAGGAGGTGATTGTTTTGGAATCGGCCTTCTATCCAGAAAAAGTTCACTCGTGTCGTAGCTGTTCCGAGATACTTTGTCATCATATAATCTTGGAGCCACGCTCGCCCGTTTAGGTGGCGATAGCGACGATCCATACCGCTGAGATACGAGGAGATTTCGTGACCGTGGTGAATAAAGATAGCACCCGCTATCGGTGTGTGGTCATCGCTGGTGCGTGCTACCACGAATTGTATGTCATCACCAAAAGCATCATACATCAGTTGATAATAGGTTAACTCTCGACCCGAAACCCCGTTACGCTCATCCGAGTCGTCGATCAAACCAACCAGAATCGACAGCTCACTACGTTTTAGTGTGGTCATTTCGACGTGACCTTCGGTTTGGCGTAGCCGCGCGCGCAGGGTTTTGCGGTAACTAGCACGCAACTGGTCGACGGTTTCGATTCCTGATAGATCTTTGACAAAGGCCCAACGCCCCGCTTTCATCTGATAATTGGTTGTTTCGCCCTGATAGGTAAAGCCCGCTGCGCTGAACTGCTGTTTTAGATCAGATCGATCCCAACTGTCGAGTACGGCACCTTTATTGTCTCTGATGGACAGCAGAATTCGAGGGAATAGTTCGATTTTAACAAAACCTTTTTCCCGTGAAAAGTCAATCAATTGATCCAAAAAATAGCGAACGAGCTCGAGGTTATCCCAATCAATCAACGGTCCGTACGGCATCCAAAACTCATCATTACGACCCAGCAATATGCCGCCCCCAATGATCGTTTTACCCTGTTTGATTCCTACGATATAACTCTGATAGCCCATTTTGGCTCGCTTGTTCATGCGCTGGACACCCTGTAGAAATTGGCTGTCAGGATGAGCACGCTCAAACGTATCCCACTCTTTGCCATCTAGTTCAGCAAAGGTCCAATTCACGACCTACCTCGAATCTTGCCTAGGGTTCTGGCGCCCCATTTTGCGAGCGGCAATGCCTTTTCCCATAGATAATACAGTGATGATAGCGGATAGTCCCAGGTGCCAACTAGTTCATTTTCATGACTAGCGAAATTACGTTTAAACGTACTAATACCGTCATTTAGTAATCCGTTAAAGTCATACTCGCGTACGCCTTCCCTCTTCATCTCTGTAATACAATGCCATTTTAGGGCAAAGTTAGCACGTAACTTCGTCCCCTCTTCGTCAATACCACCGTATAGTTCGAACGCTACCGCTGGCGTCACAGCGAGCCAGGTCATGGCAATTGGCTCACCTGTTTCATTCCAGACGGCAATGAGGCGCGAAGCGGGACCTAGTTTAGCGGCAATATCACGGTAGTATTGGTCACTATGGAGTTTAAACCCAGCACGCTCTGCGGTGTGGTGGTAGAGCTGGAGGCATTTATCGATATCGGAGGGCGTGGTTGCCTCGCGAATCTCATGGACATTTTCGGTAGATTTTCGGATATCATAACGACGTTTTCTCGGGATATCGGCTAATAATTCCTCTTCGGTTTTCGTTAGATCTAACAGTAGTGTATGCGACAGTAATATATGGTTCGAGCTACGACGCCAGCCTTTCGGAAACGTTGTCCGATCGGTCTGCTCCAAATGTGGCTCGATGGTTACTACCATAGCTCGCAAGGACGTACGGGCATACTCAGCTATCTCTGTTAATAACTCGTCCATATCTTTCCCTATGACTGGCCCACGTGGTATATAGGCGATAGCCTTCCCTACCCCTGGAACTGGTCGCGTCAGAATTTGTGCGCCACCGATGACACCCTTCTGTTCCACGATTACTCGATGGACGTGCCAATTATGGAGTGATTTCAGTTCGCCCCACCCCCAGAGTTGCAATGGATGCCCTCCGTGACTAGTGACAAACTCATCCCATTCGACGTTGTTCGTTATTTCCTTTATCACATCTTATATTTTACCACCGATATGCTAAAATAGTACTAGAATTTGTTTGCGCACCAGCAAATACTTCACGTGAAAAGTCAATTAGTGATCAGCGGAGTACCAGTAATGAAATTACCAAAAGCCTATGAACCATCAGAGTACGAACCAGGGATTTATGCACTCTGGGAAACGAGCGGCTCTTTCGCGCCTTCGGGGCAGGGTGAGCCATATTCAATTGTTATGCCACCACCGAATGCCAACGGTAATCTGCATGTTGGCCATGGCTACATGATTCCACTCCAGGATATTTTGACTCGTTATCATCGAATGTTGGGCCGAGATACGGTATGGATTCCTGGCGCCGATCACGCTGGCTTTGAAACCTGGGTAGTGTTCGAGCGCAGTTTAGAGGCAAAGGGCCAGTCCCGGTTTGATTTTTCACGTGACGAACTGTACCAAATGACGTGGGATTTTGTCCATGACTATCGGGGTAGCATGGAGCTCCAGCTACGGGCGCTCGGGGCTTCATGTGACTGGGGTTCTATGGTATTCACCCTCGACGATAAAGTCGTAAAGACAGTCTATGATACGTTCAAGAAGCTCTGGGATGATAAACTAATCTACAGAGGTGAGCGCATTGTTAACTATTGTACAAAACATCAGACATCATTCGCCGATATCGAGGTGATATTCAGGGAAGACAAATCGCATCTCTGGCATATTGCTTATCCGCTAGCCGATGGGGTAGGGGAGATCATCGTGGCGACTACTCGTCCCGAGACGATGCTCGGTGATACCGCGGTAGCAGTTCACCCAGATGATCCAAAATACGGTGACCTGGTTGGTAAAATGATTATATTGCCGCTCTCTGACAGGAAAATTCCGATCGTAGCCGACGAAGCAGTCGAGCTAGGATTTGGTACCGGTGCCGTCAAGGTCACGCCAGCCCATGATCCGCTTGATTTTGAGATTGGACAACGTCATAATCTCGAAGTGATATCAGTGATTGGTTACGATGGCCTGATAACTGATAATGCATCGGAGGCGTATCGAGGCCTGACTGCAGACGAGGCACGTAAAAAAGTCGTCGCTGATCTCGAGGAACTTGGTTTGATTCGCCAGATTGAAAAATACACACATCAGGTTCCGCATTGTTACAAGTGTGAATCGGTTATTCAGCCGCTCGTTATGAAACAGTGGTTTATGGATGTCCAACCCTTGGCGCAACGTGCCAAACGGGCGATTGAACAGGGTGACGTCACATTCACTCCCGCTCAAAAGGGCGAAGAGCTGGTCCGCTATTACGATGAACTACGTGACTGGAACCTGAGCCGTCAGATTCCGTGGGGTATTCCGATTCCAGCGTTCCAAAATGTCGATGATCCCGATGATTGGATTTTTGACACTCGAGTCGATCAGACTGAAATCGAGATTAACGGTCAGACGTATAAACGCGATGAAGACACTTTTGACACGTGGTTCAGCTCTGGTCAATGGCCGTTTATCACGACCGACTATCTATCGGGTGGCGATTTAGCGCGCTTTTACCCGAATGCCGTCATGGAGACAGGCTTTGATATCTTACGACCGTGGGTATCGCGTATGATTATGCTCGGTCTCTATGTCACCGACCAGGTGCCGTTCCGTGACGTCTATTTGCACGGCTTGATTCTCGATGAGCACGGTCAAAAAATGAGCAAGAGCAAAGGTAATGTGGTCAATCCGCTCGAGATCGTTAATAGTTTTGGTTCGGACGCGTTACGGTTAGGTATTGTTATGAATCGTTCAGCGGGGCAGAGCCAAGCCTTTTCGCCCGCTACGGTGGTTGCGGGACGAAACTTCTGCAATAAACTATGGAACATTGCTCGCTTTATCGAGAGCAAAGCTGCGGAGGCCATCCTGAACCCGAGTAGAGTGAATGCTGCTACGCCAGAGACTATCGCTGAGCATTGGGTGATAGGTCGACTCGAAGCGGCGAAACAACAGCTCGACGATCATCTGGCGCATTATCGTTTTGCCGAGGCGGCTGATACCGTCTATCACGCTATTTGGGATGATGTGGCTGACTGGTTTATCGAGGCGAGTAAACAGGAGTTCACGCCAGAATTCCTAGTCCATGTATTAGATATTGTACTACGCCTAGCGCATCCATTTGCACCGTTTACGACGGAAACTATTTGGACCACCCTCCATGATGACGATTCGTTGCTCATCGGCCAGGCCTGGCCTACCGATTTTGCACATGACCCTGGCGCGGCTGCAGAGTTCGATCAGATCAAGGATCTTGTGGGAGAGGTACGCTTTATCGTGGCGCAGCTTCCGGCTGGAAAATACGAGCTAACCTACAGAGAAGGTGATCGGCTTGTGACCGATAATGTCGAGGTAATGAAAGTACTGGCAAATCTCAGCTCTATTACCTCAGTCTCAGAGGGCAAGGGCTTGCGCATCCCATCCTCGGAACACACGTTGTGGCTCAACATTAGCGAGGAAATGCTGTATGAACACCAGACGCAGCTCGAGAAGCGACTCGTTGAAACGAGACAGGAAATCAGTAATCTCGAAGGTCGGTTATCGAACCAAAACTATATCGACAGAGCGCCAGCTCATTTAGTAGAAGAGAGTCGCCAGGCACTCACCACCAAAAAAGAGCTCGAACGACGTTTGTCGAACGAGCTCACGAACATGGCTGGATAATTAAGTTACGTAAACGTCCCAGTTACCACGTAATCCGTCGTCTTCGGCGAGTTTGTCACCATTATCGCTACGAACAGCGCGCAGTGAGCGTGGGTCTAGCAATATCCTGCTAGCTTGCAGATTGATATCGCTATGGGTATGGAGATCACCGACAACTTTGACCTTGAAATCAACAGGGGAAAAACCGTAGTTAGATCCTAATGCAGAACTATGGGTCGAGGCTAGCAATATGCCAGCGCCCAGAGACAGGCTCACAGCATTTCGGTATAGGCTGGCAAGTTTTTGTTTTATGGTGGATGTTTTATGTTTATTCATAACTGGAAACAGTCTAGCATAGTATTGCGCTTATGTCAAGTTTTAATTATAAAAACTATTTAACTGTGGTGATACGGATGGTTGGTAGTGATGGCTTGGGCACGGTAGATCTGTTCGATTAGGATGAGACGCACTAACTGATGCGGAAACACCATGTCTGATAATGAGATGACCTGGTCAGCTCTCTGCCGTAGTTCATTGTTCACTCCGTAGGCGCCACCGATAATGATAACGATATTTTGCTGGCTAGCCAGCAGGGTAGAGAAGCCAGGACTTGATAGGCGCTGACCTCGTTCGTCGAGCAGGATGACAAAATCGTTCGGACGGAGCTGATTAATGATACGCTCAGACTCGTCCTGGCGGGCCTCATCGTCGTTTTTAGCTGAATAGGGCAACAATACCCATCGGGTTTCAAACGGCGTTCTGAGACGCTTTTCGTAATCGTTGATAGCACTCGCAAGGTTCGGATCGTGCTTTTTGCCGATGGCGATGATAGTGATCATTTAGAACCGTAGTTTCGCAGCTAGTCTCGCGAGCTTTTCGTTATCTGGCTCGACAGTCATATCGGGCACGGCTCGGTATTCACCTCTAGAAAACGGAAATACTTTGACATGAGCATGGTCAACGACGTCGAGGCCTTCGATCATGACACCCACGCGCTCTTTGTCGGGGAATACTTCGCGCAAACGACGGCCAACTTTGTGCACGGTTGCCATCAGCGCTTGGTAATCCTCGGACTCCATATCCCAGACAAATGGAGTCTGTTTCTTTGGTACTACTAATACTTGGCTGGGCTGAATCGGATAAATATCCATGAATGCCAGCGTGTGCTCATCCTCGTACACCTTGTGACAGGGGATTTCGCCGTTGATGATCTTGGTAAAAATTGAATCTTGCATAATAATTCCTGATAATTTCCTGGCGGAGAGGGAGGGATTTGAACCCTCGAGACGGCGTAAACCGCCTACACGATTTCGAGTCGTGCGCCTTCAACCACTCGGCCACCTCTCCATGTGATATGTATTGTATCAGATGGCGGAGGCGAGGGCAATTAGAGTTTGAGGCGCTTGCTGATAGCGTCAACAAAATCCTGATGAACTTCTTCCATTGGTAGAATAGCACCGAGGAAATCGACGATCTGTTCGCCTTGTTCTTCGTTTATAAAGGTCGTTATAGGGAGGCCAAAACGCTTGACCGGAATCAACACCAATTGCCACAAGGCGCCATCATGTCGTACACCAAAGGCGCGAAATTCATCTAGTCCGTATCTGCGGCTGTCGACGATGAGGCCCTCCATCGATAATTCGTAATTGATCTCACGGGCAGGCTTGCCAGCTACAACAAACACTGCGATCAGGATAACAGCCACGAGTATAGCGAGTGACCACTGGTCGAACCACATGGCAATGCCGGCGATCGCTATAGTAATGAGAACCGCTACAACGTACCATGACTTGCTGTGTTCATGCTGTATTGAATCAGAGGCGGTCCATTGGATCGTCTGAACTGGCGCAACGGGTGACGTTGCTGATTCTGCTTGCCCACCTTGATCTTTATCCATAAGCCCTATTATAACAATAATATTGAACGAGCGCTATTTTTTGCATGTCGATACACGCATTTCAATAATGTTTCTGGCGGAGGAGGGGAGATTCGAACTCCCGCGCCAACTTTCGCCGACCTAACGATTTAGCAAACCGTCCCCTTCAGCCACTTGGGTACTCCTCCGTACCGAAATATTTTATCAGATTTGCGACAAAAATGGTACAATATCTCGTGGAAGGATGTCCGAGTGGTTTAAGGAGCTGGTCTTGAAAACCAGTGTGCCGCAAGGTACCGAGGGTTCGAATCCCTCTCCTTCCGCCAAGTAATTTTAAAAAAACCGCTCGAGAATGGGCGATTTTTTTATATGAGTAGACTGATAGCAGATTATTGCTTTTGCCTGGCGACGATAGCTAGCCATAGTTTCTTTACCCCGGCCTGACGTAATAATTCCGCAACGGTTTGGACAGTGGCACCGGTAGTGTAGATATCGTCGATGAGCAAAACCTGTTTCGGAGCCGATATGTTTTTTAGGTCAAAGGCGAGTCGTGCCTGTTTCAGGCGCTCAGCGTGATTGGCACTATGTTGCGCTCGGTTGCTCAGGCGTTTAATGATGGGTTGAACGGTCAGCTGGTGCTTCTTTGCTAGCTGTTCGGCTACGAGTTTCATATGATCGAACCCGCGTTCGCGAATATGTTTCGGAGATGACGGGACAAACACAATAGTCATACCCTCGGGCATGTCATCAGGCAAAACAGATGACAGTAGGGTAGCTATGGTTTTTGCGCTACTACGGCGCGAGAAGTATTTAAAATTACCGACGAGCTGTTCTAGAACACCTGCTCGTTCCCCGACAACAAAGACGTTGTCAAAAGGTGTGTGTCGTCGACAGCGAGGGCACATAGCTCCATGGTTGTGACGCGATATTCGGTCGAGGGGGTCTAGACATCGGATACAATACATCCATGAATGAGCCAAAATGTTATTATTACAACGATCACACAATGGTGAGCCCACGACGCCGCAACCCTCGCATATATGGGGTGCGAACCAATCTATCATACTATCTATCATTGTAAATTTTACCTATTTATAGCCATAGAAACTTGCCTGTATTTGAAATATACAGTATAATTATCCCATAAGCGACCAGTTAATGCGAGAAGGAGGGAGACATGGCGCGGGACAAACAAGATGATTTATTGCTAGATGATGAGCTAGCTGCTGCTTTTCTAACAGAGGACGAACCAGAAATGGCTCCAACTGTAACGACCAGCACAACTACTACAACGACTACTACCGAGGAAGAATACGACGCAGTGCCAGGGCAATTGGCAGTTGATGTCTATGAAACCGAAGACCGTTTGGTCGTCAAAGCTCGCACTGCCGGCGTTAACAAGAGTGACCTCGACGTTAGCATCGCTGATGGCGTACTCACTATTAGCGGTACATTGAGCAGTGGCGATGATACTGCAGCAACACAGTGGCACATTCAGGAATGTTATTGGGGCGAGTTTAGCCGTACCTTGGTTCTACCAACTGCCGTCAAAGAAGACGAGGTTGAGGCAGTACTAAAAGACGGTGTGCTCACCGTATCCTTTGGCAAGGTCAAACAAGAGCAAGCCAAAAAGATCCAGATTCAATAGTCTAGATCTATACTACATGATAATCAAAATGTCCCGGGGAATCCCCCGGGACATTTTAGTAAGTATCGAACTTTTCTTTTGCTTTAGATAGATCCAGTACCACCAGCACCAGCACCGACGATGCTGATAACCCAGTTGACTACAGCGTAGCCGAGGATGGCGACGATCAATCCGACAATAGCGTAGAGAATCGTATTCTTGGCATCTTTGACCTTTGTTGCATCGCCACCAGATATAACATAGCGAATACCACCCCAGATCAACATAATAACTGCTAATACACCAACGATAAATAGCATCAGGTTAATCACTCTAGGAACGATAGCTGCGCCACCATCGAATAACTCCGTTGGTTGGCCATCGCCACGGTAATCTCCGTTGATAACATCCATCAACGATAGGGCAGAGGCGGTTAGTGGCGTCAATACCGCAGCCACAACGGCACTGCTTGCCGCCACGATTCCTTTTAGAGATATACGATTAACTAGTACCATAGACAATATTCCGTTTATGCGCCAACAGTGGTGAATACCCAGTTTACTAGCGCGTAGGCGATAATCGCAATCACCAAACCGACGACAGCGTAGAGGATAGTATTTTTAGCATCTTTGACTTTGTCGCTGGCACCGTTCGAGATAGTATAGCGAATACCGCCCCAGATAATCATGATGACACAGAGGATACCAATAACGAAGAGCATGATGTTGATGATATCAGTTACCATACCACCTGAACCGACTAGTTTGGACTGCTGACCAGACCCTAGCGTACAGTCATCATTGATAGCGCCGCCAATTCCGTTTTTAGGATCGCAGTCAGCGTGAGCCGTGGTTGTTCCAACGATGGCAACGACACCTAGGCTGGCGACTAATCCAACGACAATACTAGGTACGAGCGCCGCAGCCGCGGAAATCTTTCGTAACATCTGTTTCATATTTTCTCCTTCGCTTAATAGCAAAATTATACTAACATCACTCATTATAGCAAACTTTCGACCAGCGTCAACACGCTAGAGCCTACTTTGTAATTTTACCAAACAAATATATTGACATAAAAGCAAAAGTGTGATAGTATTGAACCATAATCGTAATGAAATGATAATTAATCGAAAGGAAATGTAAAGCTATGAGCGTTAACCCAAATATCACTATAAAAACTGAACCTGTTCAGAGCGCAGATCTACCCAATGTATTAACCGCTCTAGATGCAGATGGCAGTAGGCAGCGCGCCCATGATGATACTATGGCTCAAAGGCAGCAGAATCATGATGATGCTGTGGCTCAAGCACAACGACAGCATGATGATCACATGCAGACATCACGCCAGCAACACGAAGCTACGCAGGCTGATGCTAACCGTCGTTCTGGTCTGACCAAAAGGATTGTCACTACAGCGACAGCAGGAGTTTTAGGTGTGGGTGCATTTTTCGGAATAGCTCAACCGTTAATTAGCAGTGCGGTTAGGCCAGATCAAACAGCCAATGTAGAGGCGTCTGCGCCAAAGATGGTTGATGTGATTATGTGGGTTGACCCAACTACTGGTAAAGCCACTATACAGAACCAAGCCTTGATCACAACCGAGCTTACTGGATTCGGTATGGATATAACCAAAGTTAACGAATTATTAGATAGTATGACAAACCACCCTGGCCAGGATATTTCAGCTGACATACAAGTGCCTAATGGCATCAAGTTCAATTATAGAATTATCTACGGTGCCGATACCGATGGTGACGGACAGCCAGATGGTGTCCAGGAGCTAGGAGTAGAAACCTCCCCAAAAGCGTAGACGGCTCGTCCAATAGTGGCGAGTCGGCAAACACAAACAGCAATGAAAGAGCGAAGGCTCGAACTATAGGCAAAGACCTCTTGAAAGCTATTGCCTCGATCACTGCTGATCCTCAATTAGTCAAAGCTGACGAAGATGGTTTACTTGATCTGCGATCAAAATTCGCGACCGGTGGTAAAAAAGCTGGACAGTTGGTCTGGGGTGATGCCGTAGTGCAGAAACTAGATCGGTCAAAAGGCGCATCAAAAGGCGAGGTTAATACGATATTTGTTACTAGCGAAGGCAAAGTTGTTACGGTTACGGATAGTAACGGCGACAATATCAGCGCCGTATATACCAGCCCATCGGGCACAGTAATCAATCTGTAAAGGTGATTACTTACAAGTTTTACTCTTTGCGTCCCACGTATGCCCAGCGTCAGTACAAGCTTTGGCGCTGGTATAGCCGCTCGCGCCACCACCTAGACTACTAAAGACAAATTGGACAATGGCGAATGCCACAATCGATACAACGAGCCCGACGACCGAATAAACAATCGTGTCACGGGCTTTTTTAGCTTTGTCGGCAGCGCCGGCAGAGAGAACATAGCTAATACCGCCCCAGATAATCATAATAACGGCAATAATACCGACGACGAACAGGAGCACGTTGATGATCGTTTTCACAGTATCATATATCGTATCCGAGCTCGTGTTTGAGGTGTCTATCTGGCTGACGCCGCACATTGCTTCGCCGGCAGCGGTACCATCGCCACAACTAGCAGCATAGGCTGGTGCTGCGACGATAGCTAATCCCACGGTTGCTATGGCGACGAGGCTGGTGATAATCATTTTTTTCATATATTCCTCCTATAATTGACCGAGTACAAAATTGACAATAGCGGCGGCTGCCATGGATACAACGAGCCCAACAACAGAGTAGGTGATGGTCATTCTGGCTTTGGCGGTGGCATTGCTATCGCCGCGTGATGAGGTAAAGCGGATTGATCCAATAATAATCATAATAACTGATAGTACACCGATACCAAACATCAACACGTTGAGGATATTTTTAATCCTCGTATCAAATGTACTACCAGATTTCTCGCTGACGAGCTGTTTGCAGACAGCCGAATCTTTATTGGTGGCACAAGGGCAGCCGGCAGCCGTTGGGTCTTTAGCGCAATCAACGGCGAACGCTGGGCTAGTCATGACGAGGGGCGCGCCGATCAGACCCACGAGCAAACCGATTGAAATGATGAACTTTTTCATTAGACGTTCCCCATAACAAAACTCGTAATAGCAAAGGCCGATGCGGCCACTACCAGACCGGCAACAGCAAAGAGAATAGTCTTCATTGCCGTAGCGGCTTTGCCAGAGTCACCGTTAGCGGTGAGATACTGATACCCAGAGAATACGATCATAATAACGGCTACAATGCCGATGATAAAATACGCTGTATTCAGGCCATTTTTTAGGAGCGCCTGGCCAGTGATTTTTGGAATATTAGCGTCGATAGCTGCTAGTAGTGTTGCGATCATTAGTTAAAGATTCCTCCTGGAACGAGCCAGTTTAGTAGAGCCCACATAGCAAAGTACATGACGAGGGCAATAAAGGCGTTACGAATGATCCCCATGGCCTTTTGAGACTGTTGTGGATTACCGCCAGCGGTAGTATACATGATAGAGCCGTAGATGACGCCACCGATAACAGCGAGAGTGACACCGACAGCGAGCCAGTTTAGGACCTGGATGAGAACTACTGTGACTTTATCACCGCTACCAGTGCTACACCCCCAGTTAAAGAACGTATCGACACCGCAATCACTATTAGCGGCGAAGGCAGCCTGCGTTTTTACTAGCGGTAAGGTAACAGCGGCAACGAGTGCCATACTAGCGCTAGTTTTTACTGTTTTGCTTTTCATGGTCTTCATATAATTATATGATAACGTGATTATGGCTTTTATGCAACAGCTTTGTTATACTTGGTGGTAGCGAGTGGTGGGCAAATAGAGCCAATTCGCGCTATTTCATTATGGCAGAACATAAAGTACCCCAAGACGTTGAAGCCGAAGACAAGCTGCTCGGTCCATTTTCTTTTCGCCAATTTTTGTATTTACTGGTCGCTCTCGGCGCCGGTGCTCTGGCGTATTTCCTAGGCACTCTGGCTGTACCTCTGGCCTTAATACCGTCTCCAGTGGCGATCCTTTTTCTGGTGCTGGCTCTGCCGCTCCGAAAAGATCAGCCGATGGAAACGTATCTCGCAGCGATGATCCATTTCTATTTTTCACCGAATCGTCGTATATGGGATGCGGATGGCCAAGAGGCACTAATCGAGATTACTAATCCACGAACTGATGACGGTCCGCAAGTAAAAGACATTGGTGGCGCCGAGGCGGCACAGCGACTGTCGTTCCTAGCCGAGGTATCGGATACGCAAGGCTGGTCAACCAGAGGCATATTAGGTGTTCCGTCTAATACTACTAATTTATCTGATGATTTTGCGACTGCTGCTGTCGATGCTCCGGATATATTAGATGATGCTAGTGCACTGGGCCGTGATCTCGAGGATAAGCTAGCTTCGGCTGAGCAGCGTCGTCGTGCTGAGATGATGGCAAAGATGACAAGCAACGCTCCTCTAACGCCGCAGCCGGCGCAAAGTTATGTTCACGAATATCAATCGCAGCCTCCTGCGGTGCCAGTCGGCCAGTCTCCAGTTGCACCTCAACCTGCACCAGTTCCCGAAGTCGACGAGGCAGCCCTCGCAGCGGCACTACGACAATCGAGCCAAGCCAGCCAGTTATCGTATCGTCAGCCAACGGTTCAGCCGCCAAACACTATTGCACCAGTACCAACTCAGCCTGTGCAACCAGCACCTCAACCTGTAGTTGAATCCGCACCTGCTGTCCAGACGCCCGTCACGCCGGCCCCTCAAGCTACTGCACCACGAGCCACTACACCAATAGACACACCGGCTACTCCTGCTCCTGTTGAGACTAAACCAGAACCAGAACTGACGCGTCCGATAGAACCTATATTGTCTGTGACAGACCAGCCAGAACCTGCTACAATAGAAGACGTTAGCGCAATCGAACCAACAACCAGTGTCTTTACACCGCCGCCTAGTCAAACAGCCGGCGAAACAGTGATTGATCACGAAGTCGATACTGGCGGAGATGAGATTGAGGTAAAATTACACTAAATTTATGAAGCCAAAGGTGGGAAAGAAGCAGTGAATCCAAACCAGATAGGACCAAACAATCAAATGCCAAATCAGGCATCTTTTCCTCAGGCCGCTATGTCTGGTCAGGCGGCTGGCTCTGCTACGCCAGACTCGAATATACCGCAGGCTGTCACGCCTAAAAATCCTAATTCGACACAGAACACGTTGATGTTCGAGGAGTTGCGCGACAATATGGTGATTATGGGCGACGGCACCTATCGTTCGGTAGTAGCGGCCCAATCGGTCAACTTTGATTTAATGAGTAGTCGCGAACGTGAAAGTGTCGAATATGCTTATCAGAATTTCCTGAATTCGCTGACGTTTCCTATTCAGATCTATATTCGCTCGCAACGCGTCGATATCGGACCGTACCTCGAAAAGCTCGATCAGCTGCGCGTTAATCAGGATAATATGCTGCTCGGCGTATTGATGGATGACTATATTAACTTTATCGATGCTCTGAGCCAAGAGGCCAATATCATGGACAAGAGCTTTTTCGTAACGATTCCATATGCTTTTGGTGATGAGAGTATCGAAAAGGGCAAAGATAACAGCAGTACTACCAAAGGCCTGCTCGCGAACCTCTTTGTGCCGCAAAATCGCCACATGCATATAAAGGTACCAGCAGATCAATACAACCGTGCCAAAGACGAAATGACCAAACGTTGTTCGGCGGTTATCGATGGTCTCAGCGAGATTGGCGTACGTGCTGTTCGTCTAAAAACCAAAGAGCTCAGCGAATTGTACTATAACGTTTACAATCCAGATACAGCGGTACGCGAACCTATCGGTGATTTTCGCAATTATACCGCTCCGGTAGTGATGAAAGGGCAGGGTGATGCACCGCGTGCTGATATAGGAGGTCAAATCTAATGGCGAGAAAACCATCCGAACAGGATTTAGCGGCACAGCAGCGAGCACGCGAAGAGGCTGAGGTAGCAGCAGAGTTCCAAAAAGGTATTACGACGCTGCGCGACCTGATCGCACCGGCGAGTATCGAGTTCAAAACCGGTCACTTTATGCTAGGGACACGCTGGTGCAAGACGTTCTATGTGTACGGCTATCCGCGGGCTCTCTATACAGGCTGGCTATCGCAGATGATCAACCTCGACGAAGTTCTCGATATCTCAATGTTTATCTATCCAGTTGATACCCAGATCGTGATGAACAACTTGCGCAAAAAAGTTACTCAGCTCCAGGCCAATATGCAGCTCAACTCGGAACATGGCAAAGTTCGTGATCCAGGTCTCGAGGCAGCCTATCAAGACGCCGAGGAATTGCGCGATCAGTTGCAGATGGGCGCAGAGAAATTCTATCGCTTTGGACTCTATTTTACGATTTATGCCGGTTCGCAGGATGAGCTCGAATTCGTGACGCACAAAGTTGAAACGATCTTTGGCCAACAAATGGTTCTCACCAAAGTCGCTAGTGCGCAGCAGGAGCAAGGTTTGAATTCGACCGTGCCGCAATTTATTGACGATCTAAAGATTCGCCGCAATATGAATACCGGCGCTATCAGTACGAGCTTTCCATTCACGAGCGCCGATCTGACGCAGGATAACGGTATTTTGTACGGTGTTAACATGCACAATAATGGCCTCGTTATATTTGATCGGTACAGCCTAGAGAATGCCAACATGGTGGTATTCGCTAAATCTGGTGCTGGTAAATCATTCACGGTCAAGCTCGAAGCGCTACGCACGATGATGATGGGTGCAGATATTATCATTATTGACCCAGAGAACGAGTATCAAAAACTCTGCGAAGCTGTTGGCGGATCGTATATTCATCTCAGTTTAAATAGCGATACCAGGGTCAATCCGTTTGACTTGCCGCAGGTCACGGACAGCGAAGATGGCGAAACGAGTGATGCTCTGCGTGCCAACCTGGTGACGCTACACGGGTTGCTCCGTTTAATGCTTGGTTCAGGCCAGGTGGCGGCGAGTGGTGAGGTGGTCAACGTACTATCACCGTCCGAAGAAGCTGATTTAGACCAGGCATTAATTGATACGTATGCTAGGGTCGGCATCACGTCAGATCCTTTGACGCATAATTCACCACCACCGGTGATGGCGGATCTCTATGATACATTGGCACATATGGGTGGCAATGGTCCACAGCTCGCTCAGCGACTTCGTCAATACACCACTGGTACATTCGCCGGTATTTTTAGTCAGCAATCTAACGTTGCTATCGATAATCGCATGGTAGTATTTAATATTCGTGATCTCGAGGATGAACTGCGACCAATTGCGATGTATATTACGCTCAGCCATATTTGGAACAAAGTTCGCACCGATCAACGCAAACGCATGCTGATCGTTGATGAGGCATGGCAGCTCATGAAATATCCTGATTCAGCGAATTTCATGTTCTCTCTGGCGAAACGAGCCCGAAAATACTATTTGGGTCTCACGACGATTACACAGGACGTCGAAGACTTTATGGGGTCTGAGATGGGCCGGGCTATTGTGGCGAACGCCTCAATGCAGATTCTATTGAAACAGTCGCCATCGGCCGTTGATGTTCTAGGGCAGGTATTTAAACTGACGGATGAGGAATTGAAACGTTTATCGAGCTTTCCAGTGGGACAGGGATTGTTCTTTGCTGGCCAGAGTCATGTACACATTCAGATTATTGCCTCGGCAACTGAAACAGATCTCATCACGACCAATCCGCGCGCTGCTCGAGAATAGGTGATCGACGGCTCGGAAGGCTTGCGCCGGATCCCTATATCGGTTATGATAATACTATGAAATCTCGTAGGTGGGGAAGCCGTTTTGTTGTATTGCCAGCAATTTTAGGTCTAATGGTGGCGACGATGGCGACACTATTGAGCGGAAGCTCGGCTTTTGCATACACGGCAGTCGGAGCTCCGGGAAAGATAGGGGACATACCAAAAGTAAAGCAACAGGCGGCCTGGAATACCCTGGGCTGTTTAAACGCATTGAATCACCCCGCTAGTGATTCTGACACAATAAATGGGATCAATGATATTACGAGCTTTAATTGGCCGTCTAGCGGGTGGACCAGTAGTGGCAACAATGGTGACTTGAGACTGGGTATTGCAACTAGCGGCGGTGTGTACGCAGATAAGAGTCAAAATACCGGGTGTACCAAAGAGGCAACACCATATGCCTTTACTGCACTTGGCAAGAATATAAGCGCCAGTAGCAGTACTGCGGACAAGATGAATCTATTGTGTGAGATAGGCTATACTCAAACAAAAATGTCTAGTAGCTCGAGTACAGCCCCTAGATCTAACTGTGCTAGCACCACAACACGGGGCAATGATGATCAGTTTGCGCACTCCGCAGGTGCTACGCAGTGGACATTGCCTGCGCGACCGTTGACGCGCGAGGCTGAATTGTATGTTACTTTTGCCACTATGATATCCGATTCGTCCAACTCGGGTGATTGCTGGAAGCCGGCCACTAGTGATGGAACAACAGTTGCGGGCTATACGCAGACTAATATTATAACTATAGGGACGAATGCCGATCGGCTACTTGTCAAGCCTATTCTATGGAAAGATGGTTCTTCGTGCTGGGGTAGCGAATACGTTACAACCAATAGTGCCACAACTCTCAGTAGCTATGCTCAAGCTTTCTCCAATGAAACTGGTATAAAGATTGGTGTTGATGATGGCGATGGTAGTGCAACCGATCCGACCGATCCTGATAGTAGCAATACCGATGTTGGCACTGCCCAAGATCCGTGTTACGCTGCTCAGACTCATGGCTTTGGTTGGATTGTTTGTCCGGGCCTCACATGGATGACTGCTGCTATTGATGGACTCGTTGGATGGATCACTGGCGGATTACAGTGGACAATGTTGACAGATACAACTGGCAATAGCGGGACGACCATTAGAGATGTGTGGGCCTCGATGTTGGGTATTGCTAACATAGCCTTCGCAATCGTTTTTATGATCATTATTTACTCAACAGCAACATCGTCAGGAATCAGTAATTACGGTATTAAAAAGATACTGCCTCGTCTCGTGGTCGCGGCGGTGGGTGTCAACTTGTCATTCTATATTTGTGCCGCTGCTGCCGATCTATCCAATATCGCAGGTGTGGGTCTGAATGATCTGATCATGTCTAGAATGTCGGGTGGCAATAGTCCGGCCGGTATGTTTGGCACTCTATTTGACGGGGTATTGCAGGCTGCAGTGACACTACTGATAGTGATTTTCGCCTGGGCAACGGTATTTATTGGACTCCTGACGATATTTGTTGCTATAGCATTGCGAGCCGTAGCATTGACCATGCTAGTGATCGTTTCACCGTTAGCTATCGTTGCGTCGTTACTGCCCAATACTGAAAAGTGGTTCAAAAAATGGCGCGATACATTTATCCAGTTATTGGTGGTCTATCCGGCCTTCATGGTGGTTTGGGCAGGGTGTCGTCTGGTAGCTAACGTAGCTACCGAGACAGGAGCTGACTGGAGTTGGTTGATGGCTTCATTGGCTACTTTGGCGCCATTGGCTGTTATTATTCCATTATTCAAATCAACTAGCGGTCTCATGGGCAAGATGACGGGATTGACAGAAAAAGGTATCGGTATGGCGGGCGGCAACCAATTGAAAAACCTCAACAAAAAAAGCAATGCTTATCTCAGGGATAGATCTGCGAGAGTTGCAAAAAATGTTGTAGCGGGTGGAATTGCAACAGCGAATCAAGAGGCTAATGAGAGAGGTAAGGAACTTGCTGAGCTCGAGAAAAAGAAGGCGCAATCATGGACCCAAGCTGACGCAGCCAGGCTAAAGAATTTCAATGACAGAGTGATTGCCGGAGGCACATTAACGGGGGACGAGCTAAAGGAACATGCTGCGTTAGCCAAGAAACAGGTTGAGAATGCCGCAGGGACAGTTCCAACTTGGGGCAGCGGGGATGAGGAAACACTTGGCAAAGCTCGTACTGCGAAAGCGATGGCTGATCGGAAATACTCGCGACGAGCAAACGGTCTTTTGCGTAAAGGTGTTTTCCTGGCGTCTGATATGCGATTCACAAAGGCCAACCGAGATGCCGAGACCAAGCGGACCGAACAGGGCGAACTAGCCCGCCGTCTTTCCGAGGATCAAGCTTACCGCGCACGCTACTCTGGTGTAACTAGAGGGATGCCAGAATCTGAGTCGGCTGATCGAATGAACCGAGCGTTAGCTCAGGCGTCGGCAATTGGCAACAAAGCTGGCGATGAAGAGCGTAGCAATTTTAATTCACTGCTCGGTGATTCAAATTCGATAGGGGAGCATGCCGAAGACAAAGCCACCGGCAATTACGAGGATCGTGTATTCGAGAATCCAGAGAACTTTAGTAATGCGCAGGCGACAAAACTAGCGACCGATCATGATTATTCGGTGACTATTGATAACAAGGGTGTGAAACGTACGCTCAACTGGAAAACTATGAACGATAACGAGCGACTTGTTGTATTCCAAAAGGCAGCGAAATTTGGTTCAAGCCCCGAGGTCGCATCCATCCGTAATGCCCAGGCAACGGGTAAACTATTTGATGATCCGGCCCTAAGTGATGTCGCTGCTAGTATGGTTGTGCAGTCTGGTAACAAAGACTTCTTGGTTCAGGGTGCTAACGTAGCAACCCTAGCTGCCGGTAAACCAATAAGCACTGTAGATCAGATTATCAATGTTTCCAAAGCTCCTATACCAGGTAGTGTCATGGGCCAGTTTGACAAGGCGGCAGCTTGGGCGGATACGGTGGGTAGTATAAATGAAGTTCGGGATCGCATGATGAGTGGCGATACGAATGCGACAAATAGTTTGGTTAACCTAGAGAATGCGATTCGTGCTAACCTAGCTCAGCCGAATGCCTCGCGCTACATTGCTGCGGTTGGCGCTGAGTACCGCGATATCCTGAGAGCAGCCCAAATGGACGATGCTGATATTCAAGCCCTATTTAACAGTACCGGTGCCGACTCAAAGGTGGTTGGTGATGCAATGACCAGAGATGCAATAAAGCCTAACGATATAAAGCTAAAAAGCTCTTAGGCACTATAATCAAGCTGCGCTAGACGGCGGCGTTTCTCGGCAGCCTTGGCGGCGGCTTGGTCGAGATGAGCTATTGCGGCATAACGTCTATGATCAGCATACCCATAGAGAGGTTGACCAGATCGAGGCAAAATAATAGCTAGGTTTAGGCCAGCATTGGCGCTACCTACCAAGGCGTCGCCTATGTTAACTAGACCGCTAACTAGACAGGAGACTCGCCCCATTCCAGCTACGCGCGAGGATCTTAGTACGTTTTTTGCGTCGGCGGCAAAGAGAACATCGTGAAGTTCCGTTGGCGTTAAATTGTTATAGTCGATACCGTTAGCCGTGAACATCTTGACTAACATCCCCTCTTCGGCGAACAAGATCTCATCGAGGTCTTTACGCTGTTCTTTGGCGTCCAGATCCAGACCTTCTTCGGCGTGAATAGGGTGGTCACGCCACTTGTGTTCAGTTCGCCATGCCATATGTGCCAGGGCGGATAATCTACCACCGCCAACTTTGCGGTCGTGTTTTGCTAGCAGATCTACTACCTTTTTTAGATCATCGGACATGTTGCTATCCTCTAGACGATCAGACATCAATTTGCGATCACTACGTAACTGAGCCAGGTCTTCGGCACGTTTTTGTTTGCGCTGCTGGCGGGCGCTCGGTGGCAATGTTAAAAATGAATCAATTTTGGCTTGGCGATTAACGATTGCTTGAGCGGCCTGTTTGGTGGCTTTTTCCTGAGACTCATTAAATAGATCATTGGCCATTCGATCGGTCTCAGCCGATAAATCCGAAGTGAGATTTGACCGCTCTAGATTTTTGGCTAGGCGTTCCAGATCAGATTCTAATTTTTTAGCTTGGGCTTGACGCTGGACGGTTATTGGATCCGGGAGTTTAACCTTGGGATCAGCTTCGGATAGGGCAATTTCTCGTTTTAGGGAGCGTAACTCCTCGTTGATGCGGAGAACGTCAGCCTTCCAGCCAGCTATTTCTTTGAGTTTAGGCTCATCCAGTTTTTCATTTTCGACTGGAGTGATGCGAATACCCACCTGGGGCTCTGTGGACGACGGCTGTTGATTGCCCGATGTAGATGATCTAGGCATAGGGTTGCCTGGGCTAGTAGGCCCGCTAGGGTTGGTAGGTCCAGCCGGGGCTGATTGATTACCGGGAGCTGCGCCAGGTTGTGTTGGCGAATTGGTATTGCCAGCAGGAGTTATAGTGATTGCTGGTTTTGTATTGCCTGATGGCTGGTCTGTCTCTGATGGTGTCGTGCTCTCATTACTAGGAGGAGTTTCTTCAGGAATAGCCGTAGTCTCTGTCTGATCGATAGCCTCTTCGGATACACCAGGTATTTCTGGGTTCTGACTCTGGTCTAACAGGACCTGTAAATACTCATCGCTTCGCGCACTATTTCTCGATTTACTACTAGAATTTCGTAGCCATATCTCATCTGCTAGGTGGAAAATAGCAGGCATATCTGGATTATTGCGCCTGGATTCAATAAAGCCACGTACGGCACGAGGATTTTTCTCGCGCTGCATCAGTTCAGCTGGACTAGAGAACACCTGGTCCTCATAGGATAAATTAGCAACGAGCGCTTCGGCCTGCTGTTTGAGAGACAGCTCATCAGGATTCGGATCCGCTGTGACCGAGTCGATAGCCGCGTCAGCTACCTCGCGCTGGATAATTGGATCCGCTAATCGCTCAGCATTTTCAGGGGTGTTTATCGTATTTGATTTTTCATGATGAGACATACCTACATAGTAGCAAATTTTAATGATTTTGTCAATGCTTATATTGTTATTTTTCATAGCTGTTATGGTAAAATATATACATATGAAAAGTGTGATGCGCCGATTTGGACTGGTATTCTCTGTCATAGCTCTATTATTGTCGGCAGTTTTTAACATTCTAACTGCATCGGATGTACTGGCGGCGCCTATCGAGAAAAAGCTTGAATATAAAAAAGTCGCCGAGATAACAAAAAATTGCCCTGTTACGCAAGGTTCAGCAAGCGATGGAACTTATGTTTATGTGGCATGTAATTATGACGATAATACAAAAACCCAATTAGTTAAATTGAAATTAGATGGTACAGAGGTCATGCGTAAAGACATGAGCGGCAAGCTCGGACACGCTAATGATATGACGTATAACAGCAAGCGAAAACTACTAGTGGTAACTCTGTGGAATTTCTCAAAAGATAATGGCAAGGTGGCGCTCGTTAGTCCTGATGATTTCTCCATCATAGGCGATGCCAAAGCAGATTCCGGTTCGTGGAGCAATCTCTGTTATAGTGCAGCAAAAGGTCAATATGTGTCGAACGGGGTGGTATTCGATGAAGATTTCAAAAAGGTCAAAACCTTGTTTAACAATAGCATCATGGACAAGTACGCGAACGGCGGTACCAATCAAGGTATGACTTGCGATGAATCTTATATCTATACTATGCGTGGTGGCCTAGGTGGTGGCGCAACGAGCTACACGGGTAAATTCAAAATCTTTATTTTCAACTGGTCGGGCGAATTATTAGAAGTTTACGATATGTGGATTAATAAATGGGCAGAGAACGAGAGCATGTTTGTAGCAAATGGCAAACTGTATCTAATGATCAATGCAACTGGAAAAGGGGCGGGTTCGTTTAATGAACAATTCGGAACTATCGAAGGAGCTACAACAGGGCAGGGTGAGACTAGTGCGGGCGCATCACATCCACTAACGCTCGGTTCATATAATCTTCACGGCACTCTGATAAATAATGAATCTGCCTGCGAAGCCAAGGCTCGTTTTGATGTGGCCGCTAACAACATTATCTCTATGGGTATGGATATTGTTGGTATGCAGGAATATAGCGACTATGATGACAGTAAATCACCCGACTGCAATGGCCAGCAGGTAAAACTGCTCGATAGTCTGAATAATCTCACGGGCGGTATTTGGAAGGCTACGGCACTACCGGAGGGCTATGATGGCGGCGGATATCAGGAATCCCAGGCGAGCATTCTCTACAATTCCGTAGTTACAAAGCTAGTATCTGATGAGGCGAAAAATGTTGATGGTGGTGCGATCAAGGATGATGGTTGGAAAGGCGTCAATAATTGTCATGGCGGATCTCCAATTCATCATATAGCTGGATTTTCTGATGCCAGCGGTAATACTTTCTATGTTGCCAATGGTCACTGGTGCACTCAAAATGGTAGCCAGCGCAAAAAAGATACAGAGGCTATCGTAAAAATTATGAGTGAATATTCTGGACCGAAGTTTATTATCGGTGATACTAATTCGCAGGTTGGAGAAGAAGTTGAAAAAGTCATGGCGATCGACAAATACGACGATTCGCATATAACCGCTGCAACCAAGAATGCAGCAGAGTACGGCACCATGGCGGGCAATGGTAAAGGCGGCAATATTATTGATCGCATTTATTACGAAGAGGCTACTATATCGACACCGTCAACTTATACGACCTTGAATTGCAAAAAAGCTACGACCTGCGGTTCCGACCATCGACCGATTTCAGCAGTTTTCCCATCGATTTTGGTAGGAGCTGGCAATCAGAACTGTAGCGGCGATCAAAAGGCAGTTTTTGATGCGGGGGTTCCGTATTATAATGTGAATGCATGTATGTGTTCAGCAGGGAGTTCTGGCGATTCTACTATGTCGGGTGATACGTTAGCCGAGCAAGCTTTCACCTTCCTCGTTTCGACAGGCGTTGAGTCAAACGATGGTAAACCGCTCAATGCTGCTCAGGCAGCAGGCATCATTGGCAATCTGATGATCGAGACAGGCGGCAACACTTACGATCTCAAGCCAGATGCAGTTAATAGTATTGGGGCGAGCGGTATTGTGCAGTGGCTCGGTGGTAGAAAGACGGCTCTCGATAAATTTGCTGCGAAAAAAGGTGGCGATTGGAAAGATTTCAAGATCCAGCTAGAATTTATGGTTCATGAGCTTGAAACTGGATATAAAAAGGCAGTAATGGAGGGCAAGAGTGGCTCATCAAAGACTGTCGACAAAGGACTCAAAAATATTACGGATATTAGCGAACAGGGTGCAAAGGATGCAGCTGATATTGTAGCGAGATATTATGAGATTCCTAGTATCTCCGATGCCTATCCTAATCGACAAACTGCAGCAGCCAAAGCTTTCAATGATTTCAAAGATAGTGCACCAGGGGCTTCTAGTTTAGTGGGGGCTTCGGGTGACTGCGCTAGTAGTGATGACTCTGTCGGGAGTGGTGACGCGCAGGCACTGATTGACAAGGTAAAAGAGTTTGCTTGGGCGGATGGCCGACGTGGCTCAAAACAAAAAGAAGCCTATACGGCGGCTCTAAAAGGTCGCTACAAAGGTGGAAATAACGGAAACGACTGCGGGGCTTTTGTGTCTGCTCTAATGGTTAAAAGTGGATTTGAGCCAGATTATCCAGGGACCAACACGACCGGGCAAAAAGCCTGGTTGGATAAACACTGGAAAAAGATAGCGAGCCCCGGACAGATAAATGTTGCTGATTTACAGCCAGGCGATGTTGCAGTCATTGGCGGCAGTCACGTCTTTGTTTGGATCGGTGAGGTCGATGATTTTGTCGGCAAGAGCGCCGAGGCGGCTCTCGGTAGCAACACTGCTCCAACAGCGATCACCAAAGGTAACACATTTAGCCTGCCTTCGAAATATAATTGGTATAGGAAAGAAGACTAATATGTTACGAGAAATTATCAAACCCATTCACATCATTATATTGTCGGTTTTTGTGTTAGCTATAGTGGCGATAGCGGTATGGTCAAATGTTTATCAGGCAAGCAATCCGATCACTATTAGTAAAGTCCCTACCGATGCAACGGTATATATTAACGGGAAAGAAGTTTCGGGTGATCGTACTAATCTCGCGAATGGGGCCTATACGGTCAAGGCCACCAAAGATGGTTTTTCTAACTACCAGGATACGGTTATTATAGATGACAACAGCAAATATATCGTCGTGGCACTAGAGCCTGAATCCGACTCGGCAAAGCAATGGGCCGAGGATAATCAAGATTTATATCTAACACAAGAGCAAATCACCGGCTCTGAAGTCATGGAATCTGGAGCGTCGGTATTAGAGAAAAATCCGCTCATTGAAGAGTTGCCAATCCAGGACGGACTTTACTCGGTAGGGTATATCATGGATAGCAGCGATAGCTCTGGCAACTCAGTAATTATTACAGTTGATACGACTAATGGTTATCGTAATACTGCTATAAAGAGCATTTACGACGCAGGATACGATCCTGCAAATTATAAGATTCAGCTAGAAAACTATACTAATCCGTTCAAGGAGTATAAATAATGTTTAATCTATCCGCGTTAAAGCTCAATCAATCAACTATAAAAAGAGCTGCGATTTCACTCGTTGTTGCGGTGATTTTGATTGGTGGCGGTTGGTTTGTGATTGATTGGTTATCGTACAAGAGTGTGACTTTTAATCTGTCATCGAACACGAAATCCATCGCCGTTTATGATGAAGATCAATATGAAACATACGCTAAATCCGAAGGCAGCAGTTCGGCGGCAAATGATGGCAAGCTTGAGTCAACTGGTACGCTGCGTCTCCGGACCGGAACTTATTATGTGGTGCCAATGGGTGACGATATATCGCTCGATAAGATCAAGATTCAGATCAATGATAATACGAAATCAATCGATATCAAACCGTATTATTCGGATGATTACCTAACTAGCAATTTCTCGGATCAGATGGCCGCAATTAATACTACTATATCTGATAAATACGCTGATATTATTTCCGATTATACGATAGATAATGGTACGTTTTATCATTATGGCGACTGGTATGGAACCACGTTATATAGTGAGGTTACTAGGGAAGGTGGATCTGATACGTATGGCATTATATTGCATAACGTCGATGGCGTGTGGCGGATTGCTGCCGCACCAGAACTGGTATTCCGCTATAGCGATCACAAAGATATACCGACAGACATCATAGACGCTGTTAATCGAAGCGCAAACGATTAGCCGCATTGTGTCTGGTGGTTATAGTAGTTGCGAATAAATAATTGTTATTAAATATAGTGTTCAGATATAAATTTTTTTGGTGAGTGCTGTCGAGTTCGCTATCAATATCGTCGAATAACAGATAAATATTGGAGCCTAACTCTTGGTTAGCGAGTTCAATCATGCTATATAACATGGCGAAAATTATTGTTCGATTCTCGCCGCGAGACGCAGTGGTCTTGGCATCGTGATTGTTGATCTTGATTTTGATATCATGTGTTTGAGGACCAGATCTCGTAAACGGGAGATTCGAGGCATATTCTTCGTCAAGCTGAGAGAGGATCGCCGCCCGGGTTTTATGACTAGCGCTGTAGCCTAGAGAGATCTCATCATGCGTATTCGCAATGGCCTGGTACTGTTCGGTTACTCGTGCTCCGATTTTCTTTATCCATGTGGTTCGTGCCGAGATAATCTTTTCAGCTAAATCGGCAAATTGTATATCCCAGACAAATAGGTTACTACGGGCAGCACCATTTTTTAGTAAATTATTACGCTGTGACAAGACTCGCTCAAAACGACGCAAAGTACTGGCGTGAGTGGGGTCGACCTGGGCAATAAATCGATCAAAAAAAGTGCGACGTCTATTGGGAGAACCATAGAGCAACTGCAGATCACTCGGCTCAAACAGAATAACGGGCTTTTTGAGGCGTGCCGGTAGTCTCGTGTAGGACTGGTCATTAATGATGAACGATTTTTTGTTGTCGATGAACTTTACCGTACGTTTTTCGCCGTCAGTGAAATCGATATCGAGTCGCCACCAGTCAGTGTCCTGGTTATTTTTTATCATCTCAGTAAAATCTGAGCGCCAGCTTTTGCCTTGGATGGCGATATGGATAGCTTCGATGAGAGAGGTTTTGCCACTGCCGTTTGGGCCAGTAATAATAGTAGTGCCGGGTTGAAATGTTGCTTCAAAATCTTCGTGTTTGCGAAAATGTTGTAGTCGGACTCTAGCAATCATGAAACTATTGTACTACGAAGCGAGAGTCCATACGAACTTGTTCGTATGACAGAGCGAGGACGTATACTATGGCGATAGCCATATTGTACTACGTGTGCTACAATTGTTTTACATGAGGAGGAAATCGCCATGGGTAAAATAAATACCAAATATATTTTCGTGACCGGAGGAGTCCTGTCAGGCGTCGGGAAAGGCATCACAGCCGCCAGCATCGGCGCTATTTTAAAAGGTAAAGGCTTCAAAGTTTCGATGCAAAAATGTGATCCATATCTTAATGTTGATGCTGGACTACTAAATCCTGTTGAGCACGGTGAATGTTTTGTGACACGTGATGGTGCTGAGACGGATCTCGATCTAGGGCATTACGAGCGTTTTCTAGACGAGGAAACGACGCGTAATTCAATTACCTTGTCAGGCAAATTATTCCAAGATTTGATAGCCAAGGAACGGTCAGGTGGTTTTCATGGCCAAACGGTGCAACTGGTGCCACATTTAACAGATGCTATTCACGAGGCTATTAAAAAGGCTTCCGAAGGATCGGATATTCATATTTGTGAGATCGGCGGCACGGTTGGCGATTATGAGGGTCTCAGTTTTGTCGAAGCAATTAGGACGTTTGCCAATCTCGTTGGTCGTGAAAACTGTCTCTACGTGTCAGTTCTCTATGTACCGTTTCTCTCTACTAGCAAAGAATTCAAAACCAAACCTGCTCAAAATGCATTAAAGGATCTGCGCGGCTTCGGTATTATTCCAGATATCGTGGCAGTCCGTTTGGAAAAACACGCTGGTCGCAATGTTGCTGAGAAAATCGCTAAATTTGCAGGCATAGAGAGTGACGCAGTTATTCTGTTGCCTGACGCTACATCCGTGTATGACGTACCTCTCCAGGTTCGTGACAGCGGTGTATTGAATGTATTGAATCGATTTGTCGACAGTGACAAAGAACCTGATATGACCGCGTGGGAAGCATTGAGCCAGAGAGTTGGCATGAAAAAAGATCAGACAGTGACTGTTGGGCTAGTGGCAAAATATGTTGATAACGAGGATACGTATTTCTCTGTCACTGAGGCGCTAAAATCAGCGGCGTTTGCGTCGGGAGTTAATTTGGAAATCAAATGGCTGAATGCAGAGAAAGTGACGAGCGAAGATTTTGATGCAGTCGATGGATTGTTGGTGCCGGGCGGTTTCGGTACCCGAGGTACCGAGGGCAAGATCGCGGCGGCAGACTATGCGCTCGAGCATAATAAACCCTATCTAGGCCTGTGCCTAGGTTTGCAAATGGCAGTGGTTGCGGCGGCGCGGCGCGGCGGCCTCGCCAGAGCTAATTCCGAGGAATTTGATGACAAAACACCAGAGAATGTAGTGTACATTATGGCTGACCAAAAGGGCAAAGAATCTACTGGCGGGACTATGAGATTAGGTGATTATCCTGCACACCTACAATCGGGTAGTTTGGCAGAACGGGTGTACGGCGCTCGTGATATCGTTGAACGTCATCGCCATCGTTACGAAGTAAATCAGAAATTCTTGCCTGAAATTGAGGCAGGCGGAGTAGTGGTGAGTGGTGCTAGCCCAGACGGCAAGTTAGTGGAGTTCATCGAGGCTCCAGACAGTACGTTCTTTGTCGCAACCCAGGCGCATCCAGAATTTCGCTCGCGCCCGACACGTCCACATCCGCTGTTTGCTGCATTTATCGAATCGTTAAAGGAGGTATCATGAGTAAAAAATCAGCTATCGAAGGCGAAGTTGTAGAGCGAAAGTCTACGACAAACAATGGTTCAAAAACCACCAAAATAAATGGCATCGTAGCTATACTCATCGTTGTCATAGCGATCGGTATTATAGCCTTTGTTTTGAAATTTGTTGTTGGACTGCTGGCAGTGATATTGCAATTTGTGATTATCGCGGCAGCACTTGGTCTGGTTGGACTCATAATCTATAACTTTGTAAAAGGAAAATAGGTGAATTCAGACAATAACCAACCAACTAATCAACAGCCGATTCAGGTAGTTATCGAACCAACCACGAAAAAGACAGGACTTCGGATAGGATGGGTAATCGTAGGGCTGGTGTGTTTGATGGCAGTGTGCATAGTGATTGGTAGCACGATTAGTCTACTGGCTCCACAATATAACGAAGCTCTTGGATACAGCTTGGCAATTGGGATGAGCTTGGCGGCGGTTGCTGGCGTCATTATTGCTATCATTCAGGATGTAAAACGAAAGAAAGGTACAAAATGAGATTACTATTAAAATTATCAGGTGAACAGTTGGCGGGTGATAGCCCTAGAGGCTTTTCGGTTGAACGAGCTACGTGGATTGCCGATGAAATAAAAAAGGCCAAAACGGCCTCACCCGATGCAGAAATTGTGGTTATTGTTGGCGCCGGTAATTTTGTGCGCGGCGCGTATTTTGCAGGTCAACATGTTCGACCGGTGACAGCAGATAACATGGGGATGATGGGGACAATGATCAACGCCGTAGCGCTGGCTGATGTTTTTAATGCCGAAGGCTTGCCGACGGCGGCCCTATCGAATATATCGTGCCAGCAAATTGTTGATGACTATACCCATCGACGAGCCTTGTCACATTTGTCCAAGGGCAGGGTAGTGATCGTGGCTGGCGGCACGGGTCGACCGTATTTTACCACTGACACGAGTGCATTGAACCTAGCTATCGAACTAGATTGCGATGTTATCGCAAAAGCCACCAAAGTCGACGGCATTTTTGATGATGATCCAGAAAAGAATCCGGATGCGCACAAGCTCGACACTATCTCCTATGACGATGCCTTGCGTGATAAAAAAGTCCGCGTTATGGACAAGGCTGCCTTGGCGCTCGCCGCCGAGCACAGCAAGCCAGTTGTCGTGTTCGAGCTGTTAAAGCCGGGCAATATTGCGAAAGTCGCGGGCGGGCAAACAGTCGGTACAAGCATTAGATAATTTCCATGGGGTGCCCCTCGATCAGTAGTTCGATCGAGGGGGTTCGCGTCTTTCGGTAGGGTCACCGTGATGTGGGTTTTTCCCATCTACTTGACGCTTCCCGCACTTCTAGGCTGCCACCCGCTTGGCTGCCTGCTTCCGGCCACGGGCCGGGTACTTCTGGTGGTGAACCTTGCGGCTCACTGTCGAGGTCCGGCCGAACCAGCCTTCAGTCTGGGCAATCTTGCCCGACTTGATGGCGGCGTCAACGGCCGCACGGACGGTGGTGGAGAATTCGCCGCTTCGGTAGTCGCCGAGCTGGCGATTCCGGTTGTGAACCTCTCCGGCTAGGAATCGAACCAGCTCACGGCGCGAGTTGGCACGAATGGCTCCGCCGAACTTCGTGAACACTGCCAGGACTCGTCTCTCGGCGATCCGGATCTGCTCATCGGTTGGCTCGAACTCTTTCACCACCTTCCGATTGCTACGGGGGGGGGGTATGGCTGGACGATGCGTATGACGTCATCGCTCATCCTCCTCATTCTGTTGTTGTGCGGTGCACCACGTCGTCCTAGCTGGATTGCCAGGCTATCCGGTGGTGAGATAACTATAAATAGATAATATACTATTGTCAAGCAGTAGCGTAATCACCAGTGTAAACGCGCAACAGTATTTATTGACATAAACGTATTTGTATGCTACAATAGTAAGCCATTGATCAGACAGCGAACTGGTCAAAGTAGTATTTACGTAGAACTTTTACATAGTAGGAGGTTTTGAATCTTTCCGATGTGTTATTTCCGCGTTTTTCGTGCGATAGTACACCGGGAGGGTTCGAAATGGACTCACCTGGACAATCCATCGGAAGGAAGACGTTGAAACGCTGGATACAAGGCCTAGCCCAATTGATGGGCATCTTCGTGGCCCTCGCGGCCATGAAGCTTGTATTGTTGGTTGACCGCCTAGTACGCTGGGCGGCCGATCAAAAGTCGCTGGTGGCCTTTGTGGCCATCAGCGTCGTACCGGTGCTGTTTTTCCTCGCAGTCGTGTTCGGCCTTTGGGCCGGGTACGAGTGGGGAATTATCGCGCTGCTCGTAGTTGCGGCTGGTGGCTCTATTGCTATCTTCGCGCTCATAATGACCGCGGGCCGACTGGTCCGCGCTGACTCGGAAGCGAGGAGATAACATGACATTGCGAAAGGCGATGGGCCTCTGGTGCAGTCTGTTACTTGTCCAAATGGCTCTGGTAGCCTCAGTTCACGCGAGTACCGATCATTACTCGAGTGAGGCTGTCGCCACATTTGATGTATTTGCTGCAATATCCGTTGCGATTGTTCTCGTGTCGGCCACGCTTAGCGTGGTTTGGACAAGGCGAGAAGCAAAACGGGCAGGTCAATCAACCCACATCAAACCGAGAGAAGGAAAGTAATGATGCGAACGTCAAAATTCCTGGTATGGACTTCGCCAATAACGATCTGGGCTGGAGCCGTCTGGGCTGTCGTAGCCGGGATCAACGGAGCCAGCCTCGGCGAGGCCACCGGCATTTTCGGCTGGTTTTTCCTCACCTTCATCACCCAGATTCTCGCGGCGATCGCACTTTACGTGATCGCCGAGAAAGAGGAGGAGGCAAGGCGCCGCGGGGTCTGGACGTGGTGAGAGATCACGAGGAACGGCAAGCGCGCCGTCGACATGACTCCGCCGTGGGCCTGACCGTCGCGGTCGGGTTCACCGTTCTCTGGCTGGGTTTCCGGCCCGAGTGGTTCGGCATTGCGCCGGATACCATGACGTTCTGGTTCATCCGCCTGGTGGCGGTGATCTTGATCGTCTGCGCGATTAGCTGTGGAGTCCGCATCCACCACAATCGCAAGTCCAAGTCCAAGGCCGAGAGCGATCTTGGCCTCCCTCCTACAACGCGCTGACGCCCCTGTCAGCGTCTCCCTCGAAAGAGGTGAGGAATCAACGGGGCAACAAGCCCGGCCATACACCATGGCCGGGCACACCCCTTGAATAATTGAATTTATTACTGATATTTGGTGGCGAATCTAATGGTTTAAGAGTCGATCGACTACTGTCGATCGTGATACAATAGAGATATGAATTATTATGCTGATATAGTGGCTCGTACCGTCAAAGCCCTTTTTGATGTTGACATAACTATCAAGCTATCTCAACCGGACCCCAAGTTTGGTGATGTTGCAACAAATATAGCATTACAGCTCGCTGGACGTCTCGGTGAGAGTCCGCGGGAGATTGCTGAGACTATTGCAAAGGAGTTACATAGCAGCGGTGAGTTTCTGGATGTTACTATCGCGGGTCCGGGCTTTATTAATATGCGAATAGCGGCGAAACGGCTCAACAATACACTCGAGCAGGCTTTTGCTAGCGAAACGCCGTTTGGTAACAATAACGATGGCGTAAACAGAGTTGCTGTTGTTGAATATCCAAGTCCTAATATGGCGAAACCGTATAGCGTCGGACATTTGCGCAGTGGCAACCAAGGCTGGGCAGCCCGCAATTTATTGATGGCAACGGGATGGCAGGTGATAACTGACGATCATTTAGGTGATTATGGTGCGCCGTTCGGTATCTGGGTGGTTGGTTTCAAGGAGTTTTCATCCGAGGAGCAGTTGGCTGAGGGTGGGGTATATGAACTTGGTCGAGTCTATATTGAGACCCGTCAGGCTATGAAAGACGAAGCTGAACGCGGTGAACAGCAACTAGCGGACCGGGCACAAGATTGGCTATTAAAATTAGAAAACGGCGATCCCGAGGCGGTCGAACTATCGGAAAAATTCAATGCTATTTCGCTCGAACACATCCATACTGTTATGCAGCGTCTAGGCATATCGACAGATTATGAATATGGTGAAAAGTTTTTTGCGCCCTATGGTAAAAAATGTGTACAGGACCTACTAGCGCAGGGCATTGCAACGCAAAATGACGATGGCTCGGTGATTGTTGATCTGTCAGATCAGGGAATCGATACGCCTCTTCTCATCCAAAAGAGCAATGGTGCCGCCCTCTATGCGACGACGGATCTCGCAACCATTTTGTGGCGCGAGGAGCATTGGCGACCGAGCAAAGTTGTCTATTCGGTTGGTGCTGAACAAAAATTTTATTTTGAACAGCTAGCAGCCCTCGCGAAAAAACTCGGTATTGAAACGGAGCTGTATCATCTGTGGTTCGGTACTATCGATCAGATAACCGAAGACGGTAAACGCGAAAAGATGTCGAGCCGCAAAGGTGTCGTGCTGATGGAGGAATTACTCGACGAAGCCGAGAGAAAGGCACGAGCCAATACGAAGTCAGAGGATATGACCGACCAGGACATTCGAAAGATTGCTGTTGGTGCGATCAAGTTCAGTGATTTCGCTGCTGATCGACGAACCGGTATGTTGTTTAACTGGGATACAATGTTTAGCCTGACAGGATTCTCCGGCCCCTATATTCAGTATGCTGCCGTCCGTATCAACAAGATTTTGCGGGATAATGGGATAGAATTGGCGACATCGTCAAATTCGTTATTCTGGGAGGCTCGCGAGGACGGCGAGCGCGTCAGCGACGAGCCCTGTGACGACTACTCGCGCGCTGATCGGAAAGATCAGCCTTCGTCGGAAAAGTCTGCTCCGTCTATTGAATCACTGCAGAACAACGACTATGATTTCGAATCTGAAAAATCTTTACTATTGAAACTCATGGAATATCCAGAAACAATTTCTGTAGCCGCTCGCGAGCTCGAGCCGCACCGCGTAGCGAACTATGTGTATGAGTTAGCGCGCGAGCTCAATCGTTATTATGAGCAGACTCCGGTAGCAACAAAAGAAGTGCCGGATGATATTAAACAGGCTCGCCTAGGCTTACTCGTGAAAGTGTCGACAGTATTCGAGCACGCGCTCGGCATCTTGGGCATTGAAATTCCGAGTCGTATGTAACCGTAGTTATTCGCGATATGCTATAATAACTCTCATGAAGCATAACCAAAAACATGCATCGATCAGTATCCTAAAAAACAGTCTCATGACAGTGTTCGTGATGCTATCAGCGGTGGTAGGGGCTAATGCTATGATGCCGACAAATGCGTCAGCGGCGGCATGCAAAACTGATACCGACAGCAACCTCTTCTCGTTCCCAACCTGGTATCGTGGGCTATGTGAGGACTCTAACGCTGACAAAGTCAAGATTGACGGAGGCTCTCCGGCTGACATTGTATTTGTTATCGCATTGAATCTCATCGATATCGCTCTTCGTATCGTAGGAATAATAGCAGTTGGCTATCTGATTTACGGTGGTTTCCGTTTCGTAACTTCTCGTGGTTCGCCCGATGAAACAAAGAAAGCGCAAGATATTATCCTAAAGGCTGTTGTTGGTCTCGTTATCGCTATTCTCTCGGCTGTGATTGTCAGCTTTGCTGTATCTCGACTGAACCCATAGTGTAAAGTGGTGTGTTGTAAAAACTACATATAGCGTTATTTTGCTCTGGTGCTACAATAGATATAGTGTTAGGGCGACACTTAAATAAATAATGTAATGTGAGGGGGTATCATGGCTCGAGAGGGAAGAATTTTTGGTGCACGGAACACAAAATCCGATGCGGGGAATGGTGTCATAGATAATGAAAAGACGACGAAAAATGTGCGGACAAATGATGCAAAGAAATTAACGTTTGATTATGTCTTTTCAACACCAAATGTTCACCCTTATGATGAAGTGACCTGGGAAAAACGCGATGTGGTGATGACTAACTGGCGAGATGGTTCAGTCTCATTTGAACAGCGTGGCGTAGAGTTCCCTGATTTCTGGAGTCTCAATGCGAGCCAGATCGTAACGAGTAAATATTTCCGTGGTGTCTTGGGATCTGATGATCGTGAGAACTCTCTCAAACAGCTCATTGACCGTGTTGCTAACAAATATGTTGAGCAAGGTAAAAAAGATGATTATTTTGCTACTCCACGTGATGCTAAAGTGTTCGAAAATGAATTGAAGTGGATGTTGCTCCATCAAGTGTTTAGCTTTAACTCACCAGTTTGGTTTAACGTTGGTACCGATGCTCCGCAGCAGGTGAGCGCCTGTTTTATCCTGGGCGTTGAGGACAGTATGGAGTCGATTTTGAATTGGTATGTCGAGGAAGGTCGAATTTTCAAGCGTGGTTCTGGTGCGGGTGTTAACCTATCCCGTTTACGTGGTAGCAAGGAAGGCCTGGGCTCGGGCGGCAAGGCGAGCGGACCAGTATCATTTATGCGTGGTGCGGATGCTTCGGCTGGTACCATTGCGAGTGGTGGTGCAACGCGTCGAGCTGCCAAAATGGTGGTGCTCGATGTTGACCACCCAGACATCGAAGCTTTTATTGAAACCAAAGAGCGCGAAGAGGAAAAAATTAGAGCCTTGCGCGATGCAGGATTCGACATGGATCTCGATGGCAAAGATAGCTACTCGGTCCAGTACCAGAATGCTAACAACAGTGTCCGTGTCAGTGATGAATTTATGCGAGCTGTCGAGGCTGGGGCGCCGTTTGGCCTGCGTGCTCGTCGAACTGGAGATATTATCGAAACAGTTGATGCTCGCGAGCTGTTCCACAAAATGAGCAAAGCTGCTTGGGCTTGCGCTGATCCCGGTATTCAATACGATGACACTATTAATGCGTGGCACACACTGCCAAACGACGGCAAGATCACGGCATCTAATCCATGTTCAGAATATATGTCAATTGATGATTCATCATGTAACCTAGCCAGCATTAACCTGCTGAAATTCCTTGATGAAGACGGTAAATTTGATGTCGATAAGTTTATCCATACTGTCGAAGTTATCATCACGGCGATGGATCTATCGGTGAGTTTTGGCGATTTCCCAACGGAAAAAATTACCGAAAATACAAAGAAATTCCGTCAATTAGGTATTGGCTACGCTAACCTTGGCGCCTTGCTCATGGCGATTGGTTTGCCATACGATAGTTCAGAAGGACAGAGCGTGGCCGCCGCCATTACCAGTTTGATGACTGGTACAGCCTATCGTCGTTCAGCCGAAGTAGCAGCTGCAGTTGGTCCGTATGAAGGCTATGCTAATAACGTCGAACCTCACAAAGCTGTCATGCGCAAGCACGCAGCAGCGAGCTTGGAGGCTACTGATAAAATTGTCGATCGTGATCTCCATATCAATGCCGAAGATATCGTTTTTGCTGCTAATCGTGAATGGGAAGATGGTATTAAACTCGGTGCTGAATCTGGCTGGCGCAACAGCCAGGCAAGTGTACTCGCACCAACTGGTACTATTGGCTTCATGATGGACTGCGATACGACTGGTATTGAACCGGACTTTTCACTCGTCAAATTCAAAAAACTCGTCGGTGGCGGTTCTATGCAGATTGTTAACCAGACGATTCCACGAGCCCTCGAAACACTCGGGTATGATGAGGAACAGGTTGAGAAAATTGTTGATCATATCTCGAAAAACGGTAATGTTGTTAGTGCACCTGACCTAAAACTAGAACACTACAGCATCTTTGATTGTGCGGTTGGTGAGCGTGCGATTGAGCCGATGGGGCATATTCGTATGATGGCGGCAGTGCAGCCATTCCTATCGGGGGCAATCAGTAAAACGGTTAACATGCCAGAATCAGCTACTATCGAAGATATCGAGGAAGTCTACATGGAGGGGTGGAAGATGGGCCTCAAAGCTATCGCTATTTATCGCGATAACTGTAAAGTTGGCCAGCCACTATCTGATGGCAAGAAAAAAGAGACAAAAGTCGAGACTTCGACGAGTGCGGCTGACATTCCGCTCGAAGAGCGTCGTGCGGTTCGCCGTAAACTACCGAGCACCAGACCTGCTCGTACCTATTCGTACTCAGTTGGCGGAGCCGATGGATACATTACTGCTGGTTCCTATCCGGATGATGGGCTAGGCGAGGTATTCCTAAAAGTCGCCAAACAGGGTTCAACTCTGGCTGGATTGATGGATGCATTCTCAATCGCAATTTCTGTGGCGCTACAGTACGGAGTACCACTCGAGAAATTCGTTGAAAAGTTCATCAATATGCGCTTTGAGCCAGCTGGTATGACCAATGATCCAGATATTCGCTTTGCGCAGAGCCCGATTGATTATATCTTCCGTCGTCTAGCACTCGATTACTTGCCATTTGAAACTCGTGCCAGTTACGGTGTGTATACTACCGAAGAACGTGCCCAGGCAATCGAGACGGGTGAGTATCAACCGGTGAATATTGAATCGGATAAAGATTTTAGTGATGAGGCACCCGAAGAAGCCGAAGAAGCGGTCGCTGAAATGGAAAAAGAGCTGGAAAAGCTTGCCAAGGTTGACCAGCCTGCAGTCGCAGCTGCGGTGCCGCATTCGACTGCTGAGCTGATGGAGAGTAAAGGTGTCAGCGAAGATGCACCGATCTGCATGAACTGTGGCGTTAAAATGCGTCCAGCTGGATCATGTCACATTTGTGAGTTGTGCGGTTCAACCTCGGGTTGTTCGTAGTAGCCCCTTGAAGCCCACTAGAAAATACCCGCCACTAGAGGCGGGTATTTTTATGGCCTGTGATACAATGAAAGTATGAAAAAAGCTAGTTTACTATGGGTCGATCTAGAAATGACCGGCCTTGACCCCGTGGAGGATCGAATACTAGAAGTAGCAGCGATCGCCACGGACTGGGATTTTAACGAAATTGCCACTTACCAAGCAGTCAAAAAAGTTGGCCCAGGACTGATGAAACGGCGCATGGTGGGTGAGTTTTGGGAGAAGTATGCCGAGGTGCGTAATGCTTTGCAGGCGCAGAATCTTGACGGAAAAAACGGACGGACGGTAGAAAACGAGCTGATTGACTTTATTGACGAGCATTTCGAGCCAGATACCAAGGTACTGTTGGCCGGTAATTCAATCCACCAAGATCGCAAGTTTATTGACAATGAATGGCCACGATTGAGCGCACGACTGCATTACCGGATGCTCGATGTCAGTGCTTGGAAATTGGTATTTGAACACAAACTGAACAAGAAGTTTACGAAACCCGAAACTCACCGAGCGATCAGTGATATCGAAGGCTCTATTGCTGAACTAAAATATTATCTAAAACGAGTGAAATCATGAACGAAACAGAGGCAAAAGAATACTTGGCATCGATGCCGGGTGCTCGACTCGATTATCCATTTGGACCCGATACGGCAGTCTATCGAGCAGCTAATGATAAATTGTTTGCACTGATTGCGGAAGGTAGCCAGCCACTCCGAATTAGTCTCAAGTGCGACCCGAATCTAGCAGAACTATTGCGCGACAAATACGAGAGTGTGTTGCCGGGCTATCATTTGAATAAACGTCACTGGATAACGGTACTAGTAACAGGCCAATTAACCGATGATGATATCCGCGATCTGGCTCGACATAGTTTCGAGCTCGTGAACGCGTAGGAGCTATTGGCTAGTACTACTAGAAGGCAATCGATTACTCAACGAGACGAGATCGATATAGGTTTGCTCTAGGGCGCTTTTTAGGTCAGGACTCTGGCTGCCGTCATACAGTTTCTTTATCAGATCCTCTGTTTCCAGCAACGCCTCTCGCATAGCTTCGGTATAGGTGCTGTTTAGATTGGAATTAGCCTTGGCTTTATCCAGGTCGGCTGTGACAGTAGTGAGTGAATAGGCAGCTGCAACCTCTGGAGTCGGTGTCACAAAAGTGTTTGTTTTACCATCGCTACTGGCATACAGTGGGCTCAGCTCGCTACTGCGAGATAGCAAAATCAAATCTAGTTCATTCATAACTCGAGTGACTTCTGATCCGCTCACGCCATTTTTTTCACCGTAGGCTATGAGTTCTCGCAAATTGATCATGCGCTGGCCGAGAACTTCGCCACTGGCATTTTTGACTTTGTTGCCACCTGATGCAATAGCAGCAATGGCAACGCCCACGAACATGACCACAACAGCAGCGATCAGGATGAGAAACTTTCCAGAAAATAGCGCAGGTTTCGTAGGTTTTGCAGAAATTTTATTCAGGTAGTCTTCTTTGATGGGGGCAGGGGCTTCAGCAACAGGAGCATACATCTCAATTCTAGAGTTATCGACAGTAGGTTTGATAGCTTCGGCCTCAAATTTGCGCCGCAAAGCCATCGGTGTCTTTGGCGTTTCCGGATGTGCTGGATTTGGATTTGGTTGCGGAAAAAGATTGTGCGGTTCCATAGCGTAATTTTACCACAAGCGGCATGGTTTCAGCAAAAAGCACTTGCATTTTCTGCGATTTTGTGCTACTATTTATGATAAATTATGGCACAACCAAAAAATCCAAATCAAAGAAGAAATCCAGGTAATCAACAGGGACAAGGTAATCGCTCGGGTCAAGGACGGCCAAATAGCGGCGGCAATTCTGGTAATCGTGGCCGAAATCCACAGCAAAATTCTCGCACTCGTCAGGTTGGCAACGCAGCGACTAGTGGAAATACGCAGGTTCAAACCCCCGAGGAGCAGCGGGCCAGATTGCAACAAGAGGTTGGTCGAAAGGTTATGACTCAGGTGATGGACCGGGTGCGGATGAGAATGGGCGCTAACTCTGGCTCGGCGGCTGATCCTGCATTGTTGCGTCAGCAGGCTAACTCATTGGCGGCTGACTTTGCGAGCGCTGGCGGCGATGTTGATAAGCTAAAGGGTACTATTGGGCTACTAGATCTCGATGACACGGGCGTGCAAATGATTGTTGATTTCCTGGCCAATGCCAAACGGGGACTAGAGGTTAGTGATGGGCGACCATTTTATACCGAGGCGCATGATTCGACACAGAAAATCATCAATGATCTAGAGAAAACAGGCCGAGCTCGCATCGTTGGTCCAGACGGCAAATTATACGATATGGAACTGATCGCGATTGATAAAACCGAGACGGTCGATACTATGCCGGATTGTCTCAGTACCGAACTAAAGAACCAACTAGCAGCTAATCAGCAGCTCGATATAGCCGGCACCTATGCTATTGGCGGCGATGCCGCGCTACTACCAAATATGCTACACGGTGAGATTATCGCCGAAAATAAGTTGCTAGATATCAAGAGAGCCCTAGACTCAGAGGCTGGCAAGCATCTCGACATGCCCGGCGGAGGCAAATACACGTATAATCCCATTGCAGCCGACGATAATCGCTTTACAGATCGGTATACTGAATTTGTTAAATCGCCAGCTGGCGCGTATCTGATAGAGGAACTCGGCAGTGAACCAATGGTGCTACCAGCTACTGCCTGGTATGCTAATCATCGAACTATTCAGTGGAACCTGCACAAATCGACAGCTACTCCTCCAGCCCCGGCACCGGCACCAGCGCCGACACCCGCTAGCGCTAAGCAGCCAGCCATAGAAGTGAAACCTGTTGCAAAGCAGCCAGTTGCTGGCAGGCCAGTTCCAAAACCTAGCCCAGATCTATTTCGAGCCCCAGGCTCTAAACCACCAGTATCAGCACCGCCATCTCCTGCCGAAGCTGCTGCACCTAGCAAAAAGGAGCGAAAACAATCGCGAAAACCTGAACCTAGACATTACAGTAGACTTGCCAATGCTCTCGCTAATCTTTTGCACAAAAAAGCCGAAGAAGAACAGCTGGTGCAATCGGCGCCGACCGAGACGAAAAACCGAATTAATCTCAGAGAAATTTATAATTCAGTTACCGAATACGTAGGGTATAGTGTGCCAGGATCGCTACTGGGCAATATCAGCGCAGAAGACTTGAGTAACTTGGTCGAATACGGATCGGGGGAGGATAGTTATGGCAAAGTCCGAGGTGAATATTCGACACTGTTCGCATTGTCTGATGGTATGGGTGGGACTGCTAATGGTGCCGCAGCCAGTCGGCTCACTGTTGAAGCCTTTTTGCAAGATGTTGGTCTGACTAATATCGGAGACGGCGATAAGATTGAAGATATTGTGATCGCTGCTTGTGAGAAGATGAAACAACGCATAGTTGCTGCTCAGGAAAAAGTCTTCCAATTTAACTTGGAGAATAACAGCAATTCGGGAGCTACGGTGGTGGCTGCCGAGGTGATAGGCAATCAATTAGTGTATGGTAGCGTTGGCGATAGCAGTATATTTGTTGTTAGAGATGGCAAGTTCATTCTAGTGGCCGGTGATCGCGGGGGTCATAGTAATGAAATCAGGAGCGCTATTGATGGGATGAACATGGAGTTCAATGCCATGCCAGGGCGTTTGCTGTGGGGAACAACTGTTGATGAGCTCAGCCGCCTAGAGCGATCTGGTGTGGTTTGGGCTAGAGACAGACTCCAGGCTATTAGCAGCTATGATGATGTTGGTATTTTTGAACTACAGGACGATGACAGAGTGGTGCTCTGTAGTGATGGTATTATGGGTGACTGGTCCGAGATAGAAGGCTTGAGAAAGGATTCGCGGTTTGGCGAACAAACTTTGACTAATGAAGAAATCGTTGCCGCTGTCGGGTCGGGAGATCTTTACGAAGCTATGAGACGTTTATTTGGAATTGCTAAAAAAATCGACGATCGAACTGCGGAAATATTCGATATTAAATTGCAGAGCTAGTTTCTATCAGTGACAAAATCCGCCTCTGATGATACAATAATCACATGAATGACGCCAAGGAAGAGGTGCGTGCGCGGCTGGCGATCGAAGATGTCATTGGTGAGTATGTACAACTAAAACGATCGGGGCGATATTGGCGTGGCTTGAGCCCTTTTACGAATGAAAAAACGCCGAGTTTTTATGTGACACCCGAGCGTGATATTTGGCATGATTTTTCATCGAACAAAGGTGGCGACGTGTTCGGTTTTATTATGGAGGTAGAAGGCCTCGATTTCCGTGGCGCGCTAGAGCTACTAGCACGCAAAGCGGGTATCGATTTGGCGCAGTACGATAATCGTACGCCGAAAGATTTATCGCAGCGCAAAAACCGGATATTTGAGATGAATCACCTAGCGATGAACTATTTCCAACGTGAAATGGTAAAATCCAAACTGGCTCTCGAATACATTTCGGATAAACGTCATTTGACTCGCGAGACGGTGCTAACCTGGGGCATAGGGTTTGCTCCTGAGAATTCTCAATTAAAATATCTATTACTCGACAAGAAATTTACCGAGGCTGAGATCCGTGGGGCAGGACTGGTTGGTGGTCGAGGCGGCGAAATGTTCCGCAGCCGCATGATGATACCGCTGCGTGATGGACAGGGTCAAGTGGTTGGTTTTACGGGACGAATTATTGGAGATGGAGAGCCAAAATATCTCAACACGCCAGCGACGATTCTCTATGACAAAGGCAGGCAAGTATTTGGTCTAAATTTCGCGAAAACGGCGATTCGCCAACAAGATTTTACGGTGCTGGTCGAGGGAAATCTCGATGTTATCAGTAGCCACCAGGCTGGCATAGCGAATGTCGTAGCCTGTGCAGGAACGGCACTGACGCGTGATCATTTGAAATCGCTCAGCCGATTGAGTCACAATATCCGACTATGTTTTGATGGTGATCGGGCTGGTGTTGCCGCTACCGAGCGGGCGATTGGGCTAGCCGAAGATTTAGAGGTGAAACTGTCAGTTATTAGTCTAGAGGGTGCCAAAGATCCAGATGAATTGATCCAGGAGAACTCGGCGTTATGGCAGGCGGCTATCGAGCGTCATACACCAGCTGTTGATTGGGTAATTGATCAATACGCTGAACGAGAAGACCTGGCGACCGCTGACGGCAAAAAGACGCTCGCTACCAAGGCGTTGCGGCTCATACGCAACTTGCGTGATCCCGTCGATCAGGAATTTTATCTGAAAAAAGTCGCACATCTCACCGATGTATCACTCGCTACATTAATGCAAAAGATGTCATCGACCGGTAGCGCTACTACTCCTTCGCGCCGCATCCTGAAACCGACAAAGGTAACTCGCCGAGAGTACACCAGGCGTGATGAAAAGTATCTCATCGACAATATTTTAGCTATCGCTCTCAGTCAGCCACGGTTGCGTAGTGTGCTCCATAATCTACCGGATACCTATCTGACTGGCACGTCAGGCAAGGCAAAATACTATCTACTTGGCGAGAAAATTGACGTTGATTCTGAGCTAGCTGATACGTTGGCTGAATTAGAAATTGTGGCTGATCGAGAACTAGACAATGTGGATGAGCGAGTGCTACTTCTCGGCTATCTGCGTGATTTGGAACTATCAAAATTAAAGGCGCGTTTCGAGCAGCTATCCAGAGAATTGGCATCGTCGCTCGACAGTGGTGGTCATGACAGAGTGGCGATTCTAAATGGGGTAGTTAATGCAATAAAACGAGATCTCAATCTGCTAGAAAAAACGGGAGCCCGAGACGATTTCGCGGGGCTATTCAAGGTCTGGGATCAGCGCAAAGAGCAAAATACTTAGCTGTCTCGGGTCCTGCCGCTCGGTCCGCCCCTAAAATTTTTTACCTCTGGTAAAAACATTTTGGGCGCTGCCCCGCCTCGCGTCACCCGAGTGTGCTACAATAAAACGTATGAATAATATTATTGAGATCAAAAATTTTACGATGAAATTCGGTGACAAGGCCGTCATTGATAATTTGAGTTTCGATGTGCGACAGGGTGAGACATTCGGGTTTCTCGGGAGCAACGGATCGGGCAAGACAACGACGCTTCGAGCGCTACTCGGTATCTATGAGCCAACGGCAGGTAGTCTTCTCATCAAAGGCAAGCCGTATGCGGTAGATGGAGACGTAAAAATCGGCTACTTGCCAGAAGAGCGTGGTCTCTATAAAAAAGAGACGGTGATTGATACGATGGTCTATTTTGGAAAGCTGAAAGGCATGACAAAGATGGCGGCGAACGATTTTTCTCTGAGCTATTTGGAGCGAGTAGGTTTGGCTGATCACGCTGGTATGCGACTCGATAAACTTTCGGGTGGGCAACAGCAAAAAGTCCAGCTCGGCATCACTATTATGGATGACCCGGAGCTGCTGATTCTGGACGAGCCGACCAAGGGTTTCGATCCAGTCAATAGACGACTTCTCATGGAGATCATTGATGATTACCAGCATCGCGGCACGACAGTGGTGATGGTGACGCACCAAATGGAAGAAGTCGAACGTTTGTGCGATCGAATCTTGCTCCTAAAAGACGGCCACGCCAAAGAGTACGGCACGGTAAAGGCAGTTCGGAAAAAATATGATGGCGCCCATATGGATGATATTTTCGTGAAAATTTATGAAGAGTCGGGAGGAAATGAATAATGGCACGCGCAAAACGCCCGATATTCGGTCACAACTTTAGCACGGTGTTTGCTTTTGAAGTAATTCGAACGCTCAAAAAGAAATCATTTTGGCTCGCGATCATTGCTTTTCCGTTACTCATCGTAGCAGTGTTCGCGGTAGTTTTTTGGTCGAACCAACAGGCTAGCGAAGCTGACAAAGATCTTGCTAGTCAACGTTTCTCGATAGGAATCACGGATAGTAGTGGTGTCATTCCGAGCGATGTTGTTCATACTATTGGTGCGACATCTATTGCGACGCGAGCTGAGGGCATTGAAAAGGTGAAATCGGGGAAATTAGACGCTTTCTTTTATTACCCAGAGAGCTTGTCAAAAAACAAGGTCGAGGTCTATGGCCAAAACGTAGGAATTTTTCAAAATAGCCGCTATCAATCAGTGGCGCAGACACTGCTCGAGCAATCTGCTATGGTGCAAACGAAGCCAGATGTAGCAACCATCTTGAAAGGTAATGTTGCCTACAATAGCACGACGTATCGAGAGGGTGAGGTGTATGACCCGATGGCCGAAATGATCGTCCCGGGAATATTCTTGGTGCTACTCTATGTCATCATTGCTATTTTCGGTAGTCAAATGCTGAATGCAACGGTCGAGGAAAAAGAGAATCGCGTCATGGAGATTATTCTCACGACTATCAAATCGAGGACACTGATTATCGGTAAAATCTTTGCTATGCTGGCTTTGATTTTGATACAAGTAGTCGTCATCATTGGTCTCATATTAATTGCCTATTTACTGCTACGGGGTCATCTATCTCTACCGGATATTGATCTATCGCATTTGGTATTTAACTGGCCGAGAATTATCGCAGCCGCGGCGTTATTTATGGGGAGTATATTGCTACTCTCTGGTCTCATGGTGGCGATTGGCGCAGCGGTGCCGACAGCCAAAGAAGCAGGGCAGTTTTTTGGTGTCGTGATAACGATGATATTTGTACCACTCTATGCTGCACCATTGTTTGTTACCAGTCCAGATTCATTGGCGGTTACATTACTGACTTTCTTTCCGCTCACCGCGCCGATCCCACTACTCATTAGGAATGCGATCGGCAACCTAGGTTCGGCAGAAACAATTATAGGTGTGGTCATGCTATTTATATGTGCCGCCATCATATTCGTTATCGCCGCACGTCTCTTCCAAACTGGGGCAGTAGAGTACAGTAAAAAGATGTCTCTAAAGAGTCTCATTAGACGATAAATCTGAACACATTTATTACATACATAAAATATTTTTTGCATCATCAGCTAATTCGTGATATAATTTTGTTCAAGCGAGAATAGCGCGTTTTGATTTGCGCTCGCCGACTAAATCACGATATGTGCGCGGCGATCTATAAAACCTCAAAATTTACATAAACTGGGATAGCTAACATGATAGGAGTTTGATGAGGGAAGAAGACGAAGTTTTAAACGACGAGCTAGAATTTACAGAGGACGAACCGGATCTCAGTGATCTCGATGAAGGCGATGATTTAGCTGATGACGCAGTAATCGAGCCGAGTGACTTTGATGAAATGACCGACGATAGCGTGCGGGTTTATTTGCGTGAGATCGGCCGTATTCCACTACTGACTCAGGATGAGGAAAACGACTTGGCTGCGAAAATTGTCGCTAATGTTGAGCCACTAGCCGAAGCCGAAGCTAGTCTGCAGGAACTCAAAGAACAACTGAAAGATGCTGGCCTTAGCCCAGACAAACGTACCAAGCTAAAGAGTCGTCGCGACACATTGCAGGCAAAGGCTAAAAAACTCAAGAAACCTAAAGACCAGATGGCCGAAGCTAATATGCGACTAGTAGTGTCGATTGCAAAACGGTATAGCAATCGCGGCTTGGACTTTCTCGATCTGATTCAAGAGGGCAATACTGGACTGCTCCGTGCTGTTGAAAAATTCGATCCAGACAAAGGTTTTAAATTCAGTACCTACGCTACCTGGTGGATTCGTCAGGCAATTACTCGCGCGATTGCGGACCAGGCTCGTACTATTCGTATTCCAGTTCATATGGTCGAAACTATCAACAAATTACTTCGAACACAACGCAAGCTCACGCAGGAGTTGAATCGCGAACCAACGATCGATGAGCTCGCCGAGGCTCTCGACGAAACACCCGATAAAATAAAATATGTGTTCAAGATCAAACAGGACATCCAGAGTCTCGACGCTAACATCGGTGGTAGTGACGATGATGATAGCTCAGAGCTCGGTAATTTTGTCGAAGACGATTCCATGATTAAGCCCGAAGAGGCCGCAGCCGGACAATTGCTTCGTGAACAGGTGCTCGATGTCGTAAATGGGCTGAATGATCGCGAGAAGAAAATTATCAAGATGCGATTTGGACTGGATGGTGATCGACCACATACCCTCGAGGAAGTTGGCGCAGAATTTGCGGTGACGCGTGAGCGCATCCGTCAAATTGAGGCCAAAGCCCTCAACAAATTGCGCAAACACAAGGACACACGCAAGCTCTATGACTACATCCAGTAATCTCCCGCTGATCGGAATTTCTGGAACATTTGCGAGTGGCAAAGATACCATTGCCGAGTTTCTCGTGCGAGATTTTGGCTACACCCACATTTCGACGGGAGACATGGTGCGTAAAGTTGCTATGAACAATTATGGCTCGATTGAGCGTCCAATACTGGTAAAGACGGCAACGGAATTGCGCTACGACAACGGTGCAGGCGCGCTGGTCGACGAGGCGTTAAAGGAACCTCGACCACTAGTAATCACGGGCATTCGTAGTCTTGGTGAAGCTAAAGCCCTAAAAGCAGCTGGCGGTACATTGCTATTTGTCGATGCGCCAATCGAAGTCCGCTATGAGCGCATCAAGTCTCGTGCGCGTGACAACGAAACCTTACTAACACTCGATCAGTTTCGGGACAATGAAGAAAAGGAAATGTACGCTGGACCGAATGATGAAGACTTTAATATTCGTGGTATCGGCGAGATGGCGGACATTCATATCGAAAACACGTTACCTCTCGAACAGTACATTTCACTGGCGTATGGCAAGCTCGGTTTATCTAAATAATCTGTAACGTAGTAGAATAGGTGTATGACTGGGATCACTTCGCCCAAAAAATTTGTTCTGATTGATGGAAAATCAGTATTTTATCGGGGCTACTATGCGATGCCGAATCTATCGATGCGCGACGGTACGCCGACGGGCGGTGTCTATGGCTTTGCGTCGCTGGCTCTCGAATTATTACGCCAGATCCAGCCGGATTATGTGGCAGTGGCCTGGGATAAACCCAAGACGAATATTCGCCGCCGCCTAGAAATTTACGATAAATACAAAGCTAATCGCAAACCAGCACCGCCAGATTTTTATGCGCAGATTCCGCTTCTCCACGAGCTGCTAGAGGCGTTTGGCTGGCCACTCTACGAGCTAGACGACTATGAGGCAGACGACATCATGGGAACGCTGAGCGTACAGGCTAATGCCCAAGGGATTCATACAGTAATGATTAGTTCTGATCTCGATATGCTACAGGTAGTCGATAGCGATACCGAGCTTTATGCTCTGAAAAAAGGTCTCGCAAATCTCGAAAAGTTTGATGTGCCGGCCTTTGAATCTAAATATGGACTAAAAGTGACGCAGTTTTTGGATCTCAAGAGTCTGAAAGGTGATACGAGCGATAATATCCCAGGTGTACCTGGAATTGGCGAGAAAACAGCCGTCGCATTACTCCAGCAATTTGGCACCCTAGACGCTGTGTATGAACATCTGGATCAAATAAAACCGGCATGGCGCAGTAAACTAGAATCTGGACGAGAAGCTGCCTTGATGTCACGAGAGCTAGCGAAAATCTGGTGTGATGCGCCGCTGACGTTAGATCTGGCAGCGGTAGATGCGCATAATCTCGATCCTGCTAAACTGCGGGCTAATCTGGAAAAGCTAGAATTTACGTCGCTCATCCGTCGGTTGCCTGATTATATGCGCGACAATACAGGAGAAAGTAGTACGACAGAGATCGCTGAGGCGACCATTCAGGAGTCTAACGAGCCTGCACGAGTGCTGCTCCAAATGTCGGATGAACTAGTGGCGGTGGTTGCTGGCGAAAATCTCTATCTCAGCGCCACAGACGATTCGGCAATCAAGATACCAGTGAAAGATGGCGCTGAGCTGTTGCAGACAAAGAAGATTATTGCTCACGATACGAAAACTCTTGCAGAAACGTTATTGCGCTACCAGCCCACACTCGATTTTGAGGTACAGTTCGATACAAAACTGACAGCCTTTTTGCTCGATTCTTTGCGAAAAGCACCGACTATCGAAGAGGCAGTAGGATGGCTCGATATGGACGAAGAGGGCAATCTGATCGGATTAACACCGGGTCAACAAGTGTCGGCGATCTGGTCGCTCTATCGATCGCAGCGCGAGGAGCTGGCCAAGTATGCTATATTGCATAAACTAGCCCGAGAGGTAGATTTTCCTCTACAGCTACTGCTTGCGCGCATAGAACGACGTGGTGTGAAACTCGATACTTCGGATCTCGCAACTATGAGTCAAGAACTCAGTGAACGAATAGCGGCGGTGGAGCAGGAGATTTGGTCTCTGGTTGGCTACGAATTTAATATCGGCAGTGCCCCTCAATTGTCCGAAGCGTTGTTTACTAAATTACAGCTTCCGACGGCTGGTATCAAACGATCGGCCAGGGGGTATTACTCAACAGGCAAGAAAGAGCTCGATAAACTGCATGGCCAACATCCGATTATTGCTAAAATAACGGAGATTCGTGAACTCATGAAAATGAAAAACACCTATGTTGATGTATTGCCGACTTTGATCGATGACGAAGGGTATCTACATACGGATTTTCGTCAAGATGTTGCGGCGACAGGTAGGCTCAGTTCAAGCAATCCAAATCTTCAGAATATTCCTATTCGCACTGAGCTAGGTCAGCGTGTTAGAGGAGCATTCGTTGCAAGCCCGGGCAAGGTGTTAGTGAGCGCCGACTATTCGCAGTTTGAGCTACGACTAGCAGCAGCGATGGCGGGCGATACAAACCTCATCGAAGATTTTCAGGATGATAGCGTTGATATCCACACGAAAACGGCAGCTGAGGCGTATGGCGTATCGTTTGATGATGTTACGCCAGAGATGCGACGTCACGCCAAGGTTATTAACTTTGGCGTGCTATATGGCATGAGTCCACATGGTCTATCTGTTGCCACAGGTATGACTATTACGAGCGCCAAAGAATTTATTGATCGCTACTTTACTGTGCGAAAGCCCATTCGAGATTTCCTCGATCGGACAATCCATCTAGCAGAGACCGAAGGCTATGTGGAAACGCTATTTGGACGTCGTCGACCAACACCGGACGTCAAATCGAGTAATTTTATGGTACGCGAAGCTGCTAAACGAGCGGCTGCTAATATGCCCATCCAGGGAACAGAAGCTGATTTGATGAAAATGGCCATGCTCAGAGTAGAGCGTGAACTCGGTACGCTATGTCAGCAAATTCTCCAGATTCATGATAGCATTCTCGTAGAGTGCGCACCCGATGATCTGGATAAAGTCACTAAATCGCTGAAACATATGATGGAAAATATTTATCCCGAGCTCGGTGTGCGATTAAAAGTGGACGTAAAGAGCGGCAAATCGTGGGCAGATTTGTAGACATTCTTTGACTTTTTATTGGTTTAGTGGTAAAATAAAGATATGAGACGAGGTAGACCAACTCGCGCTGGTGCTGTACTGCTGATGATTATTGCAGCGATAGTGCTCGTAGGTGGCTTGCTGTGGGCAGGGCAGGCCTTGTTTAACGGCGGCTCGACGAGTAGCCAGGATACTCTGAGTGCGGGGCAGAAACTCTTGAATACATCAACGAGCGCAACCTCTGTTCGTATGAGCGTTCGCGGTCCTATTGTGGCCAAGGAAAATCATTATGCCATTGTTATCTCTATCTCTCAGACGGAGCGTACGATTACGACATTCGAGGGGTACGATGGTCAGGTGCTCAGCACGCAGACGCTTGGTAATACCAAAGCGGCTTTTTCGGATTTCCTCGCAGCGCTCAATCGGGCTGGGTATATGACCGAAAACAAGGCAGCAGGCACCGAAAACCAAGGTATCTGTGCAGTAGGGCAGCTCATCTTTTTTGAAATTTTAGAGAGTGATAAATCTGTGGAAAAACTCTGGACTACCTCATGTCCTAAACTGAACGGTAACTTCGGCGGATTAGTTATTAATGTGCAAAATTTATTCCTCAGTCAAATTCCGAATTCCCGAGGGATTATTGATGACGCTAAAAACGCTGTAGAGTAGTCTTTAGCCCGTCTAGTTATTGACTATTATACTTATCTCAGTTACTATAGATAAAGATAAGCTCTTTTGAGATTGTTAAGCTTAAAAAAAGGATGCAATTAGTGGAGAATGATCCAGCAAGACAAGTAGAACTTAGACCTGAGATTCCTCTGCGACGCCGCCCGAGAAAAAAATGGCTCGTGATCATTATTTCTGTGATAATACTGCTCGCTGGTGTCATCGGCGCCTATATAGTCATATTCAACAAATCCACTAAACAAGAGAAACCTTCGACTGAAAAAATACTTACTCTTGATGATCTCGATAGATCTGATGCTCATTTAACTCCAGAAACTTCAGATGCCTCTGTTAATAACCTGACAAAACAATTAAAGGCAAAAATCGATAAACAAATTGCTCTCAAAGAAAACCCTATCGACACCGTCAGTGATTTGGCTGGTATTTTATCGAATACTGTCAATAGCACGAGACAGAACCAGCTGATTGATTTTATGGACGACTTTCTAGCTAATCACGAAGATTCGCTATGGTTTACCTATAATCACGATATACCGTCTCAGGCTCAGGTTAATTATTGGAAAGCAGAACTGTATGCGTACATGGTCTACTATTATCGCAACTTGATGAATAACAAATTCACCGATTCTAGTGGCAAACCTATAGATACATCTGCTCAGCAGTTGAAATACATTGATCTATACATTGCACTAGCGAATGATCCCGCCAGTCATCCTCCTATACCAGAAGAGGATAGGTATTACATGGCAGGCTATAGGTATGTTGAGACCGATGGGTTTACCGAGCTGAAAAATGAGCTTAATGGAAAAGGATCTGTAAATGAATAAGCTTTTCAAGTATCGTGCTAGTAAAGTCCTCGTGCTCCTAGCCATGTTTATGGTGAGTACGGTAGGAGCGAGCTTATTCTTCGCGAAATCGGCTTCGGCAGATTGGTTTGATGATCTTTCTGCAGATTATATCGTATACAAAAAACCTGACAGCAGCCCTACTAGTTTTTTGTACTATAGCGGCAAAGATAGTAGCTGGAAGTTCCTACAAGCTCCTAATATCCCAAAGGTGCACCTTGACGGTAAATCGTGCGACACGGCCGACGCTAATATAAATTTCGATAGTTCAAAGACCTACAACAACTGTACTGGTCTCATTATTACCCCTAACACACAGCCTGATTGGTTCAAAGAGGCGAATCTCGTATTTAAAATTGGAGACTACGACAGTGATGAAAATATAGAAGTTACTGGCGGTAGAGTCACCAAGGTGGGGTCAAAGACAGACGCTAATATAACGAGCGGCGGCAAAAAATCGCAAGCCAAGGCTCACGATGGCTGTTCGGGAGGTAACCCAAACAAAACAGACTCATGTTCAGCATTGCTCGTATTTAATTATAGCTATGGAGAGAGTTTCAAAATAACTATAGATAACCAATGGAATGGTTCCGGCAAGGCAGGGAGTAGTGGCCATGAATACTATTATGATGCTCCTGCGATGGAAAATTATCGCACGCTTACTTTTAATCCAAACGGCGGCACAATTCCTGCTGGTCAGTTGGACAGGCACTACACAGTTACACTATGGGAGCATCCGGGAAGTGGCAGCAATCTTTTACGAGAGTACAAAAAGAGTGCCAAGGTTGGTTATTATCCAGTGCCGCAACGAGCAGGTTATACATTCAACGGGTGGTATGACGGGACTACGAATCGTTTTAATGGTGGAGATGCCGAGGCAAACGGTCGATTTAATTTGACTAACGACACCACGTTGGTAGCAAATTGGACAGCTTCTTCCTATACGATCACCTATAATGCCAATGGAGGATCTGGAACCCTGAGCGGTAATCCATTTACTCAAAACTCTGGTACGTCCCATAGCGTCAGATCAAATTCCTTTACGAGAACAGGATATGAATTTGTTCGGTGGTGTACAGCGGCTAACGGCACCGGTACGTGTTATACTCCTGGCAATACTTTTACGGTAACCGGCAATGTAACACTATATGCTCAATGGGATACCTGGACTATTACTGCCTATACCTACTCGGCCGTCAATCACGCCAACCCGATGAGCAATGTTATAGATACTTCGAGTAATGCGCTCTACAACAATAACCGTAAATCTGCCTATCCTAGTTATCCGGCTTTTGGTGGCCATGCAGCTGGTGCTGAGGACAAGGTGTATTACATGATCCGAGTCAATCGTAGTAGTGACGCTGTTCCTGGGGCAGCAGCCTTTAAATATGTCCCAACCCATGCTTTTGGCTACGGGCTTATTGCTACAAATAGTGTTAATACTGGCCAAGCTGACGTTAGCGCCCTCTGCCCAACTGGATTCAGCTATGATTCATCGTTCAAGCGCTGCAACAAGGGCGGTTCATGGACCGATGCTTCGCTGAACTCTGGCGCGAGCGGCTACTATACGCTAACTACCACTGATCGTCTATGGAATAACGCCATTCCTGCTAATTCGCTAAACAACCTCAAAGGAATGGATCTGTGCTATATCATGAGCTTTAACCGCCAGTCGCTTTCCAGCCCAGGTGGCAATGACACCACCTCTGAATACTGGGGATCTCTAGATGGATCTCTCGAAAATCGCTGTTCTGTCACTGTGCGAACCCCGTGGATTCTCGAACCACGAGTAACCAATAGTCGTGGTATCGGCACTCAGAACGCGGCAGTAGGGGATACGTTTACCATTACGCCGAGCATCGGTAGCTCTCAAACAAATGTTGACGGCACGAGCCATAATGTCTCCATCGTTCAGGTCATCGGCTCTGGTACTTGGAATCCTGTTCAGGGTATTACTGCCAATCTCAATGTGGCTCCAACCGCGGCTAATATAGGGAGCTTTGGTAGTGGGGCTGCGAGCATCTCGACTCTGTCGACCGTCAATGGTCTGACCGATACCCACTTTGCTTCTGGTACCTGGAGCGGCAGTGCTTTTAGCCAAACCTTCCAAGACGCCTGGTACGGTAGAAAAGTTTGCTACTACACCGTAATCACAAGTGGCGGTTGGGCCTTTGATAGAACGACCGAATATCGTTACTCTAACCCTGTTTGTGTCAAATGGGCCAAGTCTCCTCAAATTCAGTTGCGTGGCTCTGACTCATCATCGGGTGGTGTATGGGAAGGAACGAGCACCTCGTATGATGGCGGCTTCTTGGGCGTGTCTCAATCTGATACAGGGCGTGGTTCATGGTCGCAGTATGGCTTGTTAGGATATAAAGGAGCTAATGCCGCGACTGGTAATATCAATCACTTTGGTTCTGGCGGTTGGACAACGGACAATGGAACGAGAGCCAGGGCCTGTAACCTTACATTCGCTAATATCATAAATTCTGTTAACTGTAGTAGCAATGCTATAGGCGGCGGCATGTACAACGGCAGCTCGCTAACCCAAACTATTAGTTTACCAACCAATGCCAAGATTGATGCGACTGCTATTAATGCGCTAGCTGCTACGCCAACAGCAGCGGGAGCTGGTACGGCTGCTTCGCCACTAATACTCAACACCGTGCCGAGTGGTACCTATAAACTAAATGCCGGATCTCATATTGGCGCCTCGCAAATTCCATCCGGTAGACAGATTACTATAGTGAGTGCTGGAGATATTTATCTCGATGGTGATATTGTGACAGCTGCTACTACATTTGGTAGTCTCAGTGATGTTCCGATTCTCACCGTTATCTCGCGAGGTCAGATCATTGTTGGGACGAGTGTGGTGAACCAACTGTTCGGTACCTATATTGTCGCGAGCGATAGCGCTACAAAAGGCTTTAAAACCTGTCATGTCGATGCAAACGACAGTCGAATGAGAGACGGTGGTGATTGTAATAGGCAACTCCGTGTAAACGGAGCGGTGATTACACGTCCATCACCGATGCTCCGCCGCACCCTCGGATCAGGGTATAGTTCAAGTAGTACGAATACCCTAACAGCTAATGGTGAAACACACCTAGAAGCAATCACACCATCTGAGTTATTTAACTACCAACCAAACTTGTTCCTTACCCCCTATATGATTAGACAGAGTTCTACTACTGGTAATACCTGGATCGTAACGAAACAGACCGTGTTGCCGGCGAGGTTTTAGGGATAGAGTTAGGCTGGATCGGTAGTACTTGCTAAAACATCTAGTTTTTGGTACAATATATCTGTTAATCAAACCTGCCAACCGCTGGGCCAGCTGGTTGGCTATAATCCAAAGGAGGTCTATCGGTGCCCACAACTAATATTAGTGAGTACGAGTTGGTAGTTTTATACCGACCCGAACTCGAAGCTAACATCGAAGCGCCGCTCAAGAAAGTCGCAGATATTATCACGACTAACGGCGGAAAAATTGTCAATGAGGATAATTGGGGACGTCGCGAGTTGGCGTATTCAATCGCTGGCGAAACGCATGCAGTATACCGTGCTTATACACTAGAATTACCATCTGCTGCACCAGCTGCTATCAGCTCGGTATTGAACATCACTGACGAAGTTATTCGTTATTTGCTCAGCAAAGTTGATGCCAAAGCCCAAGCTGTTTTGGCCGAGGAGAAAACTCGCAAAGTAGCCTCAACTGACACTACAGACGAGAAATAATCTAAACGAAAGAAGAGGGGTATATGGCATTTAACAAAGTAATTTTACTCGGAAACCTTACTGCTGATCCAGAACAGCGTACCACACCGAGCGGCCAGAGCGTTACGAGCTTTAGCCTAGCGGTTAATCGCACCTGGAACGATGCAAACGGGCAGCGCCAAGAAGAGACCAGCTTTATCAACTGTACTGCGTGGGGTCAACGCGGCGAAACGATTGCTAAATACGTGCAGAAGGGTCGTCAATTGTTAGTGAGTGGTCGTTTACAACAACGGAGCTGGGACGACAAAGATACTGGCAAAAAGCGTAGCACTATCGACGTCATTGTCGAAGAGTTTAGCTTTGTCAGTGACGGTCGAGGTGGCAGCAACGGTCCATCAACCAGTACATCGAGTGCAAGTTCGAGCAAGGCCGCTCCAGCACCTGTCGATGACATGGACAGTGCACCAATTGACCTGAGTGATATACCATTTTAATATTTGAGAACAAGGAGAACTATGGCAAAACGATTAAAGAAAGTTTCACCAAAATATTTTGACTACAAAGATGTCGATACGCTAAAACGCTACATTGATAGCTATGGCCAGATTGACGCTCGTGCTAAGACTGGTTTGAGCGCTAAATCACAGCGACAGCTAGCAGTAGCAGTCAAACGCGCCAGGCATTTGGCACTACTGCCATTCGTAGCAGGGTAGGACTTGACCGATGTATAGTCCAACTGATCTGAAAAAAGGTGCTGTTTGCCAAATCGATGGCCAGCCTTACAAAGTTATTGAATACTCGCAAAAAGTTATGGGGCGGGGCGGTTCGATTGTGAACGTCAAGGTTAAAAACTTGATTACTGGTGCAGTGTTGCCAAAAACCTACAAAGGTCAAGACAAGATCGAGCGTGCCGAAGTGACCAATCAGACGGCGCAATATCTGTATTCTGATGGCACTGATCTGTTTTTCATGAACCCTAGTAGCTTCGAGCAGTTTCAGTTGCCAGTTAGTGAGGCCGAAGATGTACCAAAATACATTCTCGAGGGTGGCGAAGTGCAGCTCCAGTTCTTTGACGGACGAGTGATCAACGTCGAACTCCCGACCACTGTTAGTCTAACGGTCACCTATGCCGAAAATGTGGTAAAAGGCGATACGACGAGTAGTGTGCAAAAGGACGCTAAGATCGAAACTGGCATCACCGTGAAGGTCCCAGCATTTATCAAGACTGACGACGTACTCAAAGTTGATACTCGGGACGGTAGCTATGTCGAACGCGTCAAATAGATGATAAAATAGAAACAATGGATACGAGGAGGGTGAGTCATCGTAAACCGCAGCGCCATCTGAATATATGGCAGCAGTTTGTTGATCGCGTCAATTGGCCTCTGGTGATAAAAATTACTGCAGCGGTACTGGCGGTTATTGTGCTGGTGCAGCTCTTTTTCCCTGCTAATCGAGTATTGCCACGTGTTACTGTCGGTAGTACTGGCTACGCGCTGCAGTCTATTGATCAGTTAACCGACGCTATTCAGGGGCAGTTTGAAAAGAGTTCTGTCGACGTTGTCGCTGGTGATCAATCGAGCACAATGAAGCTGTCGACTCTCGGTGCTTCGGTTGATGCGAATAAACTAGCAGAGCAGTTAAATCAGTACGACATGTGGCAGCGTTTAATCCCGCTGTCGATCTTTTTTGCGGGTAGTTCATTGACTGAACTGCGGCCAACATTTGACGACACCACTCTGACTGAGGCCTCGAATAAACTAGCGGAAAAAATGACGGTCGAGGCAAAGAACGGCTCAATTACGATCAATGATCAACACGAAATCGTGATAGAGGCGGCTCAAGATGCTGTCACGGTTGAGGCGTCGGCTATCAAGACGGCCATTCATCAGGCCAACGTCAAGGTGGGAGCGGTGGCGACAGTTAATGTGTCGGCCAAATCCAGCAAGCCAGCTGTCTCTAATGAAACAATCGAAAGTGTGAAAGCCACGCTGCTCGCAATGAGCCAAGTGAACATCACGATCACTAATAGCCTAACAAAGAAAACCACGACGCCGAGCGACACCGACATTCTAGCTTGGCTCAATGTCGAAGACAGCTCAAAAGTAACGTTCGACGATGGCACTATACGAAATTATTTGATAAAAGCAGCAGGAGACTCGATAATTACATCCGGTACGACAAAGGTGACTATGGTAGATGGCCAGGAGACGAGTCGCATTGAGGGCAAGAGCGGTCGAACGGTCGATAGCGAGCCAGTTATAAAGAATATAAAAGCAGCACTCGAAGGAAAAATTGCTACCTCTGTTGCATTGAATTTCAAGACAGCTGCTCCGACAGTTGTCTATGATCGACAATTTAGTCATTCGCAAGCAGGCCTACAGGCATACATCGACTCTGTTACCGGCAGTGGAACGATCCAGATTAGTGTTCGACAATTGACTGGCAATGGATGGTCAGCTAGCTCACGAGCTAACGAGAGCGTGGTCTCTGCCAGTACGTACAAGCTGTTTATATCACTGCTTTTGATGAAAAAGATCGATGCAGGGGAGATTAACTGGTCGGATTCTATTCAAGGCACTGATGTAACAGAGTGTCTCAGAAAGACCATTGTTGTATCAGCTAATAACTGTTCCGAGGACTGGCTAAAACAGTGGGGGAGAAGCAATGTAAATAGCTCTCTCCGTAGTCTCGGCTTCTCGAGCGCCACGACATTTACTTCGGCTGATGCAGCGCATACTTCGGCGGCAGATCTGCAGAAATTACTGATCGGCCTCTATAATCGTAGCCTCTTTAGTTCTGATAATGCCAATCGTCTCATTGGACTGATGAAACAGCAAGTATATCGTCAAGGTATTCCAAAAGGGAGTGCTGGTACGGTGGCTGACAAGGTCGGCTTTCTCTGGGGTTATTTGAATGATGCGGCTATTGTTTACCACCCACGGGGTACGTACGTGCTAGTAATCATGACGAATCACCAATCGTGGGCTAAAATTGCCGAAATCACCAGAACGATCGAGAGCCTGATGTACTGATCTGGTAAAATATATCTATGAAAGTTCGTTTAGACCAGTTGTTAGTGAAACGCAAGTTAGTCGCCACCAGATCTCAGGCAGAGAGCTATATTCGCCTAGGCAAAGTGACGGTAGCAGATAAAACTATTACGAAACCAGGCTATTTTGTCGACGACGAGGCTCAGCCAAAGCTACTCCAGGATGAGCAGTATGTGTCGCGTGCTGGCCTAAAACTAGCAAGTGTGGCTGAGACGTTACAGCTTGATTTCAAGGGAAAGGTTGTGCTCGACGTTGGATCTTCGACGGGCGGATTTACTGACTATGCGCTCCGGCGCGGTGCTACTAAAGTCATAGCTGTTGATGTTGGTACTGATCAGATGCATCCGAGTTTGCGTGATAATCCGAACGTAGAGCTGTATGAAAAGACTGATATTCGCGATTTTCATGTGGATCAGCCGCCTAATATTGTGGTGATCGACGTCAGTTTCATTAGTTTGCGTGACATTTTGCCGCATATCGCGAAGCAGCTGTCTGATAGACATACGCAGATTGTCGCTATGGTTAAACCGCAGTTTGAGACGGGATCACGGTTAAAAAATGCTGGTGTGATCAAAAATAACACCGATCGACGCCGTATTTTACAGGATTTTGAATTATGGACGCGCCAGTATTTCGTCACTCGTGCCAAGGCTGATAGTGAAGTAGCAGGAACACATGGTAATAGAGAGCGATTCTATCTGTTAGAAACTACCAAAAGTGTATAAAATATTGCTTTTTTTATTAAAATATGCTATTATGTGATCAGTCTAGTCGAAAACGACTGGAGGTTTCGGTTGAGTTTTGTGAAACGAGGTGTCCTACGGTGTTGCCCCTAGGGGTGGCATAGATGGGAGCTGCCGTTTCGCGCGCTCCCGTTTTGACAATTTGTTCATCTTTATATTCATGACACACCCGAAGTCTTTTGTCGTTTTCGAATGGCGAAAAGTCCACGGGGAGGTCTCGTGGCAATCGTTCCAATGAAAGGGGACGGTATGAGAAAGTTGGTAGGACTGGCCTGTGCGCTGGTCCTCACGGTGCTCGGGGTCATCGCCCCGGCATCAACCGCGTCCGCCCATCAGGGCAACATCAAGGTCTCGGACACGCAGTGCGTGGACGGGAACTCGATGAAGGCCACCTACACCGTAGGTTGGTCCAACGGCACCGGTAGCGGCAAGCTCTACACCAAGAGTGGGCTGTACAGCGGTGGCACGTCAACGTCCGGGTGGGACTTCGAGAAGAACGTCTCCGGCGCGTCCGGCAGCGCGTCCTTCACGAAGACCCACACCTTCTCGGGCTCCAACGGCCCGTGGGTGGCGTTCAAGATCATCTTCGACGACAACTACGTGGTCGGCGGAGATACCCGCGTCGAGGGCTGGGATTGGGACAAGTGCAAGCCTGCACAGCCTGATCCCAAGACCGTCACCGATCACGAGGAGAGCTGCAAGATGGCCATGCCGTCGGGCAAGCTCGGTGGCGAACGTGACCGCACCGGTACTCAGGCCTACGTCTGGAACGGATCCAGCTGGGTGCTCGGCGACACCATCAAGTGGGGCGACTGGAAGTACACGCCCTACACCGACAGTCAGTACTTCAGCAAGTGTGCCGGGGACAATCCCGGCCCGAAGTACAGCGAGTGGTCATCGTGGTCCAACGAGCAGCCGACCTGCGAGAGCACGATGGTGACGCAGACCCGGACGCGCACGAAGACCACTTACACCTGGGTCTGGAACGGCATGAAGGATCGTGGTGACTGGGTCGTCGATGAGGTGACCGAGGACAAGGAGACCCGCAAGGTCGAGATGTCCGACAAGGACTTCGCGGCCAACTGCAAGCCCGACCAGCCGGCGCCCAAGGCGCACACCGATTTCCAGAAGGGTTGCACCCTGAACGACGTCGGCGGCACCGCCACTAGGAACGGCACCGAGGCCTACAAGTGGGACCTCGAGGATCGCAAGTGGGTCCTCAGTGGCAAGATCGACTGGCAGGACTGGGTCTTCACGGCCTACACCGACCAGGAGTTCCAGGCCAACTGCGCAGGTTCTCCCGAGCCCGACAAGGTCGTGGTGGACAAGGGCGAGTGGGTCGGGCAACCGACCTGTGATGCTCCCTCGATCTACCAGACTCGCGAGGTGGTCACGACGACCACCAAGCAGGTCTGGAACCTCGATCTCCGCAAGTGGGAGTGGGGGACGCCGACCTCGGTAACCACCACGGAGACCGCCAAGAAGCCGACCGAGCTGACCAAGGATCAGATCAAGGCCTGCCATCCCAAGGATGCGCCGACCTTGGCCTACACCGGTCAGACCTGCACCGTTGGTGATCAGGGAGTCGGCCAACTTCACGGCGGCAGCCTGACGGTTACCAGCAGCGGCTGGACCGTCAAGGTCACCGACAAGGACGGGAAGGTCGTCAAGGACCTGACCGATCTCGATCCCGGCAACTACACCGTCACGGCCAGCCTGGCCGATCCTGACGGTACCTCGGCTGGGAACATCGACGGCTGGACTCCGGGCGAGGACGGCACGATCAGCCAGATCGTCAACATCGCCACGGCGGACGACTGCACCATTCTCGAGCCGAAGCCCCGCGTGGAGCCCAAGGTCGAGGAGAAGCTCGAGTGCGACGGGGCCTACCGCCGCACCTGGGATCTGGTCAGCTATCCCGTCTGGAAGGACGGGGAGTGGACCTTTGACGGGGTCGAGCCCAAGGTCGAGAACGAGACCGAGTGGAAGAAGTTCCGCGAGCTGTCGAACGACGAGTGGTTGGCCGCTGGCTGCCGCTCTGACCAGCCGCCGGCTCAGGTTCGTGTGATCCACGACCAGGGTTACAACTGTGATGGACTCTGGGGTCGTACCCAGACCGGTACCACCGAGTACGTGTGGGTATGGTCCGGCATGGCCGACCGTGGCAGCTGGGTCCTCGGCGACGAGGTGCTCGGCGACTGGAGCGAGTGGACGTTCGTCCGCGAACTGACCAAGGCGGAGAAGGCGGAGTTGGGCTGCAACAGCACCCCGAATTCGCCGAATCAGCCGAAGGTGCCCCCAGTAGACGAGGACAACAGCGATGGCGTTCGCGCCGCCGCTGACCCTGCGCCGCTCATTGGCCTGGGTGTTCTCGCCGCGCTCGGCATCGCCGGTGCAGTCATTGCCATCCGGCGCCGCCGTCAGGCATGATGTGAGAAGATGAACAAGTGCGAACTGCCAGCCAGGTAGCTCGCTCCCTGGGGTCTGATCTTGTCGCTCTCGCGACCGATCAGACCCCTCTTCTCATTTCTGGGGACAAAGATGTATAAAAATATTTTACAAAAAACACTAAATGTGATATAATAGAAAGTGCGCCTAGCAACAGATGCAAATCTGACTGGGCTTACCTCGAAGTAATCAATCTATCCATAATCCACAGAAGGTGGTGAACGTAATGAAGCGCACAGTACTTGCCATGCTTTGCCTGGCGGTGAGCGCCGCGTCGCTGTTCGGTGCCTTCTGGTACTGGAACAACGTCTACGCGGAGATCGAGGTCCCGATGGCCCCAATTCCGTCGCCAACGGTATCGTCGATCACGGTGCCGGTGAACGACGACGAGAAGCTCCCGCCGGTCGACATGCCGGAGAACCCTCGCGGCAAGCTAGATCACCTCGTTATCTACCACGGTGGCAAGGCCATCGTCTCGATGGATTTCGGTCCAGCGACCTACGATTCCCTAGGGTGGGGATCCGAGTGCGGCAAGGTGGCCTATCGCGACCGCGACGACTTCCCAAAGCCTGGTTTCGCCAGCAAAAACCGTTCGCTCGTGTCAGGTCACGTCTGGTGTGATAGGGAAACCTATACGCTAAACGATCTGGACAAGGTTCGGAAAGGTGACCGGGTTGAGGTCTACTACTCGTCCGGAGACGTGGCGGTAGGTCAGGCTGAGGCCGACGCCGCCGCCCTGCCGAAGGACGAGCTGAATGCTGAACACAAGGGTCAGGTCAACCCCCGGCTCCGCAACAGCAAGAAGCTACGGACGATGCGAGTCAGTACCTGTGACACTGACTCGCCGGTGCGGGCGAACGGCCACTTGTCGGCCAACGTCTACGTACTGTACACGTTCAAGGAAATCAGATTTGCCGAACAGTAGGAGGAAATTGATGTTCGAGGTACCCCGTCCCTGTCACAGGGGGCGGGGTATTCTCATAGTTAGACATTAAATCGGAATTCGACGATGTCATCAGGCTGCATAATGTAGTTTTTGCCTTCGGTGCGAAGTTTGCCGGCAGCTTTGGCGGCCGCTTCTGAGCCTAGCTCGATCAGATCCGGATATGAAACAATCTGAGCAGCAATAAAGCCTTTTTCAAAGTCAGTGTGAATGACGCCGGCGGCCTGTGGGGCGGTCGAACCTTGTGTGATGGTCCAGGCGCGAACCTCTTTTGGTCCAGCCGTCAAATAACTCTGGAGACCTAACGTATCATAGGCGGCGTGCGCCAGTTTTACGAGGCCGGATTCAGTAACGCCGTAGTCGGCGAGCAGTTCGGTGGCTTCGACGGCGCTCAGCTCGCGGAGTTGGCTTTCGAGTTCGGCGCAGACAAAGACAACCTGCGGACCGCCTGATGATGATAGCTCTCGCGAACGCTCCGCGCGCCCGTCGTTACGGGGCTTGTCGCTGGCGCCATTGCCGTCCTGCTGGAGCCTCGCGAGAGCCACATCATCACCGATTATTCTAGCTAATTCCTGTTGCTTTGTCTGGTCAGTCAATCCGTTCTCGTCGACATTGAACAAATAAATTATTGGTTTAGCAGTTAACAGATCGAGACCGTGTAATTTTTCGCTATCAAAACTAGCTGGTGTATTGCCAGCGAGCAGCTGACTCTGGAGAGTTGTGAGATAGTCGACAGTGGAGCGCATCTTTGGATCACTCTTGGCTTCTTTCATGACCTTTGGTAGATGATTTTCGATGGTGGCGATGTCGGCGAGCATGAGTTCGGTGTTGATGACTTCGATATCGCTCTTCGGATCAGTAATCGTGGCGCCATCGGCTCTCTGGACGGTTGATGACTCAAACGCTCGAACCACGTGACAAATAGCGTCACATTCACGAATATTGGCGAGGAATTTATTGCCGAGACCTTCGCCACGACTAGCGCCTGCTACAAGACCGGCGACGTCAACAAATTCCACGGTAGCGGGGATGATCTTGTCGGTTTTATACAGGTCTGCGAGTACGTCGAGGCGCTCATCAGGAACTGGTACGATGCCAGTATTAGGTTCGATTGTCGCAAATGGGTAGTTAGCAGCTAAAATAGTGCCGCCTGTCAGGGCGTTAAATAGGGTGGACTTACCAACGTTGGGTAACCCGACGAGACCGATCTTGAGACTCATGCTTCTATTCTACAAAAAGGCTTGCCTTTTGAAAAGCGATTATGGTATAATTCTGCGCATGGGCATAAAGAAATCAATAGGGGACTTTTTTGCACTTGACATCGGTACCACAGCACTACGCGTCGTAGAGTTGTCGCACTCAGGTCAAGGCTGGAACTTGAAACATTACGCGGTAAAACCGATCGAAGCACGTCTCAGTGAGTCGACCGCCGAAGCCGATAAACACAACCTAGCACAGGCTATTTCTGAAGTTGTCGCAACATCTGGTGTACGTACCAAAAATGTAGCAATTGGTGTACCTTCGTCAAAGATGTTTGCATCAGTTGTTGAGGTGCCGAATGTTCCGAAAGCAGAATTAAGTGCCACAATTAAATACCAAGCTGAAAACTATGTTCCAATGAAGCCCGACGAGGCCAAAATTGACTGGGCAGTAATCGGTGAGTCAACGACTGATCGACAAAAAATCGAGGTGCTGGTTGCTAGCGTGTTAAACTCATTCACTGAGGCTCGTCTCGATATGCTCGAAGAGCTAGGATTCAACGTTGTAGCTATTGAACCGGATGCGCTAGCAGTGACGAGGGCATTATTACCTGATGGGGTACAAGACGGTCGTTTAGTAATCGACATGGGCGATTCATCGACCGATCTCGTGTTGACGCTAGGTTCGGTGCCACGCTTGATTCGATCGTTACCAATTGGTTTTAGTACTCTCGTAAAGTCAGCTAAACAGAACCTCAATATTGAGGAACAACAAGCTCGTCAATTATTGTTGAAATTTGGTGTATCACCAGATAAACTCGAAGGCCAGTTGGCTCGTTCGGTTGACAACAGTCTCGATCAATTACTCGCAGAAGTTCAGAAATCCCTGAAATTCTTTGCTACGAAATATCCAGGTGTCGGTGTTGGCGCTATTCTTTCGAGTGGCTACAGCGCATCACTCCCTGGTCTCGTTGATTTAATCAGTCAGAAGTCTGGCGTCGTTAGCCAAGCTGCAACACCATGGCAGCATGTTAACGTTCCTAGTAATGAACAGGCTAATTTGGCACCGTTATCGTCACAATTTGCAGTGGCGGTTGGACTGGCTGAGAGGATAGGAGTCTAGTTCATGATTCAGCTCAACTTGCTACCTGATATAAAGAAACAGCTGCTCCACGCACAGATGCAGCGGAATTTAGTTATATCAGTATGTATCATTATTACTATTGTGGCAGGTTCTGTTATCTTGTTACTCGGTGGCATCATGGGCGGCCAAGCTCTTCAAAAGAACAACCTCACACAGAGTATCGAGGACAGCAAGACTGCTATTGCTAAAAAACAGAGTGATAGCCAGCTCGATCAATACCTGACGGTACAGAATCAATTGTCAAAAATTAGTAGCCTCAAAAGTCAACAACTGAATTATTCGAGAGTATTTGACTATCTGAGACAGTTAAATCCGGCTGCTCCTAACAGCGTATCGCTCGGTTCTGTCAAAATAACAGCTCCAGGTTCATCGTCGAGCACTGGCACCACAGAGTCCACGGGCGTGACTATAGAGCTACAAGGTGAGACAGCTAATTATTCTAGTCTCAATGTTTTCAAGAGCACGTTATCTCTTGCCACGTTCTCATATGCTCCAAAAGAAGGTGCTAATGTCGAGACCAAGCCACTGTTTGTCTCAGTGACGGTTGCATCATCATCGCTCACTAATGACAAATTGAGCTTTTCGATTATCGCAGTATTCGATACAGCAGTATTTTCATCAGATAGCGTTGATATCAAATTAGATATCCCTAACGAAACGACTTCTGACTCCGATCGCAACTCTCCTAGTAATATCTTTAGTAGCGAACCGGTGAAGCCAAGCTCTACTAGTACGGAGGGGAACTAAATAATGGAAAACAAGACACTAACTGGTGTTAGAAAACGCCAAAAGATTGATCAGACGAACAAGCAGATGATGCTGTGGGTGGCAGGCGCTGCTGCTGCGGTGACAATTTGCGCTATGCTTGCTATTAATTTGATTGGCCAGATCAAATACCAGGCAAAGATCATCTCAAAAAAGAGTGAAACGAGCGAGACGCTAAAAACTAGCCTCGATGCAGTTACTGCGTTAACAAAGAACATTAATACCTTGCAGACAGATCAGAATTTACTCGCACTGCGCGCCGATACTGACGATACAGCCTTTAATGTAGTCATAGATGCTCTCCCAACCGAGGACGATGCGACGGCACTAGGTTCATCTATTCAGGAAAAGGTATTGGCGGGCTCTGGAGTTTCTCTAGAAAGTTTTGAATACGCTACAATCAACGGTGCTACAGCTACAGGCAATACTGCTACCACTGATACTACGAAGTCAACCTCTAGTATTCGTCCTGAGGCGCAGGCTATTACGTTTAGATTCAAGATAACTGGCTCGTATGATTCAATCAAAGCTGCGTTGATTAATATCGAAAAGACTATCCGTCCAATTATTATCCAAAATCTCGATATTGACGGTACGGTCGATGAACTTACCGCCACTGTTTCGGCTACGACGTATTATGTTCCACGAGTACATTATGCTGTTGGTGAAGAGTCTGTCTTGCCTGATGGCGTCAAGGCTACTACCGAGAATGCCAGTTCCGCTAGTGAAGGGAGCAAGAAATGAAAAAAACCGACTGGGCTATGGTTATCTTGATTGTTGCTATTGTAGGCGTAGCGAGCTATTTTATCGTTGGGGCCATCCTGCCGTCGCCAGGAGATAATCCAGAAACAGTAGAGACGGCAGAAGCTATTTCAAGCGAGTACGAGAAACCGGATCCAAAGACATTTAGTTCTGATGCTATTAACCCAACGGTCAAAGTTACCATCGGTAATCAGGGCGGCGAAGAACCATTTACGCTCGGGAGTAACTAATGGCTGTTCTAACTGAGGATACCCAGCGTAAGGTTGAGGATCGCTTGGTTGAGGTCGGTGCGTTAACACTAGAACAACTAGACACGATCAAAGACGGAGCAAAACAAGCCGGTCGGCCAGTTTTTGCGTATGCTATCGATCGTGGGGTTATTAACGAAGAGCAATTGACGGAGGCTATAGCCAAAGTTTCTGGCACACCGTATGTTAATCTATCGAAGGCCGTTATTGATTCCAAAGTGCTGGCTTTGTTACCTATGGAAGTAGCTCGACGCTTTATGGCGGTACCTCTCGGCGAAACCAACGACGGTGGCGCGCAACGACTCGCTGTAGCGATGCTCGATGCCACCAATATTCAGGCGGTAGACTTTTTGTCACGAGCCATTGAGCGACCAATCAAAGTCTATATCGCGAGTGAATCAGGTATTAATAACGTTATTTCTCAGTATCATATTGATATGGATAGCGTCGATTCAGTTCTGGCTGGATCGGGTAGTGAAGCTATTAAATCAACAGAAACCAAAGATGTCAAAGTCCTGGTTCAAGATTCACCGATTAGTAAAATCCTGACTCAACTTCTAGAATATGCGCAGCGTGCACGAGCCTCCGACGTTCATATTGAGCCGCTCGAGGAGAGGCTAACGATTCGTTGTCGTATTGACGGTGTATTGCGTCGAGTGATGGATCTGCCGAAGTCGGTAGAGTCAGCGTTGATTTCACGTATTAAAATCTTGTCCAACCTCAAAATTGATGAACATCGTAAACCGCAGGACGGTCAGTTTACTATTATGGTGGGCAACAAAGAAGTCGACCTTCGTATCGCTATTTCGCCAGTAGTGTGGGGCGAGCAGGTAGTGATTCGCTTGCTCGATAAATCTGGATCATCGTTCAAACTAGAAGAAATGGGTTATACTGGCCGCGCTCTGCGGCTCATCAGAAAAGGTATCAAAAAGCCAAACGGTATGGTATTGACCTCTGGCCCGACTGGTTCTGGTAAGTCAACGTCGCTCTATGCGCTCGTTCAGGAGATCTTTAGCGAAGAGATCAACATTGTAACATTGGAGGATCCGGTTGAATACAAAATGTCTGGTGTTAATCAGATTCAAGTTAACCCGGCGGTGGGCCTGACCTTTGCCTCTGGATTGCGCTCGATTCTCCGCCAGGACCCAGATGTTGTGCTGGTTGGTGAGATTCGCGATAGCGAAACCGCTAATCTGGCAGTACAGGCAGCACTAACGGGGCACCTGGTGTTCTCGACGCTGCACACGAACTCAGCAGCTGGTATCTTGCCGCGTCTTCTCGACATGGGCATCGAGCCGTTCCTGATCGCTTCGACGGTGAATACTGTTATTGGTCAGCGGCTCGTGCGTCGCATCGCCAAGGACTCCGAGACCTATCAATCTGACGCAGTAGAGACCAACTCAATTCATAGTGTGGCTGGCTACTTGCTGCCAAAGACACCAGATGAAGTTGCGAGTGTTTCAGAGGACCTGGGTTATGGCGATCTCCCTCTGGCTGATGCTCCATCGTATACGCTGACTAGAGGTAAACCGTCGCCTTTGGCACCGAATGGCTATAAAGGTCGTATGGGTCTCTACGAAGTGATGGAGATTACCGATGAAATCCAGCAACTGATCTTGAAACACGCAACATCGGGTCAGATTCAAAAAGTGGCTATTGCCCAGGGAATGCTGCCGATGCATGTCGATGGCTATCTAAAGGCCTTGGCAGGGCAGACAACGCTCGAAGAAGTAAACCGCATAGCCGCTAATATTGCGTAATGGTTGTGCTATAATAATGACAAGGAACGGGAGGGCCAATGGAAAACGTTAGAATCGAGATATTACTACAAGAAGTCATTAATCAACGGGCAAGCGACTTACACCTGCAAGTCGGGTTGCCGCCGATTCTACGTGTGGATGGGGCTCTTGCGCCGATTAATAATACCCCAGTTCTCAGTATCGAGGCAGTCGAAAAGCTCATTTTCTCTATCTTGGACCAAGATCAACAGCAAATCCTCATGAAAGACAAAGAGTTTGACTTTTCCTTTGCCTTTGGTGACCTGGGCCGATTTCGCGTTAACGCCTTCCACGAACGCGGTAACCTAGCCGCAGCTCTCCGTTTGATTCCGAACGAGATTCCGACTATTGCTGAGTTGGGATTGCCACGAATTATCGAGAAATTTTCTGACTTTCCACGCGGTTTAGTGCTCGTGACTGGGCCAACTGGTTCTGGTAAGTCAACAACGTTGGCGGCGCTCGTCGATAAAATTAACGAGGAAAAATCACATCACATCATCACCATCGAAGATCCGATTGAGTTTACCCATAAATCGAAACGCTCGGTGGTCGTTCAGCGCGAAGTTCACTATGATACGTATTCGTTTAACGCAGCGCTCCGTTCAGCGCTCCGCGAAGACCCGGATGTCGTGCTCATCGGTGAGATGCGCGATCTCGAGACAATTTCGGCAGCCATTACTATTGCAGAAACTGGACACTTGGTGTTTGCAACGTTGCACACTAACAGCGCTGCGCAGTCGATTGATCGTATGGTGAACGTTTTCCCGCCGCACCAGCAGCCTCAGATTAAAATTCAGCTCGCTAATATTTTGCAGGCAATCTGTGCGCAGCGTCTTGTCCCAGCCATTGGTGGTGGACGACTGGCTGCTGCCGAGGTGCTGCTCGCTAACAGTGCTGTCCGCAATATTATCCGCGAAGGCAAAACCCATCAGTTAGACTCAGTGATTCAAACCAGTGCTGCCGAAGGTATGCAATCAATGGATCGCACGCTGGTACAAATGGTACAAGGCGGACAGATTACCTACGAAGAGGCCAAAAACTTCGCCGTAGACCTAGCAGAATTTGATAGGATGATGAAAGGATAGGGAACAATAGATGCTAACATTCAGCTATACGGCACGCGATACAGCTGCCAATAAAATTATCAAGAGCACAGTTCAGGCTGAGACAGAAGCTGAGGCTGCAAAACTTTTGATGGCGCAGAATATTGTTCCTCTGAGCATGGAGGTTGAGGCTGAAAAGAAAGGATTCTTTGCCTCATTGAATTCACGCGTCGCTACCAAGGAAAAAGTTATCTTTTCGCGTCAGCTATCAACGCTCGTCAACGCTGGTTTACCGCTCGTTCAGTCGTTGAATACTATCGAGGAGCAAACGGCCAATAAAACGCTAAAGAATGTTGTCGGACAGGTCATTGGTGATGTTAATGGCGGCTCATCGCTCGCAGATTCTTTTGTGAAATATCCAAAGATTTTTGACCAGATCTTTATTGCGCTCGTTCGAGCCGGTGAAGCCTCGGGTACTCTCGATAAATCACTTGAGCGATTGGCTGATCAGCAGGAGCACGACGCTGACATGATGAGCAAGGTCAAAGGTGCCATGGTGTATCCAGCCATCGTTCTGTTTGCTATCGTCGGTGTCATCGCCTTTATGCTACTAACAGTGGTACCGCAAGTCGAAAAACTCTACAATGATATGGGTCAGGAACTACCGTTTATTACGATGATCCTGGTGCAGGCCGCTAACTTCATTACCAATTTTTGGTGGGTAGTTGTCGGTATCATAGCACTAGGTGTGTTCTTTTTCCTCAGGTGGATCAAAACCGAACCAGGCCGACGTGCGATCGATACCTTTAAACTGAACGTGCCGGTATTTTCTGGTCTATTTAGAAAACTCTATATGGCACGCTTTACGCGAACACTCCAAACATTGTTGCAGTCCGGCGTACCAATGCTAGAGGCCCTAAAGATCGGTGCAGATTCTGTGAATAACGTGGTTGTCCAAGAAGAGATCATGCGTGGCCAGGGCAAAGTAAAAAATGGTAAAGCCCTCAGCGTCTCTCTCTTGGGAGAGCCGTACATCATGGAGTTTGTGCCGCAGATGATAAAAATTGGTGAGCAATCGGGTAATATCGATACCATGGTGGGCAAAGTAGCAGATTTCTACGAAAAAGAGGTCGATACTGCGATTAAAGGTATCTCCACGGCGATTGAGCCTATCCTCATGGTCTGTATGGCTGGTATGGCCGGTCTTCTCGTGGGCGCTATTCTGATGCCGATTTACGGTCTCGCAAATACAGCATCATAATATGCTCTGAAAATGCTTGCGTTTTTTTTTGAGTGGCGTATAATTATAGTGTTAGCAAACAGCAATTAATAGAAAGGGTTGGGTTATATATGTTAAAGTCTAACAAAGATAAAGGTTTTACCATCATTGAGGTCGTGTTGGTTCTAGCCATTGCTGGTTTGATCTTCTTGACTGTATTCTTGGCATTACCTGCCTTGCAGAAGAGCCAGCGTGATAATGCACGCCGACAAGACGTTGGTAACGTAGTAGCAGCGTTGCAGGCATATTTGTCAGATAATAATGCTATTCCAGCTGTAGGTAATACGGCATTTGCCAGCTATTACGGTGGTACTGCTAGCTTGGCTCAAGCTGACACGGTGACTATTACTGCAACTACTGCAGGTGCAGCCAACGCTACTATGATCATTACACCTAGCTCTAAATGCCCAGGTGAAACTGGAGCCACTTCGCGTAATGCATCAGTCCGTATCTTGCTAGAATCTGGTACGACGTACTGCAAATCTATGTAAGACTCTCTAGCTACTAGATGAACTAAAACCTCCGCCTAAACAGCGGAGGTTTTGCTTTTTATAGGGACTTTATATATCAAAAGACTTTGTTTACGAGCAGTTCTAGCAGCCCTAGGATCCGCTGTTACTATGTCGGTGTGGGGATTTCTGAATAGTACATCTAATACTTGAGGACTTTTAATCGAGTGGCTAGGTAGCGCTTCTTTATGCCGTCTATGGCTGCAGGGGCCATCGAGTAGAGCTCTGGCACTGCTAGTAGCACCAAAACTGGCAGGAAGTTTACTATGTAGCGTGGATTAGTCTCCCATATGAGGAGGAACAGAGCGAGACCCAAGATCGTGAGCTGCATGACTGCTCGCACCCTCTGTTTGTCTGGCCTGGCATACGTTTTGATACTGCTTACTACTAGCGCTATCAGCAGTAGGGCATGGACAGCATTCATGAGATTTTGTGGAGCAAGTGGTTGCGTTTCGTCTCTCGACACGACGATCTTTTGGAGTTCCGAGGGACGATAGCCTGATGATTCGATATTCATATTGCCCAGGCGATACAGCGATTCATAGGTGCCTTCGGTCCACGTGCCGAGAGCCTTGAAATAGAGGAAATAGGGGTAGAGAAACCCGAGATCTGCGAGGCGTTTTTTTGTCTCTGCTATGTTGTAGTCGATGGCCGCCTGTTCGGTCCGGTGTTTTGAAGTTGTCACGTCGTCATCGACGTTATATTGTCCGTTTTTTCCTAGTCCCATCATAACGTAATGTGTCCATGGGGTAGTGATTGAGCGCGGATCGGCTCTAGCATGTATGTGGCTATCAGCTAGTTTCCCATATCCTAGCAGTAAAGCTGTCACTATGGTAACTATAGTAACGAGAGACAGAAGAAGCTGCTTCAGGCGGGCTCTTGTGGCGTGGATGAGCATATCAATAACGATAGCGACCAGGATAATCATAACGCTAAATTTGATCATCGATCCTAGTGCTGCCACAGTAGTAATTGCCGGTATTAGCCAGAAAGCTTTCTTTTTGTCCTTGGCAGTACGATACAGGGAATAGAGATATAGTATGGCGATTGGGAATGGTAACGAGAGCGTATCGGTATAAAATACTGGCGCATACATCAGTACAATAGGTAGGATAGAAGCACTGACCACCAGCGCGAACAGAGCTTTTTTAACGCCAAAGAGACGCCGAGCAGTGAGATAGATGAGCAAGAGGCTGCTATTAATGGCGATAACATTCAGAATGGTTCCTATTAGTTGAAAGTTCGTGATACCGATCGCTGCGCTAGCGCCAAAGACAGTTTTTAGGAGGTAGAAAATAGGGATATTGTTCTGATGTCTATGCAGATAGTCGATGATATTAACGTCGATAGAGCCGCTCTTGACTGCATCTGCCGCACCTTGGGCAATCGAATTAAAGTCCCAGGCGCATAGCCTGTATACTCCATCAATACATTGAGGCTCCATTGGTAGGCTTATCTGCGACAAAAATAGTCCTTGTACGATGACTAGCAAGCCAAAGAACAGTAATACGACACGTTTCTCTCTAGTTCGACTAAACGTACGACGGCGTATCCACTTGATAGCTAAACTCCATATGAGGAGTACGAGTAGGGTGTACAGTGCAATACTGAATAATTTGGTGATATGGAGCGGTATCCATCCTTCTCGTATGCCTGGCTTGAACACCATGCCAAATAACATCATACCAAAGAAAAAAGCCAAACTGAGCGGTAGCGCTTTGAACAATAGTTTCTCTCTGAAATTCACTCATACAGTGTAGCATAAACGAGAAACAAATACACTTATGCTATAGTAGTAGACAATGTACTATATGACCGTACTGTTTCTAGGATTAATCGGAGCCGCTATGGGCTCATTTGTAGGTGCGCTGACCTGGCGTATACGCCACAAAATGGACTTTGTTCGGGGTAGGAGTGAATGCGAGCATTGCCATCATATCTTGTCGGCAGTAGATTTGATACCAGTTTTCAGCTGGTTATTTTTGCGTGGAAGGTGTCGCTATTGTCATAAGAAGATCGGCGCCCTAACACTATGGCTCGAGCTCGCTATGGCTGTCGTTTTTATTATGAGTTTTGTTTATTGGCCATTGGGACAACTCTATATTAAAACTGGCGCGGTTGATGGCTGGCAGATTGCACTGTTTGTCCTATGGTTAATTATGGCGGTGATGATGATGGCGCTTCTCGTCTACGATTATCGTTGGCGCTTGCTGCCTAACAAAATCATGTTTCCATTAATGGCGGTAGGGCTGCTATTTTCGCTAATGAACAATATAGTTGTTCATGATACATCTCTGTTACAGTATATTTTATCAATGGCACTGGGCTTGTTGCCAGTGGCTGGAGTGTACGGTCTCATCTATATATGTAGTAGCGGACGGTTGATCGGATTCGGTGATGTTAAATTTGGTGTGGTAGTTGGGCTACTATTTGGCTGGCAAGGAGCATTATTAGTACTCGTTGTCGCCAATATCTTGGGGTCACTTGTTAGTTTGCCAATGCTACTATTCGGTAAGATGAAAATGAATAGCCAGATGGCGTTTGGGCCGTTTCTCATAGCGGCGACAGTAATAGTATTTTTGTTTCAGCATTATTTCATCACATTCTTTACTGAAAATCTTTTGCTATTATAGAGCTTGTGCTATAATAAGAGATAATTATGAAAAAGGGCGGACAAAAGGGATTCACTATCATAGAAGTATCTCTATTCATAGCGATATCGGCGCTGCTATTCGTCAGTTTACTTACCGGTATTAATGTCATGGTTGATCGATCGAGGTTTAGTAGTTCGATGAAAACGCTCGAAACATTGGTTAGATCTCAGTACGAAGAGGTTAGATCGGGCATAAACTCGAGAAATTCTGGTGTTGCAGCGAATGTGTGTGGCACTGGCACTACTACGACCTCGTCGGGTTCGTCCAACTGTCTCTTGCTCGGAAAAATAATGACGTTTGACTACAATAGTTCCGCAGTAACTATTAGTTATATTACAGGCACTCCAGTGAGCTATTCGTCAGATGTTGATAATGATACAGCTGTCACCATGGCAAGTCCAAAGGTCACTACCATTGCTCAGCAAACTGAACAGATTCAATGGGGTGGCACACTCAGCAAATCAGTTGTTATATATAGCACAACGAGCGGCTCTTCTGTTGCTAGTACGGGGAAGGCTTCTATAGTAATTCTTCGTAGTCCAATTAGCAGTGATATTTTAGTGTATGCTTCGAATACCGATTTGACCAGCAGCGGCATAGGAACTATTGATCGTACTAATATTTTGGCTCTCGTGGTACGAAATGCTGGCGGTGGTCCGGCAGGCGGGGCGGTGTGCGTTAATCCTGGCGCTAGCTCTAATGTAGTAAAAACGGTTATCCCTGTTAGTCCAAGTGCTGGGTTTGCAGCTGGATCGAGCGAATTAACAAGTCTAAAGGAGCAGTGTTCAAAATGAAGTACATGAAATCACTCTTGGCAAAACGTGGAGCTCGGCTCGGGTCGGAACAGGGAGATACATTGGTTGAGGTTATGCTAGCCATCGCGGTGCTAGGAGTGGCTGTGGTTGGCACTATGACAATCATGAACAAATCTACGTTGCAGATGATGGACACTCTAGAGCGAACAGCTGTGCGCACTAGTATTAATTCTCAGTCTGAGCTTCTTAACTACGTGAGAGATAATTCGAAGGGTGAAAGTTCGGCCGTGTGGGCTGCGATAAAGAGTAGAACCGTAACGAGCACTAGCACGATCAGTGATGCGTGTAAATATAACAGTACAACGAGTTTCTACCTCAGTCGCAGTAATAACTCTCTCGATACTGTAACGCTAACAGCTATCAACTCTAACGCTAGCGCTAAAAATACGACCGGCAAAGCCGTAATCGGGACAGGTATCTGGATTGATGCAGTAAGATCTACTGGCGGCAGTATACCATATATAGATTTCTACGTTAGGGCCTGTTGGACGAGGCTAGCAAATAGTGCAGATTCTAGGAGTGCTACGATAGTGAGGTTATATGATCCAAACTAGACGTAATCTTGTGAGATTTAAATCTCAACACGCTAATGGTACAATGGTTACTATGAAGAAACAGCGTGAGAAGGGTTTTACGTTGGTTGAATTGACGCTAGCAATGTCATTTTTGGCCTTTATCATGGTGTTTGTGGTTATAGTTTTGCTACAAATTATGAATATTTATAACAAGGGCATAGCTATGACCCAGATTAATCAAACTGGGCGACAATTGAGTGATGATATCGCTAGCTCTGTCCGCTTTGCTCAACCTAGTACTGTTACTTATCTGTCTGCTAGCAACCGTCTCTGCACAGGGGATGTTTCATATATATGGAATGTAAATGGCGGTACGACGAATTCATTCGGCGACACCACCAACGCTCTCGGCGTTGTTCGAGTAAAGGATTCTGTGTCGGCTTATTGTAATGACCCGAGTCTCAAGCCAAATCTAGCTGATGCCAAGGTGTCAATCTTGGCTGGACCTAGTGTTAGCGTCCTAGGGTTTACTGTTTCAAAATCACCGAGTTTCGTAAGAATTGTTTCGGTGCTGTCTACCTCTGGTAATAACAAGCCAGTTTTGAGTGGTGGTAATTGGACTTGCCTCGGTAGCGGCGGCGGTGCTAGTAGTAACCCATATTGTGCGTTTGCGACATTTGATAACACGATCTATATGAGGGGAGGTCAGTAGTGAATATGATTGCTAGGTCGAATAGAGAGAGTGGTCAGGTCGCTATCATATCCGTTATGTTTTTCATGATACTGTTCTCAGTTGTGACGGTTAGCTTCGTACAAGCTGTGGTATCCGAGCAGCGTCAAACTACTAATAATGAATTATCCGCTAGCGCGCTTTCGGCTGCTGAAGCTGGGGTAGAAGATGCAAAACGTGTCATCGGGTACTGTATGGCTAATCCAGCAGCCTCGGGATGTGCTTCTATCTATAACCCAACAACAACTGACTGTAGCGCGATTATCAATAGCGCATTGCCGGGTAATTTGGGCATTACTACAGCAACTGATGAAGCTGGAGCAAGGCAAGCTGTGGTCGACGCAACCAACAAGCAATACTACACCTGTATGATCATTAATTATCTCACGGCTACGTATGAAAATACTGCTACTGCAGATGGAAAATCGATAATAGTACCTCTAAAACTTTCGACATATAATACGAGCACCGGTGTATCTACTCCGGCCACTTCGGCAGCGTATTTTACTGTTAAATGGCATAGCAATAGTACCTCAGGCAATGGCACAATGACGGGCACTAATACTGCGACTAATTTACCAACAGTACCTGCTTGGAAAGCTATAGGTAATTTCCCGGCAGTACTCCGTGTAGAACTGGTAACTGTACCAGCTAGCGGCACATTTACTCTGGATACTATAACGAATAATGCTCGCGCTGTAACATTACGTCCTGTAACTAGTAGTACCTCGGGTGGTAGTAGTATTGCAACGATACGAAGCGGGTATAACGCCTATAATATGAATTATTGGACCCAGAACACCGAGCCTAACGGTACTACTAACAATCCTGTTATGTATGTGAACTGCTCTGCGACAAATGCCTATGCTTGCGCTATGAACTTTACGCTTTCCAATACTTCGCCAGGCAGCTTGAGTTTAGCCAGTAACAACTATTACCTCCGAATCCAAGCCATCTATAATGATGCTGATGTTCAGGTCTCGGCAGTTGGTGCTAGTGGAGAAACGCTGTATCTCAATGGAGTCCAGCCATCGATCGACGTAACCGGTCGTGCTATCGATGCCTACAGACGACTATCTAGTCGGGTTGAAGCTAGGTCTAGTGATGATAACTATAGCTGGTGGCCAGAGTATGCCTTACAGTCTGGTAACGCTATCTGTAAAAACATGACTATTGATAGTGATACTGGTACGGATAACTGCACGTATTAGATAATAGTGTGCGTTGCTACTCGGCAGTATTTGGGTCGCGATGAAATTTGGCGTGAATTTCACGTAGATGAGGATCTGTTATATGGGTGTAGATCTGCGTTGTTGCTATATTGCTATGACCTAGTAATGACTGTACTGATCGGATATCTGCACCATTCATCAGCAGATCTGTAGCAAAGCTGTGCCTGAGTGTGTGCGGCGAGACCTTTTTCGTTATACCGGCCAAGCGAGCGTAGGAGCTGACAATTCTCTGGATCGATCGTGGTTTTAGGCGGCGATTCTCACCATTTTTTGCATGAGCATCCTCAACGATATTCCTCGATTCGTTAATGAACAGGGGAGCAGCTGTGTCGGCGCGAGAATCGAGATAGTCACTCAAAGCTTCAGCGGCTGCTGGGCTAATGAATATAGGGCGATCTTTCTGACCTTTGCCTCGGACGGTGAACTCGCGACGCTTTAGGTTGATATGGTCACGATTGAGATTGCATAATTCGCTAACACGGAGGCCGCTACTGAATAGTAGTTCTAGTATAGCCTTGTCTCGCAAACCAGCTTTAGCGTTGGTGTCAACTGCGGCGAATAGGCGAGAAACTTCCTCGAATGATAGGAATGACACTTGCTTTTTCACTACTTTCGGTAGATCGATCTTGGCTGCATCGAGTGTTTCAATGTCCCGGACGGCACAATATTTCAGGAAACTGCGTAGGGCAATCAGGTGATAATTCTGGGTTATGCGGCTGAGTTCACGACCTTGCTCATCAACGTAGCGGTTTAGCCATAGTCGATATTTACGAATTAACTCGGAATCTATTTTGCCTACCGTGATATCACCAGCAAACTCTTGCAGCCGTTGCATATATAAATAATAATTTTCGGCAGTACGTTTGGCACGGCCACGCTCGACCTCGACATATTCGATAAAATCCATTGTTAAATCCGATAGAAAAGGCGCTTCCGAGGTATCCATGACCCTATTGTATCATTATAGGTTATGTCGCGCAATCTATACAAAATAACGTTTTGCGACCTAAATATTGTCGGGGTTTCATGAAATGTTCGTCTCTGATACAATAGTGATATCTTAAATGAAAGGATGTGAATGGCTCAACACACAGTCAAAGCTTACGATGCAAAATTAAATAAAACTATTTTTGATATTAAACACCAACGAACCTTCTGTATGATTAAACCAGATGGTGTCATGCGCGGCTTGATTGGGGAAATTGTTCATCGTATTGAAAAGGCTGGTCTAAAGGTTGTAGCGATGAAAATGCTGACTCCTAGTGAAGAGCTGGTTGTTAACCATTACCCAACGAGTGACGAAAAATGGATTACTCGCCTAGGCGGCAAGGCAAAAAGTGGGCTTGACGGTCTATCGCTCACTGCCAAGGAAGTGTATGGAACTGATGACGAAAAAGAATTAGGAGAAAATGCACTGAGGGGTCTGATTCAATATATGCAATCTGGTCCAGTGGTCGCTATGGTAGTCGAAGGCATTCAGGCAATAGACATGGTGCGAAAATTAGCTGGTCCAACATTGCCATTCAAAGCTGAAATGGGCACAATTCGAGGTGATTTTAGCGTTGATAATCCGATCGTCGCCAATGTCGAGGGTCGTTCTATCCACAACTTGTTCCATGCTAGTGAAAATCCGACAGAGGCTGAACACGAGATCAAACTATGGTTTGGCGGTGAGACGATCTGTGATTACTCGCTCGGCAGTGATGAGATTATGTACTGTAAACATTACTAGATCACCCGCTTCGTAGTACAATAGTAGGGCGTCCCGCTAGCTCAATTGGATAGAGCAGTTCCGTCCTAAGGAAAAGGTTGTAGGTTCGACTCCTACGCGGGATACCATTTTTCTGATATAATAGCACTTATGGCAAAGATGGAATTCGAAGGTCAATTCCCGGATGAGAAACTACTTTTTGTGTTCCGTCGGCATATTATTGCGATGCGGAAGGGTTTTTATGGGCTGTTGATCGCATTTTGTCTGGGTGCGGTACCATTTCTCATCTGGCAGAGCAATGTGGATCTACTCTGGGGTCCAGTTATTGGGTTTGGTATAGGCCTTGTGATATTTATGTATCACTGGATGGGTTGGTACTTTTCGGTGTATATAGTAACTGATCAGCGAATCAGACAGTTGACGCAAAATAGTCTATTCGGACATTCGGTCATCGACCTGGGACTTGAGAAAGTTCAAAATATTAGCTATAATATTCCAGGTTTCACAGGAGAAATTTTTAACTTTGGAACTATAGTGTTACAAACCATGGTGGGTGATATGGTTATCAATAAAGTACCAGGGTGTGAGACTATTTACGATCAGCTGTCGGATGCAATTCACAAGGCAGGTGGCGGCAAACGAACTGATACCGACGAGGAGGAAAATGGCTGACGCCAAGCACAAATTAACTGATAAGCTTGCGGGAAAAATCCCAAAAAGTTTCAAAAAAGGCAGCAAAACGCCGCCGACAAAGATTACTAATGAGACTATCGCCGAGCATCGCGAACAAATTTTGGCTGGGGGGCGTAAATTCAAATATCCTGTGCAGTACTCTAAACACAAGATATTGATCAATGCAATTATTGTCTCAGTTGTTGCACTCGTACTATTTTCAGTCTGGTCTTTTGTCATGCTCTATCGCAATCAAGCGACCAGCGACTTCTTTTATAGTATGACCAAGGTCCTTCCGGTACCAGTTGCAAATGTTAATGGTGAGAATGTTTCCTACCAGGATTACCTCAGGTATGTTAGGTCGGATATATTTTATATGCAAAATCAGAGCAAGGTTGATCTCGCTAGTGATGATGGCAAGAGTGAGCTCGAACATCACAAACGCAAAGAGCTCGATAATGTTGAAAAGATAGCGTACGCGCGACAACTAGCTCGCGGAAAGAACATTACTGTTTCAGGTCAGGAGATTGATACTGCTCTCAACGATAGCCTGAAGGCTAATAAAAATGGGGCTACTATGAGCCAACACGATTACGAGAGTAATGTTTTAAAACAATACTTTGGCTGGACGATTGACGAGTATAGGGCGGTACTAGCCGATCGTATTTTAGAGAAAAAAGTTTCATTTGCTGTTGATACTTCGGCCAAGGACAAGATCAACACCGTCAAACAACGCCTCGACAAAGGCGATGACTTTGCGAGTGTCGTTCGCGAAATGAGCGATGATGACGTGACGCGGGAAAACGGTGGTGGCATGAGCGCTAGTATCGATGACCTCGACAGTAACTCCTATATATCGATGGTACGTAAATTAGAGCCGGGTCAAATTTCAGGGATAATCGAAGGCGTCGATGCCTACTATATAGTAAAATTAGATTCCAAAACTGACACCAAAGTAGATTTTCTGCTCATCAAAGTTAGTCTCACAAAGTTCGATAATGATTTTAAATCTCTCGTAAAATCTGGCAAGGTCAAAGAATACATTACCATTCCTGCTTCTAAAGAGTTGGACGTTTAGTTCGCATGACTTGCGCCAGCGTGCGTTGTTTGCTATAATCTACCACTAGTTGGGCTCGTAGTGAAGCTGGTCTATCACGCCTCCCTGTCACGGAGGAGATCGCCGGTTCGAATCCGGTCGGGCCCGCCAAATTAAAAATCCTATCTTTACGATAGGGTTTTTAATTTGGGCAGACTTCGTCTGCGATTAGAACCGGAGGTTCGGCGTAGCGAACGTGAGTGAGCGGAGAAGCCGAAGGCACTATCCTATGGTCTAATCCTATACTTTTTTTAACACCAACGCGGTGCGATTTGGGATATAGAGCAGAAGCTTTTCGTCTTTGGCGCTGTAGGTCAGACTAGTATCGACTCGATCTTGGCCACCATAATCCTTATCATCACTCGATAACACGATATGATAGTTGCCATCATGAGCCGGAATAGTTTGATCTGTATATGAGACGGCAGGCGAGAGGTTAAAGACAAACAGATAGTCATCTCTGACGTACGATAGCAATCGTCGATCTTGGTCTATAGTGACGTAATGATAGTCAGATTTTTTTGGTAGGGAGACAACGATATCGATCAGTGCTGCGTCAAATGCTTGCAGCCACTGATATTTTAATGTTGGGTCATCGGCGAGACTCCACTGACGTCGTGCGTAGTGATACGACCAATCGTTACCTTCGCGTGGGAAGTCTATCCATTCAGGATGCCCGAACTCATTGCCCATAAAATTGAGATAGCCACCGGCATGCGTACTAGCAGTCAAGAGCCGAATGAGTTTGTGAAGGGCGATACCACGCTCGACCTGCAGATTCTCATCGTGGGTTTGCATATGATCGTACATCGCTTTATCGATCAGACGAAACAACAGGGTTTTATCGCCGACGAGTGCCTGATCATGACTCTCGCTATAGCTGATCGTTTGTTCTTCGATACGGTGGGCCGTCAGTTCATGAAATAAGTGACCGAGATCCCATTCTTCATCACGGTTTTCCTTTAGCATCTTTATCCATAGGTCAGGCACTCCCATGCTGAGACGATAGTCAAATCCTATGCCGCCTGCATCAATTGGTGCAGCGAGGCCTGGAAAGGCACTCATGTCTTCGGCGATAGTGATTGCCTGAGAGTGTGTGGCATGAGTGAGCTCGTTGGCCATTCGTAGGTAGGCGAGAGCGTCGAGATCGACATTGTCCGATACATAATCATCATAATTCCCGAATGCCTGGTCTAGGCCATGGTCACGGTAGAGCATACTGGTGACACCATCGAACCGAAAACCGTCAAAACGATACTCATCGAGCCAAAAGCGCACATTTGAAAGCAGAAAATGGGCCACCTCAGGCTTGCCGTAGTCAAACGTACGCGAATCCCACGCCGTGTGATTGCCTCGTGCGCCTTTATGAAAATATTGCGACAGCGTACCGTCAAAACGACTGAGCCCTTCGAGTTCATTCTTGACTGCATGCGACTGTACGATGTCCATAATGACTTGCAGACCCATGCTGTGGGCAGTATCGATGAGCTGCTTTAGGTCATCTGGTGTCCCAAAGCGTGAACTAGCGGCAAAAAAGCTCGATACGTGGTAGCCAAAACTGCCATAATAGGGGTGTTCCTGAACCGCCATCAACTGCACCGTATTATAGCCTGCGCGTTTGATACGAGGTAACATGGACTCTCTAAAGTACTGGTAGGTAGCAACTTCGGCTTTCTCGCTACTCATGCCGACATGAGCTTCGTAGATGAGCGGTGTTTCCGGCCGTGGCGGCACCTGGTGTTGCCACTGGTAGGGCACGCTAGGCTGCCATACGACTGCGTCAAACAGATTAGTCATAGGGTCTTGGACGACATAGGTCGCATATGATGGAATGCGTTCACCGCTACCACCGGGCCAGTGAACACGGAGTTTGTAATGATCACCATGGGCGAGCGTATTGTTAGGTAACTGTAGTTCCCAGATCCCATTTTTGATGGGCCGAAGAGAGTAGTCGGGGTTATCGCGCCAATTATTTTTCTCGCATAATAGATAGATTGCCGTAGCATGAGGAGCCCATTCGCGGAATAGCCAACCCTGAGGGTCTTGATGGAGTCCAAAATAGAGGTGACCTAGAGCAAACGACTGGATAGACGCTCCACCTAGCAGTCGCCGTTCCGCCTGTCTCAGATAAGCCTGTTGGTACTCGAGCGCATCACGGTAGGGCTCTAGCCAGGGGTCTTGATCTGCCATCGTTCGTATTTTCATATTACTCTAGTATATCAGCTTGTGCTTATCGCAGAATAGGGGGCACGAACCAGTGGCACTAGAGGCTGGTTTCTGCTATACTATTCACGAGTTCGCCACCTTAGCTCAGTTGGCTAGAGCACCGCTTTCGTAAAGCGGGGGTCCGGGGTTCGAATCCCCGAGGTGGCTCCATGCGGGTGTCGTATAACGGCTATTACATGGCCTTCCCAAGGCCGGAATCAGAGTTCGACTCTCTGCACCCGCACCAATAACAATTATGGAACTCAAATCACTTTTCAAAGAAGCTTCTCACAGCCGCGCCTTTGTGGCACTGTGGGGTGTTATGTTTGTTCAGATAGTCGTTCTGATTATCATTTCTAGTTTATATATTCATGCTAATCAGCTGCAAGTCCCGGTACGATATAGCGCTTTTGCTGAAAAGCAGTATTTTAGATCAGATTGGCTCTACCTCTTTAATTTCATAGGGTTTGGCGTAGTAGTTTTTGTCATGAACAGTTTAATCAGTCTAAAATTATTGGGAATAAAGGGTCGACATCTAGCACTCAGCTTTTTGTGGACAGGTATACTAGTTCTAGCGGTAGCTATCGTTTTGATAGCAGCAATTTTGCGTGTCGCAGGAATTCAATAAATGACAGATATCGAGATACCACTTTTCAAGGAGAGGCACGGGAAACGCACTCCTCAGTACCGATTTTTTGAAATGTTGCCGGCTATACTATCGTTTGGCGCCATTATGTTACTCATCGTTCTCAGTATGCTTAGTCCGTTCTGGGCGTCAGTGTACATTTTAGCGATAGTTCTCGCGATGTTCATTCGCTCTCTGGGTATAGCCTATAGAACTGTCCAGGGTAGAATCATTATGGGTCATACAAAGCGAATTGATTGGGCTGCATGGCTCCATGAACTATCCGATCCGGACAAGTATTATCAATTGCGACAGAAAACATCAGACCGCCATGTCTATGGCATCGAGCACCATATTGACAACCTACAGAGACTCTCTGAGGAGAGGGAATCGTATCCCAAACCAGATCAGATATATCACGGTGTTATCATCGCTCTCTACAATGAGAGTTATGATGTGCTCGGCCCAACACTAGAGTCGGTGTATCGTAGTGATTATGATCCCAAACACCTATTCGTGGTTATTGCCTACGAAGCGCGTGGCGGGACAGCAGCCAAAGAGACGGTGGCCGCTGCAAAGACTCAGTTCAAAGGTAAGTTTGGCGATTTTATGGCATTCGAGCATCCGGCTGATCTTGCTAATGAGGTGGTAGGTAAGGGCGGCAACATTACCTTTGCTGGTCAACGGTTTTCGGACTATCTAAAGAAGAAAAAGATCAATTCCGAGGATGTTATTGTGACGACACTGGATTGCGACAATCGTCCGGATCCAAAGTACTTCTCGTACCTGACCTATGAGTGGATCATGACGCCAAATCGACAACGAGCCTCATTTCAACCAATTGCGATGTTTACTAATAATATCTGGGACGCACCGGCGCCAATGCGCGTGATTGCTGCTAGTAACTCGTTCTGGAACGTTATTAGTACGATGCGACCGCACACGTTACGTAATTTTGCGTCTCATGCGCAAGGTATGGCTGCTCTCGAGAACATGAATTTCTGGTCAACGCGCACTATAGTCGAAGACGGACATCAATATTGGCGTAGCTATTTTCATTTTGACGGTGATTATGAGATTATACCCCTGAGAATTGGTGTTGGCCAAGACGCAGTCTTGTCAGAGACGTATAGGAAAACTCTCAGAGCTCAGTTCATACAGCTACGACGCTGGGCCTACGGCGCTTCGGATGTTCCGTATGTAGCTCGAATTCTTCTTTCAAAAGGTCGCAGAGTAGGCTTCTGGGCAGGATGGACGCGTTTTTTCCGGTTGCTCGATAGTCACGTAACCCAAGCCTGTATTGCACCTATTGTGGCACTAGGGGCTTGGGTACCACTCTATCTGAACTCCGAAGCTGCTCACCGTACTATTATTGCGAATGATCTCCCGCTCGTAGTGGCCCGAATCCAGCAGGTTGCCATCGTGGGTCTCCTCATTACTGTCTTTGTGAGCTTGACTATGCTCCCTAAACGCCCTAAGCGCTATCGCAAAGCCAAAGGTATCATGATGATACTGCAGTGGGTGCTGATGCCGGTGAATGCTATTGTCTATAGTAGTGCCAGCGCCTATACGGCACAAACCAAGCTACTCCTCGGCAAATACATGGAAAAGTTCGACGTCACCGAAAAAGCCATAAAGAAATAGATCTAAACTCTCAATCTTTCTCTATTTTTCACTCACCCCCTTGACATCTCCAATGGGGGGGGGGGGTATCATAGAAGACACATAACCACAAGGGCTATCGACAACCGGT
>JAPUEE010000006.1 GCA_027492735.1 Candidatus Saccharimonadota bacterium
CATAGCCCTCCTTTGACTTTATAGGCATTACCATATATACTATTACAGTTAGTAATAATAATCAAGGGAGGTGTTTGAAATGCCAACGTTAGGCCCAGCAGAATTAGTAGTAATTTTGATAATCGTACTACTGTTATTCGGAGCTAAAAAATTGCCAGAACTGGCCCGCAGCATCGGTACTTCGGCCAAAGAGCTGCGCAAGTCTATGAAAGATGAAGACGCAGACAAAAGCAAGAAATCAGCAAGCGACAAGCAGAACGGCAAAAAAGCTTAGCTACTAAGCCTAGGAAACGGTTCGGAGGTAGAACATGCCTACATTTATGGATCATGTCCGTGAGCTAATGAACCGTTTCTTTGCGGTGGCTATTATTTTTATACTATTTGCAGCCGCAGCGTATCCGTTCTTTGACCATATAGCTAATTTTTTGTTGGCACCACTAGGCAAGGACCACCAGTTGGTCTATCTGACGCCTGGAGGTGCTTTTGCATTTATTATTCAGGTTTGTTTATATGTCGGTTTAGTATTTGCTCTGCCGGCGATTATTTATAATGTTTACAAGTTCATTATGCCGGCTATGAAAAAGACAACGGCACGAACCGCCATACTATACACGATCGTATCGTTGACGTTAGCAATTGGTGGCATGCTGTTTGCCTATTATGTCAGCTTGCCGGCTGCACTCTATTTCTTGACTGGATTCAATCTGTATAACATAAATCCAATGCTAACGATAGACTCCTATTTTTCATTTGTTATGACATATATGATCGCGGGAGCATTACTATTCCAGCTCCCCCTATTGATGTTGATTATCAATGGAGCTACGCCGCTAAAGCCAAAGAAGCTCATGCACTATCAGGACAAGATAATTATCGGTTCTTTTATCGTAGCGGCAATCATTTCGCCTACTCCTGATGCCTTGAATCAGACATTGCTAGCAGCACCTATCGTTGTTATGTATCAGGCCGGTATTATGGTTGTTTGGCTGAGGAATCGTAAAAAGAATCGCTTGGCCAAACTGGCTGCAGCTGCTCAGCCTGTTACGCCGGCCGCTGCAAAGGCTCCGGCACCAGCACTAGTTGCACCAAAGCCGGTAGCCCAGCCAGCTATGCCTGTTCGACCAAAATATAGTATGGACGGCATGATCATACCTAGTGGACAACTAACAAAGCGATTGCCTCAGCCGACGCAGAATCCTTCTGTTCATCTGTCAGTACCGCAGCTCTCAACGATCAAGCGTGACCCGGGCTCCAGCCGAAATATACAAGTACCGAGACGCCAGTCAGTCGATGGCTTTTTACTCAATAATATAGATAGATCAACAGCTGTTCGATTAGACGAGGCTCGGTTGTTATGACATATACAAATTATTGTGGAAAAAGGTATTGCATAATTAGCCCTATTGGTTATAATAGGTATACGAGTCAACATAATTATATGGAGATAACAAAAAAATGAAAGCTCAACTACCCAGCGCCGTACAAAAATTTGCAGCGCAAGAAATGGATCGCAAACAATTCCTAAAGAGTGTGTCAGCTATGGCACTATTTGTCGCTGGCGGCGGCATGATCGTTCAATCAGTATTAAAAGGCATCGGCAAATCTCAGCCTGCTGCACAAAAGCCAGTAGCTATGGGGTATGGTGCCAGTACGTACGGCGGCAGTCCTAAAGTTGCTAGCCGTAAATAGTTTATAGTAATATATACTACAGGGACCTATCGATTTTGATGGGTCTCTATTTGATTATGCTTGCATGTCTCCGAGCAGACTGATAAGATACTAGACATTTAACAAAAGAGAGGTAGAGGCGTTATATGGCTGAGATACGGCGGGAGAACATAATAGATCAATTGCGACAAGCAGCGGATGATTTAGAACGTGCACCGTTGCATGCGTTGCCTGATGGTGTGGTTATGGGCAGTCTGGCGGTAGCCTTGGGATCGGTACAGCAGAATCTAGACAGGACGCCTAGTGATCTGCAGGATAGGCTCCCTGATGAACCGGAAGTTGTTGCGGAGCCAGAGGTCACCAGTCGTGATAGGCTTTTGTTGACAGCCGCTAATTTGGGTATGTCTACTACACTCCAGGATATATGTGATGCCCAATCTTTGGTGGAGTCTCGTTTGCCTGGTGGCGATAGGGCGGTAATCCGACGGATTCAGACTTTGACCGGGAGGCGATGGTCAAAAGATCGTCAAAACAAAGCAATAAAACTAGCGGATGCCTATCGAACAGGATCGGCGGATACTGTTTTGAATCCAGAATCAGATCAGGATCATCCTGTGACAGCTAATGAGAATCCTGTTGTCACTGTAGAGCGTAATGATACTGCAGTACCGGAAGATCCTCTGACTACTGTTGTCGCAGGACCGATAGTCGTCGAGCGGGATGACAATCAGATAGTCGTCCCTGACGACGCGATGATACCCGAAACAGAAAAACGTGAGTTAACTCTGTCTCAGTTGCGTGAATATGTTCTCGATATGATGATCGAAGAAATCGATATCAGTAGGCAAGGAGCCAAAGATCTGTTATCGCACACCCGTAAAGTATTTACTGATGAACAGACAGATAAAGTAGAAGGTCTACGCCTGGCCCTCTATGCCGGAAAGCAGCACAGCGATAGCAGAATCAAGAAATTTTGCAACGAACAGAAAGTCAGCGCTGCAGAGATGAGGCGACTGGCGTTGTTTCTCGGCATGCGGTTACATCGTGATAATCCTACAGACCGTACGGAGATATCGGTAAGCTTGGAAACTCCTCATCCTGTCGGTCGCATTCGATCGGCTGCGGCTCAAAACGGCCACAATGGCGGACCGGATGTAGCTGAGCGAGATTTATTAAATGGGCTCGAAAAACTCTTTTCCCACCTATACTGAGTAGATACACTAGCCGAAAAACAAGCTATGGTTTTTCGGTAGTGGCAAATGCATATAATCGATCAATAACATCACTGAACACGCTATCTCGATCCTGTTGGCCGTCGATTTCTAATAGAATACCCATACCTCTGTAGACTTCTATAACAGGAAGCGTCTTGTCTTTGAATTCACTGATTCGTCTAGCGACTTTTTCTTTGTCTATGTCGTCTGTTCTACCCACATTTCGCGTATCGCCTTGGGCTTCGTGCCAGCGGTGCCAGACTTCATCTTCCGATACGTTGAGTAATAAAACGGCTTTAGTGTCATGACTGCCCTTTCTTAGACCTTCGAGCACTGGACCTTCTTCGCCGATCCAGCGTCCGACCGAGCTGAGAACGAGAGCCTTACCAGCTATTTTCTCGTCATACATATAGGGAACAATTAGTTTAATGAACTCTTCCATGGGCGTTAGAGCTCCACTTTCAGATACTTGCGCAGCACGTTTGATACTGCTATCTTTGGAATTATCCCTGGCGGATCTGACGATATCTCCACTACTCAGAAACTCTGCGCCAACTGCATCGGCCAGTCGTTTTCCGACAGTGTCTTTGCCGGAAAACTGAATACCAAATATATTGATCGATCCACTGCCGAGCCAATTTTTTATATATATAACCTTGTCTTCCATGTATAGATTATACATGAGGCAGATGCTCTGTCGCAACCGAATCTTTTAGTCTCAAAATTATCGTTGACCTCCAGGGGGGGGGGTATGGTACAATTATACAAGTATAAAAGCTTTAGCTAAAAAGGAATACTGTCGATTTATGGAGGGGTGCACTATATCATGACTCGTCTACCAACACCAGGCTCCGATGCCGGAGAGTGGGGTCAAATT
>JAPUEE010000007.1 GCA_027492735.1 Candidatus Saccharimonadota bacterium
CGCCTCGCCCTTCGCCCCATTCTTGCCCGTTCCACACGAAACGACCTAAACCCATTGGGCTTCGCCCGCCCTGGACCGCGCCGTCAACGCAGGCAACACCGCTGCTCCCGATTGCCGAGCACCTCGTGTTGGCGGCGACGGCCGGCGGCCAGTTCCACACGAAATGACATAGAGCCTAAATTCTTCAATCAGCGTTTACTTCGTAGTTTTCCTGAACGACAAAAAGTATTTAACATGATGAATCGGCCAACTGGCTTCAAAGTGCCTTCTGTTGATGATTCTCTCATTGTTGTACGAGAAATATGCATTACTGTTATCTGAACTAAAGATGTATTCGTAATTTTCTAATAAATAGTCAATAGCTGGCTGGGATATATTGTGCAGCTTTCCGTAAGGCCAGGCGAAGTACTCACAGGGCTCGCCAATCTCCCGCTCTATTCGTTGCTTCGACATTAATATTTCGAGAGGATACTTAGCCGGCTCAAGGATACCCAAATCTATATGATTATAACTGTGGTCTCCAATCTTGAATCCAGCGCTGGCCAATTGACGAATCATTTCCCACGTCATTGGCTTTCTAACTTTTTTTGTGTGGTGCTTCTCAGCGAAAAAATTTACTTGGTTATGTTGTTTTATGTCGATAAACCCGGGATTAACAAAAACACAAGCGTTAACGTTAAACTGTCTGAGCACTGGCCAAACACTAGTGTAATTGTCGCGATATCCATCATCAAATGAAAACGACAGGTACTTGCCATTTCCAAAATTGTTCTTACTAACCATCTCTACTGCATCTTGAAAATTGACGAATTCCATGTCAGAGCGTAATTTTCTTAACAGATTATAGAAGCGATCCATGGCTTCATCTTGTGGACCATCAAGATAGTGAGAGTTCATAATATGAACGCCGGGACTTATTTTTGAAAACCACCCTACGGAGGAAAGGTAAATATGACGAATTAATTGTCGCATGGGGAACTCAAAAAAATTAATGAATTGACTATGATTCAAGTAGAGCTTTCGCTCGGTGGCATTACTCACATTTTTCAAGTATTGTCATAATAATGAGACAATACGGACATAAAAAGCAAGGGGGTCCGGTTACGTCATAGGTATGCCAACAACAATGGCCGCAACTGAGTCTCAGAAAGAGGGCTTCCGCACTCGGATAGCATGTTGTTGTTTGTCATACTGGGTAAGAAGAAATCCGTTAACTTTCATAGGCTTATGACAAAGACTTGTAAACCCCGTCGCAATGAGGTCTACTCTCGTCTTTTGGGCGACCGAAATGAGTGTGGCGAGAGGCGCAAACTTGATGTGTTACCTGAAGGGATTGGCCAAAGTGCAGGACCATCGGCCGCATCAACTCTCCGCGCAAGGTCGGCGACAAAGAGTCAGGACTGGAGCGGCGCCACTACATCAGCTCGCGTGTCTTGACCGCCGAACAACTGGCTGCCGCTGCGCGTGCCCACTGGGGCGTGGAAAACCGGCTTCACTGGATCCTCGATGTCAGTTTCGGCGAGGACGGCAGCACTATCCGCAAGGACAACGCGCAGCAGAATCTCTCGCTTCTGAAGAAGATCGTGCTCAACATCATTCGCCTGGATACGACCCACAAGATCAAGGCCGGCTTGCGTTTAAAGCGCAAAGCCGCCGCCTGGGATGACGATCTCCGGATGAACATGATCGGGCTCTCAAAGAGATGACATCCGAGTGCGGAAGCCCTGCCTCCGCGCCTTGCGCCGAATCCAGAAATTGCCACAACTGGTGATTTCGTTCTTTCGCCAGCCCGCGTGTAAATATACTGCTCTGTGACATATTGTCGCGCAAAATTTCGTATTATAGACAAGCTTTATTAGTATGTATCGATGTCGAGCGAGCTTACAGCCCAGTTCTGGAGATCAAAGATATCAACTGAGGTTACCGCGTTCAGCTCCCTTGTTCCGAAATTATAGCTCTTCCACCGCCTAATAAAATTCTCGTTTATAACTTTATAATAGGGGTGGCCCTTGGATAGCATCACTGAAACAATGTCGTATTCTTCTCGCACTTTAAGAAGGCTGAGCAACTTCTGGAATGAATAATCTTTATCTCCTAATAATCGAATCTCTCCAATAAATACGTCTCTTATTTTATGAGCACGGGTAACCAATTTGTAAATTATGTATCCAAATTCGTTATCTACAACAAGCCTATAGTTCTGAGTTGGTTTTCGGAGCCGCCAACTAAGATAACCGCGATCTTTTGTCACAAAAATTTTTCCCGAAAAATCTGCAGAAGTTCGTTCAGTAATCGAAAACACTCGATCAATATCATCATCTGACAACTTGGTGCAGTGTTCGTTATGGTCATTTTCTACGACGCTAAACGCTCGTATGTTGCGAAGCACGCGCACCGATGATGTTAAGCCACGTGGGCGGACGTACAAATTGAACCCACGCAAATATTTCCACCCTAGCTTTTCATATGCTTTCCTAGCCACATCCACAGACACATTGTAAATAAAATTATAGCCCTCGATGGTCGTCGCCTCAACGAATTCTCGATTCATACGCGAAAAAATACCATGTCGACGAGCGTCCGGATGGACGCAAGTATCACCCACTTGAATACATTTTAAATCATCGTTTCCGTACTTCATTTGAACATAAAATGCACCCCGCGTACCCATTATTTGGCTTTGACCAGAAAGTCTTGCGTGGACGACGGGACAAGAAATATAAGGTTGATAAAAAGCCCAAAGCAGCTCTTCATAGGTTTTGTCTGCAAGAGGCCACACAACTTTCATTGTAGCAAGCCAATTTCTGAAATCGTCTTTTGTTGGCGTTTTCTCTATGATTATTTTTGTCATGTTCTTTCTCCAGAATTAGTAAAGTCGAGATGTCATGCAGTAGCATTAGGGAAGCGCTGATCAATTAGCTGCCGATGCGTTACCTAGCGCGTTACCTAGCCGCGCGGCAGCGGCTTTTTTTGAATCCCGCCGCGATTCTTGTCAAACAGCCCAAAATCCCGCGGTTTTCTACCCTTTTTCGACCCACTCCCGGGCCTTTCGTTTTATTCAAGACACAACTTGGCTGTTGAGCGCCAATAGCTTTCGCTTCGCAATCGTCAGATTGGGCACAGCAAACAGCGTGTGCAGTTGTGCGGTGTTCTTTTCCAGTCCCGATCAACCGTACCTTGGCGATCGACAAGATCAAGCGCCCGATCGGCCGTTGGTTGCTCGCCGCCGGTGCGACGACGCGGCGATTGAAGCCCCT
>JAPUEE010000008.1 GCA_027492735.1 Candidatus Saccharimonadota bacterium
AACCGCTGTTGGTTGGATGGCCTGACAAAAGTGATGTTATGCGAAGCTGGGGTTAGCTACGGTCATGGCGTCTCGTACGAGATTAGCGCGAAAGCCTACATTGTTGATAACTATTTCGAAAATATTGGTCTCAACTCTGATCTGTGTCCAATCTACGACAGTAACCCTATATGGCTGTCTGGCTCCAACAACTGCGAGATTTGGAACAACACCATCGTTGGATCTGAACAACATATCAAAATCACCCAAGATAAACGCGTCCCAGATACGAGTCTGCCTAATCCCTTATACTATTACGGGATCGACTATGATCGCCCTATGGCATTTTATAATGGTTCCGATCCCAGCTATCCATACAACGGTGAGATGACCTGGACTATCACAAATGTCGTCATAAAAAATAATTTGTGCTACAAACTCGCAGGACTCAGTGGCATACAGTCAAATTTTTTTACAATATATGACGATAGTGACGGAGTTGCTCGTCTAAAGCGTGATACAGTCGTATATGGCATTCACACTACAGGTAACGTATATAACAGATTGGACGCAACAACATCTCCACGATTTGCAAATGGCTCCCGGTCAGATGGTGGCATAGAGATATATAGCACGATGACAGCTAGTGCCCATAGCTACCCAATCGGCACAAATGGCCCGTCCTGGAAAATTATGACTGGTGAAACAGGAAGTGTATTCATAGATGGTAGTGATGCTACGATCACATCTGCCTATCCATACACGCTGACTCCAGCAACAACCGAAGCTACTACACCCGAACCACTACCTGCTGCTATCGCCGCCATCTGTGGACGTCAAACTGGAGATATACATATCGGCGCCTGGTTATAATCTGAATCAGCGCAAAAAATCTTCCAATTGCCGAAGCTGCTTTTCATCCTTATAGCTAATAATAATCTGTCCGCCATGCGCCGTTGTTTTGTGACGGACTTCCATGCCAATGCGTCGAGAGAAGCGACGCGTAAAATCCGTTTGCGACTGCGTATGTTTGACGGCGGAGGCTGCTTTGTCTTCTTTGCCACTACCTTTTTTGTAGCCTACAACGAACTGTTCGGCCTTACGAACACTCCAATCATTGAGGATAATCATTGTCAGGAGCTTTTTTTGCGTCGTTGGGTCATCGTCAAGTGCTAGTATTTGCCGTGCATGCCCCTCAGTTATAGAGCCATCAACAATCGCCTGTTTAGCATCATCTGGTAAACGCAATAGCCGAATGGTATTACTAATCGTGCTCACCGCTTTGCCACCGGCCCGTTTGGCAATCTCCTCATGGGTCATATTAAACTGCGTATTGAGCTTGAGGTAGGCCGTCGCCACCTCTAGTGCATTCAGATCCTCCCGTTGCAGGTTCTCGAGCAGGGCAATCTCCAGCTTGTGCTGATTGCTCAATGTCCGAACAAGCGCCGGTACTTTATCAAGCCCAGCTAAATCCGCAGCACGCCAACGACGCTCACCAGCTACAATCTGGAATTTGCCACCCCTCACCGCCACGACAAGCGGCTGGATGACACCATGCTGCTTCAAGGATTCTGCAAGCTCCGCTAGGCTGACTGGATCAAAGTCACGTCGTGGCTGATCAGGATTTGGCACAATATCGCTAATTGCGATGTAGCGTAGCTCAGATACCTTGTCATCACTACCTGCCGTCGGATCGAACGTCTCATCAAGCACATCGGTCGGAATTAATGATTCAAAACCGCGTCCAAGTCCTTTTTTCATCCTTCTGCTCCTTTTTGCTTTATACGCCCATCTATCTCTTTGCTCAGAGCTTTGTACGCTCGGGCACCTTTACTCCAGCGATCATATGCACCTACCGGCAAGCCATGACTTGGGGCTTCAGCAATCCGAATATTACGCGGGATAACGGTTTCAAAAACTTTACCCGGAAAATACTTCTTCACTTCCTCGTGCACCTGGCGGCTAAGTGTTGTCCGCGTATCCATCATAGTTATCAGTACCCCGATAAGCTCCAATGTTGGGTTCATGCCTTTTCGTATCAATTTCATCGTTTCAAGCAGCTGCCCCAACCCCTCCAGCGCATAAAATTCCGCTTGAACAGGAAGCAGCAAATAATTTGCCGCAATAAGCGCATTGACCGTAAGAAGACTGAGGCTCGGCGGACTATCAATAATGATGACCTCATAGGCATCAAGGTTCTGCAATACCATCTTGAGGCGCACAAACCGGTGTTCAGCCCGTGCCAGCTCAACTTCCGCATTGGCCAGCTGCGGTGACGCAGGCACCAGATCAAGGTTCTTGTGTTCAGTATGGATAACTGCCTCGCCAACTGTTATCTGACGCTGAATAACATCGAGAACTGTTTTTTCTAAGGTATCTTTACTAACCCCAAGCCCGCTCGTCGCATTTCCTTGCGGATCAAAATCGACCAGCAAAACTTTTTTACCAAGCTTGCTGAGTCCATAGGCTACATTAACACTCGTCGTTGTTTTACCAACGCCACCCTTTTGGTTTGTAACCGCAATAATAACCGGATTTGCCATTAGCGATCCCCTCTCATATCTGGTATTTAGTATAGCATGAGCGTGAAACAATTTCCTACCGAAAACACGAGCGATTTCTCGCCCATGACAACACAGGTGATACCTGTAATTCCAAAAACCTCCCTGATAGACATTCAGCCTCTCGGCAGAGGCCAGCCAAGAGCGAAGGCTCTATCAGTTAGCGGCTGGTCGAATTTGTCTGGAATGGGAGGTTTGAGGTTCAGAAATAGTAGAATCTCGCTGAACTATTTCTTAATCGGGCCAATTTCAATACGACTGTATTTCTGACGATGTCCATTTACTTTATGGACACGCTTTTTGCTTTTATAGCGGATGACTCTCAGCTTATCGCCTTTGACTTCGTCTTCGATGACTTTAGCTATAATTTTCATTCCACTTACCAGCGGAGATCCAACCGTAACCTTGTCACCATCAAACACCATCAGCGGCTCAAGTGAGAGTTCTTTGGTTCCATCCGGGAGGCGGTCCACCAGGAGGGACTCTTTTTCGGCAACGACGTATTGTTTGCCGCCAACTCGAACAACTGCTTTCATGTCTATCCTTAGATTATGTACTATTAGAACGTAATTATACCAGAGGTAGCATCTTCTTACAAGCCATTCTTGGCGGATTCATTAAACTAAAACGGAACAGCCAGTACAATTAGGTTTGTAACAACAAC
>JAPUEE010000009.1 GCA_027492735.1 Candidatus Saccharimonadota bacterium
TCTTCCATAAGTAATTTCTCCTTTTCTACGAAAAATTCCGACCTGCCGGCCGGATGTATACGCTCTTATAGTAACGCATGAAACCATGCCTGTCAAATCATACACCATTTAACTTATGCTTGTAATCGGCCACTATTTTTACTGTAATATAACCATGTGTGCTAATCTTTCCCGCGATACCCTCCGCTCATCGCAGCTCTTCGGGGAATCTCACCTACCAGGTCCAGATGACGACTACTATAGGGCACGACTTATTGATCTTTGCAATGATAACAGATTGCGCGATGTGTTGCCCAATAAAATACAGCGCGAGGTGATTGCAATGTACCTCGGAGTCAGGGCAATCATCCGAATTAACGATCGCATCGAACTTATTACAATGAGTACTTATGCGATGGATCGTATTGTGCCGGTTCTCATGTATAATTACCGCATAGAAAAAAGAAGGGCCGAAAATATAATTTCCGATACATTTGGAGCATTCGTTTTTAGTATGGCAACCGACCAGCCTGAATCTACGGAAGAATGGTCATAAATCAATCCTTTTCTCTGTTATACTAATGCAGTAATGGCCGAATCTTTCTCTTTTGAAATTAGCTCTAAACTACCAAATACACTTGCCCGATCTGGGGTTATTACTACCCCTCATGGCACGATCGAAACTCCCGCCTTCATACCGGTTGGCACAAAGGCGACGTTAAAGGCACTAACACCCGAGCAATTAAAGGCAACGGGCGCACAGGCGGTACTTGCCAATGCTTATCACTTATTTTTGCGACCTGGCCACGAAATTATCGATGCCGCAGGTGGCATACATACGTTTATGAACTGGAGTGGCCCCACTTTTACCGACAGTGGCGGGTTCCAGGTTATGAGCCTTGGCGCAGGATTTAAAAAAGTCATTGATATGAGCGGCGAAGGTCCGGAAAATGTGACAAAAAAGAAAGAAAAGCTCGCCTGGATTGATGATGATGGCGTTCGGTTTAAGTCGCACCTCGATGGCAGTCTGCACAAATTCACCCCAGAGCTATCAATGCAGATCCAGCATGGTATTGGGGCCGATATCACTTTTGCGTTCGATGAGCTCACCACACTGCATCACGATTACCACTACCAGGTAGAGTCGCTTGAGCGCCGCACCCACCCCTGGGCGGTACGGAGTTTAGCCGAGCATCAGCGGTTAAATGCCGAACGCACTCATCGGCCGCCTCAAGCCTTATTTGGTGTCATTCAGGGGGCCAACTACGAAGATTTGCGTCGCCGCAGCGCCAAATTCCTTGGGGGTATGAACTTCGATGGCTATGGCCTGGGTGGTGCGTTAGAAAAAAAGAATATTGGTGAAATCGTGCGCTGGATGTGCGAAGAACTTCCCGAAGATAAACCTCGTCACATGTTGGGCATATCAGAGCCTGACGATATATTCGCCTGTATCGAAAACGGAGCCGATACCTTTGACTGCGTTTCCCCAGCTCGCGTTGGTCGTAATGGCGCCCTCTACACTCGTCATGGCCGCGTTAATATTCGGCGGGCTGAGTTTATGCGCGATTTCCGCTCTTTTGACGAAACTTGCGACTGTTATACGTGCCAAAATTATACCCGCGCTTACTTACATCACCTTTTTCGCTCAGGCGAACTGCTCGCAAATACGCTTGCGACTATCCATAACGAGCGATTTATCGTTAAACTCGTAGATGATATCCGTGAATCTATTAAAGATGGCAGTTTCCACGAATTAAAACGGAGCTTCCTTGCCGACTACTACGCCGGAAGAGTTTGATTAGGGCACCATTCAAGTACTGTCTGGATTGCCTGTTTTTCAGCAATCGTCATCCACAATTGATACTTTATTTTTACCGCAATCTGTCGCGCCACGTACTGGCAGCGAAACGGCTTATTTGGCGGCAGCCAGGTTGCGGCATCACCGTCACTCTTTTGCTGGTTGGCGCTACCATCAACCGCCAATAGTTCCAGCGGATCATTCGCAAGCGCTACGCGTTGATTTGGCGATAACTGTTGAGCGCCCGTTTGCCATGCGTTACTGAGCGCAACAACGTGATCAATCTGTACTAAAGCACTCGTCGATTCGCCGCGCACAAAAGTGATAATCTTACCTGTATATGGATCGTTGAGTGTACCGCTCGTGATTTTGCAATCGTCACTCACTATAGCGTTCGTAAGATCACGACGTAAAATTATATTACGCGTATCGCACCCACTTATAAGTTGCCAACCATCGCCAAACTGCGACCGTTTATAGTCGGTTTTAGGCGCACGGCCCTTCACAGCTACGCTATCGAGCGCGTTTAGTGCTGAACCGGCCGTTGGCGCTTCAACTTTTGCGCTAGTCATTTCCGTAGAGACACCGCCAGCCTCATTTGCTGGAGCGGGGTTTTTTGGCTCACTCACTATCAACCACGCCATCACGGCCGATAGCGTAAAAAGAACTACAAATACCCTCCGTTTTCTCATGAACTCTAGTATAACCTACGCTATACTAGAGAGTATATGCAACGACTTTACGAACAATTTATTCCCGAATATTACCGCGTAGCGTGGGATCTTACCGCTGCCGCTAGTCGCACGGTTACCGGAAGCGCCACCATTACAGGTGAACAGAAACATCCCGAACATATTACCCTTCATGCTAAAGACCTTATCATTACAAAATTATGGGTTGACGGCAAAGAAGCGACATTTCAGGCTGGGAAGAACGATGAGTTAACAATTGACCACAAAGATACAGGTAAGGTTGTTATTGAAAGCGAATTCTCACTAAAAGTTACCGATGCTATGCACGGTATTTATCCCTGCTATTTTGAACATGATGGCGCTAAAAAAGAGCTCTACGCCACGCAGTTCGAGAGCCATCATGCCCGTGAGGCATTCCCCTGCATTGATGAGCCCGAAGCAAAGGCAACGTTTGAGGTACAGCTTATAACCACTAAGGGTACCGAGGTACTTTCAAACATGCCGGCCGCAAGTAGTGAGACGACAAACGACACCTGCATTACGACGTTTATGCAAACTCCACGTATGAGCAGCTACTTGCTCGCTTTTGTTGTGGGCGAACTGCAGAAAAAATCCGGTGCAACTAAAAATGGTGTCGAGGTAAATATTTGGGCAACACATGCGCAGGCGGCAGAAGGTTTGGATTTTGCGC
>JAPUEE010000010.1 GCA_027492735.1 Candidatus Saccharimonadota bacterium
CACGGCGCTCCGTGGAAAGGCATCGACGGTTTCCTGCGGCGCAATCCGGACAATGCCAAGGAATGGTGGATCACGTATTCCACGAATGTCTTGCCGGAGCGCCAGCGGTTTACCAAGGCGCATGAACTCGGGCATTACATTCTCCACAGCCAACAGAAGAATGAGTTTCGCTGTGGCCCCGACGTGATCATAGAGAAGGATACCGGCGAGCCGAACATCGAGGCGCAGGCCAACCAGTTCGCCAGCTACCTCTTGATGCCGGCGAATCACGTTCGTTCCCGGATCGAGAAAGCGACGAGCACCCTCGATCTCATCGGCGAACTTGCCGAGAAGACCTACGGCGTATCGTTGGAAGCCATGTGTATCCGCTTCGTCGAGCTCACCGGCGAACGTGCGGTACTAATCTATTGGGATAGCGGGATGATGCGACGCTGGTCGCGCAGCGAACCGGCCAAGCTACAGCGACTGTGGCTTGATGCACCGAGAGGTTGTCCCGTCGAACAGTTTGTGGGCACCCTGGCTGCGGATCCGCTGGTGCGCCAGTGCCCGGAGGGGCAACTCGTGCCGGCGAAGCTATGGTTCAAGAACGCGCCTGACGGCGAGATGCTGCGGGAAATGAAGCACACGTCGGACACCTTCGAGCGCGTGCTGTCGTTGCTCATCGTTCCCAGGTTCGAGGCGCGCTGGGTGCGCGACGGGGAGGAGCGCACGTTCGACACCTACGATCGGTTCATCGATGGCAGGCAGTAGGTGGTGGGGAATAGGCAGCGTGCGACGCAGACGAGACCGACGGCCTCCGGCGTCGTGAAGGCTCAGCTATAGTCTCTGATGTCAATTGCCAGATTTCGACGCGAAATCAAAACGCTGCTTTATCAACTCGTTCAAATATCGGGTCGAGTTTGAAATAATCACATTTTCACGAATGTACGAAAACGTGTAGTCGTTAAGCAATTCGATTAAAGCGCCATTAATAAATGCAGAAGGCGCGGAAAATACGCCATCAAATGAAACGTTTACTCTCTCGCCTTTTTCCAAGGACGTCTTTATTAGCCGATAGATGATGGCGCCATCTTCATACGTTGAACAACGTGCAACGTGATCAAGAAGTCGAATCCTATTCACCACGAGAAGTCCTCCTGTTGCGAATCCTCAGCTACTTGGTCAAGTGTGTCTGTTCTGAGTATCACCTGCACAAAAGTCCCTGGGTAAAAGCCGGCGGCCGATCTCGGGGTTATCTTCATTTTCCCGTCGCCTTCGACAGCAGACACAGATCCTCCGCCAGAAGCAATAATAACCGTGCCCCGGCTTTTTAGCGTTACATAACGCATTAAGTTTGGTATCCCTGCACCTCTGTTTCGAACATTTGACTTGGTTGAGAAGCCCTCCTGACATGCCTTAAAAATAGCCGATTTATCATCTAGGTCAGGTAACTTGCGCCGTACAACCGTTGGTATTCCAACCCCAAAGTCTGAGACAACAAGATGTATTAATTTTTTCTTCGGATAGTGCTGAGCAAATGAACATCCAATTTTTACTTCCGAATGGTGATCGATGTTTAGATAAACTTCTTCTAGACACATCTTGATTGTAGCAAGGGAATCTGATGCAAGATTGACCCGTCCTCCAATCCAAGGAATAAGATCACACTCGAGGAACTGGAACACTTTTTCTTTCTTGACCAAGTGAAGAGGAATGGTCGTGGGTCTAACAGACGACGAAGGAAATACCTTTTTCTTTAAATAGTGCTCAAAAAAACCTGAATCGTCCAAATAACGGATTGTCTCGGTATTTTTGGTGTGGTTTTTAATCTGGACTTTGGCGCCGAGTTTAATCAAATATTCAAACAGATTACTTAGGACAACAATGCCTGCTGGCTCAATCCAGCTGAGGATTCCGAAGTCAAAGATCACTCTGTCACATCGTGCGTCTGCATTTTCATCAATCGCTCGTCTGATAAATGGATACATCGTCTCCCTTGTGAAGCTGCTTGGCACTTGAATTTCTAGGGATTCACTTCTCAGGATATTCCAGATCATGGGTAACCGTCGCTGATGCCCGTCGTGTTGACGGACTAGATTTAACTGGCGGTGCTGCATCCTATCGTTTGTCAGCTTCTCATAAGACTGAGGAAGGCTGTGCTCCAAGCGCTACGAGAATTCCGGAAAATTGGCTTACGCATACGAAATGGCGTGGAATGCTGGGTGCTTACGGGAATTTCCCCCGTTGGAACAACGAATGGGGTCAGCGTCGAACAAATATAAAATCCAGATTGTGAGGATTGTCGTCTCCTGTCTCTTGTCGTTGGCTTGGACATCATTTGCACACTCATTTGGATGTCGCCTCTGAAGCACAGTTAGGTTTGACCTTCTTGAACTAGGTTAGCTCGACGGGAGGCGGCGCTACTGAGAGCAAGCGCTCAAGCTCAGGCATGACCAAACCCTCGCCTCTATCGATACTCCTCGCCATCGATCCGCTCCACCGTCGCATTCCGGAACATGCCGACGATCCCCTCGGCAACTTCCTCGCACATCTCGTCTGGCAGGTCTAGATCCTCGGCCATCCGATGCATCGCGGCGAAGTGCCGCGCGAGCGAGCCTTCCAGTTGCTCCATGTCCACGGACGTCACGCCGGGGATCACCTCGATCGTGTCGCACAGGCAACTTTCCAGCAGCTTGATTGATTCGTCCGCCTGGGAGAGGAAGAAAAACCAGTAGGGCCACTCTTGGTCGAGACGCGCGAGATACGCCTGTACCTCTGGAATCTCAAACAGTTCGCGCGGGTC
>JAPUEE010000011.1:0-100887 GCA_027492735.1 Candidatus Saccharimonadota bacterium
CGCCTCCGTGATGCGTTAAAAACCGTATCGAGCGAGTATGACTATATCATTATTGATTCGCCGCCATCTCTCAGCCTCCTAACGGTCAATGCCTTGATTGCTGCTGGACATGTACTATTGCCAGTTCAGGCCGAGTTTTATGCGCTCGAGGGCCTCGGTCAGTTGCTCGAAACGATGCAGTTAGTTCGAAAGGGCCTGAATCCAACACTAGAGCTACTCGGTGTATTGGTGACAATGATGGACTCGCGTACCACATTATCTGGTCAGGTGTACGAAGAAGTTGCGAAACACTTCCCAGGCAAAGTCATGAATACCCGTATTCCACGAAACGTTCGATTAGCTGAGGCGCCATCACATGGATTACCAGTAGGCGCCTACGATCGGTTCAGTAAAGGCTCACGTGCCTACAAAGCTGCAGCCGAAGAAATCGTAAAGCGTTTAGGGGCATAATCTAGATTGGCCTCGGGCGACGCGAGGCGGGGCAGGACCCGAGCAAGTTTAAAGTTAAGCTTGACAACTGAAAGCGTTTGTGCTAAAGTGGTAATAAGTTGACCGGATCAACAACAAACACTATACTAACAGTCCGACAAACATTCATAGCTAGAATATCTGTCGGAGAAAGGAAAAGCCACTATGCAAGATGTACAAACAGCGATTGTGCTACTAACAACACTTGTGACGGTCTTGTCGATTGTCATGATACTGATGATTGTTCTCATCATTGTGCTGCTCGTAAAATTACGTAAAATTGCAAATAACGTACAAACAATCAGCGCAAACATGGCGAGCGCAACCGAGTGGCTGTCCCCTGCAAAAGTTATGGGACATGTAGTTAAACTATTTAAACAACGGTAACTAACTAATAAACGAAAAGGAATCAATTATCATGAAAAAATTACTCGTAGTAGTCGGTGCAGCAGTAGCAGGGTTTACAGCTGGTATTTTGATGGCACCAAAGAGTGGCAAAGAAACTCGCCAAGACATCAAAGACAAGACAAGTTCGATGAAAAGCAAAGCTGACAAACAAGTCAAGCAAGCCAAAACAGCCGCCAAAGAGGGGCTCGAATCAGTCAAGGCGAGTGCGAAAAAAGCTACGAAATAGTTTTTAGCCTGTTGTAATACTGTAGCGAACCGGCATTCCTATCACGGAGTGCCGGTTCTTGGTTATGCTGGTGATAAAGTGTATAATAGACCTTATGACAAAAAGGGGATTAGGGAAGGGCTTCGAGTCTCTCATACCGACTGATTTAGTCGAGGAGGACTTCGATCCAACTGCAGCCGAAGACGAAAAGATTTCGGATCTCAGAGTAGTGGCTATTGATACTGTCGTACCTGATCAGGATCAGCCGCGACGACATTTCGACGAGGAGGCACTCCAGACCTTGGCTGATTCGATTCGCGAGCATGGTATTTTACAGCCTATTGTCGTAGTACCGAGCAAACATGGCACCTTTGAGATCGTTGCGGGTGAGCGACGCTGGCGCGCAGCAAAACTAGCGGGTCAGGCGAAGATTCCAGCTATTGTTCGCACTCTCGGTGCACAGCACAAACTAGAGCTCAGTATTATCGAAAACGTACAGCGATCTGATCTCAATCCTCTAGAGACCGCAACGGCTTATTTGAAATTGAAGAATCAGTTCAACATGACTGATTCCGATATCGCAAAACGGGTCGGCAAGGCTCTCAGCACTATTTCTAACCAAATGCGCCTACTGGGGTTGCCAGACTACGCCAAAGAGGCACTCATTGGTGGTAATCTGAGTGAAGGTCATGCGAGACAGATCTTGGCGTTGCCGGATGAAAAAGCTAGGCGTCAGTTATTCGATAATATCCTAAAAGACGGTTGGTCAGTGCGCAAGAGCGAGCAGTTTGTGATTGGCTATAAAAAGGGCAACAGTGATGAACCAACAGCAGATCGTAGTACCTCAGCTCACAAGGCAACAATGACTGAAACTGATGTCACCAGAGCAATTGCTGCTCGAGTAGGGCTAAAGCCAGAATCTATTACTCAGAAAACCACGGCGCACGGCGGGGCAATTATTATCAAATTTGCCGATGAAAAAGAACTAGCTCAGATTCAGCGAGCACTCGGCAAATAATTGAGTAATCTTTTTATAGAATGCTATTAAAAGCTGGTCATTTTGTCGAAAGGCCAGACTCGAAAAATTACTGGACCAACAACATTTTCTAGAGGTATAGTGCCTAAACTAGCACGATCATCTCCGTTGCGACTGTCCATGGAGTAGCTGCCTGCACGATGGTCACCAACGACAAATAACTCATCGTCGGGAACGGTAACGTCGGTACCGTCGCCATCGACACAGTCGTTATACTCGCTGTCGTTAGTAGCGAGGTTTTTGAAATCGGTATAAGGATCAAAGCCGTCAGGGTTATCTGAGTTATGAACTTTGAGGACACAATTATTGACCGTTACGCGTTCGCCAGGTAGTCCAATAACTCTCTTTACGACATATTCATCGTCAGTACCACGTACCCATTTTGGATTGCGAAAGACGATAATTTGACCGCGTTCTGGCACGTACGGTTTTCCTGTGATACTGGCGAGTGTAATGGGGACTCGATTGACAATCAGACGATCGTTTGGTTCGTCGTTAATACCACCTTCGAGCGTAGGCTCCATACTAGGTCCAACGACATTGAAACTACGAAAGATAAACGTATTGATGAGATAGGCGCCCACAATAACGATAACAACAAATACCACTAACCCAAACAGATCATGTAGTTTAGAAGGCGGTTTGCTGGCAGCTGGTTTAGGTGTTTCGATCTTGGTAGCCGATAGCGGTTGGTCGGGGATTCTCTGAGTAGCTGCTGAAGCTTGCTTTACAGGGGCAGTGGGTGCTGGCGGCAGAGGCAATCCATCGTAAAAGCTGCCAGTAGTTTGAGTAGGCGTAACAGTATCTTTTTGGGTATCCTTTTGATTCGGATTCATCTCGTATAGTTTACGCTAATGTATCATAAAAGTCCAGCTAGCCCCTCGTGTGCTATAATAGTTGCCAGTTATGGTGGAATTGATAAAATCATCAAATCGACGTTCGGTGTTAGCTAGTTTTTTACACGCTTTTTTTTATGTCGTGTACGCTATTGCTGTACTCGTGTTGCTCATTGTATTTCCTACGGCACCATGGGCTGCTCTCGCTCTCGTTGTAGTATCAAAATGGCGCGTTGTAGCGGTCCGCCCACGGTATTGGTGGGCTAATATTCTATCCAATCTACCAGATACGCTATTTGGCATGGGCGTAGTGATTCTCATGTGGGCGAGTGCATCATTACCGCTCCAAATAGCATTGACGTTAGGACATATAGCATGGTTGATCTATCTCAAACCGAAACATACGAGACATATGATGATGATTCAAGCAGGCGTTTCGCAGTTTATAGCGATTTGGGCACTCTTTGTCGTTGGACATGTATTACCACTGTCGGCAGTAGTAGTACTGATGTTCATTATCGGGTTTAGCTCGGCTCGACATGCTCTATCGACCTATGACGAAGCCGATAGGGGTTTATTATCGCTGATATGGGGCTTCCTGGCGGCACAGCTAGGGTTTGTCGCGTGGCACTGGACGATCGCCTATTCAATCGCACCAACACTCAAAATCCCCCAGATAGCAATTATTATAGCGGCGATTGCTATGCTCGCAGAACGAGGCTATGCGGCCTGGTATGATGACGGTAGAATTAGTTGGAGTGAAATGAAATGGCCGACCATTTTTGTTGGTCTAGTACTAGCACTATTATTACTCATGTTCAGTGGTCTCTGGGACGCTTCGACATTATAAACGTATTAGTCGCGAGTGAGAACTAGGAGAAAAGGACCACTTTCATCGACACGGTAGTCGTGGTGCTCTGAGAACTTTATCGTTTCAGCTAGTTGTCTGGTATCTAATTCTAATAATAACGTGCCGTGTTCCGATACATGCTCTTTTGCCTGAACGATGAGCTTCTTGATTAATTCTAGGCCATTATCAGCGGCGAATAGAGCTCGTTGTGGCTCGAACGTAGTATCGGGCGAAACTTCCCATGTCGGATCGACATAGGGGAGATTAGCAACAATGATATCGAATTGACCAGATATGTCGGCTAACAGATCGGATTCTACAAATTTCACTTTGGCGTCTAATTTAGCGGCATTTTTACGTGCAATTTCTAGAGCGACAGGGGAAACATCGCTAGCAGTGATAGTAGCATTCGGCATCTCCGTGGCTAGGGTGACGGCAATCGCGCCGCTACCCGTGCCGACATCTAGAATATTGGCATTTGAAAAATCGCCATTTAGCACGAATTCGATCAGAGCTTCGGTTTCAGGTCGGGGAATCAATACGTCAGGCGTGACAGTGAAGTTACGACCATAGAACTCTCGTTGACCGACTAAATAGGCAATTGGGTGGTGCTGCGTTCGCTGTGCGACCAGGTCATCGAATAGCTTTCGTTCTTTGTCATGTAGTTCCTGGTCGTTATGGGCGTGTAGCCATGTACGATCGACTTTTAGGACAAATGCTAACAGAATTTCAGCATCGAGACGGGCCGATGCACTATGTGTTCTATACAGGCGGTCTGTCGCTAGGTCTATTGCAGTTTCTATCGTCACGCAATAATTGTATCACATTGACACAAACGTTAATTTATGATAGTATATAATCATAGTAATGATACATAAAAAGTAACTATGAAAAAGATCCATCAAACACTGTTGTCACCTCGTAGCATTGAACGATCGTCCAATTTGTATCGAGGAATTATCATGAAGTTGTCTGATGTAGCGCTGAATGGTCTGGTTGCTTCCGGTACTACCACGAGAAGCGACGAAGAGGGTGGTTTCGCAAACTGGGGTGAGAATTCCGGAACATACGCTAGTAGTGATATTCGCACGGCACGTCTCTACGCTGATACTGGTGCGCTCATAAATCGACAAACTAACCAACTCTCGACACGTGATCAGGATGATTGGACCGTGGGTGTGGTTCGTCGCATCGATAACGAGCATAATGACCTGGGTTTTGATCGTGCGCGACCTCAAAAATGGTTGATGAAATTAGACAAATGGATTGCTCATTACGTTATGGGCCGCACTGAATATATTACCGTAGAGGAAATACCAGAGGATAAAACGTCAGTGAGAGAAGTCTATTTGTTTCAGGGTGGAACATTGTATGCCAAGTTCGACACTGATGCGGTGGCACTAGAATCAATTTCGAATACTTTACGAGCCCATCATGGTTATCTGAACGGCGAAGAGGGTGGTGTACAGATCGCTCGGAGCAAGATACGGCGAATTGATAGGGTATTTAGCTCTATAGGCGTCAATGAAAAGAAAAGGTAAAATGTCAGACAATTGACATTTTATAATGATTATGCTAAAATGTATTTTGTACGATCTATATATAAAAAAGGAATCTCGTTATGGCCCTATTTAGAAAACGTTCACCAGACACTACACCATTTACCCCTGTAGAATCAGAAACTACCTACAAGATTTTGGATACACTCCAGGCTTCGGATCTAGATCCGAAGGCAACGCTACTCGTCGGTAGCGCTGCCTTGGCTTTACATGGAGCAGTGCTGCATGCCGCTCCTGGTGAAACTCGCCCAGGCGACGTTGATTTACGAGTCACAACCACACTAGCTCAGGATATATTTGCCCAAGGGTCCTTCAATAGTGCGCCTATTACTATAAAAGATAACGGAAATCACAAAGCGATGACAGTGTTGCGTCTCGAGACTGCGCCGTTACCGATTGATTTGATTACTGCACCTCTCCATACAATGCGTCGCGAATCCTACGACGCCAGGCTCGAAAAGAGAATTGCGGCCGCTCGTCCAATCGTAGGTACCAGGGGTTACCGTATTGTATCGCTCGATGATATCATTCGTGCGCAGAGGAATAATATGGATGACAAGTCGAGAGATGATCTAGCAAGCGCCTATGAGCTGCTCGTCAGACAGCGCTACTAGTGTTAACCGGTAGGGATCAGTGATTTCCCCTCCCAACCCCCCTTGACACCAGGGGGGGGGGTAGGTGCTATATTATAAGCTATAACAATTTATAGCTCTATATAAAGAGAGAATATAGAAGAGAGAGAGGGAATCAAACCATGACTCGTTTACCAACACCAGGCTCCGATGCAGGAGAGTGGGGCACTATCCTCAATGACTACCTATCCCAAGCCCATAACACAGACGGTACTCTAAAACCCGCTATTATTACCTCAACTAATCTAGCTCCAGGTGCGGTAACATCAGCCAATCTCTCCCAAGACATCCAAGACCAACTCGATACCATAGCTGGCCAACAAGGTGCCACGGGTCCTACTGGCCCTGAAGGCGTTCAAGGTCTCCAGGGTGCTACCGGAGCACCAGGTCTCATTGGTTCAACAGGCCCCAGTGGCTCACCAGGTCAAGCAGGAGCTACCGGTGCAGCAGGTACACCAGGAAGTAATGGCGCTACAGGGGCAACAGGTCCCAGTGGTGCAAGTGGAACACCAGGGATAGTTGGTGCAACGGGAGCAAGTGGACCTACGGGTACTCCAGGTTCACAAGGGGCAACTGGTCCATCAGGCCCTTCGGGAACACCAGGCATAAATGGCACTAATGGACAAGATGGAGCGACGGGAGCGACGGGGCCGGCAGGAGCGACCGATATCAACGGCATCACTGGCCTTCGTAGCGAACTAGACAACAAAGTCACCGGCCAAAACGGTACTACCGCCCTATGGATTGGTATACAAACCGAATACGACGCCCTACCAACCCATAATGCCACAACGCTGTATGTTGTGCGGGATGCCTAAGGCAAAGGGGCTAGACTGATGGCGTTGATAGCAGAGTATGGGTTTGAACAACCGAGTGGGGGAATATTCACCGACCTAACGGGCAACGGCTATGATTTGACGATGGGCCAGAATGCAGTACGGGTAGAAGGGCACGGCGGCAGTACACAGGCCATCCAGGCGGGGAGCGGCGTACAAATGGACCTCGGTGCTGCCGCCTATCGTGCGTACCCTGGTGGCTCACCTATGCAAAACGCGACGACGTGGGCGTTTTGGGCCAAGCTTACCGATATGAACGATGGTACTCCGTTAGTGTGCGTATGGAACGAATCCGGCCGCACCGATCCGATGAATGTATACATTGACTCCGACGGTTCGCTGGAGGCTTGGTGGTATGATGGTGCTGAAGGGGGCGGCTCGTTAAGCACGGACACTGGGCTTGTTGAAGTCGGTACATGGGTGCATATTGCGGCTGTGTTTGCTCCGGGTACGAGCGTGAAGTTGTATGTTAACGGGGTGGCGGCGGCAACATGGTCATGGCAACCTGGCAGCAATGCGCTGTATAGTAGCTGGGAAACATTGCTCGTCGGTTCTTCCAGGTGGGGGTCAAATGCGGCTATCATTGATGATTTGCGTATTTACAACGAAGCATTATCACAGGCTGCAATTGCTGCTTTGATGGACCAGGTGATTGATGAAGGGGAAGCTATCAATACTATGAAGGTGGCTGATGCACCTATAAAAAGTTTATACATTGGCGCTGTGCCAGCCGCGCGAGCTTACTTGGGTGATGTTATTGTGTATCAGGGCAGCGCAACCACTCCGCCTGTAGATGACGGTGGTGATGGCGATGACGAGGAGAGCAATGGCGAGTACCCGACCGTTACTAATACCGGCGTACCAACTGGCCAGACACTGACGGCAGTGCCAGGGCAGGTGACCTCTGGTCCCGGCTGGGCCTGGATGACTGTCTATGGGCAGCCTTGCGTCAATATTTACGATGATGGCGCGGTCCTAAGCGGTTTAGATATCGATGGCCCAATCTACAATAATGGCGCCCAAAGCCCGCGTACCGCTTGCTCGAATGTAGTCATAGAGAACTGTCGTATACGCGGGACTGGCGAGGAAAACTGGGTGATTACGCTTGGGCCAAATTCTACCGTGCGAGATTGTGAAATTGGTGGTGGTGCTAATGGCACGACAACAGTAGCGATAGGTATCCTTTCGGGCTACTACGCGGGAACACAGGCGACGAATACGATACTGCGCTGCAATATTCATCACGTCGAACACGGCATGCGAGTTGATGGTAATACGATTGTGCAGGATAGCTACTTCCATGATTTTATTATGGATGACCCGGCTAATCATACCGATGCCATTATGTGTACGGCGGGGACAGATATGCACTTTATTCATAATACTATCGAGGCGGGCGTGACGAATTCAGGGCTATTTATCCAGTGGCAAACGGGCAATACATCGATAGGTGTTGTGGAAATACGTGACAATTATTTCCAATTCTTGTCGAAAGCGGGTGCAGTGCCTTCATGGGGAGTATCGTACGAAAATAAAGGTGTGGCCAACCCGGCCCAAACTACTATCACGAATAACCTTTGGGATCTTGCGTTTAAGACCACTAATGGCTCTGGGGCAATCCAGGCACCGGCGGGCTATGCGGCGTCGGGCAATGTTTATACTGACGGAAGCGTAGTAGTGGTTGAGGACAACTAGCAGGAGTAATACGTTTTCTCGACGAATGCGACGGAAATTAGTCTTTTTGTGATTTTAGAACCCGTTCGCGAGCCTGTAGTTGTTCGATAATATCGTCAATGTCGCCGTTCATGGCCTGTGGAATACCGGAGCGGCTATAGCCGATGCGGTGATCAGTGATACGATCTTGCGGGAAGTTATAGGTGCGGATCTTTTCTGATCGATCACCTGAACCGATGAGTTCGCGACGTTCGGCGGTAAGTTTGGCGTTTTCCTCATCAATTTTAATCTGGAGCAGGCGAGAACGTAGGACGCCCAGGGCTTTTTCCTTGTTTTTGATCTGGGATTTTTCATCCTGGTTGGTCACCACGATCCCCGTGGGCAAGTGAGTGATGCGAACGGCACTGTCGGTCGTGTTGACGCTCTGACCACCATGGCCACCAGCGCGAAATACGTCAATGCGTAGATCGCTCGGGTCGATCTGGACATCTGTTTCCTCGGCCTCGGGTAGAACTGCTACGGTCACAGTGCTGGTATGAATACGACCTTGGCTCTCGGTGGTCGGTACACGTTGGACGCGATGGACGCCAGATTCGAATTTGAGTTTTGCGTATGGCTGGTCGCCTTTGACTTTGAAAATAACTTCTTTGTAGCCACCAGCATCATTCATGTTTTCGCCGAGGAGTTCGGTTTTTAAACTATGGTTTTCAGCGTAGCGTAGGTACATGCGATAGAGTTCAGCGGCAAATAGGGAAGCCTCATCGCCACCAGCCCCAGCGCGGATCTCGACGATAGTGTTTTTATCGTCATTAGGATCACGCGGGGTGAGCATGTCGGTCAACGTAGCCTCTAGATCACTAATTTGTTTCTCTAGAGTAGGGATTTCTTCGCGGGCCAGTTCGGCTAATTCATCGTCACTACTCGATAGCTCTCGGGCCTCGACGAGTTGCTTTTCGGCAGTCTGCAGCGCGGTGTAGCTGTTAATGAGAGTTTCGAGCTCGTTTAGTCGGCGAGTTTTAGTGGCGAAATCAGGATCAGCGAACGCATCGGGGCGTGCCAGAAAATCGGTCAGAGATTGCTGCTCGGCCTGTAATGCGGATTGATCGATGGTGATAGTACTCATATTCTATTCAATTATACCAAAAAAGAAAAAACCGCCCTCATGTGAGAGAACGGTTTTTCTATTCCGTAGCTATTTTTCAGCTTCGACTTTTTTGCTCTTTGCGGCTGCTGGTTTAGCTTTTTTAGCCAGAGCGGCTTTGTGGGCTTCGGCAGCCTTGAGACGTGCAGCAAAGCGATCGACGCGACCTTCGGTGTCGATGATCTTTTCTTCGCCAGTGAAGAATGGATGGCTAGCGCTCGAGATGTGAACCTTTACGAGCGGATATTCATTGCCGTCTTCCCACTTGACAGTTTCAGTGGTTGGCACCGTTGATTTGGTCAAAAAGGAGAAGTTTGCGGACTCGTCCATGAACACAACTAAACGGTAGTCTGTTGGGTGTAAACTCTTTTTCATACCGGTCTATTATACAGAAGTTTCTCTAAAAGTCAAAGCTGCCGCGTTGACTAGTTAGGATATATCGTATTTAGTTTGTTTAGCATCGTATCGACACGAGTAGTAAGATCGCTAATACTCTGAACTTTTTTGGTCAGATCTTCATTGGTTTTCGTAAGATCAGTATTCTTTTTCGTCAGATCATCAATCTTGGTCTTGTTCTCGTCTAGGGTCTTTTGCTTGGCTTCGTTCTGTGTCGTTAGCTCGGTGATTTTATCCTGTAACGCATCGAACTGTGAAGATGTTTTATTCTCGGTATCTGATGTGCTAGTACCGTTGTTTTCTAGTTCAGCTACCTGGGCCTGGTAGGTTTTCATTTTGTCGTAGTTGGCGTTATTCTGCATATAGTAATACACTGTGCCACCAATACCACCTATAGCTAGGAGGAATAGGATAATGCTGGCTGTTGAAATCGTAAATTGACGAGCTGGTTTGTCGGCCTTTTTGTCTTTTTTGGCCTTTTTCTTGTCAGCTTTGTTGTCTGCTTCTGCTGGCTTATCGTCAGGTAGCATGCCGGATAGGATAGGGGTGCTATCGTCTGCTGCGTTAGTGGATGCTGGCGTGCTATTGAGGAAATCACTCGATGTATCGCTATCGTTCAATAGAGAATCGCTGTTGTCAACAACTGGACTAGCGTTTAGATCGCCTGCACCAGAACCTTCGAAAGGTCCTTCGTTTGGAGCGAGTGCGCTGCCCATTGTTGCTATGTCTACTGGCGGCGTATTCGGATCGAATGTATTTGCTGGTGCTGGGCTCACGCCGTCGAGCATTACTGCTGGCCTGGCTGGTTTTGCCGGCATGTTGTCGTTGTTATCGGCCATAAAATCGTCCGGTGCGTTGTCGGATGGCTCCAACGTAGCTGGCTCGGGCGATACTGGCTCAAAAGGATTGCTGTTCATTTTTCTCCCCACCTTATAATTATGTTAATGGTTAGATTTTAACAAAGTTTGCCCATCGGTGCAAGCCCCTTGACCAACAGAGATGAGTTTGCTATGATGGACGGGTAATAATAATTTAAGATACAGTTTTCGCGAATCACTCCTGATTATAGGCGCGAAAACGAGGCAAAAGGAGTACATATGCCACAACCAGATATCAAGCAGTTGTTCGAGGCGGGAGCCCATTTCGGACATAAAACCAGTCGTTGGAATCCAAAAATGGCTGGCTATATTCATAGCAAAAGAGGCGATAGCCACATTATCAACCTAGAGAAAACGGTTGAACAGCTAGAAAAGGCTCTACCATTTATTACAGAAGTTGTTTCACGCGGTCGCCAGGTATTATTTGTTGGTACCAAAAAACAAGCCCGCGATGTCGTTGTGAACGCCGCTGCTGCAGCTGGACAACCATACGTCACTGAGCGCTGGCTCGGCGGCATGCTGACTAATTCTTCGACGATTCAATCTCAGGTTAAAAAGCTGAAATTACTAGAAAAGCGAATGGGAACTGGTGAGCTAGCAAATCGCTACAACAAACTCGAGGTCCAGCGTTTCCAAGAGGAAATTGATGCGCTGAATGTAAAATACGGCGGTGTAAAAGACATGAAAGGTCGCCTAGGTGCACTGTTTGTACTCGATGCCGTTGCTGATCGCAATGCTGTTAACGAAGCCGTAAAACTTGGCATTCCAGTGATTGCTATTTGTGACACCAACGCTGATCCAACAGGGGTTACGTATCCAATTCCAGCTAACGACGACGCGATTTCGAGCTTGTCGGTGATTGCTGACTATGTTGTAGCGGCTGTCAAAGCCGGTGAGAGCGTAGCTGCTAAAAAATCTGACGACACGAAAAAGGAGGAAAAATAAATGGCAATTTCACTCGACGAAATCAAGAAACTAAAGGAATTAACGGGTGTTGGTCTGACTGATGCAAAAAAAGCACTTGTTGAGGCTGACGGTGATTTTGACAAAGCTCTCGCTGCGATGCGTGAAAAAGGTCTGACCAAGGCTGAAAAACGTGGTGAGCGCGAAGCTCGCGAAGGTATCATTGAATCGTATGTCCACAGTGGTCGTATCGGCGTGTTGGTTGAATTGAACTGCGAAACCGATTTCGTAGCACGCACCGAGGATTTCAAAAACTTGGCTCATGATATCGCCCTACAGATTGCGGCTATGTCACCAAAGTGGGCTTCGAGCGAAGATATTCCAGAATCGGAAGTCACTCGTAAGAAAGACGAATTGGCTGCTGCTGCACAAGCTGATCCAAAGAACGCCAATAAACCAGCTGAGGTCCTCGATAAAATTATCGATGGCCAGCTCAAGAAATACTTTGATGAACTCGTATTGATGAGCCAGCCATTTTGGAAAGATGATTCGCAGACTATTGGTGATCTCGTAAAGGAAAACATTGCCAAGCTCGGTGAAAATATCGTGGTTCGACAGTTCCGTCGTATTGAGCTCGGCGTTAGCGAATAATTCCTCGTTACAATGTCCACCGCGGAGTATCTCAGAGCTAGTGGAGACCCGGGTTGCCTCGTAGATTGGCAAATCAAAGGAACGGGTGAGGATGTTGATGGCTGTGAACAACAGCATCATTCTGATCCAATCAACTACTTTGCGGGTCGACATGATCTTTCGATGAGTCGAGATGAGGTGCGGGCGCTGAGTGATACTGCTCTACAGGTGGTTGTAGTTGATAGTAATCTCTTGCCGTGTAACTACTGTTTGGAGACTGATGTAGTAGGTAGCGATGGGGTTGCGCGTCAGATACATCAGACAGTAACCGTAGCTCTAGAGGAACAATTGCGTCGTAATCGAGTGCGTGATCTAGGCGAACCAGAGCAGTATCAATTACTTGCTCGTGCCGTAGTCGGCGTCTCTGCCTGGTGGCGAAAACATCATCGTAAACCTTTTCCGTCTAGCCAGCCAGTGCCTCCACCCGATTGTTTCAGAGATTAATGCACAATCTGTTATAATAGAACTACTATGGATACTAGCCTATACGAACAGAAGTTTGCGGCCGCGGTGGCGCACTTCGCCGAGGAAATAAAGAAAATTCGCACCGGTCGAGCTCATCCGGATATGCTTGACGGCATAATGGTCGAGGTCTATGGCTCCAAAATGCCACTGAATCAGGTCGCCAGCGTATCGGCACCAGAACCACAACAGATTTTAGTAACACCATTTGATCCCTCGAATGTAGCGGCGATTTCAAATGCTATCCGCAACGACATTAGCCTCGGCTTTAATCCATCAGATGATGGACGTAATGTCCGTGTGCCGATTCCTCCGTTAACCGAGGAGCGTCGTCGTGATATCGTCAAGATGCTCGGTGGCAAGGTCGAGGAAACTCGAGTGACTCTGCGCAATATTCGTGAAGATGCCCGCAAAAGCGCCAAGGTGAAAAAAGACGCCAAAGAACTCAGCGAGGACGACCTCAAACGTATTGAAAAGGCGATTGATGACGAAGTCGCAAAAAACAATGCGAACATTGATGAGCTGGCTCGCGACAAAGAAACCGAAATTATGAAGGTGTAGTTTTTTGGAACGTGTACACGACCAATCTCCGGCACCAGCTCAGACAGGTAATATAGGAGTGACAGTTGATTCTCTAGAAAAAGATCCAGAGATCTATTATTCCTGGATGATATGGACTCTCGAGACAGGGTTTGCCGACCAAGATACCGAAGCGATGGTTGATATGTTGGGCAAACTGAACGACATGACGTCCGGTCGCGAAGGCCTTTCTCCACAGGTATGGCCGGAAGGAGCTAGGCGGGATATTCGGTCTGCCGCTCAAAAGTTACGAGCTGAGGTAGAACTGAGAACACGGGAGACAGTAGCTGAACTAAACTTGGCAAGAGAGGTGTACACAGATCAGCTCCCAGATATGTTTGTGAAAGTAACCGATAGTACGGAGTGGCATCAGGTGGAAGAATTTGTGATCGGCGGCTATTCTGAGATACATCCTGTTATTGACGGCCGGCCGTATACCGATTTTGTCGTAGAGGTGCAACGGCATCCAGATCTAGACGAACGATATTGACTTTTGTAGTGAAGTGTGCTAGTATTAGATAGTACTAATTACAAATAAAAACAAAAGGAAATAACAATGGCACAATCTCATGAAACAGGTGACTCGACAGTAGACACTGGTCATAACGCGGTCGCAACAGATCCAAATATTGCTGAAATTCAGGAGCGTTTTCGCGTTTCAGAACCTACAGCTGAGGTGATTTCAGTTCTCGATGATGGAGGTATTCATGCAGGCGGTGGTGCGCCAGACGAGTGGCGAGAACATTCGTTTGCCGGTACTACTGCTGGCACCGATGGAGCATGGGCGACAGCTCGAGACAAGAACGGTATGAATAGAAACTGGAGCACGTTGTCTCCTTTGATAGAAAAGATTGCAAGTGTGGGTAAAGAGCCAGAAGATGGCGTGCGAGCCTTTAGCTCTGACAGCCCAGAAATGGAAAAGCTAACGAGTGCCGGCTTAACCATGGAAGAAGCGCGTAATTTCGTCGTTTATTCATTAACGCTTGGCCGGGATGTTAAAGCAAAGGATACTGAAATGCTTCGTCCTATGAACATACACCCAACCAATCCTACGATTCTACTCGGTAAAGGTACATTTACGCCTCTTGGTGATGGTCGTCCCAAGACACTCGAAGTTACTACGACAGTTAACAGCGAAGGACAGGTGATCGGCTTTTCAGCGGCATCTCGTCGGTGGGATTACGACAAGGACGGCGTGGCCGCCTAGTGCGATGACAGTAAAAACTGACAAAAGACGGTCGAAAGGCCGTCTTTTGCTATGGTATAATGGTTCTACTTTAATTTGAGAGGGGAAAACGAACCGTGGAGTGGTATCAAATTGTCTTGGGGGTGATAGTTGGTCTAATTTTGCTGATGATTTTGGTGATCATTCACGAGCTGGGTCATGCAATAGCGGCAGTTCGTAATGGCGTCGAGGTCGAAGAGTTCGGTATCGGTTTTCCGCCACGCGCAAAGATCCTCGGTAAATACAAAGGGACATTGATCACCATTAACTGGTTGTTGCCACTCGGTGGCTTTTGTCAATTAAAAGGTGAGAGTGATGCAGCCAAGGAGAAGGGCAGTTTTGGCGCAGCGAGTTTCTGGGCGAAGACGAAAATCTTGCTGGCTGGGGTGCTGATGAATCTGGTTGCAGCGATGGTCATTTTTACTATTCTAGCGTTCACAGGCCTACCAAAAGTCCTACCAAACCAGTTTGTGGTGGCTGGCGACAATCGAGGTGATAGTGGCATCGTGTCTATCGCAGGTGTCGTATCCGGTTCTCCTGCTGAAAAAGCGGGCTTGAAAAAAGGTGATGAACTGCGTTCTATGGCGAGCGAAAATGATCGATCGATAGGCAGTGATATCGAGCTCGTCGCCCAAGTTTCAGAAGTGACAAAGGCAAATGCTGGGCAAACTATAACGATCGAATATAACAGGGACGGTGCTCCTCACGTTACGCATGTAACGCTCAATGTATCGTCTGAATCGCATGGATATCTAGGGGTTCAGACTATGCAAAAACAATATGCAAACGTGAAAGCTACGTGGAGTGCGCCACTCGTTGGCGTCGTTACGACATTGCAGTTCGTTGGGGCTACGTTCTCTGGTTTAGGGGAGATGCTAGCTAATTTATTTAGCGGTATATGGGGCTTTGTTACGGGTAATTCGGCAGAGACGCAGAATATTGCTGCAGCTGGTGAATCGGTAGCGGGGCCAGTTAGTATACTGGGTGTTATTTTCCCGAGCGCACTAGCTGCTGGGCCAACACAATTGTTCTGGTTGATGGGTATTATCTCACTCACTCTGACGGTTATGAATGTATTACCGATTCCAGGACTTGACGGCGGGCGTTGGTATTTACTAGCTGGGTTCAAGCTTTTCAAAAAGAAACTAACGAAAGAGCGCGAGGCCAAGGTTAACGGCATTGGTATGCTCGTACTATTCGGCCTCATTATAGTGGTAACCATATCAGATATAGTTAAATTATTCTAATGACGACAAAACAAGACCCACACCCAACTACGTTCTCGAGATTGCAGATAAAACGCTATCTAATGGCTGCTGGATGGGTGCTATGGGTGGGACTAGCGTTTTTTATGGCTAGCTTTGTAGTGGCCCTCGTACTCTATATGTTGCAAAAATCACAATTACTACATGTCAAAGAAATTGGCACAGCAGGGGCTTTTTGGATAGATGCGGCGCTCTACATGATAATGTTTGTCATAGTAATATGGCTGCCGTGGCTACACTGGAATCAGGCACGAAAAGGGAGCAAGTCATCGCGAGAGAAACGTACAGAAAACTGGAACTTCCTGAAAAAGAATGTGGGTTTAACTCGCCCAGTGCGCAGTAAAGATTTGAAATACTTTTTTGCTGGGTTGCCTGTCTTTTATATAGCTATTCTCGTCCTATCGATCGTAGCATCGACGATATTAGGGGACGACGTGATGAATCAGTCGCAAGCGATTGGCTTTGCTGCGACGAATGACATAGGGGGACTGGTTGTTATATTCGTAGCACTCATTATCGTAGCGCCGCTATTCGAGGAAATGATGATGCGTGGATTTTTGTTTGGTAAACTGCGCCATTATGTTTCATTATGGCCGGCAGCGATACTGGTCTCACTGTTATTTGCACTAGCGCACGGTCAAGTCAATGTCGGTATTATGACCTTTGTATTATCGATGTTCGCGTGCCGTATGCGTGAAAAAACAGGGGTTATCTGGGCTGGATTGTTTCTCCATATGACCGTGAATCTAGTTGCCTATAGCGTTAGATTTTTAGGCTTAGGTGCATAGAATTTTTCCTGTTTGATGCTATAACGACACTAACGTGTCGATGTAACACGGCGTCGTCTCTGAAAAGCTTGCGAAGCAATCTTTTTCCTCGACTCCTTGTGTTATAATAACTACATTATGAGAGTAACGGAGATTTTTACGAGGACGAGTAAAACTGCGCCTGCCGACGAAGTGGCAAAGAACGCGCAGTTACTGATTCGAGCTGGATTTGTATATAAAGAAATGGCAGGAGCTTATGCCTATTTACCGCTCGGTTTGCGAGTGCTCGATAATGTTAAACAAATTGTTCGCGAGGAGATGAATAGCATCCGCTCTAACGAACTCATTATGACGACGTTACAACGCAAGGACATTTGGGAAAAGACAACGCGCTGGGACGATGATGTCGTGGATATCTGGTTTAAAACAAAGCTCAAAGACGACACAGAGGTTGGTCTGGGATGGAGCCACGAGGAGCCAATTGTCGAAATGATGAAGCAATTCATCCATAGTTACAAAGACCTACCGGTTAGTCTGTATCAGTTCCAGACGAAGATGCGTAATGAACTACGTGCCAAGAGTGGTATTATGCGTGGTCGTGAATTTATTATGAAAGACATGTATAGCTTTCACGCGACAAAAGAAGATCTCGACGCCTATTATGACGAGACGATAGAAGCCTATAAACGTGTATACGATCGATTGGGGATCGGTGATGATACCTACGTGACGTTCGCCAGTGGCGGCGCGTTTACGAAATTTAGCCATGAATTTCAAACCATTTGCGATGCAGGCGAGGATGTTATTTATTTGCATCGTGAGAAAAATATTGCTATTAACGAAGAAGTTATCGATGATGCTGTAAAAGAGCTCGGAGTGAGCCGCGATGAGCTAGAGTCGGTTAAAACGGCCGAGGTCGGCAATATTTTCAATTTTGGCACACAAAAGACTGATGAGATGGATCTCTATTATGTTGACGAGAATGATCAGCAACAGTCGCTCTACATTGGTTCCTACGGCATTGGTGTGACTCGTGTCATGGGCGTTATCGCAGAGAAAATGAGTGACGAGCGAGGCCTTGTCTGGCCAGAAAATGTAGCACCGTTTCGGGTATATCTCGTACAAATCGGTGAGGATCCAGCAGTGAAGACAGCTGCAGAGGAACTGTATGGCCAGCTAGAAGCGAAAGGTGTTGATGTGCTCTATGATGACCGAGCTGATGCGCGTCCTGGTGAGAAATTTGCTGATGCCGATCTGATCGGTATTCCGCATCGCGTGGTGATTAGCCCAAAGACCTTGGCTGAGAACAAGATCGAGTATAAAGCTCGAATTTCTGACCAGAGTACGATATTGACCAGAGATGAGTTGTTTGCTACACTAGGCACTACTGCCTAGACCTAAGGTATAGCTTCTATAGATTAAAGGAGGATTTGAAATGGCGAAGAAACAATATGATTTAACGATACATGGTAAGCGTGAGCTTGAAAACGAACTGAAAGATTTGGTTGGTAGCCGTAGTGCGATTGCTGATCGCATCGCCGAGGCTCGATCCTTTGGTGATCTGAGTGAAAATGCTGAATATTCAGCTGCTCGCGAGGAGCAGGCCCGAGTTGAGAGCCGCATTGCTGAGATTGAGGAGATTTTGTCGAGTGCAGAAATTATCGAGGCTGACAAAACTGATGGCGAAGTAGGCCTCGGTGATACTGTCGTATTGAAATCGGGCCGATCGACGAATGAGTATGTATTGGTCGGTGCTGTCGAGGCTGACCCAGCTAATGGCAAAATTAGCAACGAGAGCCCCCTAGGTGCTCAACTCATCGGCAAAAAAGTTGGCAACAAAGTCTCTATTGAAACGCCAAAAGGTGAGAAGACCTTTGAAGTGCTAGAGATTAAATAAATCATAATCTATCGATGAATCACGAAACAGGAGAGAGTATCCAACTGCCGGTATTTAGTGGTAGTGAGCCACAATTTTTGGCACAATTATTGGAACTTGCAGATCAAAGAGTCGATAACCAGGTTTGGTATGCTGTCGAACGACAGGGTGGCGCGGCGCGTACGATCTGCTCTGGGTGATTCTAGTAGTGGGCGACAGGGTCGACGACACTACTCTAATTCTCATCACAGACGTCGTCGCTAGATTTTTTATTTGAACATGCTTCACACAGGCCGAATAGTTCAAAATGATGATCGGTGATAGTGTAATTATGTTTTTTAGCGATAATGCTGATGAGCTGCTCGAGCTCGGGCGTATCAATAGCGATAAGTTCGTGACATTTAGTACACTGCAAATGATGATGGTGAGGCTTGAAAGGATCTGCTAGCTCGTAACGCTTTTTCCAGCCAATGTGAACGATATCTATAATATGCAGCTGTTCGTACAGCTCTAGCGTGCGGTATATGCTGGTTCGATCGGTTCCGGGAGCTAGCGCGAGGAGCCGTTGAAGCGATAATGGCTCGTCCGCTTGCTGTAATGCGGTAAACACTTGTCGCCGAGGATTTGTGAGCCGATTACCGCTGGTGCGAAGGAGTTCTTCGAGATGTTCCATGTAGCAATTATACTACTTATTGCAACATATTTGCAATAAGCAAGGTCGATAGGTATAGTTATAAGTCATGAGAATTGCATTTGTAGGAAAGGGTGGCAGCGGCAAGACCACCGTTAGTTCACTTTTTATCCGTAGACTTGCCGAGACGGGCCGCCAAGTGGTTGCTATCGATGCGGATATCAACCAACACCTAGGGGCTGCGCTGGGATTGCATGATGACGATATTCGCTCACTCCCTACGCTGGGATACAATCTAGATGATATCAAGCGCTATCTAAAAGGTGATAACGAGCGTATCGAATCGCTCGATCTATTCCTCAAGTCGACACCTCCAGCCAGGGGTTCGCGTCTACTCCGCGCGGGCGAGCCAAACCCCATATTTGACACATACAGTACTGTAGTAAAAGGCGTTCGGCTGATGTCGACGGGTCTTTATGACGAGCAGGATATTGGCGTACGTTGCTATCATGGCAAGCAGGGTAGTGCGGAGATAGTGCTCAATCACCTACTAGATGGCGAGGATGAGTTTGTAGCGGTTGACCTAACTGCCGGAGCGGACTCATTCGCATCGGGTATATTTTTGAAGTTTGACATGACGTTCCTCATAGCTGAGCCGACGACGAAAAGTCTCGGAGTCTATGCTCAGTACAAACAGTATGCGGCAAGTCATAACATCGCGGTACGCGTGATTGGCAATAAAGTGGAAGACGAAGATGACGAGCAATTTATTCGGCAGCATGTAGGCGATGACTATTTTGGTACTATGGGGCGGTCGCGCTATGTCAAGCAGATGGAACGTGGCGAAATTTTGCCTCTCGGCGAGTTGGAGCCAGCTAATCTGCGTACACTTGATGACATGATAGCGTATGCACAACGGGCCACGAGAGACTGGAAAACGTACCACAAAAATAGTATTCGGATTCATACCAAAAAAGCTGAGCAAGAATCGGATGCAGTAAAGCGAACCAAGTTGCTACAGCAGATTGACGAGCAGTTTATCTATGAGTAATCCGTATGCAGCTACTGCGCAGCAGAATGTTGGACCGTATAGGCTCGACAGGGGACTGAATCGACATGTGGACCATACACCGCTCCTGCGCGAGCTGTTAGATCCTTCCTTACTGGCCGATTATCCGTCACGTCCTATTGCTGAGTTGGTCGATGCTTTGGCGCAGTATCATGACGTTTTGCCAGAGCAGATCGTAGTCGGAGCAGGCTGTCAGGAATTGATACAGCTGATTATGGCAAATCTTGAGACGCAGCAAGAAGTGTTGCTTACTACGGCTACCTATGATTTTTATGAAGTTGCTGCACGGACTTGCGGCCGCATGGTCAAAAAAGTGACAACCGATCCGCTCGTCTCGCCACTCTTTGCTATGACTGGTGCGCTTGAGCCAACAACGGGCGCAGTAATAGTTGACTCGCCCTCTAACCCGATGGGAGTAAGTGTTCGTCTGCACGAGGTGGAGCATTTTGCTCGTACGTCGGACACACTGCTCGTAGTCGACGAAGAATATGTTGAATATGGCGCTAAAAGCTGTATCGGCGTAGCAAAGACCACCGATACTGTTGTCGTGCTGAGGAGCTTTAGCAAATGGGCTGGACTACCTGGGGTGCGAGTTGGTTATGCAGTAGCTCCTCGGCGGATTGCTGGGCGACTTCGTGCTATGCAGGCCGAATTTCCTATTAGCGGCATGAGCGCTGAACTCGCAAAACGTGCGATTACACACAAGACAGCATTGTTGAATGATATGGGTACGATGCATAGCGACAAGCAGTGGCTAGTAGATACGTTAAGCGCTGTACCTGGGCTGATCGTCCATAGCGGCAGCGTACCGTTTGTGGTATTTCGTCATTCGGGCGGCGATACGGAAGAGCTTCATGTACGACTGCGAGAGCAGGGTATTTACACAAAACTTGTGTCGGTCAATGACGTAGCGTGGATTCGCATGACAGTAGCACTTCACGAAGACAATAAACAGATCGTACAGCATATAAGGAGCGCGGCACATGGCCTATCTCGATGATATTCGCACGCAAAACGAGCGTATTGGCGGCCAGCTGGGGGCAGGTGATCGAGCATTTTTTGCGCTGCTTCACCACATGAAGGACGGCGAGGGTTTCATTAATGTTAGTTCTGCGAGTGATATGCATGTATGGCAAGAAGCGTGGCCTGCAGACATGGCGGAACGATTCACGACTGATTTTTCAGTGACTGCGGTGACAAAATATCCTCCGCTGGTCACGAGGCACGAGTTTATGGAGCGAGAAGCTGCCGAGTTTCTTTCGAGTGTGTTTAGCAAAGACCTTAACCCAACCGAGGTGTTTCTCACAAACGGTAGCCTCACTTCGCCGTCGATGCTCATGACGGCTTCACCGCGTCCAGTTGTCATATATGCTGACAAATGCTATACCAGCCAGGTAGCTGCTTTTCGTGCTGCTGGTAAACAGCCTATAGCCTGCCAGACTGATGTGCACGGGCGGCTCCTGCTCGATGATCTCGAAACACTGCTGGCTGGACGAGACGAGGCGGTTGCATATATTTACCTCCATCATAACGAAGGGGCGGCTGCCACGGTAGACTATCTTGACGCGCTCTATGAGTTATGCGAACGCTATGATACCTATCTGCAATACGATGCTGATGTTATGGCGACACGTCACAGAGACGATGTCGATCCGCTGCTCGCACTCGATAGGCGCTATCGGTCGCGCTTTATCGTGCTAATAAATTTTTCCAAAGAATTTAATGCTCCGGCCATTCGTATTGGCCTAGCTATTGGCAACAAAGACCTTGTGTACGAAATGAAGGTCTACCAAAAACACAAGATAGAAATGCTACCGCTGCCGAGCATTGCGATTGCCAAGTTACTGCTATGCGAAGCGGATGTGCATCGGTCGGCTGCGATATTTCGTCAGCGCATGCAGCAGTTGGTGGCTCACCTGCAGAGACGTGGATGGGAAACGCGCGGACCAGACGTTGGTATCAACTGTTTTGTGCCAGTGCCAGATAGTTTTCTAGAGGCGAAACAGGTATCTCCGGGTGCGCTGTTTAGCTACTACATTATGAAGCAAGCCAAGGTGATGGTTCGGCCTGGCGTGCTGCATGGTGAGGCGCTGAGACATACGGTGCGGTTTGTGGTGTCGCCGACATACGACGAGATCGATGAAGTGTTTGCACGATTTGACACGGCCGGAATCCATGGCAACATGTCCATGCCAGAAGGGTTGGAGGACGCATTTATGCAGGAGGCTGCGCCTTATGCTCACGAAGCCTAGCGCTATTCCTGTTTCCTCGGCAGATCGTGTGCTAGCGGCTGCACGTGAACTTCTATTGGATGTGCCAAGCGGTCTGACTACTGCTAGGTCTCCAGCGCCTCTAGATGATATTCTGGCGATTCTATTGTCTACCAGGTATCGACGATCGTCGCTAGCCCCAGCGAGCCAGCAAAAGATACGGGCGTATGTCGAGCGTCAGATGACGGATAGGCTACCAATACGATGCTATGTGATGGTGGGAGGCTACAAACAAGCCCGGCTTTCGTCGGCACCGCATATTGATTGGGCTGAGGTGTTTAATGTGCGCCATATGCTACGGCTGGCGTGCGAATTGGCTGCTCGCTATGAGTCTGGCGTTGAGCTGGTGTGGCGGTTTCATACGAGCATTCTCTCGCAGATCAACAACTATTCACTCAGTGATTTTGAGGTGTACGCCCAGGAGTTTGACCGATTGCTTGCTCACTATGCGCAGTGTCTAGGTGACATACCGATCACGATGCGTATCGAGTATGCGGGCAACCCACGAGAGGGTGAGTCATATGTAGGGCAGCTTGAGCCTCAGCTAGAGCAGTATGAACGATGGTTCGATGGGCTAGGCGAGCATGAACAAGCTCAGTTGATTGCAAAGTCGTGGCGTAACATAAAATGGGAGGGGCGCGAGCAATGGGCTGGACTGAACGAGCACGAAAAATACGACAAAGCAAAGCGTGCTTTGCTGCTCGATAAGGCCTTTCTCGATAATGATCCCATTACCTCGACGCCGACGTGCGAGACGGGCATAACCATCTACTCGCGTGCGGGCGGCGCGCACGATAGATTGCAGTACGGAGGCTGCTCAGCTTCATCGGTACAATTTTGGGCGGGCGAGGGTGTATTTGAGGTACGCACAGAGCGTGTTGTGCCAGTTATCATGCCATATTCGAGTAACACTCGTATAGTTCGCGAGCAGATTGCTATACCGGATACGACCAGTATAGCCCCGACACTTACGCACGTTTTCTGGTATCAAGACACAGGATACACTAAATAAGGAATCATAGGATATAATAAAGGGACACTATGGAACTACTCACAGTATTATTTTGGACATTGGTCGGCAGCGTATTCTCGCTTGTCGGTGGTATTGCACTGCTAGGCAATAAAAAGTTGCGTGATATGGCGATTCGTTACGGTTTGCCGTTCGGTGCTGGAGCACTGCTCGCGGCAGCGTTTCTGAGCTTGCTACCCGAGGCGTTTGAAGGTAGCGATATTCATACTGTGACATTGTATGCACTGGGCGGGTTTCTGGTCTTTTTTGTCTTGGAGCGCTGTTTGGGTTGGTTTCATCATCACGAATCACATCACCATGACAAAGTACATGGTCGGCGCAACAAGACACACCAAGCCTTGGTAATTATCGGTGATACGTTACATAATGCGATTGATGGTGTGGCGATCGGCGCAGCATTCCTGGTTAGTCCGGCTGCCGGTATCGGCACAGCCCTCGCGGTAGCTGCGCACGAAATTCCACAGGAAATTGGTGATTTCAGTATCCTGCTCGGTAAAGGTATGCGTCCGCGCAATGTTATTCTAGTGAATCTCTTTAGTGCGCTGGCGACGGTGGTGACTGCACTCGTAACCTATCTGTTGGGTGGTGTGATCGAATTCAATCCCGCGTTGTTGCTAGCAGTGGCTGCTGGTTTCTTTATCTATATTGCAGCTAGCGATATCATTCCGGACATTCACGAAAAGTCACGTAGCGAGGGTAATGCGCAGTCTATTATGCTACTCATCGGTGTAATTGCTATCGGCTGCATTATCAGCCTCACGCCACATAGTCACGAGGCGACAGATCGTCATGATGATCGTGAGCATGGCGTCGTTCGACACACGTACGACACGTAGTGCTTCGAATTATATAACGTTTATCATTCGAAAAAGCTGGAGAATTCTGCTATAATCATATGATATGGCAACCTTACAAGATTTTCGCGATGAGCGACTAAAGAAACTAGAGAAACTACGTGAGATAGGTCTGGATCCTTATCCAGCAAAAGCAGCACGAACGGTTTCTGCTCATGATGTGACAAAGAAGTTCGACGAATTGAACGGTACTGAACAAACAGTAGCTGGTCGGATTGCAAGCATTCGCAAATTCGGTAAGATTGCGTTTATCGTAGTACGCGACCAGAGCGGCGATTTGCAGTTATTCCTTCGTTTGGGCGAGGTAGAATCAACAACAGCAGAATTATCATTGATCGGTATAGAGGATCTCAATTTGCTCGATACGGGTGATTTTGTTGAGGCAACTGGCGAAGTTATCAAAACCCAAACGGGCGAGATTAGCCTAGGGGTTAAAAGATTACGATTGCTGACCAAGGCGCTACGGCCGATGCCGAGCCGTCAGGATGGCTTTACGAACAAAGAAGAACGTTTCCGCAGGCGCTATGTTGATATGAACGTCAATCCAGAAGTTCGCGAACGTTTTGAGCGCCGCAGTAAATTCTGGCGAGCCACCAGGCAATTTCTCGAAAACGAAGATTTTATAGAGGTGAACAATACAGTGCTCGAAGCTACGGCTGGTGGTGCTGACGCGAATCCATTTGTGACACATATGGATGCGCTCGATCAAGATTTCTATTTGCGTATTAGTCACGAGTTACCACTAAAGCGATTGTTAGTCGCGGGATTTGAAAAAGTTTTTGACATTGGCGCGCGTTTCCGTAATGAAAATTACAGCGACGAACATCTGCCCGAGCACAACGCAATGGAATGGTACTGGGCTTATGCGGACTGGCAAGATGGTATGGAATTGACCGAGCGGATGATTCGCTTTGTCTGTGATCAGACCTGGGGTACGCGCACATTCACACTGGCTGATGGTCAAGAAGTTGACTTTGGCGAAGACAACGAACATTTTCCAAAGATTAATTTTGTCGAAGTGCTCGCGAATGAATTCAATATCGATGTGTTCGAATCTTCGATGCAAGATATCCAGGCTGCACTGCGACAGAACGGACTAGAAGTAGAAAAAATCGATAATCGCATTCGTAGCCTCGATAAACTATGGAAAAAATATCGAAAAATGATCGCTGGACCAGTCTTTTTGGTGGGAATCCCGGTATTTATGCAGCCCCTCGCCAAAAAACAAGCCGGTGATCCGCGTATGAGCGAGCAATTTAACCTCGTATTTGGCGGCAGTGAGATGTGCAAGGCTTTCTCTGAGCTGAACGATCCACTCGATCAACTAGAACGTTTTCGTGAACAACAGGCTATGCGCGACGGGGGTGATAACGAGGCACAAATGCTCGATATCGATTTTGTTGAGGCGCTCGAATACGGTATGCCACCAGCGTGTGGTCTGGGCTATAGTGAACGAGTATTTTGGAGCCTCGAAGGTATAACTGCGCGTGAAGGCGTGCCATTCCCACAACTCCGCCGTGAAATTGATCAAACAACGCGCGACATTTATCCAGACCTCACTATTTAAAAAAGGAGAAAAAACCTCTCATGAATCCACTTCCAACTGACCAAGAAGATACGTACGCAGTGTCGGTAGGGGCACTGTCGGCTTCGTCTCGTGCCTCGAAATTTACTCGAACAACGCTATATCTCATCATTGCCTTTGTTATCGTCGTAGTGGGATCGGCAGCTCTGGTAGTTCCAAAGATCATTTCTAACAACAGCCAAGCCGAAGAAGTAGATACGTTACAAGCTCAGATCGATGAACAATCACGAAAGTTACATAACTCTTCGCCCGATCAGTAAGCTTTTTGTGGTACAATTGTTGGGAGTGGGACAAGGGATCTATTATCCGAAACTAGACCAGAATATATGCAATACGAAGTTAGTGAATTCATCTTAAAAGACAATGGGCGCGGTTTGATTGTAAACGTGCCCTCGGCGCCAGTAATGAGCGCCCAGTTTCATTTCCGGGCAGGTAGTCGATTTGTGCGCGACTTTGACAAAAAATGGGAGACAGCACATATCATGGAGCATATGGCGTTCGGTGCCAATAACGGATTTGCTACCGGTTCTGATTATGATGCAGTATTTACTGAAAATGGGGCATACCACAATGCGTGGACGAGCGATGTTAGTATGTGTTATGTGGCGGAATGTGCTTCGTTTGAGTGGGAGAGGATCCTCGGTCTCCAAAAGTCAGCTATTTGTGATCCGAAATTCACCGAGGAAGAGTTTGATGCTGAGTATGGCAATGTCAAAGGCGAACTGACAGGCTATCTATCTAATGCTAATCGGGTATTATGGCCAAAAATATCTCAGAATCTCGGAGATAATACATTAGGATACCAAGAGCGTCTCGAGATCATGCCAAATATTACGGTGCGAGACATACGAAATCACTATCGTGATACCCACACCAGCGGCAATTTGCGTTTCGTAGTGGCAGGCGATTTTACTGGCAAATTGACTCGATTGCGCGAACTTTTAAATAGTTTTGAACTAAAGATAGGCGATCGACCGCCACTACCAGTTGATGAGATGCATTCATTTGCACCATTTGCGATTCGCCGCAAAGATGTTCCCGACATCACCTTTGGCTGGACGATGAACTTGCCGCGTCGATTGTCTGATGACGAAGATACTGCCATGAGTGTACTTGACCATATTTTAAACGGCACACTTCATTCTAGAATCCAAGGTGAAGCTCGGCAAAAAGGGCTCGTTTATGGTATTTGGTCTGAAACGAGTGCGAGCGAGCACAACTCGACATGGGATTTCGGTGCCTCAGTAGAGGCAGACAAGCTCGATCGACTATTTGATTTGATAGTACGCGAAATAAAACGAATCCAAGAGGGCGATATTACCGAGGCGGAGATCGAGAGCGCCAAACAATATGCGCTCGGTCGTCATCAAATGGGTATTCAGACGGTAGGACAGCTCAATAACTGGCTGGCTAATCGCTATTTCTTTGATGGTCGTATCGAGGATTTCGCTGCTCAGCCTGATCGTATCCGGGCTGTTACCAAAGAGCGTATTATTGCCACGGCGCAAGAATTCTTTTCAGTAAATTGTTGGGGTCTGGGTATCTATGGTAACACTGAGAAAGCAGTTGCCGAACGCCTAAATGACAAACTGAGCAAATTATTTTGAACGGGAGGGATAGTATGAGAATTGCAATAGCTGGGTTTGGCGCAGAAGGGCAATCAAGCTACCGCTACTTTACCGCTAGAGGCGATGATGTAACGATTGTGACTACCAAGATCAGCGATCAGTATCCGATTCCTGCAGATGCCAAAGCTATAGTGAGTGACGATGCATTTGATCGACTAGCTAATTTTGATCTCGTTCTCCGCACGCCGCCTATGCCGCCTCAGTCTATCCGTACTCGCGGTAAAATATGGTCCCAGACCAATGAGTTTTTTGCTACGTGTCCTGCGCCGATTATTGGAGTAACGGGATCAAAGGGCAAGGGAACAACGAGCAGTTTTATTGCCGAGATTATGAAGGCGCATATCACGCACGACTCGGAGAATAACGGGCGACGGGTTCACCTTGTCGGCAATATTGGCGTTCCAGCTCTCGATATACTCGATAGTGTTCGGACTGAGGATATTGTAGTATTCGAACTCTCGTCATTTCAATTATGGGATCTCGAACGTTCACCAGCAGTGGCGGTGATGACACTTCTCGAGCCGGATCATCTCGATGTGCATACTGATATGGCTGAATATGTAACAGCAAAGAGTCAGATTTTTGCCCATCAAATTCCTCGTGATTTTGCTGTCTATAATGAGCAGGACGATAGGGTGCGGCAATTGGTTGAAAATGCCCTACGGACTACTCATGCGACAGGCCTACCATTTTTGAACAAAAAATTTGTTCACATTGAAGAGAGAGTATTTTACTATGCTGATCAGGAGATTGGCTCGACTGAGATAGTCACATTACCTGGGGAGCATAATTTGCGCAATGCAGCAGCCGCAATTGCGGCAACGTGGCATATGACGAATGGTGATGTCGAGGCGATTCGGCGAGGCCTCGGTAGTTTTACTGGATTGCCGCACCGACTCAAATTGGTAGAAACGATAAACGATATAAAATTTTATGATGATAGTATTGCAACTACACCAGGCTCGGCCATCGCGGCTATACGATCGTTCGATGCGCCAACCATATTGATACTGGGTGGTCACGACAAAGGTGCTGACTATACTGAGTTAGGGCAGGCTATCAATAAATCAACAGTAAAAATGATCTATACTATTGGTGCTAATCGCGATAAGATTGAAACTCAAGTCAGAGCAGTTTCGGATATACCTATCAAAAAATTAAACACGAGTGCCATGACTGAGATTGTGCATGAAGTCTATCAGGCAGCCACGCCGGGCGATATAGTCATTTTATCTCCAGCTGCCGCTAGCTTCGATATGTTTACCAGTTACAAGGATCGTGGAGACCAGTTTATCGCAGCGGTGAAAGGGTTGTGCTAAAATAGGCAGGTATTATGGAACAAATTTGGCTGAATGAACTGTCGCGTAACAAATCTTTGACTCTAGAGGATATTGAGCGCTCGTCGCGCTATGCCAAAGACCTCACTGCAGGCCTCGAAACGATAAAAACCTACCCGCAAGGTGTTACGGTATTTGGGTCGGCACGATTACCTGAGGATAACCCGTACTATATCAAAGCCCGCGAACTAGGGCAGAAATTAGCTGTTGCAGGTCATCCAGTTATTACTGGGGGCGGCAATGGCATTATGGAAGCTGCTAATCGCGGAGCTTTTGAAAAGGGTGGTCGCTCAATTGGCCTCAATATTCAGCTACCTATGGAACAAACATTAAATCAATATACGACTGATCATCTCGAATTTCATTACTTCTTTGCTCGCAAAGTTATGCTGGCGGCATCGAGCAAGGTCTATGTTTATTTTCCAGGCGGTTTCGGCACAATCGATGAATTTAGTGAAATCATTACTCTCATACAGACGAAAAAGATTGATCATGTACCAATTTTCCTATTTGGTAGCGATTTTTGGAAACCGCTCGATGCGTTCTTTTACTGGAAGATGGAAAAAGAAGCCGGAACTATTGGTCCGAATGACCGTAGTCTCTATACCATAACCGATGATGTTGATGCGATTGTTGAAATGGCTGGCAAAGTGTCTCCACGACAACCGAGCGAGTTAATCTCCCAAGTTTTAGACGAAACAACTAATAGTCAATCGGCTAGCTAGGGTTTATTGATGAAATCTGATCTAGAGACTAGACTACAACGTGTTTCAGAGGAGGTTTCGGCGGCTCTCGAGAAGTTAAACATACCGGCCAAAGTCAGCGAGATCACTGCACTGGAAGACAATCTAGCTCAACCTGAGACATGGCATAATCCCGAAGCAGCTCAAGCTAGCGCAAAGAGATTATCGGATCTTAAAAACCAGGTTGATCCGTGGCAAATCTTGGCGACTCAGGCACAGGATTTTACAGAATTAGTCGCACTCGCTGATGATGAAATGATGACAGAATTATCTGGTCAAGTCGATGCACTAGAGGAGCATCTAGCTTCGCTCCAGGAGCAACTATTGTTTGATGGCCAGTATGACTCTGGTGACGCAATTGTGCGTCTCAGCGCTGGTGCTGGTGGCGATGACGCCCAGGATTTTACAGCGATGCTTGAACGTATGTATTTGCGTTGGGCGGAAAAGAATGGCTATAAAACAACCATTCTGGAACGATCGGCCGGCGAGGTTGCAGGGGTGAAAACATCAGTGATTGAAATTTCCGGTCCATTTGTCTATGGCAAACTCATGAGTGAAAATGGTGTTCATCGCCTCGTACGCCTCAGTCCATTTAATGCTGAGTCGCGAGAAACATCATTTGCGCTCGTCGAAGTACTGCCAAAAATCGACACGCCAGATGCGGTGAAAATTGATGACAAGGATCTCAAAATTGATGTCTATCGAGCGGGTGGTCACGGTGGCCAGAGTGTTAACACGACTGATTCAGCGGTGCGTATCACCCATGTGCCGACCGGAATTGTTGTGGCGATCCAAAACGAACGTTCCCAGCTCCAGAACAAAGAAAAAGCCATGGAAATTTTACGTGGGAAATTAGCTGCATTGCAGGTTGAACAACACGTTGAAAATTTGAGTGAGCTCAGGGCAGGTGAGAGCGCTAGTTGGGGCGCGCAGATCAGGAATTATGTTTTGCATCCGTACAAATTAGTCAAAGATACTCGTACCAAATACGAGGAAAAAGATACCGACGCAGTACTCGACGGTAAAATCGATGGCTTTATCCGAGCCTATTTAGAGAATCGCTCTATCGTAGGCTAAGTGATATTTTAGTACTTGCATTCTAAAAATTAGTACGATATAATCATAAGCATAGCCATAAAACAAACAGGCTAAAACAGGAACAAACAGGGGACAAACAATGGCAGATCAAAATTTTTTTAGTGGGACATCTCGTCGTGATCATTCGATGAGGATTGAACCTAGAGGTAGGGTGATTGTTCCAGAACATCACGTGAGGAATATTCATGCTGTATTTGGATCAGCGACGGTAGCTACTCAGGCTCCGGTAGCCGACCATCCGAAAACTCACGTAGCAGAGCCGGTCATACATAAAAAACCAGAGAAGTTAGAGAAGCCAGCTGTTCATCGTGCAACTCCCGCGCGACCGGTATCTGCAGCTATTGATGGTGTTGTTCCACAAATCGCAACAAAACCTGTTATCAAACCCGTGAGCCAGGTAGCAGCAGTACAACCAAAAGTATCAAAAATAGATCACGCAGCGAACCACAAAGCGACTCATGCGACGACCGCCAATCATCATAAAACGTACAGCAACGGCAGCCTCGCGAGCAAGGTTCTGGCTTCGGCTGCGGAAACAATGCCGACAACCGCCGAATCGAGAGGTGCTTCAACAATTATTGATACTGGTGGCGCAGGAGCTTTGGCTAATGAGTCAGCCGAGCAAACATGGCTACGCCATCTGAATTCAAAAGTAACGTTCGAGGTAAAGATTGATCATCGAAAGATCGGTAAATTCCTAAAATACTTCATCATAACGTCACTCATAGCAGTGAGTGGTTATTTGGCATGGGATACCTGGTTTACTAACAAACCGATCAACTACATTTTTTCCCAAGCCGTCGGTGCGGTATCTATAGATGACACTAATCCGTTTAGTGTTGATCCTACGACTGTTAGCAATCAAGCTTGGGCAGCTCATACTGCACCAGCTGATCAACCACGCTATCTCTATCTGCCTTCGATCGGCATCCAGTCTAGAGTCAATAGCGTCGGGATCAATAGTAGCGGTAATATTGATTCGCCAAAAAATGCCAATGACGCTGCTTGGTACGATGGTAGTGCCAAACCAGGTCAGGACGGACAGGTCTTTGTCAATGGCCACAAATCATATTCGTCTTCGTACACATCTGCTTTTGATAAACTAGATCAAATCAAGGTCGGTGACACCATCGTACTAGAGAATGGCAACGGTGATAGGTTTACCTATAAAGTAGTCAGCAACCAAACAGTACCTACCGACGACGTTGATATGAATAAAGCACTGAATGTGCCGGAAAATGCAAAACAGGGCGTAACATTAATGACGTATGCTGGAAAGTACAATTATCGAGACCAGAGTACTGAACAGCGTGTTGTTGTGTATGCTGTACGACAGTAATTCTATGATAGCAGTATGAGAGTCTGTCGGGACAATAAAGGTTATGATATAATAGAAACATAGATGATATTACTAGATAGGGTAACCAAAACATATCATCGCGGTATCAGGCCGGCACTCGATAAAGTGTCGTTACATGTGGCGCCGCGTGAGTTTGCGATTATTGTCGGTGCTTCGGGCGCTGGTAAATCAACATTGCTAAAACTATTAACCCGCGAGGAAAAACCAGATTCTGGCAAGATCGTTGTTGGCGGCATTGATTACGATACGTTAGACGATCGTGACGTTCCGCTGCTCCGCCGACGTATCGGCGTAGTGTTTCAGGACTTTAAATTATTACCTAATCGTACGGTGTTTGAAAACGTAGCACTCAGTCTCGAAATCTCTGGCCATACTAATAACGAAATTAAAACCAACGTGCCAAAGATCCTAGAGCTTGTTGGTTTGTATGGCAAACAAAAGAACTTTCCTAGAGAATTATCGGGTGGTGAGCGCCAACGTGTCGCCATCGCTAGGGCTATGGTGCGTCAGCCAAAGATTCTCATTGCAGATGAGCCGACAGGTAACCTCGATCCTAAAAACAGCTGGGAAATCGTTCGTTTGCTCGCCAAAATTAATAAATTTGGCACAACTGTTCTATTGATTACCCATAGTACGGAAATTGTTAACCGTCTCAATACCCGCGTTATTACGTTAGATGAGGGCAAAGTAGCTAGCGATGTAGCTCATGGAGGATATCGTCAATGAGTGAGTCAAAGATGCCTAACAAATCAACTACCACGAAAAGTTCAGCACCAAAGGTTCGACGTTTGCAATCGAGGCGGCAACATCGTTTGGTTACTAATGTGCGTGTATTTCGCTATGGTGTCCGTAACTTTACACGTAATTCCTGGCTGACTGTTGCTGCTACGGCAGTCATGACTATTACTTTGTTAATCATGTTCGTTACTATTGCCGCTAGCCAAATGCTGAATAGTACCGTAGTGAGTTTGCGAGAGAAGATTGATATCTCAATCTACCTCGATCCATCGGTGAGCGACGATACCCTGCGCAATTTAAAGGGCAAGATGCAACTGGTTGAAAACGTCCGTACTGTTTCTATCAGTAATAGCAAACAGCAATACCAGGATTACGTACAGCAATATCCAGACAAGTTAGAAACGCTCGCTACGTTGGCCGAGCAAGGCATAGATCCATCAGAGAAGTTTCCGGCGGTAATGAATGTAAAAGTCAATGATCTCAGTAACCTAACGCCCATTAAAAAAGTAGTCGGAGAAGACCCGCAGTTTAAACAATGGCTCTATTCAAAACGTGCACCGTCTTATGCCGGGGAACAGCAGGACACGATTAATCGAATCGCTAGTTGGGCCTCGTTTGCAAAACAACTCGGCTTGATACTGGGTTCGGTCTTTCTCGTTATATCAGTCCTGGTGATTTTCAATACGATTCGTATGGCAATATTTAGTCGCCGCGATGAGATTAGTATGATGCGAGCAGTTGGCGCTGATCGACACTTTATTCGTGGACCGTTTCTCATTGAGGCGGAAATGTATGGAATATTAGCAGCCATTGTCGCTACAGTTATCGGGTACTTCTTGTTCATCTGGGTGACGCCTGGTCTAGAAGCCTATGGTATTGCGACTGCCGAAATTCGCGACATTTTATCGAACTGGATGATAGCTATTTTTGCCGCCATGATAGCGGTTGGTCTATTGATTGGCTATGTATCGGCTCGTCTGGCAGTACGACGCTATTTGAAATAGTTTTCCACAGAAATTACCGTAACCACGTTTGACAAACATGAGCACTTTAGTGTACAATTGATGCTAAGGCTCCTCGCCACCACTGAAAGAAGGAGGGTTACCAGTGCGATACAGAAAACCAGTTGCAAACAAGCAACGCAATCAACAACTCAAAACAAGCACCAAGCGTTCGGCAATTATTCTTGTTGCAGTAGCAGTGCTCGTTGGCGTTATTGCACCATCTTTTTCTCCTGATACACCAGTGGCGGCTCTCGATAATAGCGCGAAAATCAAAGCTCTCGAATCTCAGATTAGCACTTATAATGAACGGGCGAGGGAATTATCGGCACAATCTGACTCGTTGACCAAAGCTATCGACGTTCTAAAAAATGAGCAAGCTCAATTACAAGCTGAAATTGATCTCAATAATGCCAAGGCTGTAGATCTAAAGGCGAAGATCGCTGATAACGAGGCAAAGATCAAAGTTCGTGGTAATGATCTCAGTGAGATTATGGCGGAAATGTATCTAGATAATAAAGTTACTCCACTAGAGATGCTTGCAAGTAGCAATAATCTCAGTGACTACGTCGATAAACAGTCACAGCAGGCGACAGTCCAGGATCAGTTAAAAGATGCAATCGAGGAAATCAAAGAGCTCAAAGCTCAGCTCGAAAGCCAGAAAAAAGACGTTGATGCAATTCTCGTTGACCAAAAAGCACGAAATGCACAGTTGGCTAGTAAACAGGGTGAACAGCAGTCATTGCTAAATAAAACGCAAGGTCAAGAGGCTGCCTATGCTAAATTAACCGCTGATAATCGCGACAAAATTCGTCAGTTACAGGCCGAGCAGGCTCGTGCTAACCAAACTAGTACTGGTGGCGGTAAAGTTGTTGCGGGCGATCCGAACCATGGCGGCTACCCAGCATACCTGAACAATGCTGCCAAAGACGCTCTCGTAGATCCATGGGGAATGTATAATCGCGAGTGTGTGAGTTACGCTGCCTGGAAAGTATACCAAACGTATGGCAATATGCCGTACTGGGGCGGTCGTGGCAATGCTAATCAGTGGGATGATAACGCACGTGCAGCAGGTATTCCAACTGGCTATACACCAAAGGTCAAATCTGTCGCTGTTTGGCATATCGGCTACTATGGTCACGTGGCTTGGGTAGAGTCTGTGAACAGTGACGGTACATTCAATGTTTCAGAATACAACCGTGGTGGCGATGGTCAGTACCACGAGCGCGTCAATATTAGTACGAGCGGTGTCGTCTTTATCTACTTTGGCGAACGATAGAATAGCAGGGTAGTTCCGCGGTATCGTTTATGCTAAAATAGAGGCAATGAAAGTGAGTTTAAATCCTATGCAACCAGGTAGATCTACATTGCCAACTTCTTCTAATAGAAATACAGGAAAGAATCGAAAAACAGTCACTATTAGTATCATGTCGGTGATAGTGACAAGCCTGATCGTCGGTACGATTGGCTTTGCTATTGGCACCAGGTACCAGACCATTTTAGCTAGAACGAATGGCAGTTTGGACTATAGCAAGCTCAACGAGATCTATGGCGAGCTATCTCAGAATTTCGATGGCAAACTGGATAATGACAAACTAGTCCAAGGCGCAGCTGCGGGTATGGTGAATGCTGCAGGTGACCCGTATACAACGTTCTTTACAGCAGCCGAGGCCAAGGAATTCAATAGTGATCTATCCGGCACATTCGAAGGTGTTGGTATCGAACTAGGGCAGAACAGTGACAACCAGCTAGAGGTAGTATCACCGATCGACGGTAGTCCTGCCAAGGCAGCCGGCATTAGGGCTCGTGATGTTATCGCTGGCGTTGACGATGTTAGTTCGGTGAGCTGGACTCCGGAAAAGGCAGTGACAAAGATTCGCGGTAAAGCCGGTACGGTAGTTAAACTTACAGTGCTCCGAGACGGGGAGACAAAAGAGTTCAAAGTAACTCGTTCCAAAATCACCGTTCCTAGTGTTGAGCACGATATAAAAGACAATATTGGCTATCTCCGTATTTCGCGTTTTGGTGATGATACGGCTGGTTTAGCGGCCAAAGCGACTGACGCATTCCACTCGGCTAATGTTCGCGGTGTTATTCTCGATTTGCGTGGTAATGGTGGCGGATATGTCGATGCTGCAAAAGCAGTGGCGAGTCTATGGCTACCATCAGGCCAGGTGATTGTGCAGGAACGTCGTGGTAACCAAGTGGTAGGAACAGAAACGTCTTCCGGAGAGGCAACACTCCAAGGCATTGCTACTGTTGTCCTCATTGATGGCGGTTCAGCCAGTGCTAGCGAAATAGTCGCGGGTGCACTAAAAGACAACGAGGCCGCAACGTTGGTCGGTACGACATCATATGGTAAAGGTAGCGTTCAGAAATTAGTGCCATTATCGAGCGGCGCTGAGCTCAAAGTCACGATCGCTAAATGGTATACGCCAAAGGGTCAAAATATCAATGGTAACGGTATTAAACCAGATATTGAGGTAAAAATGACCTCAGATGAGTATAATGCCGGTAATGACACTCAACGCATCAAAGCTACCGAGATTTTGAATAAGAGAGAGACCCTCTGATAATTACGAACCCCGGGTCCTGCCGCTCGGTCCGCCCCTAAAATTTTTTATCTCTGGTAAAAACATTTTAGGGGCTGCCCCGCCTCGCGTCACCCGGGGTAGGTGTGAGCAAGCAATAGTTTCACAAAAATTTGACTCAATGGTTTCGTTTGGTGTACACTAGTATTCGAGGAAAGTACTATGACGAAGTTTGCAGACAGCCAGACCCCAGTCACGCACCATAACATGGTGTGCTTGCTAGGTTTGATTGTACCGCGTCCTTCGGCTGTTGCTTTCTAGTACCACATACAATTTATAAACGAAAAGCAGCCGAAGGGAAACCTCCGGCGTTTTTGTTTATAAAAAACCAAAGAGAAGGGAAAAGTACGATGACCGTTCGAAAGAGGGTCGAGGCATTCCTCGATCAGCGCCTATGCGGCATGGACTTCGTTTCATGGCGAAATGCCATGCGAGCGATGTCTGAGTTCGGCATTCGCAAGCGCGACGTAGGTCGCGCCATCCGGAAAGGGTGGCTAAAGGTCTACTGTGGGTTTGATACCCACAATGGACACGGCGGCGGATCGACGGGGTGGGTGCTCCTTGCAAAGGGGCCAAACCTCTCCACCGGGGAGCCGAGCCTTACCTAGGCTGAGCTCTCAGTAGGAGGCATGGTCACATCTCCTCACGAGGGAGAATCTGGCCAGAGGGGATGGCGGCATACGGCCACAAGCTGAAAACCGCCACCCCGGGCCTCGTCCACTTTTTCCTCTCTCTGACAACATAGTGTCGTCCTCGCAGGCTGTTTTTAGCCTCGGACGACACTTCGCCTCTCTACTTGCACAAAGTTAGCGAAACCTTTATACTGATAGGCATGGAACATGGAACAAAGCACAAGATTTTATTGGTCGAAGACGATGAAGTACTGGCTACTGTCTATAAACAGCGACTGGAACTCGAGGGTTTCGAAGTTCAGCGTGTTGATAACGGCGAGGATGCTTTGCAGACTGCACTAGAGTTCCAACCCGAGCTTATTCTATTAGATGTTATGATGCCAAAACTAAACGGTTTCGATGTGCTCGATATCTTGCGAAACACCCCAGCGACCCACAATATTCATATTATTATGCTAACAGCGCTCAGTCAGCCAAAAGATGCCGAACGCGCCAAAGAACTTGGTGCTGACGATTTCCTCGTTAAATCTCAAGTTGTCATTAGCGATGTGGTGGATCGTATCAAACACCAACTCAGTATCAAAGACTAATAACAAGACCCGCATTGCCCAGCGGCTTCGAAGGAAATGCAAGCAATAGTTCATTGACTTTTTATCGTTTCTGTGCTACAATTGTAGCTAGAAAACAATAACATAAACATATGACTACCACTGATCCATCGTATAATCACAAGAACGACCAGCCTGTATATCCGGAGATTCCATTAGAGTTTGCTCACAAACTGGAAAAGAATCAGCCTCAGAGGCTAGCAGTTGGTCCAGAAATACCTAATTATCCCAAACCGCTGTTGTTGATACAGGTTGAAGCGGTAAAAGACGCTGCGCCGGTGAATCTAGCAGTGTTTGATGTGAGAGGTCTTGCTTTCGCACCAAGTGATTTTGCAATTTTTAACCTGGACTCGCCAAAAAACTACAAGGTGTCATTTGGCACTGGAGACAGTGATCGATTTACGCTCGGTCGATCTTCGACAGATGCTAACGAAGAACAGCGAAAGGCTATGCAAGAACTTGGGCTAGGAGATCATCTCAATGTATCTCGAGACCATCTCATTATTTCTAGTCAAAAGATTGATAATCGAACAGACCTCTATTTCGAGGATGTCTCGAGTAATGGCACTGTTGTGAGTCGAGATCCAGAACTGTTGATTGCCGCAATGGAGAGTGCCAAGATGCCGACTGCTGACCAAATCGCCAAAAATATGCGGACTGAATACAAAGAGACGACGGTGAACGAGGTGATCGCCGAACCCGAACCCCTCTCTGCAATTGGTGATACGGTGGACCGCTCAAAACTCGAGCAGCCAGCAGAGTCGTTTGAACATCGAAAAACTATCAAGACTCAGCCCGAATGGATTAAAACAGCCGAGGAAAAGATTGGTTGGATCCTGAATAGTCCTGGTGATACTAGTATGGCACGTGACTTTTTGCGTACCCTCGGTGCTACGCCAGAGGAAATTCGCGCCAAACTTGATCCTAATACCGGAGATCCGGAGGCAAGAGTGGGACTTCAGAATATTATTCGACGTACTATCGATGAGTTGGGTGATCAGAATCTCTTGCCCGAACGCGTACAGGCTAACCTCCTGGATCCTTATGGTCAGGGCGGCAAGGCAGATGACTTCGGCTTTAGCTTCGACTCAAAGCAAAAATATGAATCGAGAGATTATTCGGCCATGCTCGCAGTAGCGATGCTCGATGGCCGGTTCAATACCGAGCGATCAGATAGAGAAGAGCAGTCTATCGGTGCAGGTCATCACCGCACGGCGGCTAAAATGGCTCTAAAACAAATCGGCGCTGACGAGAGCTATGCTAACGCTCCTGATACCGCCAACGAAGAGCTTTCGGCTGAGCAGGATAGCATTCGTGAATTACACCGCACATTAACGGAATACATCAATAACAGCGGTATAACCGAAGAGATCAAAGGAATTATGACTATTGCTCGCGATCTCGAAAGTATCGTTAGTCCCGATAGGATCGATGTAGATACTCTTCGTGATCGCGCGGTATTTTTCGTAGACAAGATCGAACAACTCACCAATCGTCTCCATGAACTGCAGACTATACCGGGCAAAGTTGAGCAGGAAATAGATCTACGCCAGTCTAGCAAGGATGAGCAGCGAACCTTTGAAAACATAGGGCACGAACTGAGAGCGATAACTTCGAGATCTGATAGTATTTCTCATCAGGATCACCTCGTGCGATTATTGTCGAGTCTCAAATATACTGACGACGGTATGCATATATTACAGATCAAGGGACTCATCCGTCGTGGCCAGCTCAATGAAATCGCTCGAATACTCCATGATATAGGTAACAAGGTAGAGACGCTGGCCAATAGATAATTCACTGCACATTTAAACTAAAATCTCCCTGAGAAATAGGGAGATTTTTTAGAAAATGATTCTATTACTCAACGCACACTTGGGTGCGCCAGGTAGTTTTACCGGTGAAATTCTTTATCTTGCGGCGAACAAACTTGACGACGCCATCTTTGTCGGCGTGAATAGTAAAGTTGCGGCTGACGTAAGTGCCAGGACCAGCAATTTTTGTAGCGCCAACTTGACGTACGATAACTTGACCAGCGTTAACTTTCTGACCACCGAAAACCTTGACGCCGAGGCGCTGACCGGCGTTGTTATGGATGTTTTTGGACGAACCGCCCGCTTTAACATGAGACATACTTTAAAACACTCCTTCGTTATTTTCGTCCATTGTACACTAAAAAGACTTTTTGTGCAAGCGATTGACATGTAGTAAAATCTAATGTAATAATATGCTCTAATAGTGGAGAAAGGATGAGAATGGCAAGAGGGGAACGAGAAACCTGGGCGATAGATATTGACGATGTGTGTTTAGATTATGGTGGTGGGTTTACTCGCTTTAATAATCGGGTTGGTTGGACATCTGGCATGAGGCCGCATGACTACAGCGAGCAATGGGGGCAGTTATGGGGGGGGGTCGGCTCGGAAGAAATAGCTAGACGGACGACTTCTATGAATCGTGGCATGAATCCATTTTTGCGGCCGGTCAGAGATTCACAGCTAGCTCTCGCGGCTCTCGCGAAGCATCACGATTTAATAATACTAACCTCTAGGCCGAGGGATATTCATGAAATCACAAAATCGACTATAGACAGACATTTTCCTGATATATTTCGAGATATACGCTATCTCGAAGGTGGCTGGGGTGATCGAGGGGCTAACGAAGCAGTCACCAAAGGCGAAACTGCCATAGAGATCGGTGCTTCGACATTAGTTGATGATCAACCGCGCCATGCCATTGGCATGGCTATGGCTGGTGGTGTTGGTCTATTGTTTGGCGGTAGTCAGTTAGCGGCCACTACTGTCTCGGACGAGGCCGGAGTAATAAAGGTGGCCACGTGGAGAGAGGTTCTAGATCATGCTGGAATCGAACCTGACTCAGCGCTTCCTCAGGACTAACAGCTCGCGGCCGACAACTTGGTCTTCGCGATGATAGACGAGGGGAATTGATTTGTCTGAATAATATAGTTGTTCAAATCCTATCTCTGATAAATCACGAATAAGTGGGAGATGATGAACGTTTCCGTGGACAAACCAGCAGGGCACTGCGATGGTCATGCCAGTGTCGGACGAGACCTGCGTGCGGAGATTTGCTAGGAATTTTGACAGAATGATATTACAAGTATTCATTACTTCATTCAGAACTGCTGGTGGTGGAACAGCGGTGAAAGCGCGACCAAGATAGGTTTCGGTAGCGATGATATCTATCGGTGCTTGCCAGCGGTGCGATGTGGCGTCGCCGACTTCTAATTTGGATGCAAAATCTATATGATGAGTTGATTTTAGCCACTTCAGATTGGCTTCTGAGTATTCGATCATGCGTGGCTCTAGATCAGTACCATAGACTGACAATCCCATGAGGGCTGCCTCCTGGAGAACGACGCCCGTACCACAGAAAGGGTCGAGGAGCATGGGTGTAGTGGCTTTGTCTAGCTTGGCGACGCCAGCGGCCAGGTTGACCATGGTTTGAGCTAGTTTTGGCGGCAGCATCCCAACGCGGGCGTCGCGCTTTGGCCGCGATCGGTCTCGAAAGGTATAGGCAGGTATGTCTTGGACGAATATGGTTTTTGCGAGCAACTCGCGACCGTTTATGTGGGCAAAAATAAATTCAATTTTGTTTGGCTTGGTTAGTTTGTTATGGAAAACGGTAGCGCTCGATAGAGCAGCTTCGGTGCTGGGGACGAGCCGGACCGACCCACGACGTTTTTTAACATCGAGCCCAAAACGAAACAGCTCACGCGGCGAGAGTTTTGTGCCATAGGTGGACAGTCCGAGCGTCACTTTACCCTCGACCGGAAGATGCTCGGCAATATTTTTCCAGGTATTATCAACCACGGTCGCTACTTTGACGACAGAACCGAGACGGCTGAAATCGACGTCTACTGCTGTCTCGAGCAGAGCGATAGGGCCATAGAGTTGGACCTCTGATCCAAACACTGCTCGCAGCTCAGCAAAGCCAATTTCTGGCTGACGGCCTAAAACGAATAATAACATGATGCCTATTGTAACAGTTTTATGATATGCGTACTAGCTAGGGTCGTCATTGACATAGGTCAAAGGAAGAGGATATACTCTTTACTATATGAATATGCTTATCCTTAATAAGCAAAGAGGATTTACCATTATTGAAGTTGTTCTGGTACTCGCTATTGCTGGGTTAATATTTCTCACCGTGTTTCTCGCTCTTCCAGCCATGCAAAAATCCCAACGGGATAATGCTAGGCGCCAAGATGTCGGCAGAGCCATCGCTGCACTGCAAAAGTACTGGGCCGATAATGGTACGCGACCTCCTGGTGGTACGCAGCCAGCAAATAGCGAGTATTTCTCTAGTTTTGGACAAGCCAACACCGTATATGTTCGCACTACCGATGCCTGCCAAGCAGTTCCTACCGGATCTACCTACGAAGGCTGGATAATCATTAGTCCGGGCTGTTCTTGCGCACAGAGCATCTCTAATATGGGATCAGGGATAACAAATGCCAAATACGGTAGCGCAGGGATCATTCTCGAAACTACCAATAGAATGTATTGTAAGGATTATTAAACCAGGGATTATTCAGGTAATTCGTTAGCGCGATGCTCGTCTTTACTGTATAATAGTCGATAATGTCGAAAAAATTCGGTGAACGAACAGGAAAAACGGTGAAGCGTTTCAGCGGTCGTTCTTGGCTGAATATTATCACTATTGTGCTCATCGTCATTGTATTAGTGGCAGCACGAAAACAGCTTTACGAAGCCTGGAAGTTGCTCGGACAGGTTAATATCTGGATATTATTGCTACTCATACCATTACAATTTGCGTCGTATTATACTAATTCCGAAATCTTTTTCACCTACTTGCGGGCGAGAGGCCAGTTGAAAAAAACGAGCGCACTCGAAGCCACTAGCATGGCGCTAGAGCTCAATTTTGTGAATCACGTTTTTCCGAGCGGTGGCGTATCCGGCATTTCCTATATGGTGTGGCGTCTCGGTAAATTAGGGGTGAGTGCGGGTCAGGCAACTATGGCGCAACTCATGCGTTACGTAGTACAGCTGGGAACATTCGCGTTATTGTTGGCGATCGCTCTCGTCGTTGCGACACTTGAGAATCGGACGAGTAACTGGGTGGTTATGATCGCAACTGGTGTTGTGACCTCGATAGTGTTCCTCGTTGTGTTCGGTAGTTATTTAATTGGTAGCGAAGATCGGATGAAGAGTTTTGCTCGTTGGCTCACACGTACAGTTAATGCTATAGTGAGCAAACTCACGTTCAAACGACGTAACGCAGTGCTATCTATTGAAAAGACAGAAAAGTTTTTCTCAGAATTTCATGACGATTACATGATATTACGCCGTGACAAAAAAATGCTCATAAAGCCTATTGTTTGGGCTGTGGCTTTTAACTTGGTCGATGTAGCGCTATTTATGGTTAGTTTCTGGGCGCTCGGTATTTCATTCAACCCCTCTGTGCTACTCATAGCCTACGGAGCTGCTGCTGCCGCCGGCTTCCTCGTGCTGACTCCGGGTGGTGCAGGAGCCTATGAGGCGATCATGGTAGCAGTGCTGACGGCAGGTGGTATGAGCGCTGGAGCAGCGTTTGCTGGCGTGGTATTGACGCGGGCAACGTTAATAGCTGGCTCATTATTGACTGGGTTTATGGCGTATCAGCATGCGCTAAAGAAATATGGTCAACCAAAGCTTGACGAGGTAGATTTTGCAAGCGCCAGCAAATAACAGTTCTCCTGATCCGGTATTTGGCGTTTCAGATGCGGTTGCACTGTTTAACCAGATGCTGGAAACGGCAACGCCACATATTACGATAGTTGGTGAGGTTGCGAATTTTAAAATCAATCATAATAAATGGGTATTTTTCGATATAAAGGACGAAGAGTCCACACTTAATTGTTTTATGTCGACATTCAACCTGCGCGTGGCTATCGAGGATGGGATGAAGGTTGTGGTGACGGCTCGACCGAATATAACGCGTTGGGGTAGATTTAGTCTAACGGTGCAGACTATTCGGCCGATGGGCGAGGGGAGTATTAGGCGTTCATTTGAACTGCTAAAGGCCAAGCTGGATCAGGAAGGTTTGTTTAATCCAGAGCGCAAGCGGCCTTTACCAGATATACCGCAGGTAATTGGTGTGATTTCGTCGACCGGAGCTGCTGGATATGTCGATTTTACGAAAATTATTGGAGAGCGGTTTTCGGGTCTGACATTGCAGGTTGCTAATGTGCAGGTCCAGGGTGATAGCGCGCCTCAGCAAATAATCGCTGCGCTAGAATATTTCAATGAACTTGCGCTGCCGCCAGAGATAATTGCGATTTTGCGTGGCGGTGGTTCTAGGGATGACCTCGTAGCCTTTGATGACGAACCGCTCGTGCGGGCGATCGCTAGCTCGCGCGTGCCGGTAATCACCGGTGTCGGTCATGAAATCGATGTGACACTGGCGGATCTCGTGGCCGATGTGCGGGCGGCGACGCCATCAAATGCCGCGCAATTGCTCGTGCCGTCGCGTCACGAAATAGCGGATCGGATCGATAGTTCTTTGAAACGCGTGTTGTCCCAGATGGATCATACGATCGCCGATCTAGCCGATCATGTGAACGAGCGCGAAAAAAGTTTACTCGAAACGATAGAACGACACCTGGATGATTTGACTCGGCGGTATGATACTATGCGTCAAGTTATGCGACAGATTGATCCGCGGGCGGTATTGAAGCGAGGCTATGCACTAGTTCGAGATCATATGGGTGGCGTAGTAAAATCTAAACCGCTCATTGGTGATAGTTTGACGATTGAAACGGCGCAATTTATAATCGAAACGGAGGTGAAGAATGCCAGAGAAAAGTAAAAGTTTACGTCAATTACTCGATGAATTTGAGACCATCGTGGAATGGTTTGATAGAGACGATCTCGATATCGATCAGGCAATTAGTAAATTCGAAGAAGGATCGAACTTGGCCGAAACTATCAAGCAACAACTAGCGACCGCCAAAAACAAGATCGAGATCGTCAAAGCTGACTTTGCCGCTAAAGCAGCACAACCGAAAGAATAAACGTGGTGGTATTGTGGCTGGTGCTCGGAATACTGATCATCGTGGCGATTGGTATTGGCGTATTGTTTGGTGGAGCGCCATTTGTGCCGACTCGACGGGCGTGGATCAAACAAGCGCTAGACCTGTCTCGTATAGGAAAAGATGACGTGATTGTTGATCTAGGATCTGGTAATGGCGCGGTGCTAGGACTCGCGTTAGAGCGCGGAGTAAAATATGCTGTCGGCTACGAGATAAATCCTGGGCTGGCATTTTGGTCGCGACTGCACCTTCGTCGATTTAGGGGTCGTTTTTCTATTAGAATGACGGATTTTTTTCGATCTGATTTGCCACCTGATACGACCGTTATCTATATGTTCCAGACGTCTGGCGTGATGCGACGGATAAAGCCGTATCTGTTGAGTCAAAAATCTCATTTGCGCTGTAAAAGAGTGAGAGTGGTCTGTTTTGGCTTTTCTATACCAGGGGAAGCAGTGGTGCGAGCCTTGGGCGGCATGAACTTGTATGAATTCTGATTGCAAGGCTAGGGTGCTTGTGATAGACTTGTTTTATGATAACGCTCATGCCTAAACAGAAATTAGTTGACGAGAGAGGAGAATCGAATTCTTTTCTCATCACTACGATTATTTTTGTCATACTGGCTGTCGGCCTCGGTATTGGTTTTGGGTGGGCCTATATGCAGATGGTGGATTATCGTGACAATGTGACGAGCAAAGTAGATGTCGCAGTAAAAGCAGCCAAAGAAGATCAGAAGAAAGCCGACAAGGCTGAATTTACCGAGGAGTACAAAAAGCCTAATCTGACCTATGAAGGTCCATCGGAATCTGGTTCGGTGACATTCAATTATCCTAAAACTTGGGCAGCCTATGTCGAAAAAAGTGGTGCAGGCGGTAGCGAGTTGTCAGTCTATTTCAATCCAAAAATGGTACCAACCCTCAACAAGGGAACGGTCTATGCACTCCGTGTTACTATCAATAATAGTTCCTACGGATCAGTACTGCAATCTTATAACAACGGTATACAAAAGGGTCTATTAAAAGCCAAAACCGTCACTGTTGGCAAGACGGATAGTTTCAGCGGGTACGAAGGTATGCGGATAGATGGTCAATTCGGTGATAACATCAATGGATCAGTCGTCATATTCAAAATTCGCGACAAGACCTTGCGCCTCTATGTCGACAGCCAAGATTTTATGACTGATTTCGATACAGTTCTCAATTCTCTACAGTACGAATCCTAAAAAGCATCAGCGCCATCAAATCGAAAAACTTGCTATACTAGTTGTATGAGCGAGCTGGAGGGTAGTGCAGTCGCCGTGGCGCACGAGCTAAAGACGCCACTGGTATTGTTGCGTCAATTGACGCTATCCTTGGAGCGGTCGGATAATGTGTCCGAACAGTTAGAAATTATCAAGCGGCTCCGATTTACCTCGGAGCGGTCATTGCGATTAGTCGACTCTTTGACGAAAACAGCACGGCTAGAAGACGCTCTATTTGAGCTGGAGCCGGTGCAGCTCCATACGGTATGTGTGTCGGTGGTTGATGAGTTGTCGCCGTTAGCTAAAGCTCACAAACAACACCTGAAATTACGTTCAATACACCAACCGCTAGTAGCGGTGGGAAATCGAGAGCTTCTCAGTTCGTTATTGTCAGGATTGATCGACAACGCTATTCAGCATAATCCGATCGGTGCTAGCGTAGAAATTGCGAGCAAAATACATCATGGCGAAGCAGTGCTGACGGTACGAGATTTTGGTTCTACAATAGATCTATCAGACTTCAGAGCATTAAAAGATTCACTCGGCAAGAGGGCTCTCCCAATATCATCTCGACCAATGTCCTCTGGCTTGGGGCTCTTTATCGCCAGTCAATTCTTGGCAGCTATGGATGGCCGTCTGTCTGTACAGCGACATTATAGCGGTGGTATGACATTCTCGGCGCATTTGCCACTCAGTCGACAGTTAAGTCTATTGGAGGTGTGATATGTCAGAGCAGCGCGCAACACTGCTAATCGTCGATGACGATGCCTGGTTTAGCGATACTTTGACCGCGAGTCTCGATAGCTACGTGGTTATTAGGACGCCAGATCCTGACGAGGTGTTCGATTTAATTGAACGGCATCATCCGGATCTCATTATTGCTGATGTTATGTTGGGTGCTCGTAATGTCTTTGCGTTACTGCAGGAAATGCAGAGCTACCTCGACACTAGAGACATTCCTATTGTTATCTTGTCAGCACTCGCGGGGCAAATTGATCTGGACGATGTCAAACAGTTGGGCATCCAGGCGGTACTTGACAAGGCCGAAATCACGCCGGAAACTTTGGTCGATTGTATCAATGATGTCATACGATCTAAAAAAGGGCTGGCGCCATGAGTCAGACGATTCGGACCAAAGCTATTGTATTACGCCGGACTAATTATGGCGAAGCCGATCGCATTATTCAGACGATCACACCTGATCACGGACGTTTATCTATCATGGCCCGCGGAGTACGTCGAGAAAAGTCTCGATTAGCTGGTGGCATCGAGCTATTTGCGATTTGTGATCTAGTGCTAACACGGGGTACAAAGTCGACTAGTAATTTGTGGACCTTGACCGGAGCGCGCCTCGATACATTCTTTGATCAAATTATGTCTGACTATAATCGACTGCAATTTGGATACGAAGCCATCAAGCAAACTGCCAAGGCTGCCGAAACGATCGACGAGCCCGAGTTTTATCATTTGCTCGAGGCAACATTTTCGTCGTTACATAATCTCAGTGTTAATTTGACGATAACCGAAACGTGGTTCTATCTGAGACTAGCTAAACTGCTTGGCAACGAATTAAATACGGCAACTGATGCGAGCGGCATGAAACTGGTCGAAGATGCTAGATATAATTTCGATCAATCTGATCAAGTATTTGTATTTAACGAATCTGGTCGTTATGGCTCGGATATCCTAAAAATTCTCCGTCTCCTAGGCGCCAATGACCCGCAGATTGTCAGTCGAATTCAGGGAATCGATGACTTGATCGATGATGGACTAGTTCTGGCACGCGCGGTCGCGAAAATCTAATTTATAGTGTATACTATCAGATATGGAAGAGATTGTTAGTCTAGCAAAGCGGCGCGGATTTATTTATCAAGGCTCAGAAGTGTACGGCGGGTTATCCGGTACCTGGGACTATGGTCCACTTGGCGTGGCCTTGAAACGCAACATCATGCAACTCTGGTGGAAGATGTTTGTCGATGAGCGTGATGACATGTATGGTGTTGACGCAGCAATTCTGATGAACCAAAAGGTCTGGCAGGCGAGCGGTCACGTCGATACGTTTGTTGATCCGCTTTGCGAGGATACAGTGAATCATCGTCGTTATCGTACGGATCACATTTTAAAAGATAATGGCGTCAATCCGGATGGTATGACCATGGAGCAGATGGACGCAGCGATTATCGAAAAGAGAATCAAGAGTCCCGATGGTAATCCGCTCAGTAAATCTCGAACGTTCAATATGATGTTCAAGACGCATGTTGGCGCAACGGAGAGTGACGATTCAATCAGCTATTTACGACCAGAAACTGCCCAAGGCATTTTTACGAACTTTAAAAATGTCGTCGATAGTTTTTACCCTGATCTACCATTTGGTTTGGCGCAGCAGGGCAAAGCGTTTCGCAATGAAATCAGTCCGCGCGATTTCGTATTCCGTAGTCGCGAGTTCGAACAGATGGAAATTGAGTATTTTGTCCATCCTGACGCATGGCAAGAGGCATTTGAAATGTTGCTCGCAGCCACGCATCGTTATCTCGAGGCTTTGGGGCTACCGGCGGCATCAATTCATGAGCTCGAGGTTCCGGCTGAAGATCGCGCGCATTACTCGAAACGGACTATTGATATCGAGTTCGATTATCCAATTGGGCGCTCAGAGCTGATGGGTATCGCGTATCGTACTGACTTTGATCTCGGTAATATTCGGCGTGTCGCTGGTAAATCGATGGAATATACCGTCAAAGGCACCAATGAAAAGTTTGTACCGCATGTTATCGAGCCAAGTTTTGGCGTTGAGCGAGCATTGATGGCGGTCCTATGCAGTAGCTACCGCGAGGATGAGCAGAATGGTGAAAAGCGTGTCTATTTGGCACTACCAGAACATCTAGCTCCATATAAATTCTGTGTGTCACCACTACTGAAAAACAAACCTGAACTGGTTGAAAAGGCTCGCGAAGTTTATCAGGCTCTAAAGGCGAAATACGGCAATGTAACCTGGGACGATAATGGTAACATCGGTAAACGCTATCGCCGTCAGGACGAAATCGGCACGCCGCATTGCATTGTGATTGACTTTGACACACTCGAAGACGGCACAGTGACCGTCCGTGACCGCGATACGACTGAACAGAAGCGTGTAGCTAGCCAGGACCTATAGTAGCGTTATGACAACAATTGGTATTATCGGCTTTGGTAGCTTTGGCAAATTTTTGGCTGAAAAGCTCAGTTCGCATTGTGCCGTAAAGGTTTATGATCGACGTGAACGGCCGACGACATGGCGGGCAGATTTTGATGACGTAGCAGTCTGCGACTACGTCGTGCTGTCGGTGCCGCTCGGTGCCTATCCTGAAACGTTGGAGCGCTTGGCTACGGTGATATCACCCGACAGTGTGCTTGTCGATGTCTGTTCGGTAAAGGAGCGTCCAGTCGAACTCATTCGCCAGTATGTACCAAAACAGCCACTCGTCGCCACCCATCCGTTATTTGGCCCCGAATCAGCGAGTGGTTCACTCCAGGGAATGACGATAGTGATGTGTCCAGAGGTTTCTGATGTCGAGTCTTATGCGAAAATAAAAGATTTTTCCGAAAAACTCGAGCTATCAATTGTTGAGATGAGTGCCGCAGAGCACGACAAAGAGATGGCGGTTGTACAGGGATTGACCTTTTTTATCGCGCGAACACTCGATGATATGAAACTGCATAGCCAACAGCTTTCGACACCATCGTTTGAGCGACTACTTCACCTGGCCGAGTTGGAACAGCATCATTCGGCTGAGTTATTTCGGACGATTCAGCAGGGCAATTTGTATGCGCGATCGGCACGTCGGGCTTTTCTCGGTGCGGCACGGGCAATTGATAGCGAGTTGGATAATGACGAAGAAAGCGAAGTGGTCTAGTGAAAAAGGTATTACTCCTCCAGTCGCGGCCAGAGCTAGAGGCGAGTGATGATGAATTCCGAGCTTTCCGTCGATTCGGTGGATTAGATGAGAAGCAAGTGGTGCGCCTGCAGATGCATGAAGTACAACCGACGATCGATTTAAACGACTATGCGGTGATACTCATGGGCGGCGGACCAGCTAATTTTGCCTATGATGACGATCACAAATCGTCTGAACAAAAAGCGTTTGAACCATGGTTGTGGCGATTACTTGATCGAATTATCGCCGAGGATAAGCCATTTTTCGGAGCGTGTTTAGGGCTCGGTGCATTAGTGACGCATGCTGGTGGACGGATGGATTTTCGGGCTGGTGAGCCAGTAGGCGCGGTTGATATTCGTTTGGTCGCCGAAGATCCGATATTAGCAGATGCACCCCAGGAATTTGCGGCCTTTGTCGGTCACAAAGAAGGTGCTAGAGAAGTTCCATCCGAGCTAACAGTGCTAGCTAGGAATGATACCTGTGTGCAAATGGTTCGTCGTGGCCAAAATGTCTATGGCACACAGTTCCATCCCGAGCTTGATCCGGCAGGTCTCGAGCTACGAATCAATACTTATCGTCATGCCGGCTACTTTGAACCCGAAGAGGCTGACGATTTGATTGCAAAGGCTAGGCAGTCTGGTATTGGCGATGTGCCAACAAATATATTGCGAGCATTTATTGTACGTCATGTAGCAACGGTATAAAAATTTTAACATGTTGAACGTCTAGGACTAGTAAAAACGTCAGTGATATGATATGATTAAGAGTGAAATAGTTACATCTCGCGCTCGCGATAGGGGTATGCTCCCTAAGGATGTAGCACTTGGTCAGTTCAGCACTAGCTGACCGGCAATAGCAATATCGTCGGCCAGCTTTTTTGGTGCGGTGATGTTGCAAACAAAAAATAATAACTAGCCACGGCATGTACCTCAGGACGTTGTTCGTGGCGGAAAGGATCTTTATGATATCGGCTTTAGTAACAATTGGCGCGCTCGTTTCAGCGGCAGCATCAATACCGTATATATTGGCAGTTATTCGTGGTACAGTGCGTCCACGGCTCGTATCATGGACGGTATGGGCTGTTTTAGCAGGGGTGAGCCGGCTTGACATCCTCTGCTTGGTGGGTGCTGCAATGGGCATTGCATCACTCGTGGTATTTAAGAATCCGCTGATCGCCTTGGGCGTATCGGTGGCGGTGGATATTGTCGCGTTTATACCGACATTAGTGCATGCTTGGGTTAGTCCACACGAGGAATCATTAGCATGTTTTGCGCTCAGTGCAACTGGGGGTATCTTGGCTGTAATGGCTGTAGTGATGGGCGATATATCGCTCGCAGCGTTGCTATATCCAGTGTATTCTATGATATTTAACGGCGTAGCGGCCTTGTTAATACTGAGCGGACGCACTAAATTATTACCGTGGCAACAACAGCGCTACGGCGAAGAAGTCTAAACTGTTTGTTTATTGTACGTTACATGGCAATGGCATAAAAGTTTACATGTTGAACGCCCCGGGAATGGAGCGCCCAACGTGATGTCGGGTCCGCTCCACGCGCGGGGCGCATGGGGTAGGACGGTGGGTGTGGGTAGGGTCAGTCAGCAGGGGGGGGGGTTCTCCCCATCGAGGAACTCGAACAGCCGCTCGTCGAAGTCAGCTGTGACTTCGAGTTCGTCGTTTGCCCACTTGGAGCTGACGTTGCCGACGATCTCGGCTCCTCGCGGATCAGGGTTTGAATCCCCGACCAGGCCACTGATGACGTGACAGCTCCTTGAACGGATGTGGCGGTAGGCCCAGTTGAGAGCTGTGACCACATGGTCGGCCAGCTCGAAGTAGTCCTGGGCGCAGAGCAACTGCGTCTGGATATTCGCAGGCTGCTGGCGCAGCGCTGCGACATCGTGCTCGTTCGGCATGACGAAGCCGAACTTCGTGACCGGATTGCCGGTGTTGAACTGCGGCATCGGCTCACCGGTGAGGTGGACCGCGACGAACACTGAGCCGTCGCCACCTCCCGAGCCGATCAGCAGACCGTTGCTCGAGGCGACGAGTTTTCGCACGGCGACTTCTGCGAAGTCATTGTACTCGTTGTACACCGTCTCGATCGCATATGCAACCGAATCCATAATGGAACTCCCTTCCTAGTCCTATCTATAATTATATCACTATTAACTATAATTGTCAAATTCATGCTACAATGACAAGGATGAAATACGAAGGAACAAAACTACACGATTTTGAGCCGCGAAATGGGGTTCAGGAGCTAGAGATTATCGATATTGAAGTCGGTGATGGAGAAGAGGTCAAGCCAGGCGCGACTATAACGGCGCATTATACTGGAGCACTATGTAAAAATGGCATTATTTTCCAGAGCAGCTTTGATTTTGGCAATCCGATAACGTTCGGACTAGATCAGGTGATAGCGGGCTGGACACATGGCGTACCTGGCATGAAAGTCGGCGGTACTCGTCGATTGATTATTCCAGCTGAAATGGCCTACGGTGCAGCGAGCCCAGCCAAGAATATTCCAGCTAACAGCGACCTCGTATTTGATATTGCCTTGACGGCAATTCCACGAAACGGAGAGTAATATCGCATGAATACTGAGATCGAAGTCAAATTCATCCAGGTTAATCACGATACCATTCGGAGCCAACTACAGGCATTGGGTGGAATATGTACGCATCCGATGCGGTTAATGAGACGGGTAGTCTTTGTTAATGAGGCGCTAGAATCTCGCCATGGTTGGCTGCGAGTGAGAGACGAGGGTGACCGGGTGACGGTATCGTATAAACAACGAGATAGCCTGGATATTCATGGAACAAAGGAGATCGAAACGGTTGCCGAGGATTTTGAGGCGATAACGCAGATTATTCGTCAACTCGGTAACTGGATTGAGTCATATCAAGAGTCGAAACGGGAAACGTGGCGCGTGGGCGAGGTGGAGGTAGTGCTCGATGAATGGCCATGGCTTGATCCGATCGTAGAGATCGAAGGGCCGACGGCGGAGTCGGTAGAACATATCGCTACGAGTCTCGGTTTTTCGATGGAAGATGCTCAGTATGGTAGTGTTATGAGTGCTTATCGAAAACAATATCCGAATTTGGATTCTAGCTTTGAAATCGGGAATATTCCGATAGTGAAATTTGGTGATCCTATGCCGCCAGAGCTAGAATCGGCTATTTAGGTAATTAGTAATTACCCAGGAATACTACGGCATTGTCGAGTGATTCCAGGTCGTGGATAATACGCATGGTTTCCTCCAGATTCGCTTCGAAATCGAGATAGAACCGATAATGCCACTTTTCGCCAGCAATAGGGCGAGACTGTAGTTTAGTGAGATTGATTTGATGCGAGACAAATATACCGAGAGCTTCGTAGAGGGCACCAGGTTGATGTCCGGTTGTTAAAATGATACTAGATTTGCCGGCCAGAGGTTCTCTGATTAGCTGGCGATCGCGTTCTGGATTGCGTGACAAGGCGGCGAATTTGGTGAAATTGACTGCATTATCCTCGATCTGCGGAGCGAGAATCTGAACATCATATAGATCAGCAGCACTGTGTCCGGCGATCGCGGCGAGAGTCGGATCATTTTGTTCGACAATATAGCGAACGGCGGCTGCGGTGTCTTCATATTCAATTTTTTCAGCCTGTGGCACGTTATCCGCTAGATATTTTTCACACTGCGCCAGTGCTGCAAAATGAGAGTAGACTTTGCGAATATCTGCGACAGCAACTCCAGGCAAGGTAATCAAATTCTGATGGATTGAGAGTTCGGTTTCGGCGATAATCTGCATTTTTGATGTCTCGAGACCGTCGGATACTTCGTTAATGTTGCCATAGAGTGAGTTTTCGATTGCGACGAGCGCGAGCTCCGCATCGTTATTCTCTAGGCGTGCAAATACGTTAGCAAAGCTAGGGCAGGGAATAATTTCGACACTATCCTGACCAAATAATTTGACAATAGCCTCGTAATGGAATGAACCAAGCTCACCTTGGGTTAGTATCTTTTGCATGAGGAATATCATAGCACAATCCGATACGATATCGCTACGCTCCTCTACTCGAAAAGGGTCGAAAACGAGTTTTCGCTTCCTTTTCGAGCTCCGCCGAACGTCTTTTGCTAATGCAAAAGCTACGTTCTCATCGTATCTCGATCAATAACCAAGAAAAAAGAGCCAGATTGAACTGACTCTCTTTTCTTGGTATGCCCGATACGATTCGAACGTACGACCTTTTGCTCCGCAAGCAAACGCTCTATCCAGCTGAGCTACGGGCACTCATCAGTCAGTGCCCTCCGCTTTTATATAGCTGGATAGAGCAACGCTGGTCATTATAACCGGCTTGCGCCTAGGCAGCTGAGCTACGGGCACATAACGTGGTAGATTATAGCAGTTCAGACACGTTAACGCAAGATTTGACCTCTCTATACTCGTGTAGTACAATATAATGATAAAGCTAATTTTTATTTAGTAATAATGGCGAAAAAGAAAACGAAATATAACAAGTGGTTGCTGGTAGGTCTTTTATCAGTAGTAATTGGTGCGCCCAACGGCACTATTATAAAGAGTACCCTGGGCGAAATTAACAGTACAACGTTCACATTTCTAAAACTTGCTATGATGGCCGTTGCATTTTTACCTGCAGTAATAGTATCTGTACTCAGGCACTGGAAGGTCATAAAGAGGAACGCATTTAACCTAACGGTGTCGATAATCGGAACGGTTGTTAGCCTGATAACATTTTACAAGGCAATTGAATATAGTGCTGCGAGCTATGCCTCGATTATTTCGCTATTGTCGCCGATAGTATTAGTTATCATGTCGAGCAAGCTAATCAAGGAAAAAGTTGGCCCTAGAGCTGTTGCTGGTATTACACTGGCTGCGATCGGCGGGCTGCTCGTCGTGGCGGTACCGGCTATTTTTCACGGTTCGGCAGCGTCGGTGTTTTATCCGCTTGCAACAGTTCTGGTACTCATTAACTGCGTATCATCGCCACTCTCCATCATTTACCAGCGAAAGGCGAATGATAACGGGGTATCTTTTTCGGTATATGCCGGGCTATCTGCTATAGCAACAGCTGTAGTTGCACTAGTGATGTCGTGGATTGAGAGTGGCTCTGGTGAAATTATCGCTCAGGCTGCGAATTTATCGTTATGGGGCTGGGTTGGTATTGCCTACAGTGCCTTTGCGGTGTCGTTTGCCTCTCGCTCGCTATGGATTGTAGCCTATCAACGCATGGGTTCAACAGTATCTGGTGGTTTATCCTATCTAGAAACGCTGATGGCAATTGCGTTACCAATTATTCTACTGGGCGAGAAATTATCACTAGAGTTAGTCACTGGAGCATTACTGATATTACTCGGTATCTATGTCGCCGAGTCGCGACCGAGGCGGAACAAGCCTAGGAGGCGAGCAAAACGCAAGCGTCCATCTCGTACTACTCGAGCACATGATCTTCAAAATCGCCATCACTTGCGCTAGGTGGATAATACATTGAGATGTTAGAATAGAAACCATGATAACGTATTATACTGATGGTAGTGCTAGCCCGAATCCAGGCCCAGGCGGTTTTGCTGTGATTAAAAATGGCCAACCTTGGCTCATTGGCGGGGAAGCCGAGCCAGTAGAAACGACGAATATTCGTATGGAGGGGATGGCGCTCTTTGCAGCACTAAAAGATGCGGCGGGGCAGAACTGCGAAATTTGTTCGGATAGTGAGTTTTGGATCAATGTTCTGAACAAATGGGCACCAAACTGGGAGGCAAACGGGTGGGTTAAAAAAGGTGGTATCAAAAACCTGGACATCGTAAAGCCGCTATATGCTGAATATCAGGCATCAAAGGCAAAACTAACCTGGGTACGTGGTCATGTCGGGACCGAGCTCAACGAGCTCGCAGACGAATGGGCTAACCGGGCTCGTGAACAAAAAGTCCGTGGTATTTCGAGCGTCACCGGCTAGATGTAGTATAATTATGTACCATGGACGAACAACAAACTACCAAACCAGTTGATATTTTTGAATGGGCAAACAATGCCGGGCGCTTTAAAAAAGAATTCGATGTCGAATTCTTTCTCGTTAACAAACGATACACCGTATTTCATTTGCCGATGGCGGGCGATTTGAAACCACAAGTAGCTCCCGTGTTTCTCCTAGAGATTTTAAACGAAGTTGAAAAGGGTGCAGGACTAGGACTAGAGCCACGACCATTCGAGGAAAGTGAAGACGAGCCCGGCGTATTATTATGGTCGACGCGCGAGCGGGTAGCGAATGCTAAAATGGTGCTCGATCAGATTGAAACATCGCGGAGCGCTATCGAAACATTTAACGAATATGATCATGAATTCAAAACGATCAAAATGATCATCGCTCGTTTCTCACATAAAAACACCACACCATTTTATGTTATCAAACAGGTCACCGGGTCGAGCTCGCTCAGCGAACGTAATGCCTGGCAAATCGGACAAGACGGCAAAGTATCGGCGCTCGAACCAGCGGCAGCATTCAAGATAGCAACTGATAATCAGGTATTGGTCGTCCATGAGCAAATTTTTGCCTTTAATTCAAAGAAATTTGAGGCTATATTTAGTTATAGCTACAAAAAACAGGCAATTGCTGATAAAAAAGTCGAACAAATCCTCGATCGCTATCAACTAAACTTCCCAGAAGGCCAGGATCTCAACACCTTGATTGCGGGTCGGGCAAAATCGATCAACAAACTGCAGAATCTGGAACTTGGCACCAAGACCCAAGAGGAGCTGGTTCAATATAGCGAAGATATGGCACTGGATCTCATGACGGCTGACGATGGAGCGATTATTATTCTCGATGGGCGAGATGTCGATACATTCGTAGGTCTCCTCAATGATGATTATATGACGAGCGATCTAACGGGATTACGATACGAAATCAAGGGCAAAAAGCTCCTGAAGGGCGATGAGTAGTAGAGGAACGGGGGTTCTCATGGAAACGAGCAAGGTTTTAGGCGCAAAAATAGTCGTCATCGGTGGCGGCACAGGATCTTTCGTAGTCTTGTCCGGGCTAAAACATTACGCAACTGATATTACGGCGCTCGTGAATATGGCAGACGATGGCGGATCGACAGGGCAGTTACGTGATGAGCTGGGCGTGTTGCCGCCTGGTGACGTTCGGCAATGTCTAGTGGCTCTCAGTAGTTCACCGAGGGCTCGCGAATTGTTCAATTACCGATTCGACGAGGGAAGTTTTAGCGGTCATGCTTTTGGCAATTTATTCCTCACGGCCCTAGAAAAGATGACCGGCAGCTTTGCCTCGGCTATCGATCTAGCCGAGGAAGTGTTGCGTGTTGATGGCAAAGTAGTACCAGTGACATTAGATAGTATTATAATGAGCGCCAAACTAGGACACCATGTCTATCATGGCCAGTCAGAGATAGAACGGCAACATTTTGGTGAGTCGCGTCGACCGAAAATTACTGTGGCAAAGACGAGTGGCGGTCGTGTGCGTGTCAATCCACAGGCAATCAAGGCTATCGAGGAGGCTGATCTGATTGTTATAGCCCCGGGTAATCTATATTGCTCGCTAGGACCAGTGCTAACGACGCCGGGTGTCGGTAAGGCACTTCGTGAAGCCTCGGCGCGCAAGGTGTATGTTTGCAATCTGGTTACCAAACCGGGGCAAACTGAAGGGTTTGCCGTGCATGATTTTGCCTCCGAGATAGAACGGCTCGCTGGCGGTGCGTTCCTAGACTACGTCATATACAATGTAAATAAACCTTCCAAGGTATTATTGGATAAATATGCGGCTGATGGTGAGCTACCAGTGGAAATTGATGCAACTATGTTCAAAGGCAAGCACTATCGAGCCAAAGGTGCCGAGTTGCTCGCAGGTCAAATTTGGCAGAACCCAAACAAAAAAGATCCGATTGCCTATAGGCGAACACTCATTCGGCATGATCCAGATGCAATAGCACGATCTATTATGAAAATTTATTTCTCGTGAGATAATTCTACTATTTTCGTGAGCCAAGCATGAATGGCCTTCTTTACCTATACCAGATAGAAATAACTAAAACAGGGCACTTTTCCACAGCTTTGCTGTAATTTTGTCATAAAAAGTGGGTAAAATGTATCGAAAAAGGCTTGCATGTGGGTGGTTGTGGGTAGTATAATAAATCCAGTGGCAAATGAATGAAACAAAAACCACTGAACCACACCACAAATAACTTAACGGGAAAGGGCGATGACCAAAATCGATTACTTTGAGCGAAAGCTAGACGACAAACGACGATTAACCGTTCCGTCTGAGCTGCGCGCCGAGTTCTCGGGTGGCATCGTTATCACACGCGGTTTCGGTACCTATCTCCACCTATACCAAAAATCAGTATGGGACGAAGATATGGAAACAGCGCTCCAAGGTGATATTCTCGATGAACGGGTAGCTGATCTCAACGTCCAGTTCCGTACCGGCAAAGTCGAAACCGAACTAGACGCCAAACAGGGGAGAATCACCCTTGAAACGCATCAGCTAGAGTACGCCGGGATTGATCGCGAAGTAGTAGCTGTCCGAGCTGGCAAATACTGGCGACTCAGTGCCAAACCCGACTGATATATGGTTTACTCAGCGCTAAACGCTGGATAGACTGTAGAAAAGCACCTTAACAATTACAGAGGCCAACTACTCGGCAATCAGCTGGAAAGCAATCGCCAGCTTGAATGGATTGCCGCACTTCGGTTTATGGTGACATAAACCTAAGGAAAAAACTCCACCTCACACATAAGTCTCTCATATGGTTGCGCTTTCGTCACCCGACGAAAGTGTAAACATCTTGAAAATCTAAAACAAACAATCAGAAAATAAATACTGATTGCCGAATAGGTGGCCTCCGTAAAGAAAGAATATGACAACACCACAACAACTCCATATTCCAGTCTTGCTCGATGCAGTGATTGATTTGTTGCATCCAGAAAAGGGCGAACGCTATTTGGATTTGACAGCCGGTTACGGCGGTCATGCCCAGGCGGTAATTGCTCGCATAGGCTCTGCGAACTTGGCGACACTAGTAGATCGAGATGCATTCGCGATCAGCCAGCTAGAGTCACTAGGGCAGCAGGGAGCTAGACTGATACACAGCGACTTCTTGCAAGCTAGTCAAACACTCGCTTCTGAGAATCAGCAATTTGATATGATCTTGTTGGATTTAGGTGTTAGCTCTCCGCAGCTCGACAAAGCGGAGCGCGGGTTTAGTTTCCGTCTGGAATCGGATCTCGATATGCGCATGGATCAATCGCAAGATATATCTGCTGCAACTATCGTCAATCACTATTCAGAAAAGGAACTCAGTCAGATTATTCGTAATTACGGAGAAGAGCCATCAAACAGAGCGCATCGGATCGCTCGAGCAATTGTTACGAGACGTGCTAAACAGCCAATTGTGACAACGACCGAACTAGCCGATACTATCGCTCAAGTCTTGCCGCGACGGGGCAAAATCCATCCCGCGACACGCACCTTTCAAGCTCTACGGATCGAAACCAACGATGAACTAGGTCAGATTGAGCGGACATTACCGCTACTCATCAAACTCTTAGCTCCAGGTGGGCGACTGGCGGTAATTAGCTTCCATAGCCTCGAAGATCGATTGGTAAAGAATTTCCTGAAAGAGCAACTGAATTCCGGTTTGGAGGCAGATTTGACAGTACTAACCAAGCATCCAATTTCCGGCACTGATGATGTTTACAATCCGCGCGCTCGTAGTGCTAAATTACGAGCCGCAGCAAAGATAAATAACTAAAAAGAAAGGACTTGCTTATGCCAATTCAAGTCGTAAACAAGTCACGCGCACAGAAAATTGTGGTCCGCCACAAATAAGGCGCGAGACCAAAAGCGAGCCTCGACCCACACGGTCGAGGTCTCGCACGGTTCCGTTACAAAAACAAACACTTTATAAACAAAATTTACACGCGGATCTTTGCGAGGGTAGGGTACAGGCGCAAACATCCATGTATAAATAAAAAGGAAAACGAAAAACAACAATGACTAACCAACGAACACAATTCATCTCAACTCGCGGACGCGGTACTGTGCCAGCTGCAGGATGGGGCAGAAATCAGAACCTAACAGCTTTTCGATCTGAGCGTCGACTCGGCCCAGTAGCAAATACCGTTATGATCGTTCTGCTGACGGCGTTCCTAGGCCTACTATATTTGACGCAATTGACAAAAACGAGTGCGTTTGGCTACGAGATGAATGCCATCGATGAAAAGAAAACCCAACTAGCAGCTGAACGAGATGATCTGAAGATCGAAAATGCTCGTTTACAATCAATTGCCCGTGTCGAAAGTAGTAGCGTAGCGGCAGCTATGACAGCTCCAACCGACATCCAGCAATCGGAGTAGAATTAAACTATGACCAATCAGTCTGAACAATTATCGCGTGCGAGCCGACTGACACTCGGTCTATTTTTGATTTTAGCAATATTTTTAGTGCGATTGTTCTATATCCAGGTTATTAGTCACGAAGAGTTTTTGGCCAAAGCTAACCAGATGCAGATTAGCAAACGAACTATCAATCCAGAGCGAGGGCAAATCTATACAAAAGACCAAAATGGTGAAATTGTACCGCTCGTTCTGAATCAGACGGTTTATACGGTATTTGCTGACCCTACACAGGTAAAGAGCCCTGAAAAAGTGAAACAGTTAGTGACCGAGGTTGCAGGTAGTCAGGTGATCAAATCCAATTTTGACAAGCTGAGTAGTACGAGTTTGCAATACGTGGTTCTGGCTCGTCAAATCACCCATAGTCAAGCTGAAAAAATCCAAGAAGCCGACCTTGCTGGTATAGGTCTTCAGTCTAGTAGCCGTCGAGTCTATACCGAAGGAAAACTAGCGAATCAGGTGCTCGGCTTTGTCAATGCTGACGGGAAAGGCCAGTATGGTCTAGAGCAATATCTCAACACCGAATTATCAGGCAAAGCTGGGTTACTGCAGTCAGTCACTGATGTTCGTAGAATACCGCTGACTATTGGTGTTCACGATGTTAGTATTCCAGCCGAAGACGGCACTGATTATGTTCTCACGATTGACCGTAGTGTCCAGGCCCAGGCCGAAGCGGTTCTCCAGGAAGGTCTCAAAAACGTAAACAGCGACAGTGGTAGTATTATCGTGATGAATCCGAATAACGGACATATTATGGCTATGGCGAACTATCCGGATTTTGATCCGAGCGATTATACCAAGGTTACCGATGCAACAGCTTTTCAAAATCATGCCGTGAGCTATGCATTTGAGCCTGGTTCTGTCATGAAGACTATGACCACCTCTATGTCACTAGACCTCGGTAAAATTAATCCAGACACCACATTTACTGACCCAAATTGTGTGCAGATCGATGACGCAAAGATCTGTAATGCAGAGGGTGATGAAAAATTTAAAGGTCGGACGTTTACTATGACAAAAGTGTTGCAGTATTCGCTCAACACCGGTGTTATTTGGCAACTCGAACAGATTGGGGGCGGCGATATCACAAAAGGCGCACGCCAGACGATGTATGAATATTTCCACGATAAATATCGTTTTGGTCAGACAACAGGTATAGAGCAGCCGGGCGAGGTGAAAGGTACGATCTTTTCACCGGATAATGTGCAAGGTAACAAAGTCCGCTATGCGAACATGACGTTTGGTCAGGGTGTATCAGTCACGATGGTGCAAATGGCGACGGCCTTTTCGGCTACGGTCAATGGCGGAACGTATTATCAACCTACACTCATTGAGGGGACACTAGACAAAGACGGCAAAGAAACTACCCGAGACCCCAAAATTATCAGCGATACTGTTGTTAGCGATGGTGCTAGCCGTGATATTCGAAAAATGATGTTTGAGGCTAGACGGGGTAGCTGGCCAACCGCTGATGGTGGCTACTATGTTGGATCAAAGACCGGTACAGCGCAGATTTACGACGACACAACGCGAACCTACTCAAAAGATAGAACGACCGGTACTACCATCGGCTTTGGTGCTGACAAAGACGGTAACGCTCAATATGTTATAATGGTCAGGATCGAATACAGTGGTAATCAGGGTTTTGCTGGCTCAGTTGCGGCAAATCCAGTGTTTACCAAAATGAGCAATTGGCTAGCTCAATATGAAGGGATGACAAAACCATGAACGAAGCTCTAGACCAACTAGCGCAGGCAATGCTGCGAATTTTACTCTTGGGTGGATCGGCCTTTATTATGGCTATGGTGCTGACTCCAGTTTATACGTATTTTGCCTATCGATACAAGTTCTGGAAAAAGCAGAAAACCGTCACACTCGACGGCAAAGTTCTCGAGGTGATATCTAAATTACATGCTCATAAAATTGCCCGTCGTATCCCAACTATGGCTGGACTAGTGTTCGTGATAGCGATAGCGGTAACAACGCTCATTTTTAATTTTAGTCGACCTCAAACCTGGTTGCCGCTCGCGGCACTCATCGCTGGAGCGGTCATAGGTCTCATTGATGATATATTGAATCTCCGTTCTAATGGTGGGGTAGCAGGGCTCAGAGCCCCAGTGAAATTCACCATGGTGACGGTCGTAGGATTGCTGTTAGGATGGTTCTTTTGGCAAAAACTGGGCTTTACGACGGTCCATATCCCGTTTGTCGGCGGATGGGACCTCGGTATATGGATTGTCCCGGTCTTTGCTTTTGTCGTGGTGGCTACTGGAAATGCGGTCAATATCAGTGACGGTCTCGATGGTTTGGCGGGTGGTTTGGCTGCATCGGCATTTGTCATGTTTGCGGTTATTGCGGTCATGCAGCAGCAGTTTGGGCTGGCAGCATTCTGTATGACTATCGTCGGAGCATTATTGTCGTATTTATGGTTCAATGTGTATCCAGCACGATTCTTTATGGGGGACGTGGGTTCATTTGCTCTCGGTGTTAGCCTAGGGGTAGTGGCGATGCTGACGAACTCGCTCTTTCTCCTGCCGGTCATTGGCTTGATGTTCGTCGTCGAGGCAGGATCAGTGATTATTCAGCAGGTGAGCAAGCGGTTGCGTGGCGGTAAAAAAGTTTTCCTAGCGGCTCCGTTGCACCATCATTTTGAGGCGAAAGGCTGGCCTGAAACCAAAGTTACTATGCGTTTCTGGGTCGTCGGGAACATCGCCGGGATCTTGGGAATAATCATAGCGTTAGGCGGGGGAAATGTCTAATGAGCAATTGGGCTCAAACAACTAATCGTCCTAGCGAAAGTCGTCGCAATAAATTAGCGGCGGCAGAGATTAAATCGACCCTGTTTGATACAGCCGGGGCATTGAAACTAGGTCGCAAACATCGACCTGACTATCTGATGGTTGTTTTGATGATCGTACTGTCTTTTGTCGGTGTAGTGATTTTGTTTTCAATAACACCAGCTCTGACCGGTGGGGATAACGACGCCTCAACTAAATTTATGCTTCGACAAGCTATGTTTCTCGTGGCGGGTCTCGCGTCTTTTTTCGTAGCTAGTCGAGTACCATTAGATTTCTGGCGTCAGCATGGAGCTAAACTGTTTGTTATAGCACTCGCTATCTGTTTTGTGCTACCACTCATGGGGGCGTTAAAAATACCACCGGCCTATTGTACGCTCGGTGCTTGTCGTTGGATCAGCCTAGGTAGCCTGGGGACATTCCAGCCAGCTGAATTTTTGAAATTTGGCACGGTATTATTCACCGCAGGCTTTCTAGCGATTCGCTGTGCGCGTGGCGAGTTGAATTCTTATCGTAAAACACTCATACCGCTAGGTGTAGTGGTTCTAGCGGCTTTATTCGTCCTGGCGATTATGCAGAAAGATCTGGGTACTAGTATCTCTTTGGCTGCGATTGTTCTCGTTCAATTGATTGTTGCCGGCCTGGAAATGCGAAAGCTTGCCGCCATTCTCGGCGTGGGCGCTGGTTTGGCGATCCTGTCGATTATTATGGCGCCGCATCGTATTGCTCGAGTCGCGACGTTCTTTGGTCAGGGAGACGCAACGGCAGATTATCATATCAACCAGGCGATGATCGCTCTAGGGTCGGGTGGACTGACCGGTAGAGGCTTGGGTCAATCGGTCCAGGCCTTCGGGTGGTTACCAGAGGCCATTCATGACTCAATCTTTGCTATTCTAGGCGAGTCGCTAGGCTTTTTGGGTCTCCTGGTAATTGTTGCACTGTTCGGGTTGCTGCTCAGGCAGATTATTTCAAAGGTTGATTATATCGAGAATATTTACCTGCGTTTAATCGTCGCTGGTGTCTTTAGCTGGATCGCTGCACACGTCGTTCTAAACATTGGGGCGATGACGCACTTGATTCCGCTCACTGGTATCACTTTGCCGCTGGTTAGTATCGGTGGTACATCGATGCTGTTTATCATGGCTAGTCTCGGTTTGGTTTTTGCTATTTCGCATTACACCATGCATCGCAAAGTTAAAGCAGAAGGGAGCAACGAAGATGCGAGTCCTATCAGTGGGCGGCGGTTCGGGCGGTCACGTTACGCCAATCGTAGCCGTGTGCGCTAAACTGCACGAACAGGCACCCGATGCTGAGCTGCGAGTCTGGTGCGATCGTCGCTTTGCTGGTCGTCTGCGAGAGATGCTGGGCGGCAACATTAGGGTCGATGCTATTGTTAGCGGTAAACTGAGACGCTATGCTAATTTAACGTTCATGCAGCACTTGAAATATCACCTATTCAAAACACATCTTCGAAATGTGATAGATGTATTCAAAATTATCACAGGGTTTATTCAAAGTTTCTTTAAATTGATCATATGGCGTCCCGATGTAGTGTTTTGCAAGGGAGGTTTTGTCTGTTTGCCAGTAGGACTTGCTGCTCATTGGCTCCGAATTCCATTAGTTATTCATGACTCTGATACAGTTCCAGGGTTAACAAATCGATTCTTGGCACGGTATGCAACTAAAATCGGTACTGGTTCTCCCGTTGAAAACTATCCCAATTATCCTGCGAAGCGTACAACCCATGTTGGTATTCCTGTGCGTGATGAGATCAGAAAATTTACTGTTAGTGAGAAAGCTTCAGCTAAAACGACGCTAGGATTTGACGCGACGTTACCACTTGTTCTAGTTGTTGGTGGTGGTGGTGGTGCGAATGCCCTTAATCGTATGGCGGCAGCTATTGCTCCGGAGGTAACGAGTCAGAATGCCCAGATCCTGCTACTTGCCGGAAAAGGTAAAGCAGATTCGATAAAGGGCGGTTCGCTTCCGGACAGCACCTTTAAGGTTGTTGAATTTATGACGGATGACTTTATTGTGGCGTTAGCTGCAGCAGATATTGCGGTTACTCGCGCTGGTGCGACAGCATTGGCTGAATTTGCCACGATTGGCTTGCCAGTCATTATCGTTCCGAGCCCGCACCTGGCTGGAGATCATCAGACGAAAAATGCCGCTGTGTATGCCAAGGCCAGAGCCGGCATTGTCATCGATCAACGTGAGGCCGACAAGCGCCCGGAAATGCTCCTAGAAGCTATCAGGAGCCTGCTAGAGTCATCAGAGTTACGGAATACGTTAGGTCACAATCTAGAGCAATTTACACGCGCTAATGCTCTCGATGATATGGTGGATATGATTCTGGAGGTAGCTCGGAAATGAAACCGACCAATAGAGAAACAAAACCTGTGAGCGGCCGTCAAGGTCGTTACAGTTCAGAATTCCGCAGCCCTATTCAGGAGCAGAATAGCACATTCAAAAGCGGTGCCACACTGAACACCTTTCGAGCAGTCGATCATCACGATAAAAAGACTGATCGACAACGTGAGCGCGACCTCAGGAGTTGGCGTCGTCGACTGGGGTATATGCTGATGATTGTGGTAACTATATCGGCTCTAGGATTGATTTTGATATCGCAGTTCAGTGGTTCGTTTACTCAGATAACGAGTAATGCTACGTCGCTCAGCACGGACGATGCGTCAACGTACAAAAAGCTCGTTGACGACTATATGTCAAAGAATCCGTTTGAACGATTCAGCTTTGCTAGGCGTAGCACGAACCTCAACAGTTATCTAGCCGATAAAGCACCAGAAATTGAGTCAGTTGAGATTGTTCAGTCAAATTTGTTGCTCGGTAAATTAAAGTTCACCTTTCGTCAACCAGTTGCTAAATGGGTGACGGGTGGCACGACGAGCTACGTTGATGGCAATGGTGTAGTATTTCAAAAGAACTTCTTTGAGCAGCCTAGTGTTGCCATTTCCGACAAGAGCGGCGCCTCGGTCGAGGGTGACGCTATTACTTCATCTCGATTCCTCAGTTTTATCGGGCAAACAACAGCAGAGATAGCAAAGCAGGGCGGGGGAATTGTTAAACGAGTTGTTATTCCATCGGGTGCTATCAGGTATGTAGAGTTTTATCTAGAGAGCAGGGGATATCCTTTCAAGGCTCAGATCGATAGAGACCCTACTTCGCAGGGGGCAGATATTGTGGCTATGGCCAACTATATCAGTGCTAATCATATTAATCCGAGCTACGTGGACGTGAGAATCGCGAGCAAAGGCTACTGGAAATAGCTTTAAATTTGAGACACCCCACTCTCCTGTTGACCTCATAACAGGGGTGAGTTAACTATATTTTTCATATAAAACAACCAATATTATTAAAAGTCAAATTAAGCCTATGGTGAGTGGGGAGGGGAGAGCGGGGCAAGGTAGGTTATATAATAATATAATAAAAAAGCAAATTGTCAAACAACCTACACTACAGCACGACGGTAGTGTTGTGGAAAACTAATTAAATAATACTTATTAATAAAATGCAAATTATGAGTTAATTGTAAATTTCTCTACAGATCAGCTATCTAGAGTCCCGGTCTCATTCGTGAGGGGATGCTATATAAAAAGCCTAAAATAGCACATAGAAATAATACGCTAGCATAATTATTTATATATAATGTAACAATAAACTTGGACACACTCGCCCAGGGGAATAACGAAAGTATTTTTAGTATATATAGCCGTTTAGCAGTTAGAGTTTGAATCTGCCAGCTGAACATCAATTCATCTTGCAACACTTCTTTATTGTCGTAAAAGATATATTGTACGACATTAAGTATTACTAACAAAGATGATTATGTATCCATCCCTATTATGCCTGTTTGGCGACCAAAACCACGGATCGCGCCCTACTTTTATTAATTGGGTTATTAAATTATGGCTCGCACTTCCCACGTCGTTCTGTATGACAAATTTACAATGTTTATGCGCCTTTTATGACGTTATGACGGCTTTTGCTGGCCATCCGCAGCTTCGGCTGTTTGTCTGCATATTCCTCTGGTACTGATAGCTATCCCTGTAATCCAGCGATTAAACTCTGTTGATGTAGTCCCTCAATAATACCCTTGATAACAGGGGCGTAACAGGGGTAGGGGGTGATTAAATCGTGCCGCCTTCTCTGATGTAACAGGGGCCACAAAGGGAATCATAGGTAACCTCAGCTTCCCCATCAATGGCCACTTGATCGCCGTCAAAGACATAGTTACCGTTAATTTTACGTGTATTGAATTCTGCCTGAGAGCCGCACTGACACATAGTCGGTAACTTTTCGATATTATCAGCGATTTCAAATAGCCGCCGGCTTCCGGGAAATACATGACTTTTGAAATCTGCCCTGAGCCCAAATGCTATAACCGATAGATTGTCGAGTTTAGCGATAGAGAAGAGCTGACTCGCCTGCTCTGGGGTTAGAAATTGAGCTTCGTCTATCAATATACAATGCAATTGTTTTTTCTCTGCCAGGAGCCGAGAGACAGCTTGGCGTAGGTCGGTGTCTGGATGGGCGAGGATATCAACGGAGCGCTGATGACCGCCACGAGCAACGATCAGCTTATCCCCTTTTGTATCGATAGCTGGCTTTATGACGACGACTCCTAGGCCACGCTCTTCGTAATTATAGGCAGTTTTAATGAGCGTGTCGCTCTTGCCGCTATTCATAGCACCGTATTTAAAATGTAATTTTGACATACCTCTCCTCTTCCCTAGTGACTATTATACACGATGAATTTTCGATGAAGGTATGATAGAATATGTTGGAAAGAGATCAGAGGCGAGATCATTTTTTGATTGGCGCCACAAAATATTAGTGAGGAGGAAAAATATGGCAGGAGAACCGCGTTTGAGTGAGGATACTCTCAAATCGATGCCGCATGAGACGCTCAAAGCATACAGAGATAGTCTAGCGCTACAGATAGCTAATCTGGCTACGTTTTTAGCGCAGGCTAATACAGAATTGAAGGCCCGTAATAGCGTCCCCGATCAAAATTGAGAGAAGTATCCTCAGGTACGATTAGTGATAGGATGTAGGTCACATCACTATAGCTCGAGGTAGCATAATTTTCATCAGATAACATTTCACAGGGAACAAACTGTCGATCACCATAGATAGTTGGGAAAATCAGAACAGTATCTTGGCCATCGACATAGGAGTCGCATTCACGATCCTGTTCGGGTGCACTCATTGTGCTGAAACTCGTCTTTGAGGCGATTCGTTTGATGCTCGCCACTTCTGACACAGAGAGCTTCTCGTGACCTTCGAATCTTCCATCCTCGTATAACGAGTAGCGTGAGTGTTGGCAGGGGCCGTTTGCACACATCCCACCACGGCTAGTAACTATCATGACAACACGGTCTTTTTGGATGTTGCTTTCTTTTTCCTCTTGAGATTTACCGATAGCCCAGAATATGACACCTGTTGCAATACCGAGAATTACCACTGATACTGAGATTACTGTTGGCCACAGCCACTTTCGAGATGATTTGTTAGTGCGTTTTTTCATGTCATCATTGTAGCATATATTTAAACCGCCTACGCTATTTTCCGAACAATATACATTCAATCAGGTATTATCATTGGATGGGATTGCTTTTTTATACAGTTTATGTTATAATTAAAGAGATGTGTGGGCTTTTTTTAATGCCTTCACACTTCGCTCTTCACAATCTATACCCTATCCTCTGAAGGAGTGATAACCCATGAAGAGAATTTCGCCTGCACTCGTTGCGGCGATGATTGCGACGATCGTATCGATCGCGGCTTTTTGCGTTTTTTACACCCAAGGTTCGACCCTGGGGTACAAGGACGTATTTAGCCACTTGGAGATCGGCCGGCGCATGATTGCTGGACAATCGACTGGCTTTGGCCAGCTCGGTGGTATCTGGTTGCCGTTGCAGCACCTGTTGATGATCCCGTTGGTGTGGAGCGATGCTCTGTACCTGTCGGGTATCGCTGGCAGCGTGTTGTCGATGGCGGCCTATGTTGTCAGCGTGTGGGCGGTGTTTCGCATCGTTTATAACCTGACGTCCCCCCCCCATTTGCCCGCGGCGTGGTTGGCGGCAGCGGTGTTCGGTCTCAATCCGAATCTGCTCTATGTCCAGTCGACGCCCATGGGCGAGACCATCATGTACGCGAGTATCCTGTTGACGGTTCTAGGCCTGATCCGATGGGTTCAGACTGATCGCTACCAGTACCTATTACTGGCGAGCTTGTCGGCGTTCGCGCTGACACTCGTTCGCTACGAGGGCTGGATCGCGGCAGTTTCCCTGATCGGTGTCGTTGGCTATGTGTGTGTCCGCAAGGGCTACGCGCTCGTCAAGGGCGACCAAAAGGCACAAGGTCTGACGCTAGCGTTCGCCTTTTTGCCGGCAATCGGTGTCGGTGGGTGGATGCTATGGAACCAGCTGATCTTCGGTGACTGGCTGAACTGGCTTCGTGGCCAATACAGCAGCCAGGACCAGGTCAGCACTCTCGTTCTGAATCAGGTCGGCAACCCTGTCGTCGCTGCCCTCACCTACTGGTATGGAATGGTGCATATTTTGACCGTTCCGCTGGTGGCGATGGCTGCGATTGGCTTGGTGGTCATGCTGATTCGCGAGAAGGTTTCACCCATTATGGCGGTCGTGCTGAGCACGTTCGTCCCGGGCGCATTCCTGGTGTACGGCCTCTACAGTGGCGGTCAGCCGATGCAGGTTATGGAGATTGATGGGAGTATCTACAATCTGCGCTTTGGCGTGGTGATGTTGATCCCTGTCAGTATCCTGATCGGCTATCTGGTGTCCGTTTTGCCGCAAAAGTTCTATATCAGGACTGCTGCGGCTATGGTGGGCTGTGCTATGGCCGTTGGTTTCTCGGTGATGACCTTTGCGTCGGATACGAGCAAGACCATCATTACCAACCAGGAGGCGCACGAGGCAGTTACGGCTCTCACCGAGCAGCGCGAGCTGTCAGCGTGGCTATCCGAGAATACGGACGGTCGAATTCTCATCCAATCGTTCGAGAACGAGCGGGTGGTGTTCGACGTCCAAGACCGGATCGTCTACGAGGGTAATCCCGCCTGGGAAACCGCGCTCAATGACCCGAGCAGGGCGAACATCGGAGTGGTCGTCATGCGTACGGCAAATCCCGATGGCGTCTACAAGCGTCTCAACGGCGCTTCTACAATGGGAAGTTGGAGTCTCGTTCACCGGACAGGTTCCTACGACATCTACTCGCAGGAAGGATAATAAAACGTGCGAGAATCCGCAAAGGAAACCCTAGACATGAGGCAGCGTGTGTTGCTGATCGTCCTGGGTTCTGCTGCTGCGACGCTCCTCGTCGTCGATGCGCCGCTTGCTATGCGAGTGGCCATCGGACTGATGATGGCGTTTCAGCTAGCGTTTGTTGGAACCAAGCTTGTTGTGGCAAGTGCTGCCGTCAGGCACAGGTTCCGAGAGTTCACCCTTCTCGAAGACGAGGATCTGCCGCGTTACACGACGCTGCACCCTCTCTACAAGGAAGCGAACATGATCCCGCTCATCATCGAGGCGATGGAGGCGCTCAACTATCCGAAGGACAAGTTGCAGTGTCTGCTCGTCGTCGAGGAGCGCGATCCCGATACCGTTGCTGCGGTGCGCCTGGCGGAGTCCAAGGGCATGTTGCCCAACTACTTCGAGACGGTTGTTGTGCCGGCCGTGAAGCCGTACGGCAAGCCAAAGGCGTGCAATTACGCGTTGACCAAGGCAAGGGGCGATTACGTCGTCATCTTTGACGCCGAGGATCACCCGGAGCCGAATCAACTCCACAAGGCGGTTCACGCTTTCCGGACGGGGAGTCGTAACCTCGGGTGTGTTCAGGCACCGTTGCGGTTCCACAACCAGGTGACCACCTGGGTGAGCCGCTTCATGGGGAACGAGTACTCGCTCCACTTCAATATCCTCCTCCGGGGGATGGCGAAGCTGGATATGATCATCCCGCTTGGCGGGACGAGTAATCATTTCCCCGTGCAGGTGCTGCACGATGTGCAAATCTCGCACGAGGTTCTGCCCGACGCGTTGGGGATCCCGGCCTGGGATCCGTTCAACGTGACGGAAGATGCCGATCTCGGCGGGTGGCTGCGGTTCTTCGGGTACAGTACCGAAATGCTCGACAGCTACACCGACGAGGAGGCGCCACTGACGGTCAAGGCGGCCTTTAACCAGCGTACGCGTTGGGTGAAAGGCTATGCCCAGACGGCACTGGTGCTCCTCCGGCATCCGGCCGAGCAGATTCGGCGCGTGGGACTGCTCCGGTACGTCGGCTTCCAGCTGACAGTCGGTGGAACCTTCCTGTCGCTACTGATGGCCCCGATTTTCTGGGGTCTGACGGCAATGTGGTTCATGTTCCAGCCCCACTTCATTGTGGAGCTGTTCCCTCTCCCGCTGTTTTATGCGGGGATGGTGCTGATGTTGGCCGGGAATCTCTTCCTACTGTACATGTCGCTCGTGGCGGCACTGCAGTCAGGAATCTATTCCACGGTCAAGTATCTGCTACTCACGCCTTTCTGGTGGATGATGCTCTCGGCGGCGTCCTACACGTCACTACTCGAGCTCATCTTTCCGAACTGGCGGCCAACCTGGAACAAGACCACGCATGGCGTGGTGCACGTTCCGGTTTGGCAGAGAGTTCAGCAGGTGGTTCTGGCTCGGGTACGAGCATGACAGGGTACGATTGGAGAATGGAGCGAAGACACGCGGGGCATCTGCTTGCTGGAAACGGCTTGCAGCTGCCCCGCTCTTCATTTTAGCTTGCTTTTTTATCAAAAATAGAGTATAATATACTTATATGAATGATGATCCGACTAAACGGAGGCTTCGTTATGGCTGGCAACGACGTGCTGCGGCCGCCTCTTTCGCATTGGCCGCTATCATCCCGAACGCAGCCTGTTCTAGTACGCCAGCTGCGTCATCTTCCGAGCCAACGATTTCTACTACTAGCAAAGCACCTAGCGTTAGTCCAGAAACTACTCCAACGGCTGAGCCAAAGCCAGAGATAAAAAAAGTTGCGAAGCCGTGGCATGAGGGTGATTTTCAAAAAGGTATCCAACTCTACTGGCATCATAACAGTAAACCATTTGATGCTGATGTTGTGGCCGAACAGGCTGCCACATCGCTCGATTACATCGTAGACCTAGGAGCTAATAGTGTCGGCATAACGTTTCCTATTTATGTTGATGGTGCAACGCCAACTAAAACATATGCTGACCTTGTAGAGACTCCCTCAATCGAAGAAATGGACCTATTATTACAGGCTGCCCGCGAGCGCAATTTGCGAATAACGCTGCGCCCTCTCATCGATGAGGCTAACATTGCTGCTGAAAAAAACGGTGCGTGGCGTGGTACTCTGCATCCGGAAAATACTAAAAAGTGGTTTGATAGCTACGGTGATTTGCTCATTGACTATGTTCCTTTGCTCAAAAAGTATCAGGTTGATGAATACGTCCTAGGGGTTGAGATGTTTTCATTGCAGGGCGAAAAGAACGAGTGGAAATCACTACGTCAAAAAATTGCTGATGCTGGTTATCAGGGTGATATGAGTTATGCTGTTAACTGGGATCAATCCCCCGCCAAAGTGCCATTTGATACTATAGGACTCGATATGTATCCAGCAGTTGATTTGCCAGACAGTGCATCGCAGAAACAGGTCGCAGCTGCTCTCGGCCAATGGTTGAACCGCCAACCAAAAGATGTTCGTAGTCGCCTAACCATCCAAGAGGTTGGTATTGCAGCGCTCGATAGAGCCTTTAGGCACCCATGGTATTGGGGTGCTGGTAATAATGATCATCTCAATTTGTCTGTACAAAAGAAGTGGTTTGGCGCGGCATGCGATGCGGCAAAAAAGAGCAAAACGCAGGGCGTTTACTATTGGATGCTCGATAAATTCGAAGACCCAACTAGTATAGATCCTAGTAAACAGCTGCCAAAAGATTTTGTCGGACGTCCAGCCGAGGATGCGATTCGTAGTTGCTTTAAAAACAATTAGACCAATTTAGCATTTGGGATTTTGGACTGCTCTTTGTCACGATCCTCTAACATAGCAGCGATGTAGCGTACGAAGACGATGAGCCAGGTAAAGATAATAGCGGCAGCTACTAGTTCGAATATCGTCAGGTTGAAATAACCTGCGGTCTGATACAGCCACATGCTGAGCAGTAATGCTGCGAACAGGCCATAGGACGCGACGAAAAAGGCTTTTGGAAAGTCAGGTGTTAGCCATGGCAGCGCCAATATAATGAGCAGGAAGAAGCTTGCCATACCGCCAGCGGCGAGGTTATGGATCGTCGGAAAGACGTTATAGACGAACGCACCGACTAATGCTAGCATGATGCCCATGCCGATGATACAGACGGCTAGCGTTCTGGTCTTGGTGCGTCTCGCTAGGCCTTTTTCATGCTGTAACTTCTTGAAATCATCGGTGATGTGCTTGGTCAGACCGACCATCGCTACGCCGGCAATGATTAGAGTGCCGTTAAAGGCGTAGCTCGAGATACCGCTATCAGCGCCTAGTGAGCTAAAGTGCAGATACCACCAGTTCGGATCGCTGGCGCTTAGCATGCTGATAAATGTGCCGCTGACGAGGAACAGAGCGAGCAAAATGGCAATGCGCATCGAGTTCATCTGCGCAGCTGATAAACACGTGATATAGCCAGCCATACCGGTCGCTAGCGCTACGATAGCCGACGAACCAAATGGATCGATCTCTGCCCCGATAAATGATCGGCTAACGACAAAGAATACTAGAGCGTAGCTCAGGAGTACTAACAATGCATGCACGATTGCGAGCGACCAGGTGCCGATACGCTCGCTCAGTTTGCGTTTTCTAGACGTTTTCCGGGCGATTCTAGCGTCGGTGAGTAAATAGATTACTAATGCGATTACAGCGGCTAGAATCGATGCTACAAAGCCGATAGAGATGCCTTTCGTGAATAATGCAGTCGTATTATCCCAAAATAGAGCCAAGCTAATTAGGAAGCCCACTGTCCCGCTGATTAATGCCGCATAAATGGCAGCTGATTCGATCTTGGTGCTATTGTCATTTTTGGGACTAGCGTCAGTATTGACGACGTCCGCTTCTTTGGCTGAGGAGTGCTTTGTCATGGTATAACTACTATAGCAGATAATTAGTATCTTTGACTCCGTATTGCTTACTTATTATGTATCGTCGGTAGAATCATCATGATAATTTCTTCGTCAGTGAGAGGTGGTTTTTGAGGAGGGCTTTTCTTGAATTTAGCTGTATGATTAGTCCAGTAAGCTCGCACCACCGCCCGCTTGGTAGCTTTCTTTCTTGCTCCATTCATCACCATACGCTTTTGCCTGCTCAAGGACAAGTTGGGTTGCGATGGCTTGCTGGTCTGGCGGGTAGCCATATTTGTTGAGTGTCTTCTTGACGTTGATGCGGAGCTTGGCTTGGACACGTTCGCGGTGCTGCCAGTCGATACCAGCGTCGTTGCGAACTTGTTGTACGAGCATGCGGGCGAGGTCGCGGAGCTGGTCATCTTTCATGACTTCGGTGGCACTGCCATTGGCGACGAGCGCATCGTAGAAGAGCGCTTCGTCTTCGCTCAGTCCTTGGATTTCTGGGCGATTTTCTTCGGCGCGAAGTTTGTTGGCTATGGCGATGAGCTCTTCGATTACCTGTGCTGCTTCGATAGTACCGTTGCGGTAGCTTGTCAGTGCTGCTTCGAGCATAGTCGAGAACTGGTCATTTTTGATGACGTTGCGACCGAATCGTACCTTTACTTCGTCTTTGAGCAGTTTTTGGAGTGCTTCGACGGCCAGGTTTTTGCGCTCCATGCCGCGTACTTCGGCCAAGAATTCATCAGAGAGAATGGAGAGATTTGGTTTGTCGAGCCCAGCTGCGGCGAATACATCCACTACACCCACAGGTGCGATAGCCTTATCGACAATTTGCTTCAGCGCCATGCGATATTCTGCATCTGTCGGGCCACCCTGAATCGTATCGCTGATTTTGTCGAGCCGAGCTTTGATTGCCTGGAAAAATGCAACTTGTTCGCGCAGTTGCAATGCTTCTGGGTGTGGCATCGCTAGCGCAAAGGCCTTGCTTAGCTCCACGACATGTTGCTTGAGCCGTTTCTCGCCATTATCAATCGACAGGATATGCTCCTGCGCATCCAGAATTATCTGCAACTGCTGGCGAGTTTCAGTACCAAAGTAGCGCATATAGTCGAAGCCATGAAACAGGTCGCGCACAATTTCGTAGCGTCGCTTCATCTCCGCCACCGCCTCATCAATATCGAGTGTTGGCTTACCCTCACCGCCGCTTTGTGTGTAGGTTTCCAGCGCATCGCGTAGCGCTGCCGCTACACCCAGATAATCCACGACGAGCCCACCCTCTTTCCCTGGATATACGCGGTTCACGCGAGCAATCGCTTGCATCAAGTTATGACCCTTCAATGGCTTGTCTAGGTACATGGTGTGCATACTCGGCACGTCAAAACCAGTCAGCCACATATCGCACACTATCACCAGCCTTAGGTCAGAATCTGGATTTTTGATTTGTTTGGCGAGGTCTTCGATACGCTTTTTGCTACGAATATGCTGCTGCAATTTTGGCTCGTCTGACGCGCTGCCGGTAATAATAACTTTGATTGCACCTTCGTCATCTGATTCACTATGCCAATCTGGTCGTAGTTCTACGATACGGCTGTACAGGTCTGCTGCAATCCCACGGCTCATCGTCACAATCATACCTTTGCCTTCTATGGCGCTCAGGCGGTTTTCGAAATGTTCCACAATATCTTTTGCTACTAGTCCGAGTCGTTCGCTGTTGCCGACGATTGCTTCCTTTTGTGCATACTCAGCCTTCAGTTTGTCCTGGCACGTCATCTCCTCACCCTCCAGCAGGTCGTCGACTTCGCGGTCGAGCCACTGCTTGGTCGATGCATCCATACCCAGGTCTATCAGGCGGCTTTCATAATAAATCGGCACCGTCGCCTTGTCTTCAACCGCTCGCTGTACATCATAGATGTCGATGTAGTCACCAAACACCGCTGGTGTACTCTTGTCCTCAAACTCAATCGGCGTGCCCGTAAAGCCGATATAGCTGGCATTTGGCAGCGCATCACGCATGTATTTGGCGTTGCCGTATACCATTGCTGCATCGCTTTCGCGGATGCGCGCTTTGAGCCCGTATTGGCTGCGGTGCGCTTCGTCGGCAATCACGATGATATTAGTACGCTCGCTGAGCGTCGGGAAGGCATCGCTGCCGTCTTCTGGGTAGAACTTTTGAATGGTCGTGAATATCACGCCGCCAGATTCTCGCTCGAGTAGCTTACGTAGGTCAGCGCGGCTTTCGGCTTGCACAGGGTCTTGGCGGAGTAATTCTTTACAGGCAGCAAATGTGCCAAATAGTTGCCCGTCTAAATCGTTGCGGTCGGTGACGACGACGATTGTTGGATTACCTAGTGCCGGCTCACCAATCAACTTGCCCGCATAAAACATCATGCTGAGTGATTTGCCCGACCCTTGCGTATGCCACACCACGCCAGCGCGGTGGTCGCCGTCAGGTCGCGATGCAGTGACGGTGCGGCCGAGTGCCTTGTTCACTGCCCAATATTGGTGATACGCCGCCACTTTTTTGACAAACTTCGCGTCATCTTTGCCGTCGCGCTCAAACACAATGAAGTCCCGTACGATGTCCAGTAGCCGCGATTTGTCGAACATACCACGCGCTAGGGTTTCTAGTTCGGGTACATTACCTACTTCGCGCTCACCGTCAACCGTCTTCCACGCCATACACCGTTCGCTCGGCGCAGTCACCGTGCCGACTCGTGCGTCCAGCCCATCACTAATCACACACAGTTCGTTAAAGCGAAACAAGCTGCTAATCTGCTGCTTGTACGTCTGGATTTGGTTAAACGCTGCGCCCAAACTCGCCGCGCTATCGGCGGCGTTTTTCAGCTCTATCACCACCAATGGCAAGCCGTTCACATACAGCACCACGTCTGGGCGGCGGTTGATGTCATTTTGCACCACCGTCAGCTGATTGACTGCTACAAAGTCGTTGTTTTCGGGGTTATCAAAATCAAACAGCCGCGCCTGCGCAGTGCGCACCGAGCCGTCACTATGCCGATACTCCACGTTTACGCCATCGGTCAGCAACGTATGAAAATCGTGGTTATCCGCCAGCAAGTCCGCACCGCCCGTGCGTACAATCCGCTTTACCACTTCGCCCAGCTGTGCGGGCTGCAAATCAGGATTCAACCGCCCAAGCGCCAGTTCCAGCCGCCGCTCCAGCACCACATTAGTATACCCACGCTCCATCGTCCCATCCGGCCCAATCGTCGGCCCGTTCACAATCTCCCAGCCCATCTGCGCTAATGTATCCAGGAGAGATTGTTCGATTTTGTCTTCGGTCATGTTGTTATTATTTTAACACTATTTTACTAAATCTCTAAGAGCCGGAAAGTTACCTTTAACCTCTGCTTGCCATTTTGCAGTCTCGTTCGGTGGTGCAATCTCATTTTTCGAGTAAATTAATAAAATAGTTGCAACCATTTTCTTGCTATCGATTAATGCAATTACCCGATTACCCGAACCTTTTGCGGAATCCTTTGTTTGAGCAACACGAAAATAGTATTTTACAATACGCCTGTCGTCACCAGAATGAATTGTCTCTGCTTTCTTATACTGTATATTTTCGTTAATCCTTGCAAGCTCAGCAAAAACAGAGCGAAGCGTTACGTCCCACTGTTTTTTTGCATAGCGCTTTTCAAACTTCTTAGCATAATGCCTTTTTGCATAATCACTAATTTGCACCAGATACCGCGAGGGGTCGTTTGTAGACATGTTCGGGATCCTCCTGCACAATCAGTTCATATGGTATGATTTCCCTATCCGCACACATGCGCCACGGATCCTGATTATGAGTAAAGTTAACAATCGATTCAGTTCGCGCTTCTTTCCACTCTTTAGCGATATTACGCAATAGATCATCTTGTTCATCCGTAAGCTCTGCGTCTTGCGGATCAAGTGTTGAGTCATTCAGACTAATCATCATAGCCTTACCGCTGAACTTGATATCGATCTCGCCATTTTCGTACATACTGTCGATGACTCGGAAGTACTCGTCAGGTACTGGGCCTTGCGGAATGCGGCGATATTCTAAACCAGATATCGGCTCTAGGTGGTCATAAAACCATGAAAAGTCAGCTAAATATAAAAGTTTAGCTAATTTTGTTTTAGGTATTCGCCCATCACTATCAGCCCCAGCATACGAAATAAAGCGTCGTATCATATCTTTATACTTACGCTCGTTATACCGTATTGTCGGTTCGCTAAATGAATCCGAAAACAGATTACCAAAACTAGTTCCTAGCGCTGACGCTAGGTTCTTTGCTTGACCAATAGTTAGCTCCTTCTCTCCTGACTCAACTTTATCATAGCTTGGTCGGCTGATGCCTATTTCATCTGCGACTGCAGACTGACTTAGGCCAAGTTGTTCGCGAAGGCGCTTGATATTACCGCTCATAGCATGCTCCTTTCATATGTTACTCTTATTGTACAAAAAATGTATACAGTTTGTCAACACTTTTTGCAACTATAAGCGCATTTTTTGTATTAAAACTTACAAGCATAAGCATTATTAAACTGTAATATTGCGTTTATGCTAAGTAGCTATTGTAATATACGTCAAGATGCGGTACTATGGGAGTAACCAGTTCTAAGGGGGGACCCTCGGAATAGAATTGGGGGAATATATTAAGAATCGATACAACTAGAAACCGCCAGCGGTAACTGGCGGTTGATACACAAAATTTAACCCTTTCGTGTATCTCCTAGTGTATCAGTAATGCACTGCATGTGCAAGTTAGGAGGTTTGCCTTATGGCACACTCTACACCAAAACAAATCCACACAGTCCGCCGCCCGGGCGGCTGGGGCAACAAAAGCGCTGGCGCTTCACGCGTCAGCAAGGTCTACTCGACCAAAGCAGCGGCACAAGCTGCCGGTCGCCAGACCGCTATCAATCAGAAAGCAGAGCATGTCATTCACAACGTGAACGGCAAGATCGGCTCGCGTAATAGCTACGGGAATGACCCGCATCCACCGAGGGGTTAGTTATGAGCGTAAAGATAATTTCCTACGATCTAGGCTCTCCTGAGTCATCAGAAGACTACGAAGAGCTAATCAAATACATAAAAGATCTAGGCTCTTGGGCTAAACCACTATATTCCGTATGGTTTGTTGATACGGCCAAAACCACAAAGGAAATACGTGATGGCGCTGAAGCATACATGGACAGCAATGATAAACTTTTTGTCGCCAAGTGGGATCCGAGCTCAGGATGGGCTTCCCGGAGGCTGCCAAAAAGCGTCACGGATTGGCTGCACGCCAGAGGCTAATATTTAAATTCAACAAATAAGCTCCCAGTCAAGGGAGCTTATTTTATACTCATACTTTCACCTTTCCGCTTATCAACCGCGGGAGGAGGGTTTCACGAAGAGATTGTTCTGGCCATATCATAATTATCTTAACAGATAGATCGCTATGCTGCATAGTTAAGTTTGAGCCTCTCTATCTCTGCATCAAATGACTCAAACAGTAGAATCAATAGCGACGAACATTTATCATAGTCTTCTTTTGTGACTTTTACTTTTTCGCCAACAACGTATCTTTCTGTTGATAACTTTGCTTTTGTAAGATTATCCAAGAATTGCTGGTCGATGATGGACGCGTTATGTATGACGATATGTCTAACCTGCCAGTATTCATGCAATTCAGCCATAAGGGCATGCTCTAGGTTAATTTTTAGATATCCTTTCATAATCCCCTGAAGTTGTTGCATGTTCTGAAAATTTAGCTTTTCGGTAGGATTGCCTTCGCTGGCCAGCACTCCAAATACGAGTTCCGCAAGCTCTTCATCGGTTTTAGCTTTCAGCACTTCATTGACTGGCAAGCTTAGTTTGTCTTTGAGTGTAATCTTGCGAATATTACGGACTAATAAATTATGAAACATCTCCTTTGTTATCGATTCGGCGGCACCTACTAGAAGTACGAGCCCCTGTGCGTATAGTTGATCGCTGATTTCAATCTGCCTGCCATCCACTGTACTCTTTACATTCTTAAAAACCTTTTTAGCGTTCTCGACCTTCTTCTTGTATGGAGCGGGAAGACCGTCCAGTTCAACCTCTAACCGACCAAACGATGTGGCGTAGATATTATGCAGCTCGCGATAGCTATCAAATATAGTATCGATTTCGGCGGCACTTGCCTGGAATTGGCCAGATACGGTTTCGGCTTTATTGATTTTGTCTTCTGTCATACTTTTTACCCTAGCTTGTTGTCCAGCTTTTATTGTATTCAGTTATTTTACGTTTAAAATAGCCCATACCCAAGGAGTGTCTTTTTGAAAATTTCGAGCACTCGTAAAAAAAGGCGGATTGAGTCGTGAGCAGTGCTTCATTTGTTAAAGCTTTCAATATCACTAGCTTACCGTTATCATCAACAGCCGAATATAGCTGCGACAATTTAGTATGGTCAAGGTACGGTAGAAAGCCCTCCGACAAAGAAAGTTGTAGAATCTTGCCTCTTGTTTCCTCTTTCAGTTTATCAAGTCCTATGGCGATAGCCTTTCTAAGCAGCGAAGCTCCCCCATTTTTCAAAGACCTGTCTGGATCCATAATTACATCAAATGCCTCGCGAGCAAATTGCTCCGCAACTGCACCATCTTGCTCGGCATTGCTCTTTTCAGGGTCAAGCTTATTGAATAGCTCGTATGCACGATATTGGAGCATTTCATCGAGTTCAAAGACCTTCACTTTTTTCTGGTTCACGTTCAGCCCTAGTCGATAGAGACTGTTTGAACAAAATTTTACAGCCTCTTTGTAGTTCATGCCCTTTGGCACGAAGAGGGTTTGGTCGTCTGCATATCTCAAGTACTTTATTCCATGCTTGTTACAGTATTCGCTTACTACAAGGTCATAGTCTTGGAGATAGAAATTTGCAAGCAGACGAGAACAGTCTGCGATCATGTCTTGTGGTATACCTGTTGATTGAGCATGGAACGAATGTATTTGTTTGTTAGAGTTTTTCAAAAAGTGGAATAGTAGGTCAATTACATTGCTATTTTCTTTACGAGAGACTAACCTGAGCTTGTTCTCCAGTATATCGAGGCGTATTGTATCGTAGAAATTAGCAATATCTATCTCAACGACAACGTACTCGTCGCTATCGAGGGAATGGATATAATCTAGAATTTTACTATTATAATCACCATAGTACCTAGCCCAAGCTTCTGGTGTTAGGCTTTGCGTGAGTGGATAATCGATATCCCATAGTTCCTGGGTCTCCTCTTCCAGATGACGAATCTTGCCCCCAAGAGACCATCCGCCGTATGTACCCTCTACCCTATTAATGGCAATGTTCTCCTCAAGCTGCTTCACGCAAAAATAGTAGACACCATAATCGATAGGGCTGAATACGGGCACTGGCCTCGATACTCCGTTCCCCTTATCATAGTCAATGATGAAACGCGGCACGCTTGGTGAGTAATTGTTATCAACGAGTAATTTTTCTATTTGTTCTGACAGTTCGGTTTTATTAATCTTTTCTTTTCCGAGGTAGACCTTCTTTAGCACGCCGATGAAATTCTTGTCAAAGGTTTCTGCTAGCTCCTCTTTGGTAATTTTCATACTTTCATCTTTCCACTTATCAATCGCGGGAGGAGGGTGTCGCGGAGGGTGGTGAGGGTTTGGATTTCGGTGTAATTCGCAGTTATTGTTTCAAAGAGAGGCTCTGCCTGTTCGTGATATTGCGAAAGTAGCTCTTTTGGTGGCAACTTCATCTTCAGCTTCTTGGTTTCAATCGGGCTTAGGTTGAGCTGCGCTGTTCCCCGCGACATTGAAATAAGTCTGTTCTTGAACTCCTCTTGCCTAAACATGAAATACGCAAACGATTGCTTGCCGTCTGCGCCGACAAGCTTTGCGACACGCTGATTGAGCAAAAGGTTCTCGCCATGAACAATACAGACACGACCAACGTTGCCTGTGAGCGATAGTAGAATATCACTTGTTTTCAAGAAAGCGTAATCTGGTGTCTTTGCTGGAACGGTTGATAAATAGTCGGAGCATTCTGGCACGAAGTTGCCATCCTGTACATTCTTAATCGTCACAAGTCCATATTCGCCGTCTGGGTCAAAGTCGGTGCGCTTGAATGCGTAGCCGGAATAGATAGTGATAAGGTCGGAAACAGCACCATCTTCCCACTTCCCCGCCTCTGGATTATCAATGGAATAATGACGAAAGAGCGCCTGCCCCATCTGCTCGAGCGTTTCGTTCATCTGCCGATTCAGCTCAATTTTTTCATCAATCGTCCCGAGAATGTCTGCGATTTTCTTTTGCGTTTCGAGGTTTGGTAGATTAAATTTGTAGCTCAATATCTTTGAAGGGGCTGTATGCTTGACTGTTGACCCAGTTGCGCCAGCAACAATCCATCTACGGTAGTCTGGCGAGCGCATTAGCCAGTATATGTACTCTGCATCAGCAACATCGCTCTTTACGCCGACTAGCCCTATGCGCTGATTGTGCAGGTATGTATTATTGTCATCGGGTACGCGAGCCGAAAAGCCAAGTGTATCGGCAGCCTTGCTTAGGTCTGTCATTGTGACGATTGTGTCGCCAGGTTCTAGAACGAATGCTTCGTCAATTGGTCCGTTATAATACTTCAGTTTCCCTCGCTTGAAGCCTCCGCCAATCTCAAAGTTACCCGGTGTGATGAGTATGTTCTCGGTAGGTGCATCTGAAAAATACTGACCTTTGAACGCATAGCCGTGCTTGATAGTTATCAAATCGCCAAGTAAAGTAGTCTGGGTCATTTTATTTATCATCCCCTAGCTCATCTATGTACTCAACTAACTCATCTAGATCATTCCTCGCCAATGGATTAACGCCTATGTCATGACAAATGCCTGAGGCTTTTTGTCTTATGTGGCTCGATAGGGATCCAGTGTCTATTTCGGCATTAAATAACAAATGCTCGTTTTTTTGTAGATATTTATAAATTAGATTACACAGAGCTGCTGGATCGTCGTAATATTGTTTTTCGATTACTGCATCATACTCATAGTGCGCCAATCGCTTATTTCGCAAACTTTCCAGCCGCTTATAGATGTCTTCAGCCTGTTTTGGTAGCTTATAAGGCTGAGTATCTTGGCTTTTTAGCATTGGAAAGCAATTTTCTATTGTGCGGAGATTTTTGTAGCCAAGATCTTTGCCGTCGTCCAATAGCCCACACAAGAACATTACGCCAGAGTTGAATAGGGATTCAAGTGAGTATAACCAGAAACGACTCTTATCTTGAGTTAACTGACTTACGATATCCTTATCTCCAATCACATAGTAAAAAGACAGGTGACATATTGCATTGGCTAGTATCGTTTTTGAGTCGACAAGGGCTTTGATTTGGGCATTGACTGCATCTTGGGTTGCGTTAGGAAATCCCTTTTTTAGTAGAGCTTCGTATTCAGCGTGGTCTTCAGCCAAGAATGGGAGTTTGACGGATATCATGCGATACCTCTACTCATGACAGTCTGGGTCATTTCTCGCCCTCCTTCTTAGTGCTTGTGGCGCTCGAGGGGCTTAACTCGGCCTTTAGCTGACTCGCTTCCTTTGACATAGATCTGATTGCTTCTTGAACTCCAGATTGATTGAACTGGCTCATTATCTCTTTATATCCTGGAAATGGCTTCATTTGCTCGATGGTCGCAACCATTCCCTTGCTGAGCTCTGTCGTAAATTTTGCGTTGTTCTTAATAATATCCGCTGTCAGTGGCGTGGCGATCTCTTTTTGGATATTCGCAATAGAAGCAAGTAGTGGCTTGTACGTTGTTTCTAGCGTCTGTCGGATACTTTCTGCGAGGGACGGGTCTATCCTGACCGCCGAGTCTATGATGGATTTCATAGATTTTGATATGCTGTCCATATTTGCCTTCAGTTGTACTTGGTAGTCGCTCTTCGTCTTGCCTATGTAGCCCATGACGTGCTTTTTGTTCTTCTTGGCATCATCGAGTTGCTGTTGCGTGATGGTTTGCAGATGTGCCGCATCGTTGCGAACAGCCAACAAAGCATTTATCTCTTTTGCGATATAGCTAAAATCCGCAGGCTTTTCCAATAACGCCGAAATGCTTGTCCATACCGTCTTTGGTGTCATAAGTTCTGTAATGTCATTTTTGAGGGTATCGAAATCTTGCGAGGTAGCAATCATCCCCAGAATGCCTTTGCTGGTAAGTAGATTTTTGGTTGCGATTTCTGATATATCTACCTCTAAAACTCTGATAATCTCACCGAGTGAAAAATTATTGATTTTTTGACACCATTCGATGCGCGTTGCGGGCTTGAGGCTTGTTTTATGCTTTTGGTGCGTATTAATTATGTCGTCTAACACTTTTTCGGTTTCGGGCAAAACGCAGATCAGCAGCTTCTTAAGCTGGCGTTCGATAGGGGATACGATTTTGAAAGTTTGTCGTGAACGGTATTCTGCTAATTCGTCTGAAAGTATGTAGACATCTTTTGCACCTAGGATTTTTTTGTACACATCATCAGTCAGCTCCTCGTCGGTAGACTCAACTCGTATCACAAAGAGGTCCGCTTGGTAATCAAGATCAGCAAGCTTCGCATCCTCCGCTTTCGACAAACCAAGTGATTTCAAGCGTTTCATCGCCTGAAGCTCGGTGTGTGCCTGTACGGCAAATTCTAGAGAGTAGTTTTTAACCGACATCGCCGAGTCTTTCCAGATTATCTTTGATTTTTGCCTCCAGCTCATGGCTTTTAGTGAATTGCTCGTTTAGCTCGGCGGTGAGGCGCTGCATCTTCTCGGCAAAAGCCTCATCATCTTCCTCGACTTCTTCACTGCCGACGTAGCGGCCGGGCGTGAGGACGTAGTCGTGCTCAGCGATTTCGTCTAGCATGGCGACTTTAGTAAAACCCGGTACGTCCTCGTACTCGCCGTTTTGGGTTTTGAAGTTGTGATAGGCGGTGGCGACGCTGGCGATGTCTTCTGGGGTGAGTTCGCGGTTGCGGCGAGTGACCATTTTGCCGAGGTTGCGGCTGTCGATAAAGAGTGTTTTGCCGCTGCGGTTGGTGCGGTCACGTGAGACGAACCATAGGCAGGCTGGAATGCCAGTATTGAAGAAGAGCTGGCTTGGCAATGTGACGATACAATCCACAAGGTTGGCTTCGAGTAGTTTCTTGCGGATTTCACCCTCACCGCTGCTTTGGCTACTCATACTGCCGTTTGCCAACACAAACCCTGCCGTGCCTTTCGGCGACAGGTGGTGAATCATGTGCTGAATCCAGCCGTAGTTGGCGTTGCCTTTTGGCGGCAGGCCGTAGCGCCAGCGGATGTCGTCTTGCAAATGCTCGATACCCCAGTCGCTGATGTTGAATGGCGGGTTGGCGATGATGTAGTCGGCCTTGAGGTCTGGGAATTTGTCGTCGTGGAAGGTGTCGCCGCGACGAATATCGGCATCGATGCCGCGAATGGCCATGTTCATCTTGGCGAGTCGCCAGGTGGTTTCGTTCAACTCCTGCCCGTAAATAGCGATGTCGCCGATACGTCCAGAGTGCTCTTCGACGAACTTTTCGCTCTGCACAAACATACCGCCGCTACCACAGGCTGGGTCGTATACACGACCGCCATATGGCTCGAGCATTTCGACAAGTAACTTCACGATAGAGCGCGGCGTGTAGAACTCGCCGCCGTGCTTGCCCTCGCTGTCGGCGAACATGCCCATGAAGTATTCGTAGACCTGGCCGAGGAGGTCTTTGGAGTTGTCGGACTGGAACGTCATGTTGGTGAAGAGGTCGATGAGTTCGCCGAGGCGGCGCTTGTCGAGCGCTTCGCGCGCGTAATTTTTCGGCAGAACACCTTTGAGCGAAGGATTATCCCGCTCCACCGCATCCATTGCATTATCAATCAAGATGCCAATAGTGGACTGCTTGGCACTAGCTACCAAATATGGCCAACGAGCCTCTGGTGGTACCCAAAACACGTTGTCGGCTAGGTAGTAGTCGCGGTCTTCTGGATCATAATTCTCAGACTCGGCCTTTTTGTACTGCGCCTCAAACGCATCAGAAATATACTTGAGAAAAATAAGGCCAAGCACCACGTACTTGTAGTCCGATGAGCTGATATTTCCCCGTAATTTGTCTGCCGCCGCCCACAGTTTTGATTGAATATCTTGAATTTCCATAAATCTTCTCTTTCTAGGGAATATTATAGCACCTCCGAGTTACATTCTTGGGTATGTGTCTCGTGTAATGATGATATGATCAAGAACTGCGACTCCTAGCAGCTCTCCTGCTTGCTACAATTGCTCGGCGGCCTCTCTATCTGCTGGGTTTACTTCAAGGTTTCCGCTCGGATGTATTGTGTACAATGGTAATACTGGTTAGCCCATACTGTTTGGAAAAAGTTGTTCGATATCCATCTGATTTTCCGGGATATCAGTTTTATGATAAAACCGGATCGGTGCATTGTCATCAATTTGGTACTTCTTTACTTTTTCTACCGAATAATTCGGTGATTCGCTAAAATCGCGTTCCTGAATCTTTAGAATACAAGTTAAAACCAAGTTCTCTTTGATTTCAATTCCGCCACCCTGAACTTCACGCTTGAATTTTGTGTCGTTCATCGCAAAGTAAATCATTTCGCCATCATAAACTCCAGACCACATTTTGCGTGAATGACCGTCAATTACTAATGAATAAATTAGTATCTCGGCATCTTCGTCCATTTCATTTTCCGTTTCGTCATCGGAAATCCTCTTGTCAAATTCCTTCCGCGGGATCATCGCTTCTTGCCCGTCATTAATACTGGTGCCGAGTTTGCTGATTGAGCTATCTGCTCGCAAGGTTTTGAAGTATTCGTTTTTGTATTTTTTCATTTTTCTGTCACCATCGATTATTGTGTCGATGTCGATTTCTGTGTATCTTCCACTTTTGATCTTATCGATAATTTCTGCACGCTTTAGTTCACGCTCTTCCTTTGGCAGTTTGGGCGTTGGCGAGATGAATTTACTAACGACTATACTAATCAAAACTGTGCCAGAAGTCTCAAAAGCAGGGCTATTTACTACTGCGAAAAACCAATCTTGTAAACCGCCCTTTTCCTTCGGTGCGATCGTTAGATCTATCTTGATACCTGTCTGTCTGGCGAAATGTTGGACATAGTCAACAAAGGCCTTCTCGGCACGCAGAAGTGTTGCCGCGTCAATTTCATGCAGATTAGGGTCGTTAAAGTAGTAATGAAAATTAATTATATTTTTATCGGTATTGTTCATCTATAAGTCTCACTATTATCCCACTCGTCTATATTATAGCAAATTACCGACATATTGCCGAAGGCGATAGTTTTAGAGTACACTGGAAATAGCAAAGGAATCATATCGAAATCATAACTAAAATTCTCCCGATCAAAATCGACAAAGGCAGCGGCGCTCCGCTGTACAAAGCAGCACCACAGTGACATTGGTGGCACAAACTACTGCCGGCAGAGGGGCTCTATCTCGCGCTCTTTGACGAGCTAAAGGAGCATCCTGATGCAGTTCAGGCGGGTGGAACGCTCGCAAACAATCTAGCCCCATTCGTGAAAGGTATGGAAATTACCGATAAGACTTGGCCTGCTTTTCGTAAAAGTCTCGAGCATACTGTTATGCAGTTCGATACGTTTGCCAAGGCCAAGGAACTATGCGTCTCCACCCTGTTTGTTAATGGGCTGCTCGATGTATTTATCATTAGGCGCAATATAAAGGAAGTTCGGCGAGCCAATCGTCGCTACGTGCGTATTCGCCGTGCATTAGGCCCGCACGAATTGACACCACGCCAAGGCCGCACCATTGCGCGGATTGTCGAAAAATATATTCGTTAACTAGTATTCCCTGAAAAAGCATTTGCGTCTTGAGATTTTTCCTGTAAAATAAAATACTAACCATAATATTCTCGAAAGGATAACCCGTGCGCAGCAAATCTCACGCGAGTTCGCCACAGAAAACAAAAAAACCACTGAAACAGAAATTCAAACTTGATCCTAAAATAATCAAGAGAACGTTGCTATTCGCAGTTGTCATTGCGATAATTTTTGGTGGACTAGAGCTGGGACGACGAGCTGGTTATTGGGGCGAGCCAGATGCGCTACGTACTATTAGGGCTGAAAAGATAGCCAGTAAAACATTATTAGGTTTGGAGCTGATTGGTCAGGATGAAACAGGCAAAAAATCACTTTTTATGATAGAGAGCACTTTTCCGTCGATTGAACGCACTTTCAAGCCGAAGGGCGGCAATACAGAGGTAACTCTACGTGAAGTCATAGAATATGCCGAGAATGATGGATGGAAATATGACGAAAGTATTTCCTCGAAGGAGACATGGAGAGCTCGAAAATACCAAAATAGTATAGAAATGATCGTTCGCATAGGAGGATTTGAAGGTAATATAGTCGTGGGTATTTCTAGCTATGAACGGGAATAGGCGTCTCAGATGGTATATCGTAGCTAGTATAATTTTAGTTACAGTTTTAAATGTATCTACCTATGATTCAAAAGACAAGCAGGCATCGGCACGGCCTGCTTATCGAAAAGCACTCCATATAACCCTATTGGGCGACTCTTATTCTGCTGGTAACGGCGCTGGCAACTATTATGGAGAAAAAGGTTCGTATCGAAGTAAAAATAACTGGGCGCATCGTTATGCTGATTGGCTGAATAAACAGGGCGTCAATACGACTCTAACGAATTTAGCACACAATGGATCCACTACAGAAAAAGTGATCGGCGAACAGATCAAGAACGTTCCTGAAAGCACTGATCTAGTTATGTTGACTATCGGTGGTAATGACGCACGGTTTGCTGAAGTTGTTCGGTATTGTTTTGCAGCGGGTTATCGAGGTCCGAAAGAATGCGAAAGCAAAGTGAAATATGCTAGAGATCAGTTTACTGCCATTATAAACAGTACGAGAGAGATATTCGAAAAATTAGAAAAGAAACTCCCTAAGACCTCACAAATCGTCCTGGTGGGGTATCCCCTACTGACAACCAGAGATGAATTTTGCTTGGCGCAAACCGGGAGCAAGCTGAGAGTACTTTGTCCGGGAGGTACCATCAATTACCAAGCAGGGTTCGAAGTTCGAGATGCAGGTATCGATTTTAACGGGCTGCAGTTAGAGCTCGTTCAGAAGTGGAACGAAACTCATGAGCTAAAGGCAACCCATATCTCCTCGGTAGTAACGAAATTTTTCGGTCACGAGCCAGATCCGAGCGGGACGAACAGAAACGAAAAACGGTGGCTCAATGAATTCCTCGAGACAGAGGGCAAAGCTAATGCTGATGGCATTGTTGAATCCAAGCTTTCGAACGATACTAAAGAATTTTATCACCCCAATATCACGGGCCATGAACAAATTGCGAAACTAATCGAGGCACGGATTGGTATTCCGGTGGCTGCAAAAGAAATTACCAGCACCTCAAGTGATATTGATATTGCATTTGTCGTGGATACTACTGGATCTATGAATGATACCATCGACGCTGTCAAGCGTGATATTACGGATACCATATCGCAAATAAAGCAAAAGACAAGTTCTGCGCGATTTGCTCTAGTTGATTACCAAGATCGTCCGGGCTATGGTGGCGATACCGCAGACTATCCATCTAGTGTACGGACTCCGTTTACTAGTGATACTGACGCGGTTATTAGTGAGGTGAATGGTTTGATATCAGGTTATGGTGGAGATATACCAGAGACAGTTTATAGCGGTGCTATGACAGCGCTAGATTTGGATTGGCGACCTGGAGCGCGAAAGATGATGATTATCATAGGTGATGCACCTGCAAAGGATCCCGAGCCCGTTACGGGGTATACGTGGCAAACTGTATTGAATCGATCATACGAAGTAGATCCGGTTGAGATCTACGTAGTAGACAGATTGTGGGAGAATCTATCGAGCAGCGTTGGCGAGTTGGTCCCGCGTTCGGGCGGCCGGGTGTTCGCTAGCTCAGAAGAATTTTCCGATGTCGTACTAGAAGCTGTCGACCATTCTACCGCTAAACCTTTCGGTTGGATTCAGGGACCGTATCTTATCAAGGTTGGCGAATCGGTAACCTTGGATGCACGAGCTTCATATGCGGTAAGTGGCGAGATTGTTCGTATCGAATGGGACTTGGACGGCGACGGTGAGTTTGAGACAATTTCTCCGAGCTTGCTATACGAACATCGTTTTACGGAGGAGTTCGGTGGCACCATTGGTATCAAGATCACTGATACAGATGGGCGTGTGGGTATCGGGTCAACTCGACTCGATGTGACCGACGATGGTGATACGATCCCACGTGCTATCGATAACTGCCCTGATATTGCCAATCAAAACCAAGCGGATTACGACGAAGATGGCATTGGCGATAACTGCGATGACGATATCGGTTGGCCGACTAAAGATAGAGACGGTATCTATGCGTCGATGTATGACATGTCTTCCAACTCTACTGGCATGGACAAGCCTCTTTCTTCGACCTCACAGCCACAATCTCGTAGTTTAACGCTACAACCGACAGTTACTCCAACTCCATTATTTTCATCGAATGACAAGAATCTATTTGCTGTAAAGAAGTCTGGCGATGAAGCAAGCAGTAGTTCAAGTGAGACGACAAAAAACGAGACGAAATGGATGTGGGTGATAGGTCTTGTCGGAGGAGTTATATGCATAACAGTGGTAGTATTTGCTCAAAAGGTTCGAAAAATAAGATTGTAATTAAAAAATACGGCAACCATAGTCACCGTATTTTCATGGTCGTAGTTAGCCTATCGTCGGCCCTTTTTCCGGTTTTGGCGTTGGGCTTTCTTTTTCTTTTGCGTGGCTTTTTTGACTGCGTTTTTTGTAGCAGATTTGGCTTTGAAATCGTCGCTCGTGGTGCGAGTTTCTGGTAGACCAACTTCGTTCACACCCCGTTCAACAGCAGATTCGGCGGCACGAGTTAGTTCACTCTCGTATTCATCATCCTCGACCTTTGCGGCGTTAATATCGGCAGCGCGGAGGTGGAAGACGGTACGCAGCACTTCGTTCTGCAATGTTTCCTGCAGACTGTTAAATAGCTTTTGCGATTCACTGCGATATTCAACTAGTGGATCGCGCTGACCGACACTACGCCAGTGGATACCTTCGCGCAGATGAGTCATATTTTCGAGGTGCTGCATCCAGAGAATGTCGAGCACCTGCATATAGATTTCGCGCTCGGCACCACGGAGAAGCTCGGCGCCAATAGTTTTCTCGTGTTTCTCATAGAATTCGGCAACTTTAGCGCGAGCAACAACAAGACGCTTGCTGTCGTTCTTTATTTGGCCAATTTCGTTGATGTCTTTGCGATCGAGTGGGAAAATTTCCTCGAATTCCTCGGCGAATCGAGGATTGCGCTTGGCAGGTACTCCGATCAAGGTTTTTAGTCTGGCATCGATGAGGCGGAAGATTTCTGGTGTCATATCGTCACCTTCGAGAATCTTGCGACGAATCGAGTAGACAACTTTGCGGTGACGGTTGATCACGTTGTCGTACTGGACAACGTTTTTGCGGGTGTCAAAGTTGTAGCCTTCGACCCGTTTCTGAGCGGCTTCGAGCGTTTTGCTGACGGCTTTGTTTTCGATAGCCTGGGTTTCATCGACACCGAGCCGTTCCATCAGGAGCGCGATACGATCGCCCTGAAAAATACGCATGAGGTCATCCTCGGTCGATACATAAAAGACTGAATCGCCTGGATCGCCCTGGCGACCACCACGACCACGGAGCTGGTTGTCAATACGGCGTGATTCATGGCGTTCGGAACCGATCACAACGAGTCCGCCAAGTTTCGCAACGCCATCGCCGAGCATGATGTCGGTACCACGACCAGCAATGTTGGTAGCGAGGGTGATAGCGCCCTTTTGACCAGCCTCGGACACAATCTCTGCCTCGCGTTCGTTGTTTTTGGCGTTCAGCATTTCGTGTTTGAGTCCAGCTTTAGTGAGCGCTTTGCTGATCAGTTCGTTCTTTGCGATCGACGCTGAGCCGACGAGTACGGGGCGGCCTAGTTTATGATATTCTTTGATATCTTCGACGAGAGCGGCAATCTTACCCTTCTCTGTTTTGAAGATCTTGTCATTCATGTCTTTACGAATGACCGGTCGGTTGGTTGGAATCTGGATAACGTCGAGACCGTAGATCTGCTGGAACTCCTCTGCCTCGGTAAAGGCAGTACCAGTCATACCGGATAGTTTGTCATAGAGGCGGAAATAGTTCTGGAACGAAACGGTAGCAAGGGTTTGTGACTCCTGCAGAACTGGGACATGTTCCTTGGCCTCGATAGCCTGGTGGAGACCCTCGTTGTAACGGCGCCCCTGCATCAGACGACCGGTAAATTCATCAACAATGATGACTTCGCCGCTACTGCTGACGACGTAATCTTTGTCGCGTTTAAAGAGCGTCTGAGCCTTTAGCGCCTGGTCCATGTGATAGACGCTACGGACATGGTCTGGTGAGTACAGGTTGTCGAGCCCGAGCATTTTCTGGACTCGCTCGACACCGTCATCAGTGAGTGTGACCGAACGACGCTTTTCATCGAGTTCGTAATGTTCTGGTTTGAGCGCACCGGCAACGGCGGCGAATTTGATATACATGTCTGGATTCTCGGCAGCTGGTGCAGAGATGATGAGCGGCGTTCTGGCCTCGTCGATCAGGATAGAGTCTACTTCGTCGACGATGGCAAAGTTCAGCTCCCGCTGGCGCAGTAGATCTGGCTCACTCACCATGTTATCGCGCAGGTAGTCGAACCCGAACTCGTTGTTGGTGCCGTAGGTAATGTCTGCGGCGTAGGCTTCTTTGCGCGACGCGGGACGGAGATGTGACATGCGTTTGTCAAAGTGGTCGTTATTCTCGTATTTCGGATCATAGACGAACGAGGCTTCGTTAATGATGACACCAGTAGTCAGGCCGAGTGCGTGGTAGAGCGAACCCATCCAGCCACCATGAAGCTGCGCCAGGTAGTCATTAACCGTCACGACGTGGACACCGCGACCGCTGAGAGCGTTGAGATACACCGGAGCGGTAGCAACTAGGGTTTTACCTTCACCAGTTTTCATTTCAGCTACGTTGCCTTCGTGGAGGACGACACCGCCGACGAGCTGTACATCGAAGTGGCGTTGTTTGAGCACGCGGCTGGCCATCTCACGAACAACAGCAAAAGCTTCGGGCAGGATTTCGTCAAGCGCACTTTTGCGTTTCTGAGCAGCGCGGCGAGCACGAATAGCGTCGAGCGCGTTGAAATCGTCAATTGATGCAGCACCAGCTTTGGCGTATTTAGCCCGTTCCTCTGGGCTAAGTTTATTAATGAGTTTGCGCTCTAGATCAGAGTCTTTTTTCGAGGCAGCGCTTGCGGCTTTGGTCTTTGATTGGTCGGTGTTACTCGCCTTTTTGTCGCCCTTTTTATCACTAGTATCGAGCTGTTTACTGAGTCTCGCGAATTTCTTTTTCAAGGTCTCGGTCTGAGCGGCTAGTTCCTTGTCTGATAGTTTTTTATACTTGGCATCGAGCCCGTTTACCTGAGCTATTATTTTATCAATCCGTTTCAGAATCTTTTTCTGCGGATCACCGAATACTTTGGATAGAACTGCTTGCTTCTTGTTGGCCACTTTAAAACTCCCTCACTTATGTATGCGACTATTTTATCAAATTGGATGAGAAAATACTACTATTTTCGACGTAATGAACGCTTAACTCGAGCCATGAAACCACCGGTGTTGACGCCGTCGGCTCGTCGCTCGGTTTTGTATTTGCTGATCTGGGCACGCAGTTTGGCCTCGACGATGTCAACGGCTGCTAGAGCATTTGGCGCTGATTCTTTGGCGAAGAGTTTTTTGTCAGGCAGGGTCAGGACGGCTTCACATTCGTATTTGTTGTTGTCCTTTTTATTGACCTCGGCGATTTTCACACTGGCAAAGGCCGCAGTGCGGGCTTTTCGTGGAATGTAGTCAATCAATTTCGAGATTTTTTTGCGGGTGTAATCGTTGGTCTTTTTATCAATTTCGTAATGGATGCCGGTTATTTCGATACTCAAGCTTTTGTCGCTCATTTATATCCTCCTATGGTTATATTCTATCACAAAGTCTGGCGATTTCCCAGGTACGGACGCAGTTTTTCAGGTACGACAAAGGAGCCATCGGCTTGGCCGTAATTTTCGATGAGTGCTACTAATGTGCGTGCCAAGCTCACCGCGGTGCCATTCAATGTGTGGACGGTCTCGATTGCGCCGTTATCGCGACGAACGCGAATATTGAGACTGCTGGCTTGGAAATCGGTACAATTAGAGCACGATGTGAGTTCACGATAAGAGTCATCGATTGGTGACCAGTACTCGATATCGAATTTCTTGGCAGCTGGAGCGCCGAGATCACCAGCGGCAATGTTGATAACGTGATATGGTACGCCGAGTTCTTGCCAGATTTCCTCCTCGATGGCCAAAATTTTGTCGTGAATATCGCGCGATTGTTCAGGCAGACAGAACGCATACATTTCCAGTTTGTTGAACTGGTGCACGCGGAAGAGGCCGCGGGTATGTTTGCCGTAGGTGCCAGCTTCTTTTCGGTAGCATGGACTCAGGCCGGCGTAGAGCAGTGGCAGATCTTTTTCGGCCAAGATTTCATCAGCATGATAGCCCGTCAAGGGTGCCTCAGCGGTACCGATCATCATTAAGTCTTCGTTTTCGATGAAGTACTCGTTTGATTCTTTGTCAGATTTTGGTGCGAAACCAGCACCAGCAGCAACGCGACCACTTACCATATTTGGCACCGTCATTAGGTTAAAACCTTTGTCAATGAGTTTGTCGATGGCATAGTTGATAACGGCTTGTTCTAATTGAACAGCGCCATTTTTTAGGAAATAGAATTTAGCACCAGCGACCTTTGCGCCACGCTCGAAATCTACCCAGCCTTTCTGTTCGGCGAAATCGAGATGATCAATAGTGGCGCCTTCGCGCTTGTCGCCCCAGGCTTTGATCTCGACACTATCCTCTTCGCCGCCCAAGGGTACATCGTCAAAAATAATGTTCGGCACTTTGTTGATTAGTTCATTCAATTCCGATTCGGCACTCGTGAGGTATTGTTCACGTTCGGCGAGTTCGATTTTGACCTGTTTTCCCTCGTCGATGAGGTTTTGTTCAGGCTTGCCACCTTTCATTTTGGCAGCAATGGCGTTGCGGCGCTCGCGGATAGCGTCAACTTCGCGCTGGAGTTCGCGACGTGCCTCGTCTCGTTCGAGGAGCTCTGATAGGTTGATGTGGTACCCTTTTGCCTCGGCAGATGATTGTACTTTTTTGGTATTCTCACGGATAAATTTGATGTCTAACATATACCTATTGTACCACAGGTGATAGAATGGTCTCATATGAAAAGCCAGCCGTCGAAAAGTGATTCGAACAACGTTGCTATGATGCATATTCGAAATTGGCGGAAGGTGGGATTTTGGCGTGATCTATTTATCTATTTCTGGCTCTTTTCGCTAGTTGGCCATGTTATAGAACTCGCGTGGGCGCTACTAGGTACGTTGTTTACTATAAAATCCGCTGATCATTTTGCGTCGATTCCTATCTTTGCTATTGCGGCGCCCTACGGCCTCGGTGCGGTGGCTCTCCTCTTGTTTATCTATCCAATGGTAAAACGTAAAAAGCTAGGACTCGTCAGCGCCTATGTGGTCAGTGTTGCGATTACTACAGTAATAGAATTCGTCAGCGCTTTGCTCGTGGTACTCGTACTCGGGAGCAATCCGTTTTGGGACTATTCGGATCGACTACTAAATCTGTTTGGTTTTGTGTGTCTCGGTAATAGCCTGTTATTCGGTATTATTTCGGTAGTTGCCATACGGTGGCTGTTTCCGTGGACTGAAAAATGGCGTAGGGCTATCGGTGAGAAGTATCTCAACCTAGCTTTTTGGATCTTATTCCCCGCCTATATGATTGTGCAGTTATTTCGTTTTATGTGATTAGAGGCAGTTACCACCACCAACGGATTTGCGGTGCTATCCCGCCTAAACTATCCTGTAATGAGTGATCTACAGTGTTAACAGTCTCACCGGCCTTGACCGTGCCGACATGAGAAACCCATCCAATACCGACACCTACGGCAGCAATTGCCATACATATTGAGATGATAAAAGTGCTCAAACTACCAATTTTCGCACGATGACTAAACTTTTGACTCAATAGGGCTACGCTGATGATGAGCAGTCCAATGACAAACAATAGTCCAGCGAGTGTCGCTAACGACAGGGCTACGACGAGCGCGGGCTGATTAACTGAGGCAACGGTGGTGATCAGGATCAAGGCGCTTGCGATGCCGCCGCTAGCGAGTAATCCCAAGGTGGTGAATAGCAAGACTAGGCCGGCTATGATCATGAGCACCTTTAGTACTATTCGCGAGCTATTGCGACCGACCTCGGCGACCTTTGGTCCTGCGGTTTGCTGCCACGTTTTTGCCTTTTCGCTAACATCATGTCCGACAGCTTCGGCTTTCTCGCCAAACTTTTTAGCAGATTCTTTGATCGATTCAAGATTAACCGGCTCACCCCTCATTTCTAGTTTCTCGCCCGTTGTTTTTGCTGCGGGCGCTATAATCCACACAACAATATAGAGGATGATCATAGTACCGAAACTCGGTACAATGGTTACTACGACAAACAAGACCCTCAATAATGTTACGTCCCAGCCCGTATAGGCAGCGAGCCCTGCAATAACGCCACCGAGTAGGCCGTTCTCTTCGTCGCGGTAATAACGTTTGCTGGCAGTGGAATCCTTGTTATCCTTGCCTCTGGTAAAGACGTTATCTTGCCAGCGTTCGCTATCTTTGTCTTCGGCTGGTTGGTTACTAGCAAAATCACTTGGTTCACCCAACTGGGATTTAATAGCAGTAATATCATTTAGTGTGATGATGCTATTGGCATGAACTCCTCGATCGGCGAGGATTTCCGTCATGCGGATCTCAATATCATCGTAAATAGCAACATCGTCCGCGAGCGACTCTTTGATGGCTTTGACATAGCGCTCCAGAGCTTTCTTTGCCTCGATATCTATTTCGTAAGGCGTTCTGGCTAGGTGTATGCGTGTAATCTCGTTCATTTTGACTCCTTTCGTTCGAGGTTGACGGTAACATTATTCAGACTGGCGATTTCCTTTTGTAGCTCAACGGCAATTTCCCTGCCTAATGGTGTGAGAGAATAGTATTTTCTCGGCGGACCCTGTAGTGATTCTTGCCACTCATATCCTAGTAAGCCGTCACGTTGCAAGCGACTGAGTAACGGATATATCGTGCCTTCTACGACTGTTAGCCCTGCCTCGCTCAATCGGCGGATAATATCTGATGTATAAATGGGCTGATCGGTGATTGCTAAAATGAAATAGCTGAGCAGACCCTTTCGCAGCTGAGTCGATAGTTGATCGGCGTACTGTCTGATTATGATACTATCATTGTTTTCCATACTACTATGTTATACAAGGTATTTTAAAAAGTCAATACCCTACTGATAGTTTGTCTAATGAAGGTAATAATCGACCAGATTGTGAGATGTTAAAAAAGAAACTACTAATGTATAGCGCCTATTCGCACCATTCGAGATTAAGGTTTGTAGGTCAGTGCAACCCTTCCCTAGCCTGGCCCCAGGGTCTATGTTATTGATTGTCTACACTATCGCAGATTGAGAGTATTGCTGCCATTGCCACTAGTACCGGTAAACGTTGTTGGCGGTGGCGGTAGGCCTTCGTTGCCGTTAGTGGCGTCGGCTGCTACCGTAGATTTTTTGCGGCGGGAACGAGAACGTTTACGTTTTGGTTTATCGGTCGGTGTTTCGACCGGTGCTGCCGTGATTGGTTTAGTCTCGGTGACTGCCTCGACTTTTTTCTGATCTGCTCCAAAAGCCGGAGTCTGGCTTGATTCAGCTGCCGTCTGGGCGGCCATAATGAGTGAACCAAGATTTTGCGAAGAAATATTGCCAGATGGTGAAACTGGGAGGGGGGGGGCTACGCTAGTATTCTGCGCTGCGGCAGTTGCCTTGGCATCGGCGCGACGAGCGGCTCTGCTCTGGAGATTGATAGGCGGAACAATAGCTTCGGCGATTTTAACCTCGACTTCGGTGCGAGGCTTGGCGTAATGACCCCTGGTATTTTCGACGATTTGCGGCAAATAATCAACCTGGGCTGGCGGTAATTTCAAGGTGGTGCCACTAAAGGCTGGTGTTTTCTCGCCCTGGATCATCATACTGGTGACGAAGTGTCGGTTATTCATCTGCAGAATATCGGTAGCTTCGAACTGTGGTGCGAATTGCTGGGCTAGCGACGGCGCATCCTCAGGGCTGACGCGCATGCTGATCATGGTGCCGACGTTGCCGAACACGGCGTCACGGACGTTTTCTGACATCTGTGAAACATACTGGTTGGCGACAGTCAGGTTTAATCCGTATTTGCGCGCTTCGGATAAAATGACGGCGAATGAATCGGTGGCAAAGTTTTGGAACTCGTCGACATACAGATAGAATGGTCGACGATCTTCAACATTTGGAATATCACTGCGACTCATAGCAGCGAGCTGAATTTTGGTAACGAGAAATGATCCGAGAATTGCGGCATTGTCTTCGCCGATCAGGCCTTTTGATAGGTTGACGACGAGAATCTTGCCCTCGTCCATGATCTGGCGAATGTTAAAGGTGCTCTTTGGCTGACCGATGATATTTCGGATGATTGGGTTAGCGACAAAAGCACCGACTTTATTCAGCACCGGCGCAATTGCTTCGGCGACGAACTTGTCATTCCATGAGGCGAATTCCACGCGCCAAAACTGGAGAACGACCGTATCTTTGACTTCGGCCAGGACTTTGTCACGGAACTTTTTATCGGTCAACATGCGTGTGATATCCAGCATCGTTGTATCAGGATATTCGAGCAGCGCCAAAATGGTATAGCGCAAGATATATTCGAGGCGCGGGCCCCAACTGTCGCCAAACATGCGTTTTAAGACGCCGATGATTTCCGAGCTGATGTTGTTGCGCTGCGACGGGTCGTAGACTTCCATTGGGTTAAAGCCTAATGGATATGCTGTGTCGGCTGGGTTGAAATAGACAACATCCTGAATCCGATTTGCTGGTATGAATCGTAGGTTATTGACGGCAAAGTCACCATGTGGGTCGATGATAGCGTAGCCTTGTTTATGGTAAATATCAGATAGCGCGAGTAGCTCGAGTAGTCCCGACTTGCCTGTTCCCGTCTGACCAATGATATACACGTGACGCGAACGATCGCTACGATACATGCCAAATTGTTGCTGTAAACCGCGAAAGTTAGTGAGTCCAAAGGCACTGATCTGATCATCATGACTATGTTCACCGGTGAGGAGTGGTAATTTCGTCGGTGGTTCGGCGGTTTTACTATTGGCCCAGACAACATTCGGGGTTTCTACGTTGGTGTGCGGCAGATGAAAGACACTAGCGAGCTCTTCGATATTTAGAATAAAGCCGTTATCAGCAAAATAGCGAGAAGAATATTTTTGGAGATCTTCTCTCTTGAACGAAGGATTCGTGCTGAGTCGAAAACCATTCAAATTAGTCGAGTTAAACTGTTTGAACGCACTAGCAACTGCATTAATCTGGGCGCGGGCTGAATCGGGACTAGATCCCAGATAGGCTAAACGGATTTTTACCTCGTACCCGAGTTTCTGTGATTTCTTTTCCGCTTCGGCGACACGCGTTTTATCGCGCTCGCTCATTTCATGCGTCGTGGTTGAGCCGGGGCCGCCTTCGGGTGGTTTCCATAATGCCTCGAGAATCTGAGCGAACCATACCCACCCGCCGCTGCTGGTGGTAATGCCAAATCCGGATTTCAATCGGGCAATAAATCTAGAGGCGCGAGCGTGCCAATCATCTGCCACTGGTCGAGCAAGGATCTGGAACCAAATCTCCTCGTCTTGTTTGGAGAGCTTTGACAAGGCTGCTGTCACACCGGCTAGTGGATCGACCTCAAAGCTCTGGAACGTCTTGATCGGTAGGAACTCATTGTCGGTCAAGACAAGCTCTGCGGTAGCGACCACTGGATGATCGCCACTCGTTGCGGCATAATCCTCGCTGGCTTCGTAAATCTGGACCGTTGGATATTGAGCGTAAATTTGTCCCTCGACGAAGTTTTGGAGATGTTTCGGAACACGTACGTAAAAACGAATCTGATTCGCGACGCTGGCAATCTCAAAACTGAGGTGCTCCTGAATGCCACCGCTCATCTGTAGCTCTTTTTTATCACGGAGGATACCGTGGAGACTCGCAAATAATTGCTCGGCCGCTAATTCTTTTTTATCATTGTTGCGCGGAATCTCTAATGTTAGCAGTACATAATCATAAGTGTCGATAATTTTGGCTTTGCGGTAGTTCTGCCATGTCATAAAGCCTAGTATGGCCGTTAGCGGCAACCAAATGTACCACTGTAATAGGAATTGAAAAAGCCATTCAATCATTCTCTAATAATTATATCACATCAGAGGTGAAAAAGCAAGAGGTTATG
>JAPUEE010000011.1:100987-102638 GCA_027492735.1 Candidatus Saccharimonadota bacterium
TCAATCATTCTCTAATAATTATATCACATCAGAGGTGAAAAAGCAAGAGGTTATGTTTGTTTAGAGCGATATGAAATCTCGGAGGCCTAACGTACTGACTCTGCCTCTCAATAGCGCTCGTCTACTGGCGGGATTTCCAGCGTATCTATTTGCAAATACCTCTATGACTGATCTAGCTAATTTATCACGATTAGTCGGATTTTTACCGGTCATATAGGCAGCGTGCAGTTTCTCTGCAGCAGGTCTGGTCCACGATAACAGTCCTGTCTCTTGGCGTTCGAGCAGTACATAACCCCAAGGCGAGCTATCTGGATTATCTAGGGTGTCAGCATCTTTATAAAAATCAACAATCAGCGGCTGTTTATCGGGATATTCGAACTTTGGTAGCTCATCGGTAACTAGCGATATATCACGGAGAGTAGTTTGTGGTAATTGCCCTGCTAATCCAGCATGAAATCTACTGACAGTCATCTCAGTTGTCAGGCTGCCAGCATGGTTGACGCCGAATTCTAGATCGCTAGCTAAGGATTTATCTGAGATACGAGCTTCGCGTAGTGCATCATAAGCTCCTTCGAATTTTGGCTTTACCATGTCGATTACTCCTTTACTTCGTCTAATGCGTATTGAGCTTTGGCGACACGCTTGAACTCTGGTTTGTTTTGTAAATTCAAGAGGATGGTGGCTTCACGCACCTGGCGGATCTTTAGGACGCGGCGGACAATTTCCTCGCGGTGCAATGGACTTTCCTTTTCTAGGATGCGGCGAATCACATCGGTGATTGAGCCAGCTTCGTAACCCCACTCGGCCAGTGCGTAGATGCCACGACCGACTAGCACAAAACGGTCGTCTTTGATGAGTTCGTTATGAATGGCCTGTTCGGTAACGTTGTTACGGCGGAAATTCTGGGATTTAACGGCGGCAGCAATGTCGGCGAAGTGCGTTGGTTTGCCAGCTTGTTTTAGAACAATATAGATTTTGTCACGAATGTTCCTGGGATTAACGAGCGGCCATTTAATGAGACCCCATAAACCATCGAGGCTAGCGATTTGCTTGCTGATACTCGCCATAGCGGTTACCTGATCTGGGTGTTCATAACCACTGACTAGTTTGAATAGCCCGTCTCGATCTACTGGTTCACCGTGTTTCTTTAGGGCGACGACGATATCATCAACAGCTCGTTTGATAGATTTGTCGTCTTTTTCGTTGCTCAGGACGACAGCTGGATAATAGCGGTCATTTTCAGAGGTAACAACTGTTTTCTCAGATAGTTCAGCGAGCAGGCTCACGATACCGCGTGACTTGATATCGGAAGCGCCGAGGAGTTTGTCGGCGAGTACTTCGATACGTGCAGCTCGGTTGAGTTCATGAAGAGATTTGACGAGTTCGATCTCAGCAGCATCGAAGGCTGGATTTTTTCCATCATCGAGGCTGATCTTGGCTCGGATCAGAGTAGCCTTTTCGATCTGACGGACACGCTCGCGGGTGATGCCGAGGGTTTCACCGACAGATTCGAGGGTTTCTTTTGCGCCAGTCAATCCAAAGCGTCGCTCTACGACCTCTCGTTCGCGGGGTCGGTCGATCACGTCGAGCACTTTGCTCGCGACTTCTTCGAATTGTTTTCCAGTAGCAGGCGCATCAGCCATGTTATCTC
>JAPUEE010000012.1 GCA_027492735.1 Candidatus Saccharimonadota bacterium
TAGTTCAGGACGTGATAAAGGCTGGCATCAAAGATATCTATTTCGTCGTAGGCGAACAGAGCGCGCAGTTGCAGAGTTACTATCGCAGTAATATTCCGCTCAACGACTATTTGCGGCGTGCCGGCAAGGCGGATATGTTGGATTTGGTGCGACCGCTCCAGGGTGTAAACATTCATTTCATTACCCAGCCCGGTACGGGTGGCTACGGTACGAGCGTACCTATAGGTATGTGCAGTGAGTTTATTGATGATAACGAATCGGCTCTAGTGATGTCAGGTGATCAGTTCTTTTACCGCCATGATGATGGATCAAATGCGGCGGATTTGATCGAATTCGTTTCGTCTCGAGGTTTAACATCTGGTCTGTATGGCGTACGAATGCCGATAGACAATATCGATAGTAGTATCGAAGTCGATGCTGATGGCAACTATGTCAGAATTGTTGAAAAGCCCAAACCGGGCGAAGCTCCAACCGACCTGCAGAACGCCAGTTTCTATGTCTTTCCAAAGGAAATATTCGAGCTAGCTCGTGCCTTGCCGGCCAATCCAAAACGCGGCGAGTTCGAGGTGACCGATGCGATCAACGCCTATGTGGCGAGTGGCCAAAAGATTGCTGTCGGAACGGTAACGGGCGATTATATGGAATGCGGCAGTGTGGCTGGGTGGTTGCGCGCCAACCAAATCGTCTGCGCCGATCTATTGCAATAATGATATAATAGAAGCATTATGAAATTACTTGTTACAGGGGGAGCGGGGTATATCGGTTCGCATACGGTGGTTGAATTACTAACCAAAGGTCACGACGTGGTCGTGATCGACAATCTGAGCAATAGCTCGCGCGAAGCTATCAAACGGGTCGAGGAAATTACTGGCAAGTCAGTCGAGTTTCATGAGGCGGATGTGCGTAATCGTCAGGCTCTCGATACTATTTTTGCGGCGGGTGATATCGATGCTGTGATTCACTTTGCCGGGCTAAAGGCCGTTGGTGAATCGGTTGAAAAGCCGCTCATGTACTATGAAAACAACATCGATTCGACGCTAGTTCTGATCGAGGCGATGCAGGCTAGCGGCGTGAAAAAATTAGTGTTTAGCTCGTCAGCGACGGTTTACGGTAGCGCGCCGATTCCTTACTCTGAGGACAGCGTAGTTGGTCAGGGGATTACAAATCCTTATGGACGCACAAAATATTTTATCGAGGAAATTATTCGTGATGTTACTGTCGCTGACCCTACATTCGAAGGGACAATTTTGCGTTATTTCAATCCGATCGGCGCACATCCGAGCGGGCGTATCGGCGAGGATCCGAGCGGCATCCCGAATAATCTCATGCCGTATATTACACAGGTAGCGACAGGACGACGCGAAAAACTGAACGTATTTGGTGGTGACTACGAAACGGTAGACGGCACGGGGGTTCGCGATTATATTCATGTCGATGATCTGGCGGCGGGGCATGTGGCAGCCATTGAACATTCAAAGCCCGGATTTGAGGCGTATAACCTCGGTTCTGGAGTCGGCGTATCAGTACTCGAGCTAGTTCATGCTTTTGAAAAAGCTTCGGGACAGGATATCCCCTATGAAATTGTCGATCGTAGGGCAGGAGATTTGCCGGAGTTTTATGCACGTGCTGACAAAGCTCGCGAAGTGCTTGGCTGGAGTGTGCAGCGTAGCCTCGAGGACGCCTGTGCCGATAGCTGGCGCTGGCAAAGCCAAAACCCACATGGGTACTAGGCAGAGGATACCTCACGTCACCCGAGGTGTGAGTTTTGATCTACGGAGCAACTATAGATCGTTGATAGCTTGCATAAATATCTCATTTCTGCTACAATCGAACAGTTAATTTAACTAAAGGAACAGATGAAAGCAGTCATTCAAGTCGGTGGCAAACAATACGTTGTCGCTGAAAAAGAGACCCTTTTGGTAGACAAGCTGCCAGAGGAAACCAAAGATCTCACGTTTGATGCACTGTTGACTTTCGACGATAAAAACGCGACTGTCGGCACGCCAACCGTGAAAGATGTAAAGGTAAAGGCCAAGGTTGTCGACGATCTCGTAAAGGGCGATAAAGTTATCGCTATCCGTTACAAGAGCAAAAAGCGCGTCAATAAAAAGCACGGCCATCGCCAGCAATATTCACGCATCGAAATCACTTCGATCAAATAGTTTGCCTGAGATAAATTGCAAAGTCGTTCCAAAAGGGACGATTTTTTGCTATAATTGGTAATAATGAACGAGGGTACATCAGCCGTGATTATTACGGTCACGAATCAAAAAGGCGGCGTCGGTAAAACGACGACTGCGGTCAACGTCGCGTATTCTCTAGCCAAAGACCACAAATCTCGCGTATTGTTGATCGATTTCGACCCGCAGGGTAATGCGACGAGCGGGCTGGGACTCGATAAATCGACATTATTGTCTGCGACTAATCCAGACGGCGCGCCAACTATTTTAGAGGCGATATCCGATGAAAAGCCGTTAACCGAGGTTATCCAACAAACGAATTTCAAGCGCCTCGCTATCGCGCCAGCTACGCCGCGACTGGCTGACGCCGAGTCAGGTCTAGCCAAGGCTGAACGTCGTTTTGTGCGCCTCCGTGATGCGTTAAAAACCGTATCGAGCGAGTATGACTATATCATTATTG
>JAPUEE010000013.1 GCA_027492735.1 Candidatus Saccharimonadota bacterium
CCAGTGGTCCTTCCGGCCCCCAAGGTCCAACTGGCAACCAAGGCGCCACTGGTGCGACGGGAATCCAAGGTGCGACGGGTCCCAAAGGTGACAATGGTACAGACGGCCAAGACGGCACATCCGTCACCATAGCTGGCTCAGTTGCGAGTGTCGCTAATCTCCCTACAGGCCTCGGAGTTGGCGATGCCGGCAAAGGCTACCTTACTACCGACAATGGCCACCTTCATGTCTGGAGTGGCACAGCCTGGACTGACGTAGGAGAAATCCGTGGCCCCCAAGGTCCAACTGGCGTAACAGGCCAAACGGGCGCAACCGGACCACAAGGCGCCACTGGTCCAAGTGGCACACCCGGAACACCAGGTAGTAATGGTGCAACTGGTTCTACTGGCTCGACGGGTCAGACTGGAGCAACCGGACCATCTGGACCATCTGGTTCTAATGGAGCCACAGGCGCCACTGGTCCAAGTGGTCCTTCCGGCCCCCAAGGTCCAACTGGCAACCAAGGCGCCACTGGTGCTACCGGCATACAAGGCCTCCAAGGCAACCCTGGTTCAGTAGGTGCAACCGGCTCTACCGGCCCTCAGGGTGCTACTGGACCAACTGGCTCGACAGGTCAGACTGGTGCAACGGGAGCAACCGGTGCTACCGGACCATCTGGTTCTAATGGAGCCACAGGCGCCACTGGTCCAAGTGGTCCGAGTGGTGCTCCCTCAACCATACCGGGTGCCACAGGAGCGACGGGACCGGCAGGGGCAACAACTATTGCCGGGATCTCTGGTTTACAAGCTGCTCTAGATAGCAAAGCCTCTACATCACATACGCATGCAGCCGGCGATATCACGTCAGGTGTATTTACTCTGGAGCGTACCGCTACCGGCACTCCAGTATATGTGTTCTATAACGGCACCAACTGGACTAATGCGGCTAACGCTATTATTAGTGCGCGACCTACCACCCGCACAGATATACCCGTAGTACTGGTGGACACTACGGCTGACGGTAGTGCCCCTATACCAGGTTGGGCATTACAGCGAGATTTCGTATTACAATCCACTGGGGCCACTGGTGGTGGTAATACTGGTACGACAATATTTCAATGGTACGGTACAGGCATTGCTAATGGACATACAATTGTCACTTCTGATGCTGGCACCGGAGACTTAGCGGTTAGTTCTACCGAAGGTTCTACTACTCCCACTGTTGTTACTGGCAGCTCGATTACGCCGGCTGTATCATTTGTACAAGCAGCTGGACAAATCTGTACGCTTAACTGGACAAATGTAGGAACGCATACTACGGGACGCGCGCGATTGTTTTTGCAAACACCCTCCTCATGGTATAGTGCAACTCAGGCTATCGCACGATTTACTAATACCAATGGTTCGACGCAATATCTAGGCATGTCTTTACGAGGATCAGGTACGCCGGGGGCTTTGTCGCTCAATGACACGACCAATAACAATGTTCTTACAACTCCAAATAATACACTTTCATTATCGACCTGGTATCGCGTAGAATTTGCCGTTGATCAGTTGGCAGGTACTGGCTATCTAGGTGTCTGGGATATAAATGGTAATGTGATCTATGATTCCGGCACAACTTCTCTTTCGGTTGGCTCAGGTGGTTGGGAGCGATTCCGTTGGGGTCCAATGGTGTCAGGCGTTACTACCTCGCTGCTCATGGCGAAGCTGAAAGTTATACAGGAGTCCGGCGTTACTGTAGGAGCAAATTAAATGGCTCTCGATACTTGGATAAATTATAACGGGACCCATTTCCGCAACTTTAGGACTGGTGATACTAATGGGGCGGGTACTGATCCAGGCGTTCAAAACTGGGGACTCTATCGTACGTATAATTTGACTATAGATGAAGGTTGGACGCACACCACAGGTGTTCGCACTACTGATTCGGCATATAACCGAGCGCAGCAAACCACCTTCACCTCGGATGGTATGCGTATCACGGCCGAGCGCGCATCTGAGAGTGCAACGATTTATAGCTCTGACGCTCAAGCGCGATATGCACCAGTACCAAATATGTTTGCTGTCGAGGCAGACATTGATCTAGGCGGTTACGATCCGGTCAACGACCATCTTGGCATGGGCTGTTTCCCGGCAATGTGGCTACGACCTTCGACAGGAATCAAAGGTGAAATTGACGTCTGGGAGTACATAGGTAACTACGCGAATATTGGCTCACCCGAGATGAAATTTACACTTATCAAGGTCGGCAGTTCGCCGTACAACCAAGGTAGTCGCGAATTTGCTATTCCGAAAAATAAAATGGCGAGTAACGATTTTCGTGGCCTACATACATGGAGATTTGAGAAAAAGCCGGGACGATGTGATTTGTGGGTTGATGGCAACTATGTGGCAGGTATGACTCAGGCTCAGTTTGATGCTTCAACTTCCGTTGGCTCATATGTCGATCAGTTTGAAAATGGCACGCCGTGGTATCTGCGCCTTACCTACCAATTTGGCCCTGCGCCGGGTGGCAACTGGAATGCCGGCGGCTCTGTACCGTCGGTATGGCGAAAGTCGGTAATGCATATCTCACGTATGCAAGTGTGGGAATATACAGGTAATTAGGAGGTAATATGAATGAAGCAGAAACGACTCCCGTATGGTATATCTTAGTCGACGATGGCAATGGTACTCTGGAGAAACGAGGATTAATTTTATCTCTTGTGTCTCAATTGTAGTATTTATAGCATAGCCTCTAGTGAGTGTCGGTAGTCCAAGTTAAATCTTAACACTGAATAAATTCTGGAAATAGAGTATCCAGTACGGCCGGAGTTTTTTGTTTAATCGCGATCGATCAACCGAGCAGCTTCTTCGGTCGGCATGTTTAGGGTAACTGACACCATTCGATTATTGCCGAACAGGAGTCGTCTAGTTTCATTGGTCAGGTAGTTGTTGTTGACGGCGGGCAAGTCCGGTAGCTCAAAGCGACCACGCAGCGGACGGCGGTTACTAATAGATTTTCGTTCCATATCTAATCTAGACATCGTGACGCCTAGGGCTAGAGCAGATAATCTCAAATTGTCGACAATTATTTCTACGTTGTCTCTAGGGGTCTCGGATGATACCTCTGTATTGCCAAAAACGGTCGTCAAATTATCACCATTTTGACCTGTCCATCCCTCAATAGCTGCTCTCGTCGGAGGATTTGATGTGTCGATTGGGGTGTGATGACGGTAGTAGTCGCCCTTGTTGTGAATGAAGCGCAAGGCAGAATGATGCGTCTCCTCGCCAGCTACAATATGATAGGTGCGCCCAATGTCTGGCGAACCGCGCTTCTGATCGAAAGTGATGTTTGCTATATAGGCCGATATGTTCCTACGATTAAAATGATAATCAGGATGTTGTTTTACTCCATAATCCAGTGGATAGTATGTATAGTGTATCTGGTTCGAAGGTAGTTGATTTCTACGAAGCATCATGTAATTATAACATAATTATAATGAAAATACAATGATTGCTAAACACAATACCAGTGATCGAGGCGGCACATTAGCGTTAGCATTGTAAATTATAACAAATTGTGGTATAATACAATTATATGAGTAACATAGATAAACCCGGTATTATTTGTGAAATCACTGTTGCTCCTGACCCAAAACGCTCGAATCTTTTCTACAGAGCACCGATCGGCTTGATATATGATATCAATACTGATACCTCAGTAGCCAAAGCGGCACTCGCTTCTGGCGGTAACCATACTGATTTGCATCAGTACCTCTTTGATTACAGATCGAGAGTCCATGGTGGCAATCCAGAATTGGACTATTATGAAGCGTTAATCCATACTGCTTGGACAGATGATGGGGATATGGAGTATGTCTATGGTTTATCGGGTATATATTGGGAAAACTGCAATATGAACCAAAAGGCAATCGAAGTAGCGCGCCGAGCGACTCAGGCTCTGGTATTACTAAACCTCAATTTCGATCACCTGCCGGAGGGCGACTCAGTCAGAGTATTTTCGGAGGGAGAGCTGGACGCTGCTCCGGATGAACATATCATTTACGAATTGGATGACGTAGAAAAAATCTGGGCATAGAGTTCGGTTTGTTTATGTTACCAAAAGACGTTTCGCCAAATTTTACATGGAATAGGGTGGACTATAACTGACGCAGGGCTTGGTTTAGTAGGGCTAGGTCTCTTTTTTGGATGAATAATCCCTCATAGTTGGTTGGACGGTCGTTTTCTAATAGGGTAATTGCGGCGTCAATGCTATCGACCCACATGACAGAAAAGTCGTCGGCGATTTCCTCGGGTGTGAATTCTGGCTCGGAGATAGGTCCGAACTGTTTTGCGAGATAGCAATAGGAAGTTTGTTTTAACTCCCATTTGTCTCGTAATTCGACGATAACACCTAGCTCGGCGATAACATTAGCATCGCAACCGATTTCTTCGATGAACTCTCGGGACAGGGCTTCGATTTTGTTTTCACCTTCGTCAATGCCGCCACCTGGTAGTTTATGATAACTGTGCTTTCCTACTCGGAGTAGCGCAACTTTACCATTATTGTCGATCACAACTGCTCGGGCCGCCTCGCGAATGCGGAACGCGTCAGTATCGAGGCGAGAACTATCGGGGAAGAAATCTTGATGGGTGATCGTTAGAATGGTGTCCATTGACTCCATTGTAGCATGAAAATTTCAATAAATTGGTCGGGGATCCCCCGAGGCCAAGGTGCGAGTAAAACTCTAGCAGCACCTGACCCCGGGGAACCCGAGTGGAGCTGATCCTTTACGGGGTCAGCAGGGCAGAGATTGGGTTGATGGCGAAGAACACGACGAACAGTGTCGCCACGACCCACATAAGAGGCGACACCTCCCTTGACTTACCGCGGACAGCCTTGATCGATGCGTAGGCGATGAAACCAGCGCCGATACCGACGCTGATCGAGTAGGTGAACGGCATCAGGACGATCGTCAGGAAGGCCGGGATACCGATCTCCGGACTCCTCCAATCAATGTCCTGCACCTGCATCATCATCAGGAAGCCGACCAGGATCAGAGCGGCCACCGCGGCCTCGCTCGGTACGACCTCGACGAGAGGCGCGAACCAGATGCTTAGGGCGAAGAGCAACCCAGTGACCACGCTGGCCAAGCCAGTCCGAGCACCCTCCGCGACACCGGCGGTCGATTCGATATAGCTGGTGTTGCTCGAAACTCCGGCCATGCCGCCGGCCGCCGCCGCGATCGAGTCGATGACCAGGATTTGCTGGACCTTTGGCGGTGTGCCGTCCCGATTCAGCAGATTGGCCTCGGAGCCAACCGCTGTCACGGTTCCCACTGTGTCGAAGAAGTCCGACAACAGTAGGGTGAACATGAGCAACACGGCGCCGACGATCCCGATGTTGTCGATCGATCCCAACAGGTTGAACTGACCCAGGGTGCCGAAGTCGGGTATCGCAACGACGCTCTCCGGCAAGGCCGGAACGTTGAGCGCCCAGCCGCCGAACGGGTTATCGACGCTGCTGCCTAGGTGCAGGCTCGACTCGATGGCGATCGACGCCACGGTCGCAACGGCGATCGTGATGAGGATCGCCCCCTTGACCTTGTTGACGTACAGCACGATCAGCAGCGCCAGCGCCAGGACGAATACCAGCACCGGCCAGCCGTTCAGCGAACCGTTGAGGCCGAGTTGGACCGGAACGGTTGTGTTGGCGATGTCCGGGATTCGTGTCACCACCCGGGCGTCGACGAGCGCGATGAAGGTGATGAACAGGCCGATCCCGACACTGATCGCCACCTTCAGACTGGATGGCACGGCCTCGAACACCGCCTTGCGTAGACCGGTGAGCACGAGGATGAGGATCAGCAGCCCCTCGAGGACCACCAACCCCATCGCATCCGCCCAGGTCATCTTGGATGCGATGCTGAATGCCACGAAAGCGTTTAGGCCGAGGCCGGTAGCGAGCGCCAACGGAAAGTTCCCGACGACGCCCATCAGCACGGTCATGACGGCCGCGACCAGTGCTGTTCCGGCGGCGATGGCTGCCAGATTCGGTGCATCTCCTCCACCGAGGAACTTGCCGTCCGCATCCTTCGCGAACCCCAGGATGAGGGGGTTTAGGACGATGATGTACGACATCGTCAAGAACGTGACAAGTCCGCCACGAACTTCACGACCCAGGGTGCTCCCCCGAGCCGTGATCTGAAAGAAACTGTCGATCGGCGACAGCTCCTTCGTCTTTGCTGCCGGCATGGCAGTCTCCCTTCGATAAGGACCCATATCTCTGATTGTTAAGGGCCCACCTACGGTATAGTATACACTATTCATTTCGTATATTGTCGAAATCTTTCAGGGATGAGACTTGCTATATCTAACCTGCTATAATTATAGATAATGAAGATCGTTACATCGGGTGCGAGCTATATCGATATTGACGCGTATGCGGGATGTATCGCCTATGCCGAGTTGCTACGATTACAGGGAGAGGACGCGCTCGCAGTCTGTACTGCACCACTAAACGAAAGTGTGAACGACACTATACGCTCCTGGGATGCGTCGATACAGACTGCCCACGAGCCGTCAGAACGAGATGAGTTTATTATGATAGACGTCTCTCACCCAGAGTACTTCGATACTATCGTGAATATAGAAAAGGTTAGCGAAGTCATCGATCATCATCCAGGCTTCGAGCAATATTGGCGAGATAGAGTAGGAGATAGGGCACTTATTGAATTTATCGGCGCTGCCTGCACGCTTGTCTATGAAAAATGGAAATCGGCAGGCTTGCTAGATAGTATGAGCGTCACGAGTGCCAGATTGTTGATCTGTGGTATTTTGGATAATACGCTCAATTTCGGTGCAAAAGTCACTACGCAGCGTGATATCGAAGCATATGAAGAACTGCTAAAAATCGCAAATCTACCTGGCGATTTTACGGCACAGTATTTTAGTGAGTGTCAGAGCGCGATTCTACGAGATCTAGTAGGCGCGATGCGTGGTGACACAAAGGTTTTATCGTTTCAGTCATTTGGTCGACCCATGAGCGTAGGGCAATTGGTAGTGTGGGACGGCAGCAAGATCTTGGCGGAGAATCAAGACACTATTAGTCAAACACTATCAGCCGTAAAGCCAGACTGGTATATGAACCTTGTAGTTGTTGGCGAAGGTAAGAGCTATTTCATAGCTGAAAATAGAGAGGTACAGCATTGGCTAGAAAAGCTACTAGATGTACGTTTCGATAATAATGCCGCAGTTGCCGATAGGTTGTGGTTGCGGAAAGAAATCATCAAACAGGATATAGAACGAGCGTAAGACGACTGGCGGATCTGATTATTTCTGATCTACACTTGCGGCTAAGGCTTGTTTCTGCTCTCGCTCTTGTCGTATCGCAGCTTGACCCATGCGGTAGACTTCTTCTACTCGCCGGATTATGTCATTGTTGTTTGGCCAGCCTCGCGCCTCGGGGTCGAGTGCCCACGGCTTGTTTGCTATATCATCGTTATTCGGATATTCTCTACTCTCCGGATCAAGAGCCCATCGAGGGGTACTATTTGCTGTACTCACTATTTCTCCTGCTCGTTAAAAGTGTTGCATGTTGCATGCTAAAAACCTATTATACATCACCAAAGAAAAATCGCCCATAGTTTCCCTAGGCGATATAATCCAAAATTATTCCTGGTGCGCGCGAGAGGACTTGAACCTCCACGCCCGAAGGCATATGCTCCTAAGGCATACGTGTATACCAATTTCACCACGCGCGCATGGCTTATATTGTAGCAGAAACGTCGTCTGCAGACAACTCGTTTTCGCTAGAATCCAAAAGGAAGAGGGCTAGTGCCGCTTCTCCGTAAATACGATTGTCCACCACAACAACTCCATCTAGGTCCGGCACAGTCTCTCTTCCTGGATACGATAATATCATAAGCCCTTCGGGTCGTAAATACTTTGTTAACCGAGAGACTGTGGATAACTGCGTATCATGGTATGGCGGATCTGCGAAAATTATGTCAAATTTATCATCTTGACTAGTATTTGTCCAGCCTGTTACCCCTGTTTGGATCACTTTGGCTCGATCACGTACGGATAATGTTGTAATATTCACATTTATAGTACGTACAGCAGTCTTGTCACGCTCGAGAAATACGACACTATCTGCCCCTCGACTGAGAGCTTCGAATCCCAATGCGCCCGTCCCGGCGAAGGCATCGAGGACCCGTGCGCCCTTTAATCCGCCGCGTGATTCTAGCATGGAAAACAGCGCCGAGCGAACTCGGTCGCCCATTGGGTGCGTGGCTCGAGCCACGTCGGCCGAAATCCACCGTCCGCCAAATTTGCCAGCAATAATTCTCAGTCGTGCCACAGGAACTCCTTTGTCATACACATATTGTATCAAAGAAGTGGACTTGTGCTAGAATATAAGTATGAGCAAAATCGCAGACTATCTTCGTGAGAGATTAACGGGTGAGGTGTCGGCAGAGCCGGCAGTACGTAAACGTTTTGCAACTGACGGCAGTGTGCTACAAATAGCACCGCAAATAGTTGTATATCCTAGGACAACTAACGATGTACGTAAACTAGCGCGCTTCACCTGGCGACTTGCAGAGCGCGGCCAGGTCCTGCCGATCGTGCCGCGTGGTGGAGGAACTGACACGACAGGTGGTTCTATCGGCTCTGGTGCGGTCGTCGTTTTCCCGGCGCATATGTCACGAATATTAGAGCTCGATATTAAATCACAAATGGTACGCGTTCAGCCTGGCTTGAATCTAGCGACGTTGCAGGAGGCTATGGCGACTCACGGGCTATTTTTGCCGCCAGTCCCGAGTGATTTCAAAGTCTCAACAGTCGGTGGGGCGTTTGGTTGCAATACGGCCGGCACCAAAGCTGTCAAATATGGCACGCTACGAGACTGGACTGATCGGCTTGAGATTGTGCTAGCTAATGGTGAAATTATCCAGACTGGACGCATATCGAAACACGAGCTAAATGCTAAAAAAGGTCTACAGACAATGGAGGGCGAGATTTACCGTAGCCTCGATAATTTGATCGAAGATAACCCAGAGCTCATCCAGAAATTAGCCGAGACTAATACACCAAATGCGAGCGGTTATGCCCTCGATCTCGTCAAAGCCAAGGACGGATCGTTTGACTTGACACCACTCATCATAGGTTCACAAGGTACTCTCGGGGTGATAGTTCAGGCTATCGTGAGACTCACGAGTCGTCCGACGGAGGTCTCGATGATTGCGGCCGCTATTACGAGTGATCAGGACCTGCCAGCCTTGACCGAGGATTTGTTGCAACTCGAACCATCAGAGTTGGAATTTATTGATGGCGAGACATTGACGCTGATTGACACGTTGGGTGGCGGTACGCCTTGGAAAGTTGTATCAGATATGAAACCATCAGCAATGGTGTTCATTGAGTTTGATGACCGTAATCGTGCTCGCAAAGTCAAAAAAGCAGCCAAGTTACTCGAATCTGTTGGCGTCATGGATGCCCGTATTGCAACTGAATGGGAAGATCAGGAGAGCCTCCGTTCAATCCATCATTCTGTATCGACTGTCACTAATTATTCTCACCAGGGCACGTCCGCTCTACCGCTAGCCTCTGATATTGCCGTAGAACCGAGCAAGGTTCCGCTGCTCGTAGAAAAAGTTCGCGAGCTATTGCGACGCCACCATATCGAAGGTGGCATCTGGGGTCATCTAGGTACCGGTGTTGTGTCGGTACGACCTCTCATCAACCTAGCTAATTTAGGGCAACGTCAGATCGTGTTCAAATTCATCAGTGAATTAGCCGAAGCGGCGGCTGATCTAGGCGGATCCTTGACGGGAGAGTTCGGCGAGGGGCGCACTGCGAGTGTGGCTGCTAACGACCAAAATGGCCAGGAGCTAACCGATCTATTTGTCAAAGTCAAACAGGTGTTTGATCCCTACGGTACGTTAAATCCTGGTGTCAAATCCGGCAGTGACCAGCAAACGCTTCTCGCTCATTTACGTCAAGAGTATGACCAGCCGTATTATGCAGAGTTTAACTTCCGTGGCTAATGATAGTCTGAAAACAGTTATGGCAATCTAATGGCAAGACGAATAGGTATTTATTCGGGTACGTTCGACCCGGTTCATAAAGGACACATAGCATTTGCCCATAGTGCAATGAGAACTACTAATTTAGACGAAGTAGTGTTCATGCCAGAACCATCACCTTATGCTAAAAGTAGCGCTAGCTCTATAGAGCAACGCATCGTAGGTCTAAAAGAGTCGCTAGACGACGATAGATGTAGCATTTATCGCTCAAAACAGCCTAGATTTACTGTTAATGAAACATTACCTGAGCTCATACGTTCGTATCCTAATGCAGAGCTCTATTTTCTGATGGGATCAGACGTTGCACTGACAATTGCGGCGTGGCAAGACGTTGAGCGACTGGTTGAGCGTCATAAACTTGTTATCGGGATGAGGCTAGGCGATGATCGTAGAGAAGTGGAGGACGTGTTAGATAGGCTTGGCGCAACCTATGTAGTCATACCGTCTCCGCATCCTGCTATTTCTTCGCGGCAGATTAGAAAATGAGCAATCAAAGAAAAATCGCCCATTTCGGACGATAATTTCTCATAAAATATTCCTGGTGCGCGCGAGAGGACTTGAACCTCCACGTCCTTGCGAACACTAGCACCTGAAGCTAGCGCGTCTACCAATTCCGCCACGCGCGCAGAACCAAGTAGTATTTTACCAAATAACCTATGAAAATCATAGACAGAGCATCTATTCATGGTACAATGGGCCGCAATTAGTGAGGCAGTAGCTGGAATAGACTGACAGTATGAATTGTAATACTATGAAACAGGATACTACGTTACCAACTGGCAACGCAGTAGAGAGACGCAAGCATCCCATTAGAAACCGCCTCATGGCTTTGGGTGGAATAGCGGTAGGGCTAGTGACGACAATTACAGGGACTGGCGTCGCAATTACTGACTCGGCGCCTCCTCCACCAGAAAAGCCTGTGGTTCGAGTGTTTGATCCGAACATAGTCTGGACTGAGAATCCACAGGTAACCGCTAGCTATGAGGCTGATAATCCGGACCTCAAACGAGAGTGCGCGAAAAGCAAATTTTTCACGATAGATTTTAGCGGCACGGGCATGGAAACGAGTCACTATTCGGCAGGAATAAAGGATCCAGTTATTAAGAAGTTAGGTGGTTGCTCGTTATATCTCTGGTATGGACAAGAGTACAATAATGATGCGAATGTTGCAGCAATTGAGACGGCTGTCGAAGAACTCACAGAACCAGGACAATCCAAACCAGTGATCTTTCGCGGCGCCAGCTTCGGCGGGATCGCAGCAGAAGCTGCAGCTTCGCATCCGCTGATCCAACATTCGAAAGTCATTAAACTTGCTGGCGTTATGATGGAGGATAGTCCGCACGATATGGAAGATGTGAAATATAGTATTTTGGGGATACCATTCCGTGAAATTGCAAAGTATGTTGACTTCGCTAATCTACCTTATTTCATAGAGCATAATCATCTCGGGGTAGTTACTGCCGCTATCAAGGGTCAAAATGACATGGGCAAAATCGATAACCAGACGGAATGGGGCTACACCTGGAACAATATCAAAAAAACCTGGCCACCGCTCATGTGGTCTCAGTTGGCCGGGATAGACCGCGGCATGGTGGATTATAATCCTAATGTACCGGTTGTTTATATGGAATCTAATATTGATGATACTGTTAATGGTACACAGGCTAGTGAAAAGATAGGGCAAAAAATCGCAAAGACAAAAGTTGTTCATTTATCGTACGATGGTTTAGCTATGAAACATGCACCTAGCTGGCTCAGCGAAGCGCAACCATACTCAGGAAGCTCCTACGAGGAAGAAACGAAGGCGTTGCTGGACAATATGGTGGCATAATCAATTTTGTTGTTAGTTTCTCTAGTGGTATAATAACTAATAATATGTCCTTATCAACGAGCAGCTACAAAGGTACTCGCGATCTCTATCCAGAGGATATGAGAGTTCGCAACTATATATTTAATACATGGCGCCAGGTCGTCGAGAGTTTTGGGTACGAAGAATACGACGCTCCAGTTCTCGAGCCTCTCGAGGTCTATGCTGCTAAATCGGGTCAGGAGATCGTCAATGACCAGACCTATCAGTTTGTTGATCGCGGTGGACGCAATGTGGCTATTCGTCCTGAAATGACACCGAGCGTTGCCCGCATGGTGGCAGCCAGGCGTCAGGAAATAGCTCTACCGGCCCGGCTCTACTCAATTGATAATTTTATGCGGTACGAACGACCGCAAAAAGGTCGCGAGCGTGAGTTTTGGCAGTTGAATTTCGATCTTTTTGGTGTCGAGGAGATAAAGGCTGACATTGAAATTTTGAGTCTGTCGAGTGCGGTGGTGAAATCTTTCGGTGCAACTGACGATATGTTTACGATTCGCATTAGCGATCGTCAGTGGATAGATTTTGTCATGCATGATTACCTGAAATTAGACGAGATTAGGGCGCTCGCCATGATCAAATTGTTCGATCGCTTTGAAAAAATGGACAGAGATAGTTTTAATGAGCAGGCAGCAGTTATATTCGGCACAGAAGATGCAGCTATGGGTATCGAGAGTATCAATAGACTACTCGTGAGTAGTATTGACGATTTACCGGTTGACGTTCGTGGCGCGGAATTCGCAGCGATTCGTGTAACTGTCGAGGAGCTAAAGAAACGCGGTGTCACTAATGTGAAATTTGATCCGACCCTGATGCGCGGTTTTGATTATTATACGGGTATTGTGTTTGAAATTTTCGACGAAGCACCAGAAAACCGACGTGCAATGTTTGGTGGCGGACGCTACGATGGTCTAGTCGGACTGTTTGGTGTCGAAGACCTGCCAGTGGTTGGCGCAGCTCCGGGCGAGACGATGTTCCTAGAATTCCTGACGGCACACAATCTACTACCTGATTTCCGATCGACCACGCAGGTAACGGTGATTGAGCTGGGCAATGTCGATAGCTTGAGTGTTGTCGATCAATTACGTACTAATGGCATTAGAGTATCGGTAGACTTTACCAATCGCAAGGTAGACAAAAAGATCAAAGCAGCTGCTAAATCTGGCGTTCCGTATGTTTTATTTGTTGGTGGCGATGAGCTAGCTAGCGGTAATTTCCCGCTCAAAAACCTTGTGAACGGTGATCAAATGACGCTAGATCTAGAGCAAATCACCGTCACAGTATCGCGCTAGATTTGGCCGCGACAGGTTTTCTGTGGTACAATCGACAGATTATGAAACATACCCGCAAAGACTTATCAGAGAGTAAAATTGAATATCAAATCGAAGTAGCAGCCGAAGATGTTGCCAAGCATCATCGTGCCGCCGTGAGTAGGCTAGCAAAAGACATCAAAGTTTCTGGCTTTCGGCAAGGTCATGTACCGCCAGAAGTCGCGGAGAGGAATATCGACCCAGCTCGTTTGGCCGATGAATCGGTGAACGGTGCCATTAATGGTGCATTGATTGAACTAATTGAACTAGAACAGATTCAACTACTAGATCAACCGGATATCTCCGTTACTAAATTTGTCTCAGGGCAGGCCTTGGAATTCAAGGCTATAGTCGAGGTTGTTCCACCCGTTAAACTAGCTGATCCAGCCAAGCTCAAGACAAAAAAGACAGCGGTAAAGATAGAAGACGACGAAGTCAACGAAGTTATCGAACGTATTCGTAACGACGCAGCCAAAAAAGCTATTGTTGATCGCGCTGCTAAATTAGGCGACGAAGCCATCATTAATTTCAATGGTAAAGACAAAGATGGCACATCAATCGAAGGTGCAAAGGGCGACGATTACGCATTAAAACTCGGCTCGAATACGTTTATTCCAGGATTCGAAGAAGGCATCGTTGGACACAAAGCTGGCGATACATTCGATCTACCGCTGACATTTCCAAAAGATTATGGTGCGAAACAGCTTGCCGGAGCCAAGGTTAACTTTGCCATTGAAGTAAAAGAAATCAAAGAAATTAAATTGCCGGACCTGGATGATAAGTTTGCAGCGTCAATTGCTCCAGACTTTAAAACTATCGCTGATCTAGAAAAAGACATCCGTAGCGAATTGGAGGCTCGTGCCGAACAAGATTCGGAACAGAAATTCAAAGACGATTTGCTCGATGAGCTAACAGAGAAATCAAAGGCTCCAACTCCAGAAATTCTGGTAGATGATCAGATTACCTCGCTCGAACGAAACTTTACACAGAATCTGATGTACCGAGGCATGACTCTAGAGCAATACCTAGAAAACGAAGGATTAAGCCGCGAGGACTGGACAAAGAAAGAGCTGCGCCCTGCCGCTGAAAAGCGCGTTCGCAACAGTCTCGTTATGGCGCAGCTAACGCGCGATTGGGATGTGACAGTTAGCGAAGACGAAGTCGTAGCCCAGCAGGCAAAAGTGATCGCCCAGTACAATGATCCTAGCTTGCGACAGCGATTTGAATCCGATGAAGCCAAGAGACAGCTAGCTCAACAACTGATAGCTGACAAGACGCTCACGAAACTCGCCGAGTTGAACAGTAAATAGTAGGTTAGAACAACAGAGCAATCTAGCACTCTTGACACGTGAGTGCTAGATTGCTACAATGATAGTATGACAAAACCGAGTAGTTTATTGATACCAACCGTACTCGAAAAATCCTATGACGGAGAACGAGCATACGATATCTATTCTCGCTTACTAAAAGATCGAATTATCTTTATTGGTGATGAAGTTAATGATCAAACTGCCAATTTGATCGTGGCTCAACTGCTATTTTTGGCGAGTGAAGACGATAGTAAAGATATCAATCTTTATATCAATAGTCCAGGTGGTAGTGTCTATGACGGTCTCGCTATTTACGATACGATGAACTTTATAAAACCAGATGTAGCGACGTTTGGTATCGGCTTGCAAGCTTCGATGGCGGCTGTGTTGCTCGCTAGTGGCGCAAAAGGCAAACGCTACATGTTGCCGCATGCCAAAACGATGATTCATCAGCCGCGTGGTGGGACCGAAGGTGTCATGACCGATATGGAGATCTCTCTGCGCGAAGGACTCGATATTAAAAAGACACTATCAACCATCATGGCACATAACACTGGCCAAAAACTAGACAAGGTTACTGCTGATATGGAGCGTGACTTTTGGATGAGCGCCGAAGAAGCTAAAAAGTATGGCATCATCGACAAAGTTGTGAGCAACAGACCGTAGACACCGATCAAGTTATAAGTTCTGCTAGATCGCGTATAGGTGTTGGTTCAGGAACGTGCTTTAGCTGTCGATAGAGAGTACCTATTCTGCCATCGATCATCGTTTGTACGAGATGAGGTGCGAAACCTCCAATGAATTCTTTCATTTTATTCCTCGCCGGAGGTGGACATATTTCTCGATATCGCTTGAGCTCTTTGACTGATCTTTCTAGTTCCGTATGATCGCCACCGGTGCAAAGCTGACGTCTGCGCTCCTCCAGGGCATTATACTGCTCGGAATGCTTAAAGGATCGGTTTCCACAGAGATAGTTAAAGCCTTCCTGGACGAGCAAGAAACCGCAGGCGTCTGGTGTCGTTACGGTCTTGTCGCTATTATCTGAAAAGGTAACAGGTTGTATTCCTAGAGATTCTAAACTAAATTCAGCAATTGAGTCGGCCAAGTGCGTATGATCAGATCGAAACCTGTCGTAGAATCCCCAGGTGAGAGAATTCTCCGAGGTTGGACGTAGCAGTCTCGCCACATGGGTATCTATTTTGATATGATCTGGCGTTGTGTAAAAATCCGGTTTGGGATGTAGTGGTCGAGTACTGTTGATAATATCAATATCTCGAAACAGTCTGGATTTTTCAGACACAGAGCCAACTAATTCCTCGACAGTTCGGTCTAATGCAAAACCGCGACCAAATGACCCTATTACGAGGTATTGATCCGCATCGGACACTGTTTCGAAGGCTCTCGCCATACTCCTAGCTCGGTTTGACATAGTTTATGTATCATAACATAAAAGACAAATGTATAAATATGTTGCATAGAACTATAATCTTTGCTATACTATGTAACAATGAAGTAGTGTAAGTCTGTTCCTGGCGACTCGCCGTGGCTGGTGGGTTGTGTTCGGGTTAGACCCTTTGCGCCACACTACCGCAAAGTGTCGTATCTGAACCAGGCAGAATTAGTTCCTTCTTTAAAGGCCAAGAGTTAAGTAGTAAAGGATAAAGGAGCAAACGCGTGGCAAAAACCGTTACGAACGGCGCCGAATCGGCGACCAAAGTCAATGGCATTACGAAACGAAAATATTTTACTCCGCAACACAAAGTTCTGGATTTGCCAGATCTAGCGGAACATCTAAAAAAATCATGGCAACAGTTCGTTCAAGATGACTTGGGCGAAATTTTTGCTGAGCTAAACCCGATCGAAGACTACACCGGGCAAAAACTCTCGTTGTCTTTCACTGACTACCGATTTGAGGATCCAAAGGTCAGCGATCGTGAAGCTATGAGTAACAATGTGAGCTTTGAGGCACCGCTGTATGCCAATATCGAGTTAACAAACAAAGTTACCGGTGAGGTAAAAACCAGCGAGCTGTATCTCGGAGACTACCCATGGATGACTGATCGCGGCACCTTTATCATCAATGGTAGTGAGCGTGTCGTAGTGAGCCAGCTCATTCGTAGCGCTGGCGTATTCTTTACCGCTGATCGAGTGGGAGATCGCAACTATTATGGCGCTAAATTGATTCCAGGCCGCGGCGCATGGCTAGAGTTTGAGACCGCTGCGAATGGTGCAATCTTTGTCAAGATTGATCGTCGCCGCAAAATCGCTGTTACAACACTGCTGCGTGCTCTTGGCTACAGCACTAACACCGCTCTAAAAGATCTGTTCAAAGATATCGACACCGGTGACACCAAATACATCGATGCTACTATTGATAAAGATTCAAGCCGCGGAACAAACGAGGCTCTTATCGAGGTTTTTCGTAAGATTCGCCCAGGTGATCTCGCAACCGTCGATAATGCCAAGCAAATGGTTGAGCGAATGTTCTTTGACTTCAAACGCTTTGACGTTAGTCGTGTTGGTCGTTACAAGATGAATCAACGTCTCGGCTTTGATGTTGCTAACACTCCTGAAAATCGTGTGTTGCGTCTCGAAGACCTTGTCGCTATCGTTTCCGAGATCATCCGCCTCAACAACACCCAAGAAGCAGCCGATGATATCGACGCTTTCCATAATCGTCGCGTCAAAATGGTTGGCGAACTCGTTGGTCGTCAGTTCCGCGTTGGTATGCTCCGTATGGACCGTAACGTTCGCGACCGCATGAGCGTGGCTGATATCGATAGCGTTACTCCAGCTCAGTTGGTAAACGCACGCCCAATCGTGGCAGCGGTGCGTGAGTTCTTTGCCTCCAGCCAGTTATCCCAGTTCATGGATCAGGCTAACCCAATGAGTGAATTGTCGCACAAACGACGCCTCAGCTCAATGGGTCCTGGTGGTTTGACTCGTGAGCGTGCTGGTATCGAGGTTCGTGACGTTCATCCGACGCACTACTCTCGTATTTGTATCGTTGAAACGCCAGAAGGCGCTAATGTGGGTCTCGTGCTGAACTTGGCTTCCTATGCCAGGGTTAACGAATATGGCTTTATCGAGGCACCATATGCCAAGGTAAAAAATGGTAAAGTCACCGACGAGGTCGTCTATCTTGATAGCTTGACCGAGGAAAAAGAGATCATTGCCGAGAGTTCAACTGAACTAAACAACGATGGTACATTCAAACATGACCGCGTTGATGTTCGCCGTAATTTGCGACCAGAAACTGCTGATGCCACCGAAGTAACCTACATGGACGTTAGCCGTACCCAGGTTATCGGTACGACAGCAGCTCTGATTCCGTTCCTAGAAAAGAACCGTATCGACCGCAACTTGATGGGTTCAAACATGCAACGCCAGGCCGTTCCACTGATTCGACCGAGCGTGCCGGTTGTTGGTACCGGTATCGAACACGACGTAGCTCGTAACATGTCAGAGCTCGTTGTAGCTGAGGAAGATGGCGAAGTTATCCGCGCTGATGCTGACGAAGTTCAGGTTAAGTATAGCGCCAAAGATATTCGCGCCTACCAGCCTATGCACTTTGTTAAATCAAACGAAGATCGCTCATTTAACCAACGTGTTGTTGTCAACCGAGGCGACAAAGTCGTCAAGGGTCAACCATTGATCGAAGGTGCTTCGATCGCTGATGGCGAATTAGCTCTCGGTCGCGACATGCTAGTTGCCTACATGCCATGGAAAGGTTACAACATGGACGACTCGATCATCATTAGCCGTCGCTTGGTTGAGGATGACGAGTTAACCAATATCAACATTACGTCTTCGATGGTTGAGATTCGTGACACGAAACTCGGTCCAGAAATTGTTACTCGCGATATTCCAAATGTCGGCGAAGAAGCTCTGCGTCATCTCGATGAGCGCGGTGTCGTAACCGTTGGTAGCGAAGTAAAAGCCGGCGATGTTTTGGTTGGTAAAATTACGCCAAAAGGTGAGCAAGAGCTCAGCTCTGAGGAACGACTCCTTCGCGCTATCTTTGGTGAAAAAGCCAAAGATGTTCGTGATACCTCACATCGTGTTGGCCGCTCAGAAGGTGGTAAAGTCGTCGCCGTCAAGATCTTTGACCGCGAATCGGGCCACGAGCTAAAAGCTGGCGTCTTGCAACAGATCGAGATCTTTATTGCGCAAACGCGCAAAATCCAGGTTGGTGACAAGCTAGCCGGTCGTTATGGTAACAAGGGCGTTGTTGCCCGCGTTCTACCAGTCGAAGACATGCCATTTATGGATGATGGTACCCCAGTTGATATGATCCTAAACCCACTCGGTGTGCCGAGCCGTATGAACCTTGGACAGTTGTTCGAAGTCCATATCGGTATGGCAGCGCGAGCTCTCGGCTACAAAGTAGCGAGCCCAGGTTTCGATGGTATTCCGCGCGAAGCTATCGTTGAGGAGCTAAAGAAAGCTGGTCTACCAGAGGACGGTAAAGTCCAATTGTTTGATGGCCGCACCGGTGAAGCATTCCAGGAGAAGACGACGGTCGGTAACATGTACATGATCAAATTGCATCACATGGTGGCAGACAAGATTCACGCCCGCTCAACTGGTCCATATACTATGGTGACTCAGCAACCACTCGGTGGTAAAGCCCAAAACGGTGGCCAGCGCTTCGGAGAGATGGAAGTCTGGGCACTCGAAGCTTACGGTGCCGCAACCACACTTCAGGAAATGCTGACGATCAAATCTGACGACGTCAAGGGTCGTGCTAAAGCCTACGAGAGCATTATCAAGAATATGCCGATCGAAGGTCCAGATGTGCCAGAAGGCTTTAAAGTTTTGGTCAAAGAACTCCAAGGTCTCGGTCTTCGCGTTGATATGGTCGAGGACAACGAACTGCAGGATGCAGAAAATCTCGTAGTAGCTCGCGGAACTGGCGGTAAGCTCGACGAAGCTACCGACGCAGAGATTGTTGATCCCGAGAGCGAAACAGTTGGCGATGAAGCCGATGAGGGTGGCGAAATTGAACTCGGCGATGGCGCTCATATTGTTGAAACTGATGAGAGTGGCTTTGCCGAAGAAGTCGAAGACGTCGAAGTTAGCGAACCTGAACTAGACGAAGATACAGCAACAAATGATGACGAAGAGGAGGACGCGTAATGGCAAGGCAAGACGACAAAACAATCGCTGATTTTGACGCAGTGCGCCTAGCAGTCGCTAGCGCTGATGACATTCTGTCGTGGTCATACGGTGAAGTCCTAAAACCAGAGACAATCAACTATCGTACGCAGAAGCCAGAACGTGACGGTTTGTTCTGCGAGCGAATTTTCGGACCAGTCAAAGATATCAATCCGCATGACGCAAAACTCAAAGGTGTTCGTAGCCGTGAAGCCGCTGTCGATAAAAACGGCGAGCTGGTAACGAAATCGAGTGCTCGTCGCGAGCGTATGGGTCACATCAAACTCGCTACTCCAGTTGCTCACATCTGGTTTATGCGCGGTGTTCCGAGCGCTATGTCATTACTGTTGAACTTGACAGTGAAAAATATCGAACGTGTCGCGTATTTCCAGTCCTACATCATCCTGAGTGCCGATGAGGAAAAGATCGCTCAACTACTCGCCGACAACGAAGCGCAATTCGAGGCCGGTCGCGCCGCAATCAAGATTCGCTACGAAAAGGCTGCTGGCCTAGAGAAAAGTGATGAGACTGATGAGTCGACTCCAGATAACTCAATCGATATCAAAGAGCTATCCGCTCAGATGAATCGTGAGCTAGAAGATTTAACCGATGACTATAATGACAAAAAAGCTGCTCTCGAGAGTCTGAAAAAAGGCGCCCTCATGAGCGAAATGGCGTACCGAAACCTACCCGAGGAGTACGAAGATCTCGTCGAAGTCGGTATGGGTGGCTCAGCGCTATATCAGTTACTCAGCGAAATTGACTTGCCAAAGCTGATTGCTGAACTCTCCGCCGAAGCCGAAGAAGCCAAAGGTCAACGCAAAAAGAAGATCCAAAAGCGTCTCAAAATGCTCGAGGGCATGGCGAGTGCAGGAGTATTGCCGGAATCTATGTGCATGACCGTATTGCCTGTGATTCCTCCAGATCTACGCCCAATGGTGCAGTTGACTGGTGGTCGCTTTGCAACCTCCGACCTGAACGATCTTTATCGTCGTGTCATCAACCGTAACAATCGTCTCAAGAAACTTAATGAGCTCAATGCTCCAGCAGTAATCACCAGAAACGAAATGCGTATGCTCCAAGAAGCCGTCGATGCATTGATCGATAACAGCGCCACTCGCGGTACTCGTTCGGCTCAGGCTACGGGTAATCGTCGTCGTCTCAAATCACTCAGTGACCTGCTAAAAGGCAAGCAAGGTCGTTTTCGCCAGAACTTGCTCGGTAAACGCGTTGACTACTCAGGTCGCTCCGTCATCGTTTCTGGTCCAGAGCTCAAGCTCAACGAGTGTGGTCTGCCAAAGGCAATGGCTATGGAACTATTCAAGCCATTTGTTCTCAGTAAATTACTCGAGTGGGAGCAGGCTCATAACATCCGTACTGCTACACGCCTCATCGAAGCTGGCGATCCAATTATCTGGGACGCTCTCGACGAAGCAATCAAAGGTAAATATGTGCTCCTAAACCGTGCACCAACCTTGCACCGCTTGTCAATTCAGGCTTTCCAGCCGCGACTCATCGAAGGTCAGGCGATCCAGTTGCCACCACTAGTGACATCAGGCTTTAACGCTGACTTTGACGGTGACCAGATGGCTGTTCACTTGCCGCTCAGTGCTGAGGCTCAGGCTGAAGCTCGTGATTTGATGTCAGCTACTAACAACTTACTGAAACCGGCCGATGGCTCGCCAATCTTGTCGATCTATCAGGATATCGTGCTCGGTTGTTACTATCTAACCTATGACAAGCCAAATGCACAGCTAGCAAAGGGTGAGAAGCCACGTGTCTTTGCTGACGCTGGTGAGGCACTCCTTGCTCGTGACGCAGGTGAGATCGAGAATCAGACACCGATCATCATCAAATTCCGCGGTGAAATTCGCGAAACAACTCTAGGTCGCGTATTATTTAACGAGGTTCTACCAGAAGATTTCCCATATGTTAACGAAATCCTGAACAAAAAAGCCGTTAGTCGTGTTCTCGCCCGAGTCTTTAACTACTATGGTGCTGAGATTACTGCTGCGACTGCTGACGCTATCAAAGACTTGGCTCTCGAACATGCTACCAGGGCTGCTATCTCGACCGGTATGGACGACTATTTTGAGCTATCTGATCTAGATGAGATTATCGCCGAAGGTGATGAAAAGGTCTCAGCTATCGCCGATCAATACGATCAAGGTTTGATCACCAATGACGAACGTTACAAGCTCACGGTCAAGACCTGGCGCGATATCGACGCTCGAATTACTGACGAAGTCAAGGCTTCTATGAGTGGTCTCGATACGTCTACCGCCGTTCTCGCTAACTCTGGTGCTCGCGGTTCTGTTGATAATATTAAGCAGGCTGCTGCTATGATCGGTATTCAGGTGGATGCCCTCGGTCGTGCTATTGAGCTACCAGTTCGCCACAGCTTTAAACACGGTATGACACCTCTTGAAGCCTTCGTGGTAACTCGCGGTTCACGCTTTGGTGCCGTCAGTACCGCATTAAAGACTGCTGACTCAGGCTACCTAACCAGGCGTCTCGTCGATGTGTCACAAGATGTCTTCACAGTAGACGACGAAGGCGCTAGCGAAGACCCAGGTTTTGCTATCTACCGCAGCGAGACCGAAGATACCATGATCAACTTTGCTGATCGTATTTCTGGCCGTTATGCCGCCGAAGACGTCGCTGGTTATGTCAAGAAGGGCGAACTAATCACTCTGGACGTTGCCAACGATATCCAAAACGACGAATCAGTAGCTGAAGTCAAGATCATGTCAGTTTTGACCACTCCAGAGCTGAATGGTATCCCGCAAAAATCCTATGGTATCGATATGTCTACCGGCTTCCTCGTCAGCCAAGCCGAGCCAATCGGTGTCATCGCTGCGCAATCAGTCGGTGAGCCAGGTACACAGCTAACACTGGACACGAAACACTCCTCCGGTGTCGGTGGCGATGACATTGCCCAAGGTCTTCCACGTGTTGATGAGCTGTTCGAAGCTCGCGCTCCAAAGGGTGAAGCCATCTTGAGTGAATGTGACGGTGTTGTATCGGTGAGTGAGCGTGATGATAAATATGTCGTCGAGGTTACTCCAACCAGTAGCCGTGCTGAAACTATTGCCCTCAGCGAAGGTCAAGTCGTCAAGGTGAAAAACGGTGCGATTGTCAAAACTGGTGACATACTCGCTACTGATGATGATAATGAAATGCCGCTTGTTGCACCATTTGATGGCACTGTCGAAGTTGGTAAGGGCAAATTGACCTTGACCGCAGCCAAGAACGCGACACTCAAATACGAGTTCCCGAATTATCGACAGCTTCTGGTTACCTCTGGTGATGAAATCAAAGCCGGTGATCGTATCACCACTGGTTCTATCAATCTGCACCAACTCATGGCTCTAAAGGGTATCGAAGAAACTGAGCGCTATATCATCAATGATATCTTGCGTATCTACGCTGCTCAGGGTCAGAATATTTCGCCGAAACATCTCGAGATCATCGTACGTCAGATGTTTAGCCGTGTTCAGATCGAAGAGCCAGGTGACGGTCCATTTGTAGCTGGCCATGTTGCCTCGAAAGCATTGGTGGTTCATACCAACAAGCAGCTCGAAGCCGAAGGTAAACAGCCGATCGAGTTTACGCAGCTACTTCTCGGTATCACCAAGGTCTCGATCTATAGCGATAGCTTCCTCTCGGCTGCTTCGTTCCAGGACACCACTCGCGTTCTGATCGCTGCCGCTACCTCGGGTCGCGTCGACCATCTCTACGGTCTCAAAGAGAACGTGATCATTGGTCGCAAGATCCCAGTCGGTACTGGCGTTCTATCGGAACAAGAGTTTGCGAATGAACAGTACGACAATCTAGACGCCGATAATCAAATGGATATCGCAGAATAGATTTACGGTCTATGACAAAATTGCCGCCTCGCATCTAGCAAAGGCGGCTTTTTTGCTGGACAAAGACGGTAAATTTTGCTACAATAGTTCACGAGTTTCATAGCTTTTCATCTGTGCTGAGGTGAAAAACTAGTTAAAGTTGTTAAATTTCAAGGAGAATTGATGCCAACAATCAATCAATTAGTGCGCAAACCGCGCAAATCGGCTGCTAAAAAGTCCAAATCACCGGCACTTTTGAGCATCCAAAACACCCTAAAGGTCAAAACGTACCAGAAAAACGGCCCTCTGAAACGTGGTGTCTGTATCAAAGTTACGACCAAAACTCCGAAAAAGCCTAACTCCGCTATGCGCAAAGTTGCTCGTGTTCGTTTGACGAACGGTCAAGAGGTTTGGGCTTATATCGGTGGCGAAAAGCACAACCTACAAGAGCATGCTGTTGTTCTAGTTCGCGGTGGTCGTGTGCCAGATCTTCCGGGTGTTCGTTATCATATCGTTCGCGGTGCTCTCGACCTTCAGGGTGTTGAGAACCGTAAACAGGGCCGCAGTAAATACGGTACCAAGAAGGGAGATAAATAATGCCACGCAAAACTACTAAATCATTGCAGCGCAAAATCAATCCTGATCGCAAATACAATAGTATTCTGGTACAGCGTTTGATCAACAAATCAATGCTAGACGGTAAAAAGCACATTTCTGAAAAAGCTGTCTATAGCGCTCTCGAATCTGCTGCTAAAAAGCTCAAGAGCGAAGAACCTCTCGAGGTTCTCGAAACTGCGCTAAAGAACGTTAGTCCGAACTACGAAGTCAAAAGTCGTCGTGTCGGCGGTGCTAACTACCAGATTCCGTTCCCAATTTCGGGCCATCGTCAGCAACACTATGCCTTTATGTGGCTAGTTCAATCAGCTCGCGCTCGCCGTGGCGTGCCATACGATCAGCGCCTCGCCGCTGAGATCGTTGACGCTGTTAACCAAACCGGTGCTGCGTACAAAAAGCGTGAAGATACGCATCGCATGGCCGAAGCTAACCGTGCCTTCGCACACTTCGCCCGCGGATAGTCAGATACAATTTGACGTTTTAGAGATCGACCACCATAGGTGGTCGATTTTTATACTGCGAGACTAGTCTTTGCGTATAGAAAAATAAGCTGCTTTGCCATAGGCGCTATTTTCATGCAACTCAATTGTTTGCACTGCTACATTAGCAAAACCAGCAGATACCATGTCGCGATGGACATCCTCGGCGGTCAACGAAATAGGGTGCGCCACGTTGGTACCGGTCTCTATCCAGTCAAAGAATCGAAAAGTCCCACCAGGTTTTAGATAGCGCAGAACATTTTCAAATATTTTTTGTGGATCTGTAGTGTGTTGCAACACGTTATAGAGCCAGACTTCATCGGCAGTTTCAGCTAATTCGGGTTGGTAGGTCTCAGCAACATCCTTGATCCAACGCACGTTATTTTGCTCGTATCTGCCCCTGACCCAGGCAGGATAGCTGCAGGGATCGATAACAGTCTTCAGGGCAGCTTTCGTTTTGAGCAGTAGCGAAACTGGGCCGCCGCCAATGTCTATGATCGATTTATTCGGTTTATTTATAACATAGGGAGAATTTCCGTCATGTTCGAAATCTAACCCTAATAGCGGAGCATAGGTTAGTTGTTTTAATTGCTCGCCCAATTCCGCACCTGGGCTCAGCCAAAATGCGAGTTCTTCGGCTTGGGCTTCTTCGTGAGTATGATTATGTGCCATTACACTCCATTGTATCATTTGTGCGCACCCGAGGCTATTGCCATTAGCGTATACCTGATATAGAATGGGGATCAATATGATGAGACAGGGTGATACTTTGGTCGGCTACAGAGCTTTGACAGAAACGCCGCCTGTAGGTTCTCCTCCAAAGAAAGCAAGAGGCCCGAATGGTAAGGCAATCCGATCTGTCATTAATCATTACCTCAAAATGAACAAAGTGCTCGTCGGACCGTCTGGCGCAGCTCAATTGGTCAGCATGGCGGACAGGCTAGAGGAAAAAGGAGCCAGCTCATCCAATGCATTATCAATCAAAGGTTGGATGCTGGCAGAGGCTAGTCTAGCCGGTCACTTGGCATTCTCTTGGGACGAGAGAGCAGATTTGCTAGACAGAGCTGAAGCGGCATTTAGCGAAGCCGCGGAGCCTATAGATGAAAATAGACGATTCACAGACAATCGTTACCGAATAGCACTGGCTATGTCGCATGTACCACTCATTCGAGCCGTCGTTGATGGTAACGTAACTAACGACATCCAAGAGTCGGTCACGCAAGATGTACTAGAAATCACCAACACGATTCCCGAAAATAACAATCCAGATCGGCTATATGGACTAGCTCACGAGCTTAGTATGATGGGCTTGATACATATGATGAAAGACTCGCGTTACGTTACCATTCCGTCAACCTATCGCGGCGGAAATGGCACGTACCATAAAAGCCAAACGCACGATTTGACCTTGATAAAGCAGCATTTCGGGCACATTCGCCAGGTCCAACCAATAGAGGTAAAGGGTCATGTAGTCGACCGTCACAGGCAAAGATATTGGTCGACATTGTTATCCAGCGAAGAATTGATCTCCAATCTAAGCGTCGACCCAATGGTTTTTAATCGATCGATGCTCGAGGTGTTCAACGGTAATGCATCCGAAGCGCAATTTGAAGCAGTGCAGGTGGCCATGAGTAGTCTCGTAGCGTCGCTAAAGACGTATCGAATGACCGGCAAGCCCAAACGACATTCCATGAATACACCAACGCGCTTTTATGGCCGAAATCAATTCATGATAGCCTGATCTAGCTCGATGCAATATGCTATACTAGTCCTATGAAACAAGTGATTTTGACAGGTATACGGGCTAATAATGATCTCCATATCGGCAACTATTTTGGAGCTATGTTGCCAATTATTGATATGGCAAAGACGCGCGCTGACGAATATCAAGTCAATATGTTTATTCCGGATCTTCATAGCTTTACGACGCCAATTGAATACGGTAAGCCGCTCCATGATGCCATTATTAATAATGCTCGCGTATTTGCTGCTGCAGGATTACCGTTCGATAATGATAGTATCAATCTCTACCGTCAGAGCCATATCGCAGCACATAGCGAGCTAACGTGGATTCTGGACTGTTTTAGCGGTATGGGTCAACTAGAGCGTATGACTCAGTTCAAAGACAAATCAGCAAAACTAGGTAATGAACAGATTAGTGTCGGCCTATTCAATTATCCAGTGCTCATGGCAGCCGATATTTTGCTCTATAATGCAACCTATGTGCCAGTCGGCGAGGATCAAACGCAGCACCTAGAATTTACTCGCGACATTGCGGAACGAATGAATAACCGATTCAATCAGCCACTATTCGTAGTGCCAGAACCAGTCAAGAAACAGCACGAATTTTTTGGCAAAGATCAGGGGCTTCGTATCAAAGATTTACTCGATCCTACAAAAAAGATGAGCAAGAGCGACGAAACAGGCAACGGTGTCATATTCCTGAGCGACACGCCAGAAGCCGCCAAGCAGAAAATCATGCGTGCTACTACAGATAGCCTGGCTTCAGTTCATTACGACAAAGAATCTCAGCCGGGCATAACTAATCTCATCGATATTTTAGCTCTTTTGCGTGGCGAACAGCCACAAAAAGTTGCGACTGAGTACGAAGGGATGGACCGCTACGGCGATTTTAAACGGATTGTTGCAGACGAAATGGCTCAGTTCCTGATTGAGTTTCAGCAAAACTTGGCGGCCGTCGACAATAGCGCAGTAGTAGCTAAACTAGAGCGGTCAGAGGCTGCTATGCGCGAACAAGCGGGTGAAACCCTATTGAGCGTCCAAAAAGCCGTAGGTCTACGAGCATGAGATTAGACGCGTATGTAGCTGAATATTGGCCAGAATATTCACGATCAACCTGGCAAAAATATATTGAGAAGGGATTCGTGCGGGTTAATGGTGCAACTGTTACTTCTACTAAATACCAGCTCGACGAAGATGACGCCGTTACGATTGATGCATTACCTGAGCCTCCATCGACGAATCAAGACTTGCCAGTCCTATATGAAGACAATAATGTTATTGTAATAAATAAACCCGCTGGCGTGCTAACCCACACTAAAGGCGCCGTGGCGGATGAGTTTACCGTAGCCGATTTCGTGAAATCTCGTATTAATTCTAGTGATGAAACGTTCCTACATTCTAATCGAGCTGGCATTGTCCATCGTCTCGATCGAGCCACATCAGGTATCCTAGTGGCCGCTAAAAATCCCGAGACAGCGAGCCTGCTGCAGAAGCAATTCGCCAACCGCAAGGCCCATAAAACCTACCTAGCAATTGTCGAAAAAGCACCGAAATTACCTGAGGCCAAAATCGATTTACCAATTGGGCGCAACCCTAAAAAGCCATCGAGTTTTCGTATCGACGCCAAAGGTAAGCCTGCTATTACGAATTACAAAACAATAGAAACATTAGGCTCAGGAGGCGCTCTATTAGAACTAAAACCATTGACAGGTCGCACCCATCAGCTGCGTGTTCATCTAGAACATATCGGATCACCTATAGTTGGCGATAGTCTATACGGGTCAGGAAAACCCGGCGAACGTATGTTTCTGCATGCTGCATCACTAGAAATCACCATCCCAGGAAAAGAAGGTAATCAGCGCATTACGTTTGAGGCACCTGCACCTGATGATTTCGAGACAACGCTAGAAAATCTGAGGTAGTTCATGACGATAGATGATGTAGTATTGAACTCAGCGACGCGAGCGCAGCTAGAGTCCTATATGGCTCGACCAACGCACGCACTACTGCTCTCGGGGCTACCTGGTGTTGGACTAGGCACCATCGCAAACAGCCTCGCTAAACAGATCGCCGGACCTGAAATTATAACGATACAGCCGACTGTGCATAGCAAGAATAAATCGGCGGCACCCACCATCAATATCGAAGATATCCGTAGCATCAATTCTTTTATTGGTCGTCGTCGTACGAATAAATTAGTTATTGTACTAGACGATATAGATGCAATGACGAATGATGCCCCCGAGGCCTTTTTGAAACTATTAGAGGAGCCGAGTCGTGAGGTATACTATCTATTAACTACTCACGATCTGAATCGAGTCAAAGATACCATTTTGTCTCGCGCTCAGGTAATAACAGTGCTGCCAGCTAGTCAAGATGATTGCCAAGTACTATTTGAGCAGAGTCCGCTGCGTCTGACGGACGATAAACGAAAAAAGATATCTTTCATGGCGAATGGTTATCCTGCAGAAATTATTCGCCTCGTTACGGATGAAGCTCACTTCCGTAGCAAAGCAGAATCTATCGAAAAAGCTAAACTATTTCTAACGGGTAGCACTATGGATCGTCTCGAGATTATTTCAGGAATTGGCAACAGAGAGCTAGCGGCAGAACTAGCGCGCAATCTCGCAAAACTCACTATATTAACTGCCGGTCAAGCTCACCATGTCAAACAGTTACCGGTCAAGCTAGAAACTATCTCGGGTGTGCTAGATAATCTCAAGCAAAATGGTAATACCAGAGCGCAATTGCTTTTTCTTGCCCTGAATATCTGACAATGGTATAATTGTAGCAATGTTTGGAGTAGTTGCAATAGTGGGCATAGGCTTGGCTGTATTGTTTTGGCAGCGTAAACCTAATTTAGATGATCGTCGCCCCTCTAAAATTGCTGATCAGCTAGATAAGTTATGGGATATTTCTCAGAAATCTATTCGAGAAAAACATTACCTAAAGGCTGAGAAGGCGTTGCTCACTATCTTGCGTGCTGACGAAAAAGACGCTCGCGCTTACAACCGACTAGGCATTCTCTATGCCAAGCAACAACAGTATAACGATGCCATCGAGTGTTTCGAGATCGCTCAGAGCTTGCAGCCGAGCGCTAGCTCTCTCCATAATGTTGGTCTTATCTATTACGAAATCGGTAAAAACGACAAAGCCCTTCTAGCATTTGAGCAAGCCATTCGAATCGAGAGTGATGTAGCCTCTAGGCACGTAGCCTACGCTAAAGTGCTCGAGGCGGTAGGCGACCATAAAAAGGTCATCGAGGAGCTCGAAATTGCTGTTCGGCTAGATCAGAACCCGCAGAGTGTTATGCTGCTCGTCGACGCATTAGTGCGCGACGGTCAGACCGAGCGAGCTGATAAATTGCGTAAAATTGCCGAAAAAATGACTAACGAAGGCAACCGTAAACGCATAAAACAGCCTGCCAAGGTCCGTATCTAATACCTTTATTGATTCAATCACTATAATCATGCTATAATCTTTTCGTTACGCCGCTTTAGCTCAGTTGGTTAGAGCGACGGTTTTGTAAACCGTAGGTCCTCGGTTCGAACCCGAGAAGCGGCTCCAGATTTGCTGGGATAGTGAAGCGGTCAAACACGACAGACTGTAAATCTGTTGGCTTTCGCCTTCGTAGGTTCGAATCCTACTCCCAGCACCATGCCGCGATAGCTCAGTGGTAGAGCACTTCCATGGTAAGGAAGGGGTCCTGGGTTCAAATCCCAGTCGTGGCTCCAGATTGAACTTTTTTATAAATATCAAACAAACCTACGAAAGGATATCCTATGGTAAAAAACGAAAAAGGCTTTGGAATAGTAGGCGTATTATTAATAGTAGACAGCATTCTCCTCGTTATTGCCGGTACCCTATTAGTTTTTGCCATACAGAGCGCCATCGTTAATAGTGGTAAGCCGCATTATGGTTATACTGATCAAAGCAGTACAGACCGTCGATCGGGGAATCGCGCCGATACAACCCCAAAGAAAATCGACACCGCCATTCACGATGTAGCTATTACACTTAACACTGAGGCAGATCTAGCGAAACTACCTAGTTATACCCCAGAAAGTTTCAAGACATACATGGCTGGTATATTGCGCAATAATACACCGTCCTATAACGGCGAAGCTGACGTTACGATGCAGTATCGTATCAGCAAAATTAGTCAGGTAAATATTAGCGGCGGTTTATTACCAGTAGACAAGGACGGCAATGGCTACCCAGGAGGCGCACCAATTATATGGGTTCTCACTCCCTCCGGCAGCTGGGATCTAGAGAGCCTCAATAGCGCCGCATGTACGAGCAAGAATGGCGGCAAGGTCTACGTAGAATTTGTCTCACAATGCGCCACGATTCGTGATGATTACTCGTCATGGCAGAAAAACCCCAACGGCTCGATACTGTCTATCAACGACTAATGGTACCGGTAGAGTTACTCTGTGGCACGATCGCGTGAGAGAGGTTTTTTGGTGTTAATATGAAAAGAATATACTATCCATGCTACTGCCGAAACCCAGACGACACTGACAAGCCAGCTAGCGATAATATCGGTTGGGTAATGAACGCCTAGATAAATACGCGAGAAAGCAATCGCTAGCATATAGACGATTCCTATAGTAACGGCGAGCCAACGCCACTTTGTATTCCATAAAATTACTATCAATGAAAGCGCTAGTGCGCTAGAAGCCATGGCGTGTCCACTAGGAAAGCTCGTACCGTTTTCGGAAACGATCCACTGCCAAAGTTGTGGTCTGTCGCGCCTAAATATAGATTTTAGAACAATATTGAGGGCCGAAGCGCCACCTACGCTAATAAATACTATAAAAGCATGGCGAAATCGTCGTCTATACATCAGAAAGATCGTCAAGCCAACGGCTATAGCCGGCAGTAACATGGGTCCGCCAAATTCGGTAAAGGTCTTCATCGCGGTATCCGCTATAGGGGAGGCTTCATCATGAACACTTTTTAACACTGCAGAGTCGAAACCTAATGTTTCGTTTTCGTGCACCTCATCGGCCAGACTAGCGAATAATAAGCTCGGCATAATTATCACGACAAATGCCAGAGCAATATATTTCCAGGTTCTTATTGGTATCGATCGTAACCAGACCAGACCTTTTGACATGACAGATGAAATCTTTAGCATTATACGATTATACACTAGCTATGGGCTGATCGTATCGAGTCAAAACAAATGTAGTGATTTTTGTTGCGATAAACTATTTTATATGATAGGATAGTACCATATGGCAAAGAGTAATAGTAAATCCAAGCGTAAATTAGTTGGTCTGGTCAGTGAATCTGGTCAGCGCGTTTATACCACCAAGGCAAATAGCTTGCAGGACAAGCTCGTATTAAAGAAATACGATAAAAAACTGCGCAAGCACGTCGAATTCACAGAAACAAAGAAAAACCTTGGCCGCAATGAAGTCAAGCCTAAAAAGCGATAACAAATTATCGACTTTTATATCTAACGTATGCGGCTCGGCCGCTACGTTTGTAGTATCAGCACCAATTTGGTTAAAAATTAGTGTCGTAACGATCCTCTGTGCATTTTTAGTGCTATCATTCGCATCGTATGTTTCTCAGATACTAGCGGACAATCCGATGTATGTTAATACTATTTCCTATCATTATGACCATCGTGCTCTAGATTCGGCTAACCTTTTATCACACTGGGACACGCCTTTTTATGCGAGGATAGCTCAGTATGGCTACAACAATCTTACGGTAGCGTTCTTTCCGTTATATCCTGTTATTGGTGGAATGTTCGCTAGTCTCACCAGCCTTGATCCCACCATATCTCTGATGTTCATTAGCCTGGCTTCATCAATACTACTAGGTATAGTCCTGTACTATTGGGCAAAGTTCGAGTTTAGAATTCGGAAAATGAAAACATCACCATGGTTGCTACTAGGTTTGGTTGCCATATTTCCAACAGCATTCTATTTCTTTGCACCCTATAGCGAAAGTCTATTTATGGCCCTGACAGCCGGTGCTTTGTTTAGCTATAGAAAAGGTAACTACTGGATAGCAACACTGCTATCATTTCTGGCAGCTACAGCACGGCCACAGGGTGTTTTGATTGGTCTCTATTTTGTACTAGACTATCTACTCGCAAAAGACTGGCGAGCATGGGAAAAACTACTGCCAGCCGTTGGTGCGGGTGTAGGTATGATGCTCTACATGGTGTATTTGTGGCACGAAGGCGGTAATCCGTTCGCGTTTCTAGCAGCACAACAGTATTGGGGGAGATTCAGTGACAATCCAATTCAAATAGTTCTATGGTCATTCAATCCATTCTTTTTGTGGTACTTGCCAGTACTTATTACCGGTCTCTATTTTGTCTACCGTTATCTCGACAAACCATTATTTTGGTACAGCCTTGCTTTCATAGTAGTTCCTCTCGCCAGTGGTAGTTTGCAAAGTCTCAATCGTTATATGCTGGCCTGCCTACCGCTATTTCTAGCAACGGCCATAGCCTGGGCTAGGATCAAGTCGACGTGGAAAATGACCTACGTTTTTTCTTGCGGCGCATTGTTAGCGTTAAATATTGCGCTGTTCTTCAATAATTATTGGGTAGCCTGAGGCGGCTGATCGAGCTGTCGCGCTAGCCATAGGCCCACTCTCAGCATGTGATCGAGCACCTGCAGACTAATATCTGCGTTTGTAGCATAGATAATCAATTTGTCATCACAGAACTCATAGTCGAATTCCGAGAAATGACCGGCTAGCATAGCCTGGATGTCTGGATTCAACAGAGAGCCTACCATCATTGCATATTCCGGCCTGGTGTAGGTAGCGAATAATTCAGAGAAGTGAGCATAGGGGAAATGTTGCCAGTTAATTTCTTGCCAACGTTGGGTTGAGGCGAGGATAGAGCCGTATTCTCTCGATCTGCTGCGCCCATCTACTAGAAAATGGGGTACGCTGATAACCTTTAGTTGAATCTGTAACATGGTCCATTTACGATCAAACCTTTGACCATTACGATTGACAACTTTTCTCGATCGCTGCAAAAAAGCAACCTCATAGTCATATACATTACCAGTGGTATAATTTTCGTCGCGAACATCCGTCGATAGCGTAAGGCCTCGAACGACTTTGTAGTCGGTGTCGACCCTGGGATCAACAGTGCCAAAATAGACGAGGTCATACTCATCGGCAATCTTTCCAAAGGCGGCTCTGTCGGTTCGACTCGGTAAAAATCTCATACTGACTCCTTGTTATTAGAACGACCATAACTGAGACACGTGTTGATAAACTCCGCATGCGACCATGTGAGCGGTGCTGCCGATAGCGCTCTGTCAGTTTGTTTGTCGGTCTGTTCAGATAGAACAATCGAGCGATCCATCCGATGATTAGCCCAATCCAGCACTTTCTTTGTGAATTCTTTGGTTCCATCGCCCGAACTATACGCTTGGTACTGAGCCATCCAAAAGGACGTGATAAACCAGGGATTGCTAAAAGTTCCGTGGACACGGTTGTAGTCATCATTCTCAAAGCGTGGCATGCGAGTATCCTCGGACTCGATAAATGTTTCTAAAACCGTGGTTGCCGCTCGGCTAATCTTGTCCGTATCAAACAGTTCGAAAGCCCATGCCCCGTAGAGTGCCGACATGTCGATCGTATCATCTGTCTCAGTAGAGTTGTTTCGATGATGCCAGAATCCTCTATAGAAATAGCTTCGTTTGTCATTCCATAATTTACCAGACTGCTCGCTAATACCTCTCGATACTTCACGCCATTTCGTAGCGTTATTAGACTCATGAAATAGGTCAGCGACATCAGCAATAGCCTTTAGGGCGCCGAAAGTAACAGCTGTTGTATACGTAGTGGTTTGGTAGTTTACTTCCCATAGCTCGTACGACGGCCAGGGGAGTTTTGTCTCGGGATCTATGTAGCCTGCCAGAAAGCTAGCCGCTGGCCGACCTAGATTGTCGTATAGCTCACGCCATTCTTCTGGACGTCCGCCGCGCTGAACATCTTGATCGATGATCTTTGCGAGCAAGAAGACTATGATAGCAGTCTCATCAGCCTGAATAGGCATGACAGGCTCACCCTGCAATAGATAGGCATGAGGATTTGGGCCAACTGTGCTATCTGGACGATATGACGGCCAAAAGAATCCAGCGTGACTAACGGTATCTTTGGCAAAGCGCAAGAATTGTTTAACTTCATCCATATAACCAAGCTTCCAAAAAGCCATGGCTGCATAGGCGGCGTCACGCGGCCAGCAATTAGCATACGTGTCAGGATTATTTTTCAGCATACTGCTATCGAGACTCGCCATGATAGCTCCCCGACGGTCAGTCATCGCTTTTATAATGAGTAGAGAAGTCAAAAAGTTTGATCGGTACTCCGGAGCAATGCGCACTTCGGCTATAGCTACAGCCGGAGCCAACCATCGTTTCCAGAATGAGTCTGTTGCGAGTAAGTGCTCGACGAGGCCTTCCGTGCGGAACCGTTCCAAAGTTTTTCTAGCTTCGTTGATAGATTTACCGGCTGATAAAAAGTAGTTCACTCGAGCTGAATCATGTGCAGCAAAATCTAGTCTAAATTCTATGATGCTATCAGTTTGGAATCGATCAACCGGGTTGCGTTCTAGTTGACCATCCTCAGCATCGCGCCAGACGCCAGCATAGTTTTTACCATTAACGTGGCCAAAGTGTCCTACGCTAAAACTATCGAACGATTTTCCGGTTTGCGGATTATAGCCACCCACAGCAAAGGCTCGACGTCCTTTGTAATGAAGTATCATTTCCGAGGCGTCACCAGTGTCAGGAACATACTGTACTGTATCATGGCCATCCTGCGAATCACCGATGACAAAGGCTTGATGTAAAAAGAGTTTTACCTCGCGACGTTTATTGGTCAAGTTAATGACCTCAATATTACGGGCAAGCACATTAGTCTCAGCATCTACGAAGTCTTGGAATTCAACCGAAAAACCTAACCAGTGATTCGTCGCTACCGTCTTGCTAATCAGTCTTCCTGGCAAGTAGGCTGGTCTTATATCCCAACTACCGTCACTGAGCCAGTGCATAGTACCATCGACAAACAGACCTATTCGATGTCGAGGCGCTTTTTCGGAACAATGGTTATCGAGTCCAACATAGGGAAAATAGAGATCGTGAACCATGCCGAATTGATTTAATCCAACCGCCATCTCTCCATTCGATAGTATAATCGGTCTAGCCATATCCACCCGTCGCAGCTGCGACTATCCTTTGTGATTCTGATTATGCTGCATCAAACGGTATTTGATGTCACGCAAGGCATTCATATAGTAGAGGAATGCATCGTATGGTGAAGGGTAGGGCGAGAAATAGGCATGTACATCGCCGTCGTTCCAATACTTGGTACTCATGTAATAAGGATGATCAGACGTTGTCAAGCGTCGCCAATCGCTAATCAGGTTCTCATCGCCAGTCTCCATAACAGCTGAACTCAGATTATAGATATTACCTTGGGATTCTTGCTGCATGCGGTTACCTAACCATGCCGATAGATCACGTTCTGTGTCTGCCCAGGTTACAGTGTGCGGCATATCGATATAGTCTTTTGCTTCGACGCTATCGGCAGCCTCGCTCACCGTCATAAACGTATGCTCAGGGCGAGATAGCCAATCGTGCGGCAATTGTCTCAGGAATTCGAATATACCCGTGTCCGCCCATTGATGTTCACCGAACGTCTCGTAGTCAACAAATAGATTTACCAGCGGTGAATCCGGTTCAGCATCGAGCCATCCAGCATATTTATCCATTGTTAGTGGCCATTCAGCCCAGCCACGATTAGAGAATCGGAAAGCCATATCGTCGGATAATTTATAATTCTTTAGCAGCAATTTCACATTCTGAGTGCTAACAGGCCTATAGGCATAGTTTGGGCTGCGCCAGCCGAGAACGCTATCCCAGCCTTCAGCTAGGACTGCTTTATAGCCATGAATGTCTGCCCAGCGGCCCAGATCGTTATTATAAGCCAGCTCAGTATTGCGGAATGCGGTTGGTGTTACACCAAACACATCCTTGATTTTCTTTGCATGCAGCGCAACCTGACGATCAAACTCGGCTCGATTATAAAAGAACGCTAAACTATGATAATAGGTTTCACCGACAATCTCGACACGTCCCGTATCGACGAGAGCTTTGAAACTACTGAGTAGTTCCGGCAAATATGCCTCACACTGCTCTAGAAACGTACCAGTAATTGACAGGCTGAGTTTGAACTCTGGATGACTGTTTAACATATCCAGTAGCATAGCGTTGGTCGGGAAGTATGATTTTTCCGCTACTTTACGCAAGATACGAGCATTATTCGCACCAGAATGGTGATTTGCTTCGTTCCAGTAGTTGTGATCAACTGCTGTATCAAATGCACTATATTCTCTAACCCGCCAAGGCTGGTGAACATGCATATAGAGGACTATGGCCTTGCTCATGCCGCAACCCTTTCTAGGTGTAACTTGCTATCGTCGTGCATAGCTCGCCTACGGCCTCTCATAACTCGATGGTACTCACGAGACAGCTTTTCTGCAACATCATTCCAAGAAAAATTCAAATATTCTTCTTTAACACCTTCCATTAACTCTTTTTTCAGAGATGGTGATAGGGAAATATTAATGATTTCATCAGCCAGCTTCCTCGTGTCCCAATAATCAAAGCGCATGATATTACGTAACACCTCGCCAACACCTGACTGTTTGCTAATGAGCAATGCCGTACCATAATGTGCAGCTTCGAGTGCAGTCAGACCAAATGGTTCAGACACCGATGGCATCACGAAAATATCTGCTATTTCATAGAGTTCGCGCCATCGCTCACCGCGGACAAAGCCAACAAAGACCACTCGATCTGAAATCCCTAAATCAGCTGCTAGTTCAATTAATTGATCACGCTGCTCACCAGTGCCAGAAACCAGAAAGAGTAACTTGGGATTATGCGCTAGCGCCAAAGCAGCCGATTCCAATAGATATGTGAGGCCTTTTTGCACCGTTAAACGACCGATACTGGCAACGACAGTCCAACCGTGTTTACGAAGCTCCTTGGCATACATGTAATTATTTGTTTCTATAATCGTGCGTTCCAGTTCATCTGGATCTAGTGAGTTATGAACAACCTCGACCTTGTCCTCAGGGATATGATATTCGCGAACGATAATGTCTTTGGTTATCTGACTCACGGCAAAGATACGGTCGGCCGCCATCAATCCGTTATATTCGATCTCGTGAATGAGCGGATTGCCGAGATGGCCACCAGCACGATCGAATTCAGTCGCGTGAACATGAACTACTAGCGGACGACCACTGACTTCCTTGGCACGTACACCGGCTTCCATCGTCAACCAATCATGGGCATGAATTATATCAGGGCTGAGTTTGTGTCGGCGAACTAATTTCTCAACCTGATCAGCATATTTACGAGTAGCCGCTACGAAACCTTGGCCGTATTCGCGAGCATGATCACACTCGCGCGACTGACATGTCGGACACGTACCAGAATACGCTCCCATGGCCACATACTCGCCTTTATCATTGACCAGGGGCGGGGTATTGCTAGCGGCAACAACTTCCATGAACTTTTCCGAATCTTCGTGACGAGCTTTGTAGGGCAAAACAAACTGAATATCGACGCCCTTGCCAGCTAATGCCTTCGCCATTTGGTAGCATGCGACACCTAATCCACCGCTATTATACGGCGGTAGTTCCCAACCCAGCATCATTAATTTCATCTGTTTAATCCACCTGATTTGCTCGTTTAACCTTATACACTATGCGCTCTATTATAGGCGAAAAAAAATACGCTGTAAACCCCTTGACAGTGAGAGGTTGAGAGTTCATTATGTATCATGGTTTGCGAAAAAAGTCAGATATACTTATAATGTATATAGCTCAGAGCTGCTGATACGGGTATAGCTCAGTTGGTAGAGCACAGGTCTCCAAAACCTGGTGTCGGCGGTTCGAGTCCGTCTACCCGTGCCAATAGTTCTGAGCCTCTAGAACACTACTAGATAACAAGGAAGGTCAAGTTTATATGCGAGATTCAGCGGAAACCACCCCTACATCAAAACCGACAATCGTTCAAGTCGTTGGTCCTGCCGGAGCTGGCAAATCATTTTTTGCACGACGTTTTTCCAAAACGTTTGGTGCGCCTCTCGTTAGTCGCGATCGCTTGCGTTGGACATTGTTCGCTCACCATACTTATAGCGAAGACGAGGAATCAATCGTTTCTCAGGTAGCAGATGTCATGGTAGATGAGCTACTAAAGACCGGCAAGCTGTTCATTCTAGATGGCGGCTGTAATCGTCGACCAGCGCGAAATCTCATTCGAGATAAAGCCCAGAAAAATAATTATCAGATTTTTACTGTCATAGTACAGACAGATGAACCGACCGCTCGTAGTCGAGCCACCCATCGCGACCATCGCTCAGCAGATGATCGATATAATCAGTCGCTCAGCGCCGAACAGTACGCCGCTCAGTTAAAATCGTATCAATCTCCAGTAGTTGATAAAAATACGGTGGTCATCAGCGGCAAACATACCTATTCAACGCAAGCTCGCACAGTGCTAAAGAAATTAGTCGAGGCGCAAAAAGTCCCCGTTGTTACCGGCGCCAAACCAAGAATACGCCCCGCATCGACAGTGAGGTCACTTGGCCCGTTTATTCAGTAGCCTTGCAGCTACAGCAAAAATTATCCACGACGATGAATTCGGCGATATCCATATCAAGCGCACCAAGGGCGCTACCATTAGTGTTCGCCCAAAAACCGATGGATCACTAGTAGCGAGCTTGCCCTATTTTGTTCCAGTGCGCGAAGTTCAACGACTCATCAACGCCAATCGTGATCAACTACGCGTAACGAGACAGAAAACCTCCGGTGGCAAAACGTATCGTGATGGCGATGCGATCGGTAAATCACATCATTTACGTGTTTCAACGGGTCCCAGAGAAATCGTCAAAACCAGAGGTCTAACTATAGATGTTACCGTTAGACCCGACACTCCGCCCGCTCGGGCAGACCAACTCATCAAAGACGGTGTAGTAAAAGCTCTGCGCAAAGAAGCCAAAGCCTATCTCCCGCGACGATTAGCCTACCTAGCAATGCAAACCGGTTTTCGTTATGACCAGGTGCGCTTTACGCATGCGAAATCTCGCTGGGGTAGCTGCTCGTCTACTGGAACGATCTCGCTCAATATCATGCTCATGACATTACCTAATGAATTGATAGATTATGTTCTGTTGCATGAATTGACTCACACAAAACACATGAATCACAGCTCAGAATTCTGGCGAGCGCTAGAGAACGTCTGTCCAGATGCCAAACAGAAACGCCGCCTCATTAAACGCTATTCTCCTTATTTGTAGCGATATGCTTTTTTTATAATAACTTTAGCGCTATAATAGGCCACATACATGGTGGGAAAGAACATAGTATCACTAACCATATTGGCCATCAGCTATATTATCGCTATGGCTTTGACACTGTCGAGTGAGATTGCCACTTGGATAGTTAGTCTACTCTGGTTGATTATTCTGATTATTACTGGATTTTTATTAGCCCATCACGATCACACTAAGCAGTCGATAAAAACGCAGTCGAGCGACCAATTAAAAACACAAATAAAAGCCGAGCGACAACGGCTGGAAACTATCATCAACAGTATCAATGACGTCATCATCCACGTTAGCACTAGAGGTAACGTAAAGCTCTACAACGCAGCCGCACTCGCACTGCTCGATACCAACCAGGATATTAACGGCAAAAATGTCGATGAATTGCTCCATCTCGTCGACGAGAACGGCGACAAGATCATCCTATCGGAGTTCATGAGAGAGAGTAAAGTATTTCGCGAGCGTAACGACCTGTGCCATCAATATAGCGATGGGCAGAAAATCAATATATTTCTATCAATTTCACCGGTTCGCGGTATCTTCGATGCCACCAAGGCTCGAGCGTCCATAAGTGGCTTTATTCTCATTATGCGCGACATTACGAAGCAGAAATCACTCGACGACGAACGGGACGAGTTTATTTCTGTTGTGAGCCACGAGCTACGTACGCCCGTTGCTATTACCGAAGGTACGCTGTCCAATGTAGAATTCATATTAGAGAAGAATAACGCTGATAAAACATTGATCGGCAATGTTGAGCAGGCTCACCAGCAGGTACTCTTTCTATCTCAAATGGTGAATGATTTATCAACACTCAGTCGCGCCCAACGCGGCGTCAATATGGAACCTGAGCTCATAGATGTAAAAATATTCATGGGCGAGCTATATAACAAATACCTTCCAGAAGCTCGCACTCATCAATTATCGCTCGACGTTGATAGTACAGCTACAGGCGTTGTCTCAGTAGCTCGTATGGCAATAGAGGAAATCATGCAAAACTTGATTACTAATGCCATAAAATATACTCGAGAAGGAGGCGTCGTTATCGGTGTTCACAAAGTCAGCGACGAGCACGCTGTTGAGTTTTTCGTACGCGACACCGGTATCGGTATCAGCAAGAGTGACCAAGCTCGTGTTTTCCAACGATTCTGGCGTAGCGAAGATTACAGAACGCGCGAGACCAATGGGACCGGCCTAGGTCTCCATGTCGTAGAGCAGCTGGCTGCCACTATTCATACACAAATCGAATTAAAATCACGCCTTAACCACGGTTCGACGTTTAGTTTCAAGCTACCATTAAGCGATTAGAATAACACTATTTATTGAGAACGCCACCAAAGATGAGATTGGCGATAAATCCGAGAACCAAGTTGTGAACGTTAAACATCATTATGAATCCCGCTCCGCATATGCCTAGCGCTACTAATTTATATCTCTGATAACTCGCGACACCCGAACCCATAGTATCGGCAATCTGCTTGTAAAACCTCAGAAATAAAACGCCCGCCACAATAGTGAGTATTCCGACAAAAAACCATAGCCAGCTAAATTCATACATACCGCTATTGTATACTAACGAACTAATCGAGGCAACCCGCCTCTGGCCTTGACAGGAGGCAGTAGATTGCCGTATAATGTGGCTTGACAGTTTACGGAAAGTAAACTGGTTTTTTAGTTGAAGGAGAAAACAGGTGGCAAAGCAGGACAATAGCAACAAAGGTTCGACAGTAGTTCGACGCGTTAAAGCTTCGGGCTCGAAATCTACATCAGCAGCAAAGGCCGATAGCAAACAGGTTGTACGAAAAACAACCGCGGGAGCAACCCAGGCAAAAAGCCCTGCAAAGAAAACGATTAAATCTCAGCCTAAAAAACCAACGTTTATACTATTTCGTCCTTTCGTCGCATTAGGCCGCTATTTTCGTGACAGCTGGCGCGAACTACGTCAAGTCCGCTGGACAAACCGTCGAGCTACATGGGCATTGACGCTCGCGGTTATTCTATTCTCACTATTTTTCGCAGTCTTTATTATGCTATTTGACTGGTTATTTAATTATCTAATTCAGGAGGTGATACTGTAATGACAAAAGTTAAACGATACGACGATACTCGCGCTTGGTATGCTATCCATACCTACGCTGGTTACGAAGAGCAAGTTGCTGATCAGATCAAACAGCGCATCGAAGGCGTCGATATGGCTGACAAGATTTTCGACGTACTAGTACCAAAAGAAAAGATGATCGTCATCAAAAACGGTAAGCGTAAAGTTGTCGAGCAAAAGATTTTCCAAGGCTACGTATTGGTTGAGATGAAACTCAGCGAAGACGCCTGGTTTATTATTCGCAACACTCCTGGCGTCACTGGGTTTGTTGGTGCTGGCACTAGTCCAACCCCAGTCTCACCAAAGGAAATTTCAAAGATCAAGAAGCGCATGGGTGTGAGCGATCCAAAGCATGATATTGATCTGCAGATTGGTGAAATTGTCAACATTACCGACGGTCCATTCAAAGGTTTTGATGGCGGCGTGAGTGAAATTGACCCTGTCAAAGGCAAAGTCAAAGTCCTCGTCAGTATGTTCGGTCGTGATACCAGCGTTGAGCTCGACGCTCTCCAGGTTAAAAAAGTTTAGTTGCTAATTAGTCTATAGTTTGTTATAATATACTAGTTACGCACCTTCAATAATGCTTCACTAATTTTGAAAGGTACAAAATGGCAAAGAAAATTATCGGTAATCTAAAACTACGTATTCCAGCCGGTCGTGCGACCGCAGGTCCTCCAGTTGGTTCAACTCTCGGTCAGTGGGGTCTCAATATGATGGAATTCATCAATCCATTCAACGACGCCACCAAAGATCTCATGGGCAAAGACGTGATTGTTCACATCCAAGTCTACGAAGATCGCACTTTTACCTGGAACAGTCTCGGCCAGCCAGTTGATGATATGATCCGCGAAAAAGCTGGTATCAAAAAGGGTAGCGGCAAGCCTCATACTGACAAAGTTGGCAAAATCACTCGCGCTCAGGCCGAGGAAATTGCCCAGGCTAAAATGAATCAGCTAAACGCTAACGACATTGATGCCGCTGTCAAAGTCGTTGCCGGTACCGCTCGCTCTATGGGCGTCGAACTAGTCGACTAATTGTTGTTTGCAATAAAAAAATCGCCTCCTGGTACTAGGGGGCTTTTTTTGTTGTATTAATAATTTCATGGAAATTCACCTCCCCATCGTACTGTCTTTGACGATAGGGAGGGGGATCGTACTGTTTTCATCGGTGGTGCACTGTCATCGTCGTCCTGATGTAGACGATGGCGGCCACGACACCCAGCGCGAGCGCGAGTCCGATCTGCCACGACGTCAGCAATATGACGTACGCCGCCGACATAACGAACCACAATGAGTCCGTCTTGTCGAGCGCACCACCTTGCCGGCCAAATACCGCGCTCAGGCCGATAATTCGGATAACCCGGCTCGGGCTGGCAGCCACGAACTCACCAGAGTCCTTGACACCAGAGAGTCGCTTCAGTCGGCTCTCGAGCCAGTCGCCGATCTCGGCGAAGGGCGGCGTGATGATGAGAATCACTAGCCACTGTTTCCAGTTGGCCATGATTTGATTGCCGAGGCCGCCAAACTGCCAGGCCAGGCCCAGAGTAGCGACGCCTGCGACCAAGCCAAAAGCCCAGCCCCAGATAGCGCCCGCCACTGTCTTGTTTGGCGAATAGCGGGGAAACAGCTTGGTGCGACCGAATCGCTTTCCAAAAATTTGGGCGGAGGCGTTCTCGACATAGACTGTCGCGACGATCACCATGATCGTCCAGATGCTATGATCACTGAGAATGCGTGCGGCGCTGTAGGCGCCCATCCAAACGATCCACATATGGACAAACAATGCTACATAGGTCCTGTTCGAGACTATCCTCATTGCTTGGAATGACAGAGCCTCCAGCATGCAAGCCGCCGCGACCAGAATTATCAGAGCGATGACCGCCCAGTAGCCGAGCGCCATGACACCCAACAGGCCGAGGGCCAGGACGATGCCTCGCCCGGTCTTGGTATTCAAAAAGGCCAGCATGCTGACCACCTCCTATAAATTGTAGGTACAGAAACAGAACGAATCCGCGTATAATTATAGCACAATTTGCTAAATAATGCAATAGCGTAATAGCGTTGGTCAGTTGAATTATTCCTCTATACCTGTTATAATGACCCATACAACAATTTAATTTGTGGGAGGCCGATGAAAAGGCCGCTAGCACCACGAAAGGAGTACCATGGCAAAGACGAAACAAGAGCTTTTGAACGAGGCCGACAAACTAGGTCTCGAGCTGAGCGTTAAAAACACCGTAGCTGAGATTCAGGCTGCTATCACAGAGGCACAAAATCAGCCTGCTGAAACTGTCGAAGTAGCTACGGAGACTGCAGCTGACAATGAGCATTTTGCAAAAGCCGGCAAACGTAGCGCCAAAGCAGCTGCTGAGACCGAGGAAAAGATCGCCAAAGAAGAGCGTAAAGCCGCTGGCGACACCACACCACTAGACCCAGAAGCCGAAGTTGCCGATCGACGCGGTCCAATCCCAGTAACTCGCCCACGTATCGAACGCCGTGGCAAAAATTACCGCAAACTAGCCGAGAAAGTTGACTCTGGCAAACTATATAGCTTGTCTGACGCTCTAAAACTGGCCGTTGAAACATCGGCTACTAAATTCGATGGTACCGTTGAAATTCATGTTCGCCTCGGTGTTGACCCACGCCAAGCCGACCAAAACATCCGCTCAACCGTCAGCCTACCAAATGGTACTGGCAAAACCGTCCGTGTCGCGGCCTTTGTCTCCGATGCCGATAGCAAAGCTGCCAAAGAAGCTGGCGCTGATCTCGTAGGCGAAGAGGCCATTACCTCTGCTCTCGACAAAGAAAACCTCGATTTCGACGTTTTGGTCGCGACACCACAGCTGATGCCAAAACTCGGTAAATACGCTCGTCTCCTCGGGCCACGCGGTTTGATGCCAAATCCAAAATCTGGCACTGTATCCACCAACCCAAGCCAGGCCGTCAAAGAAGCCAAGGCTGGTAAGGTTGAGTATCGCGTCGACAAACAGTCGATCGTTCACCTCGGCATTGGTAAAGTATCCTTTGGCGCTGCTAAATTAGAGCAGAATGCCAACGTGTTCCTATCGAGCCTGAACTCGGTCAAACCAGCCAGTCTCAAGGGTTCATATATCCTATCTACTGCCATTTCAACCACTATGGGTCCTGGCATCAAAGTAGAAAACCAATAATAGTTCTGGCTCACTACGGTAGCTCGGCTCATGTCAACTCTACTAGAGAGGGCGAGAGTCGAGCTTTTTTGAACACAGAGCCGCACCTAATTATGCTACAATAGTGCTATAGAGTAGAGAGGGAACCATGAAACAGTATTTAGCATTATTGCAAGACATCAAGGACAACGGCACGGTCAAAACTGATCGTACTGGCACAGGGACAAAGAGCGTGTTTGGTCGTCAAGTTCGCTACAATCTCGCCAACGGCTTTCCCGCAGTAACGACCAAGAAACTTTACTTTAACAGTGTCGTCCACGAACTGCTGTGGTTCTTAAAAGGCACCGGCAATATCGAATACCTGGCGCAAAACAACGTCCATATTTGGGATGAGTGGCCGTTCAAGGCATACCTCGAGAAGAATAATTTGCCGATCCCCGAAGTCAATTCCGACGAGTGGAAAACGCAGATGAAAGACTTCATTCAGCGCGTTGCGACCGACCATGAGTTTGCCGAGAAGTGGGGCGACCTCGGTCCGGTCTACGGTGTGCAGTGGCGTAAATGGCCCGACGGACAGGGCGGTCACATCGACCAGATCGCGGGTGCCATCGACATGATCAAGAATACGCCGGATAGTCGCCGCATCATCGTCAGCGCCTGGAACGTCGCCGAAATCCCCGAAATCGTCCGTATCGGCGGACTGCCGCCATGCCACAGTCTGTTTCAATTTAATGTGGCGAATGGTAAGCTTGACTTGCATTTGTACCAGCGGAGCGCCGATACTTTCCTCGGTGTACCGTTCAACATCGCCAGCTACTCACTCCTGCTCGCCATGATTGCGCAGGTGACCGGGTTAGAGCAGGGTGAATTCGTTCATACACTGGCCGATACGCATCTGTACCTCAACCACATGGAGCAGGTCGACGAACAGCTCTCGCGCACGCCGCGTGAGCTACCGAAACTCTGGCTCAATCCTGACGTCAAGAATATTGATGATTTCACCTTTGACGATATTCGCCTCGAAGGCTACGACCCCTATCCAGCAATTAAAGCACCGATTGCGGTATAAAGATCATACTATCTGAAGCATAGCTTTACTCTGCAGCTTTTTCGTACGTCACCCAGTCAAATCCATACTTATTTTTCTCGTCGGCATCATGGTGGTCGCGCAAAATCTCTGTCCAATTCTCGCAGGCAATTTGCGGAAAATAGACAGTGGCATTCGAGAATTCGGCGTCGACATAGGTAATATAGAGCCTGTCCATGTCGTCGAGCGCTTGAGTGTATATCTGACCGCCGCCAATGACGTAGATATTCTCACGCGAAGCTTTTATGTAGGCTTCCTCGAGACTTGTCACACAGATGATATCTTCTGCCTCAAATGGCGTCCGTGTCACGACGATATTTTCGCGGCTAGGCAGGGCGCGGCCAATTGATTCGTAGGTTTTGCGACCCATGATCACCGTGCCACCGGCAGTAATCTCTCTAAAATGTTGTAGGTCGGTCGGTAAATCGCGCTGCCACAATAAATCGTTATCGGCACCAATACCGTTCATTTTGTCTATAGCTACAACTATCGCCTTCATGTTTCTATTCTATCATGCTATAATGTCCAGGAAATGGGAGTTTATAGCAATACTGAGATCAAAGAGGCGCTTCGAGATGGCACGATTGTGTGCACACCATTGAATGACGCCGCCATAGCCGAAGCCAGTCTCGATGTGACGCTCGGTTATCATTTTTACAAACAAGAATTTAGGGATGATGATCGAATCTATAATCCATTTGATCCTTCGGAGGTTGAACGGTATTTCAAAGGTCCGCTCATTGCCAAACCTCATATAGACTGGGTCAGGGAAAAAGGTATCAATCCTTTCCAGAATATTCCAGATGATCATCCAATTATTGTACTCGCCCCTGGTGAACGCATCTTGGCACATACTCACGAGTTCGTCGGTATCCGCGCAAATGGTGGTGCCTGTGAGATCAAGTCACGCTCTACCTGGGGTCGAAATGGTGTTGCGGTATGTTTTGATGCTGGCTGGATCGATCCAGGCTACATAAACCGTATCACGCTCGAAATTTACAATCTAAACCAGCACGAGAGCGTTGTTTTGCCAGTTGGCGAACGCATTGCCCAGATTATTTTCCATCATTCCGAAAACGTCGAAGGTAGCTACGAACAGGGTCGTGATGGTGTGAGCGGTAAATATCAGACGAGCAGTAATCTTGACGAGTTAATTCGCGATTGGCGCCCCGAGCAGATGCTACCACGCGCCTACAAAGATAATCGAACGCTACCGACCGTTATTGATGGACTCGCCGAAGGATTAAAATGACTAAGTTCATCGTCATTGAGGGCATCGACGGTACAGGTAAAAAAACCCAACAAGATCTACTCGTAACTTATATTCGCGAACAATTACACGCACCGGTACTGGAGCTCGATTTTCCGCAGTACGGTATGCCGTCGGCCCGCTATGTGGAACGCTATTTGAATGGTGAATACGGCACCGATGTTCATCCAGACCTAGCATCTATGCTCTACGCATTTGATCGCTGGCAAGCCGCCCCCAGAGTGAATGCATTTATTGCCGATAATCCCGATGGCTATATTATTGCTAATCGTTACGTTGTTTCAAATCTCGCCCACCAGGGTGGCAAGATCGCTGACACCAATGCTCGTCGTACCTTTTACGAAGAAATGATGGATTTAGAGTTTAATCAATTCAAAATCCCGCAACCAGACATTAATTTTGTGATGCTCCTACCAGAAGCAGCCGCCCAAGCCAACGTTGACAAAAAGGCTCAACGATCATACACCGACAAAAAGCGTGATATTCACGAAGCAGACCTCAATCATCTCCGAAATGCTAGCGCTGCGTACCGAGAAATCTGCGAGCTCTATGACGATAGCATGACACCGATTGACTGTTGGGATACTGGCGCGCAGCAAATCCTGCCTATCGAGACGATTCACCAAAAGCTTGTAAAAATAATTATTTAGTGTTATCATAATCGCTATAAGGGTCTCATGTTATGACAGAAGTTACCCAATCCATAGAACAAAAACATCTCGATTTTCCTAGTGAGAGATTTCCTTTGAGTAGTTTAGCGGCTCGCGATGCCTATCGGACGTTTTGGGAGAAAACTCATCAGATAGATGACAATGAAAGAAATCGCCAGAATATTGAAAAATGGGAGGCGCTCGCCGTTGAAACCAATATAATACTCAATGCTTTCTGCGGTGATGGTGTAAAAGCAGTCTACCCCGAAACATACGAGGCAGCCATACTCACAACACTAGCTGACACCGAGTTAATGGACCCGCCAGATGGTGGCCGTAACGCTAGGCGTGCACTAAAACAATACTTCAATCAAGTCGGGTCAGAAAAGAATCCAGAGCAGATCGAATATGTCGGCGGTCTACTCAGCAATAGGAAAAAGATTCAGGATTTTTGGTCATCGCACGCACCCGAGTCAGTACCGATGGGGCAGTCGTACGAATGGGACAAGTTACCACCACTAGTCAACCTCGATGCTATGCTTGCATTGGTCGACGATAACGGCGAGAATCAAAATAGTGTTAATGTAGAATCGGTGCTCATCCAGGGTGCACAGCTAATCGCTGAGCTCGAAAGTTTTTTCGAGGAAACTGGTGCGACCGATAGTGTCCACGACCCAGACATTATCGATAAGATCCACATGAGCGAATCACTGATCGTACCGCTGCTAGAAGTAATGGGGTATGACGGCTTTGCCATGCGACTCAATAGCATAACAAAGAAAATTCGTCTAAAAAATATCGGTGAAAAGGGTCAATTGGCTCTCGATATTGCAGAGAAAGTACTCGAAAAATACCAGCATGAGTATGTCATCGAGGCTATGCAGCGCGCCCTCTATCATTTATCTGGCAGTACTGATATGACGACCATTGCCCAGGACTCTACGATAGATTTTGAACATGCTAGAGTTATCATGACAGAAGGTATCTGCACTATCCCCATCACTACTGATGCTGGCCATGCTGCTTTTTACATCATGCGTGTCAAAACACCAGGTTCGCTAGCCTGGAAGTTGATGTCAGATCACGAAAAAGGCAAGATTAACTTGTTTGCCGTCGATCAACACGCGATAGGCAGCGCTAATTTGCCCATGGATATTGTTGCCGCTACTGTCATATTTGACGATAATAACGCCTACGATCACAACCAGGCAGATAGCGAGAATACTGCTACGGCATCCGATGGACTCGCGACGTCTTTCGGTCTCATGGTGAATAACGCTCGCAACGATACTAGCATAGAGTTGCGGCCATCCCCGAGTCGCGATGCCGCTGTCCATATTCGCGGCACTGAAAACTTTTGCAATAAAATCGCTAGCGAGGTCTACCGACGTGGCTACTATAAATCTATTGACATCCGGGACAACGAACCAGTTGCCGGTATGGAGGTGGCAAAACTCACTTTCATGTACGAGGGGCTTCGTATGGAGATCCAATTTATCACCGAAACCAAACGTAATGCCATGCGCACCGAAGAAATCGCTCATATATTTTATAAACTCGGTATCGCCGACCCAACTGAGGAACAAATCAAAGCCGTCAAACGTATTAATGAGCGTAAAGATAGCGTCAAGTCTCCGGTGCTAGTTAATCACGACCAAGGCAAACGCTATATCAACAATATAAAAGCTACCGACACCTTGGATGTAGCGTCCTTTACGCTCCACGCGACAACATCACTCTAGGCCGTGCCTCTTGCATACGCGACTATTTTCTGCTATTATAGAACCAACGTTATCAAAGACAGTAGCGGGGAAACCTTAATCATGCTACCGAGATAAAAATTCTTTTTTGATAACGAGCGAAGGCGAGCGCAGTTATGAATATATTCATAACTATGTGAGCCGAGCGAGTTATATCTCCCAAAGGGAGATATAACGAACCTTAACAATTCGGGTCTATAGTAAACTAACCAAAGGAGATTTATGGCAATATCACGCGATAAAAAACAAGCTTTGGTTGCTGAATTAAACGAGATTTTAGCAAACGCTAAAATGACAGTATTTGCGGCATATACCAATATTCCTGTCAAAGAGCTCGAGAAATTGCGCCGTATGGCACGCGAACAAGGCGTTGGCATCAAAGTTGTCAAAAACCGTCTCGTTCGAGTTGCAATGTCGCAAATCGAAGCCCTAAAAGACACTGATACCAGTACTCTAAAAGGTCAGGTGCTCTACGCTTATTCTAGCGAAGACGAAGTCCTGCCTGCCAAGATTTTGAACGATTTCGCCAAAGAAAACCCGAGCCTCGAGCTCGTCGGTGCCTTTAGTGGCGAAGGTGCAAGCCTTGACACTGCAGAGACGACTGATCTGGCTAAACTACCGAGCAAAAATCAACTCATTGCCGAAGTGGTGGCTACCTTGCTATCACCAGTCAACGATGTCACGAACGCGCTCAGTGGCAACCTTCATGCATTGCTGGATGGTGTTGAAGCCAAAGCAAATTCATAAGCAACCAATCACACTATAATCCATAGAAAGGACATATCATGGCCGATGTAAAGAAATTAGCAGAAGAACTGACCAAGTTGACGGTCCTAGAAGTCAACGAATTGAAAAATGTCTTAAAAGACGAATATGGCATTGAGCCAGCTGCAGCTGCTGTAGCTGTCGCTGCTGGCCCAGCTGCTGACGCTGGTGCTACTGCCGACGAGAAGAGTGAGTTCACTGTTCAGTTGAAAGATGCTGGCGCGCAGAAAGTTGCCGTCATCAAAGCTGTCAAAGAAATCACCGGCCTTGGCCTCGGTGAAGCTAAAGCTATCGTTGACGGTGCTCCAGCTCCAGTCAAAGAGAAAGTTAGCAAAGACGAAGCCGAAGCTGCCAAGAAAACCCTCGAAGAGGCTGGCGCTAGCGTCGAACTCGTTTAATCAACTTCCGACCCGAATTTGTTATAGCTATAAAAATGAGACGTTCTTTGATAGGCGTCTCATTTTTTAGTCATTTTAGCAAACTCTATTCTAACGTTTTGAAAAAACTGCAAATTTATGCCTCAAAATAACAACGTTTTATGTGCTTTCCCCAGATATCACTGTGGAAAAAAAGTAATTGACTGGAGAGGTCGCTAGTAGTATAATGTGGCATGACAGAAACCTTAATATACAGACAGAAAGCGAGATACGTCTGATGAACGAGAACGAGAGCAATGAGACGGTTCTGCCCGAAAAACAAGTAAAACGCCTGCGTGCGCTTTTGAATGAGGCAGAGACTAATTTAGCAGCAGCAAAAGAACTATTATTTAGTATTATTGGTGATGATGATTTACCAAAACGTACCCCCGAAGAAGTAACCGGCAAAGTTATTGAGGGCGTATTTGACGGTCAAACCATGCACGATGCCGACGGCAAAGCCTATCCTGTTCCAGCTAACTATGCCAGTAAATCAAAACTAGTCGAAGGCGACATTCTAAAACTAACTATTGCCGATGACGGTTCATTTATCTACAAACAAATTGGACCAGTCGCCCGACGACAGGTGATTGGTACGCTCGTCCAACACGACGGCGCCTACTACGTCGAGGCCGGCGGCAAAGAATTCCGAGTCCTATTAGCCTCGGTGACATTCTTTAAAGCACACGTCGGTGACCAAGTCAGCATCATTGTCCCAGAAGACAATCGTGATGCAGAATGGGCTGCTGTCGAAGCTGTTTTATAGTCTTTTTCGTGAGATCCGTGAAAATTACAACGCAAAAAAATCTCTAAAGGTTGTATAATGTTTGTATGAGTGAGAGGGAATCATCCGTGCGGTCTGTTAATGATCGCCCTAAAAAGATGGGTAAATCATCGCATTTAGCGTTATATCGTAAATATCGCCCAGAAACTCTCGACCAAATCGTCGGGCAGCCACAAGTTACTGACATTATAAAAAAATCAGCAGCAGGAAACACCTTCGCTCATGCCTATCTATTCACTGGTCAACGAGGTACTGGTAAAACGAGTGCTGCTCGAATCGTAGCGCACCTCATCAATCAGACAGAGTATAGTTCAGACGATATTGATATTATTGAAATTGATGCAGCCAGCCATGGCAGTGTCGACGAGGCACGCGAACTACGCGAAAAAGCTTTCCTAGCGCCAGTTGCAGCCAGTCACAAGGTCTACATCATCGACGAAGTTCACATGCTGTCAACACAAGCGTTCAATGCACTCCTAAAGATCATCGAGGAGCCGCCAGAGCACATCGTGTTTATTATGGCGACAACGGAGCTTCAGAAAGTTCCAGCAACCATTCTGAGTCGTGTCCAGCGCTTTCATTTCAAACCAGTACCATTAGACGTAGTTGCGGATCATTTGGCCTACATAGCAGAGCAGGAAGGCATCGAGGCGGAACGGTCAGCTCTCGAATTGATTGCTCGACATGGTGGCGGTAGTTTTCGCGATAGCATTACCTTGCTCGATCAATTGAGCGGATCCAGCACTATAACGGGTAAAAATGTCGAGGAAGCTCTAGGGCTGGCACCGAAAATGCATATTCAGACTCTCATTAAATCAATTGCGGAGCACGACGTGGCTGCTGTCATAAAGTCAGTCGATGACTTACAAGCAAACGGGATCAACACCGGTTCAATCGTCGGACAACTCATCGATGAACTATTGATAATCGCTCCGGAAAACCCAAAACTCTATGGGTTAATTGAGAATCTACTCGAAGTCACCAAATCAGCTGCTCCCGCCATCAAACTACTGGCCGTTTTATCCCTAGCTGCAGCTAAATCCACTACGAGAACCACCGTTGTCGCCAGTGCCGTTAGTAGTGGAGAAGACAAGTTAGCTACCATCATCGAAAAAAAGGTGAAATCAGAACCAAAACTTATCAAACCTGATATATCCGCAACACCAGAGCAGCGCAAGCCCGAACGAGCTCCTGCCTCCGAAAAACCCGTGGATAAAAAAACTGACACCGCTCCAGAGGTAGCCACCGGCCAACCACCAGCCGAGATCGTGTGGCAGGATATTTTAGAAGAGCTAAAGAATCTGGATCGTCCGGCTGCACTAGCCACCTTGAAATTTGCTACGATTAGCTACGAAGATAGCACCTTGACGCTTTATTTTGAGCGAGCATTCCATAGAAAAAAAGCTGATGCACCTAATTGCCGTGAATCGCTCCGACTGGTTTTTACGAAGCTATACAACGGAACGCCACGTATAGTAGTGGCCACCACCGCTCAATCAGCCGCTGACAGCAAAGATTCGCTCGTAGCCGGAGTGGCTGCTATAATGGGTGGTGGAGATATAGTGAGAGAGAATTGAGATGGCAAAACATAGTTCTAGTAGTGCAGATCTAGCAGGCGAGCGTCCGAATAGCAGCCCGCTTGTTGACGCTGCCAATAAACAGAAATTTATTCCGAAAAACGTGCGCGACGAAGTCAGTTCAACTGGAAAGATTCCGCCACAAAATCTCGATGCCGAGATGTCACTACTCGGAGCCATCCTAATAGATGAGGAAGTATTATCGGATGTTGCCGACAAGATTCACGTTGCTGATTTCTACGACCCGCGTCATGAGCGTATCTTTGCTGCTATGCTACGGCTTTACGAAAAACATTCGCCCATAGATCTCCTCACGTTAACGGATGAATTAAAAAAATCTGAAGACCTCAAGGTCGTTGGCGGTGCAGCATACCTCTCCGAACTAACAAATTATGTTCCTAGCTCAGCTCACGCCGGATCGTACGCGCAGATTGTTGCCTCAGCGGCCGTGCGACGACGCCTAATCAAAGCTGGCGCTACCATTAGTGAATTAGCCTTTACCGAAGGTGAGGAAATTGGTGAAATCCTCGCTCGTGCCGAATCAGATCTCTATTCCGTGAGTGAATCTAACGCAAAGTCTGACATGGTATCTATCGAGTCGATCCTAGCCGAAAGCTTTGACCGTATGGAGGAGCTTCATCGCGACAAAGGTAAACTGCGCGGCGTTAAAACTGGCTTTCGTGATCTCGATAAACTAACTGCCGGTCTCCAAAAGTCCGACCTCATCATCCTCGCTGCCCGTCCAGCCATGGGTAAGTCAACTCTCGCACAGAATCTAGCCTATAACGTCGCTACCAAGGAAAAGAAAGCAGTCCTCATATTCAACCTCGAGATGAGCAACAGCCAGACGGTTGATCGTATGCTAGCCGAGGCCGCTGGTGTTGATAGCTGGAATATTCGAACCGGCAACCTCAATGATGATGACTTTGCCAAGATTAGTGAAGCGATGGGCGAGATGGCAGAAGCCCCAATATTCTTTGACGATACCCCGGGCTTATCGGTCCTCGAAATGCGCACCAAGGCGCGTCGCCAAGCCCACAAGACGCCGCTCGGGCTCATCGTTGTCGACTATTTGCAGCTCATGAGTGGTAGCAAGAGCTACGGCGAAAACCGTGTCCAAGAGGTCAGTGAGATTTCTCGCGGATTAAAACTGATTGCTCGCGAGCTCGATGTTCCAGTTATTGCACTTTCACAGCTATCCCGCCTCGTTGAACAACGCCCCGATAAACGACCGATGCTATCCGACCTACGCGAATCTGGCTCTATCGAACAGGATGCCGATATTGTCATGTTCCTGTATCGCGAGGATTATTACAACCCCGAGACTGATCGACAGCACATAGCCGAACTTATCCTGAGCAAACATCGTAATGGCCCAACTGGACGAGTCGAGATGTATTTCCATCCGGAACGACTACGCTTTATGACACTCGACAAACACGCTGAGTAGCGATTATTTAGAATAAATTCGTATTAACACCGGATCGTTACTGTGCCAGCTAGTGATAATCTTGCTAGGTAATACTTTTTTCTCAATTTGCCCCGACGATGCTAGTACCATAGTGGTGGTGTCAATCTTGCCCAGTTCATCAGTAACCGATACATTGGGGTAGTCTCTTTGCATAACCTGGTAGAACGCCAGTTGATCATGGCTTACGACTAGATGCATCTTTTCGTTTGAACGACTACGGATTTCCTGTCTAGCCATTCTAAACTCTACATTATATTCATAGGCGATAGTGGAGCTATAGTTTTGATTATTTAGATACTGGATCAGAGAGGTACAGGCAACGGTCATCACTAGGACAGACAACATGACAACTGCCGTACCGCGAGCATAAGGATTCCTCGGGAATAGTGAGTACCATTTTCCAATGAGTACCTCCATGCCGAGAGCCGTTAACAGTGTGAGAGGTAGTAGCAATAGATAAACAAGTCCTGGTTGTCGCAAGCTGATAATGAGAGTCATAACTAGTGTCGACAACAACAGATAGGAGCGCGCAGAGAAGGCATCGACGAGAGCTCTCGTAATGCCGATGACTACCAGTAATAATCCAACGATCGTAACGACAGGTACCATGAGACCCTGATTTAGAGCCGCTTGCACACCGAACAAGGCATCGAGAACGGCTGCGAGATTAGCAATCGACCACTCGCCATCGAATAATAGTAGCTGCGACAGGGTAGCCGAACCGCCATTTGACCAATGGAGAGAAATAGTCCAAATGAGTGGGAACATTAAACAAAACGCGAGGAGTGCCGCGAGCGCCATTTTCCATACTTTGATGCGCACGAGCAATAATCGAACCTTGGGGTGCAGTAGACCAGTAATCATGAGAGCCACTGTCATATATAGCCCACCCGGGAAGTATACGAGGAGTGCCAGACAGATTCCTACCGCTATTTTCGACACCAGAGCTACTAGTTGCGATCGTTTATCAACTACGATCGTAGTGGCAGCAACCAATGCACAGACGATCAAAAATAATACCATGGCAGCCGACGCACCGTTTCTGGCTAGACTAATAAATAATACCGAAGCCACCATCAGCATGCCGCCGATCATTGCCAGACTAAATCTCGACCACTTCTTGATCAGGAAAAACATACCAGCAGCAACCAAAATCATCAATATGACTGCAGGCAATCTCATTGAAAACGTCGATAATCCAAATACATGGATACTAATGCTTTGTAAAAAGTTCCACGGCAGATTGACAAGCCAATCAGAGCTAGCCGATGCAGCTAGTGGCGACCAATGTCCACTAATCGATACCGCTGTCATCTCTGCTTCGGTCAATCCACCGGGCAGAGACCAAAATTTATATCCTGCGAGCAATGTAGTAGCTATGATAAAGAAGCTGAACCCCCATAAAACCCGATGTCGATAGAAAATCGATCGACGCAAAGAATCTTTCTTCATTGTTCGACCATTGTACCATATGCTATACTATTCCAGTAAATCGAAGGAGGAATTATGGCCGGCATGAAAGATCAAATGGCATTAGTAATGAAATTAAAAAAAGCTCAGAAAGAGCTATCGAAAGAAGTCGTCGAAGTCGAAGCAGGTGATGGCGCCGTCGTCGTGCAGATCAATGGTGAACTAAAGATTGTTAGTGTAAAACTCGATCCTGAATTGATCGACCTCGACAATGTTGCCGAACTAGAGGGCTGGATCAAAGCCGCTATGCGTGATGGTCTCAAAGAAGCCCAAGAAGTCGCCGCCGAGAAAATGAAACCTCTCATGGGCGGTCTGAGCGGCCTCGGAATGTAAACCAGGCTCGAAATGAATAATTCAGCTCTACCACGTGCATTATCAAACCTCATAGACGCCTTTGGGGCTCTGCCTGGCGTTGGAGCTCGAACTGCTGAACGCTACGCCTATGCGACACTAAAAGGCGATCATGGAAAAGCTGTCCAACTATCGACAGCCCTAGCCAAGATCCATAATTCAGTGAAATTATGTCCGAAAACGTTCGCGCTCATTGACGCTGACGAAGAGGTATCGCCACTCTATGCTGACCCAGAACGTGATCGAACTGTCGTTGCCGTCGTCGAGGAGCCTTTTGACGTCGTAGCGATCGAAAACACGCATCAGTTCAAAGGAACCTATCACGTTCTCGGCGGTGCCATCTCGCCCATTGATGGTGTAGGCCCAGAGCAACTACATATCCCAGAACTCATCCGTCGCCTGCGTGAAGACAAAACACGTGAAGTAATCCTAGCTACCAATGCTAGCGTCGAAGGCGAATCAACAGCACTCTACATTCAAAAACAGCTCGAAGAAGCTGATTTAGAAGATATTAAAATCACTCGCTTGGCTCGCGGTCTCCCGATTGGTGTCGATCTAGAATACGCTGATCAGATCACTCTGACTCATGCGCTCAACGGGCGTCGCGAGCTGTAAAGCCTCCGCTATTAACGGAGGCTTTTGGTCGTCACGACGACTACTATAGTTTAATTTCTAATTTCTTACTAGACCAGAATGATGGCTCGTAGCGCAATGTCAAGCCCGTGTCTCCAGCGGGAACTTCAAACACAATAAAGCCGGACGTTTTACCACCAGCAGCTAGGTCTCCGCTACCAAGCGACCCATCTACTCCAAACGTGCTGGCATCTATATCTGTAATCTTTCCGTTGCTATCTTGGATTTTCCAATCAAAAGTGTTATAGCTCACCTCATTAGAAGAACCATTCTCTATAGACACCTCAACTTTCACGTATTCTTTACCTGAATCTGGCTTTATAAATTGATTACCGCTATTCCAATTACGCTCAGCACTCTGAACAATGACCTTCTTGTCATCAAAAGCTATAGTGTCACCTATTTTAAAATCCGTCTTTTCCTGTGATGAAGAATTTGTATTATCGGCATCAGAGATCTTCGTGCCATTATCTTTTGACGCAGACGAAGCAACCACGCCAATTACAATAGCTATCAATATCCAAAACCAAATTCTCTTATGTACTGGTTTTTTATTTTTTACCGCTTTTTGTCCGTCGCTCATAGCTCCTCCTTTAATTATTAATATTGCAATTTCATCCCATAAAAAATGGACAACCATTGCTGGCTGTCTAGTTCCATTATCCGGTTAACGGGGCAATGGTTGCCCAAATTTTCCGTTGACCGGATGATAATATTAGAACTAGACAATAAGCATTATAGCATAAATTATTTCTAGTGAACTATAAAATAGAATCCGTCGCGTTCCTCTATACGGTAACGCTCGGAGATTTTCTGGACAAAGTTACTGTCTCTCGTTACAAACAGGTAGTTAGCTAGATCGTCACGAGTCAGTGAAAAATTCTCGACTTTGTTGCGCCAGACTTCCTGCTGTTGCCAAATTGGCTCCGGTATACGCGCAAAAAATCCGATGTTGAGTGTCAGATTATTTTGTAGAGCCGCCTGAGCCATTTTATATGTGCCGCTATGGTCGCCGCGAAATCCCTTGTCGAGCATGACGATATGGCGCTGCGTAGTGACAATATCTGTGATATTCGGCGCTACGAACTCTGGTCCTGGTACTTGCTGAATACGCACAAAGCCTTCGCGTTTAGCTACCGCTTTTTCGCTATACCAAATATCAGCCAACTGAACGAGTGATAGAACCGCCAAACACCCGGTCAGCAGGGCGGGTGTTGCTTTCTTGTAGCGCAACACGAGTCGAGAGAAACCGTAGATCACTAATAGTATGACAACATAATAGAACACCCAGGCTTCACGCGCGGCTGCTCGAAATGCAGACCAAACATCATATATCTTTTGCGGTACTGAATAGGAAAATAAAGTTATTGGTCCCATATCTACTCTGATGCCAATCGCAAAAATCAACAGGCTCAAACAGGCAGCTAAAATCAATGAGTTTCGTAGTTTATGTGCGCGAAATCGAGCAATGCCGTGACGCCACAGTTTTTTATAGTGTCCGCATAATTTATATACTATGAAAAAGATCATGAGCCACACGCCGAGACCTAACCACATGAGAGTCTCCGGTGAGGTAGAGGCATTAGGGAAGCCCGGAATGAGTGCGGAGAATCCACTAGGATTTGCGAAACTGAGCAAGTTAAATCCTTTCTCCGATAGATCTCGAACTTCTGCACCATTACCGAGATCAAACCCGCCAATCATCCAGAAAACGAAAGCCATAGCTATAATCGGTATCATGATCTTTGTGAGCAGGAGAAGACAGTTTTTCCATGTAACATCTGACATGGTCCTAAAGGCAGAAATGGCTAACATCGCAGCGAGCATTGGCATAAAATACGGGTGTACCAGTACTGCCGCAACGAGTAAACTACTCCACGCCAGCAGAAATGACCAGTTCTTTTTGAACTTTGGCGCATCCCATACCAACAATATACCCAGCAAAATGAGCCAGTGCGCCGCCAGTGCCGCATGATAGAGCGTACGGGCAATCAACATTGGTGTTACAACAAATAACAGAGCGCCGGCAGCTACGAATACTATCTGCCATGCCATTTTTTGATTAGGTTTCCCGGCAAAGAGTTTTAGCCATACCTTGCGCACCAGGATCGCAGCTAATCCGCCCATTAGAACATAACAACCGAGCGCCCACATGCCAAAATACTGAAAATTCTCTGGCAATACACCAGCTAGCCACTTGAAAGGAAAGGCGAGGAGCGGAATCGCATCTGTGAATGTCACGGGTAGACCTTCTGGGTACGCCAGCCCATTAATCACTCCTCCAGTCGAGTCAGCTCGGAAAAACTCCCAACCAACAAAATGCTGGGCTGTATCATGAGTAATCGATTGAAATATCCAGTCTGTATAACCAGGATTGACGATCGAAAGACCGTAAAAAGCTGTAAAAAATAACGCACCTACGAGCCCGCCAATGACGAAACTGCCCATCGGGCGTGTCATAAACTCTGCTGCTTTACGTTTATATTTTGAAAACATTGTCCATTCATTATACAATAGTCTCATGCTAAACGAAGAGCAAAGAGAATATATCGAGAAAGCCCAAACTATTTTAGTGATCCAGGCTGAAAATCCAGATGGTGACTCACTAGGATCGGCTCTGGCGCTCGAGGAAATCTTTGGCGCAATGGGCAAACAAGTCTCGCTCCACTGTCCAGTACAAATTCCAACCTACCTACGTCATATTAGTGGCTGGGACAGGGTGACTCCAGATTTTCTAAATAATGCCGATATGGCAATCATTGTCGATACTTTATCAAAAATCTTGTTATCAAAGACACTCGATAATCCGATCGCTCGGAGCTTTTTGGAGTCGAAACCGGTCGTAGTGCTAGATCATCACGTGAGTGTCGAGCCAGACTTACCATTTAATGCTCATTACATTACGAGTCAGACTGCCGTGGCTACTGGTGAGCTCATTTATGATATTGCCAGCGAAGAATCATGGCCAGTTAACGTGCAAGCTGCCTCTCATTTGTTCATATCGATCCAAGCCGATAGCCTTGGCCTAACAACGGCTGCAACGACTGCTGAGAGCTTTGCTGCGTGCGCAGAACTCGTCCGACTGGGCGCAGTGCCAGCTGATATCGAAGCCGCTAGGCGTGAACTCATGAAAAAATCGCCTGAAATCTTGCGCTACAAAGGTCAGCTCATCGAACGAATTGAGTATTTCAACGATGGCCGCACCGCGTTAATCAACATACCTTTTGACGAAATTCACGAGTATAGTAATCAATATAATCCAACTATGCTGGTACTCGATGAAATGCGCCTCGTTATCGGTGTCGACGTTGCCATTGGCGTTAAAACGTATCCTGACGGCAAACTCACTGGAAAACTGCGTTCTAACATCCCAGTATCTCATTTTGCCGCTAAATACTTCGGTGGCGATGGTCATCCATTCGCGTCAGGATTCCGTATTTATGAAAGTTACGACGAATTCCTGCCCGAACTCGTACAATGTATGGAAAAGGTTTACGCAGAATACGATTCCGAACATCCTCGCGAAGAGACGACGACCCAGTCAGACAAAAATGATGGCTTTAAAAGTTTTCGAATAAAAGAGGGCAGCTAGATGTCACCTGATACAACAGTTCTAATCAACCTACTGGAAAATTTTGTTCCAGAGGGCGAGCAAGAATCAACCAACCACAAACTATTCCTGGAGCGAGCCCGAGATCCTATTAATCTAACTCGTAATTCTGATGCTCATTTTACGGCCAGCGCCTTTGTCCTCAATCAGGATCATACGAAAGTTCTCGCTATCTTTCATAACATTTATCAAAGCTGGGGCTGGATGGGAGGACATGCTGACGGCGATCCAGATCTGCTACATGTCGCCGAGAAAGAAACCGAAGAGGAAAGTAGCATTTCTAATCTGACACTACTTCATCCAGCGCCAATCTCAATAGAGCGTATTCCCGTCCTAGCTCATGTTCGTCGCGGTGTTTCCGTACCCGAACATACGCATCTCAATGTGACCTTCCTCTTTCAGGCCAACGATTCGGCCGAACTCAAGATTCGACCTGACGAGAATAGCGGCGTCAAATGGATTCCGCTGAGCGAGTTTGTTACCACATCACTAGAACCACATATGCAGGTAATCTACCAGAAAATTATCGACCGTATACAGAATGGAGACATAGTATGAAACTGTTCAACACCCGAACGAAGCAAGTTGACGAATTCAAGCCATTGGACGACAGTAATGTCGTTCGCATCTACTCTTGCGGTCCCACGGTCTATAATCACGCTCATATAGGAAATTTGAGTGCCTACATAGTTGCCGACATGCTACGTCGATCAGTGCAGCTTGCTGGTTATGAGACACGCCATGTTATGAATTTTACTGATGTTGATGACAAAACGATTCGTGATTCAGCTCGCAACTATCCCGATCTAGACCCGGCTGAAGCCTTGACGAAACTAACTCGTCATTACGAGACAATATTCCTGTGCGAAATGCAGGAAATCGGCAACGACACCGAGTCCTTGACCTTCGTTCGTGCAACTGATTCGATAGAGGCCATGAAAACTCTCATCACTAACCTCGTCAATCAAGGCGTTGCCTATATTGCAGATGACGGGGTGTATTTTTCGATCTCAAAATACCAAGAATCGAGACGTTATGGCCAACTGTCTCACGTAGAGTTGGCGGCTGATACAAAATCTCGTGTCAATAATGACGAATACGACAAAGATTCAGCCCAGGATTTTGCGCTCTGGAAAACACAAAAACCTGGCGAGCCAGCATGGTCGTTTACGATTGACGATGTTGACCTAACAGGTCGACCGGGCTGGCATATTGAATGTTCCGTTATGAGCGTCGGAGAGCTCGGGCAACCGTTCGATATTCATACAGGCGGTATCGATCTCATCTTTCCGCATCACGAAAACGAGATCGCTCAGAGCACGGCCGGCGATCAACCCGAACTCTATGCCAACTTCTTTGTCCATAACGAACATTTGCTCGTCGATGGGATAAAAATGGCAAAGAGTAAACGCAACTTTTATACCCTTGTCGACGTCAAGGAGCAGCACTTTGATCCATTAGATTTCCGTATGTTGATTCTGCAGAGCCACTATCAAAGTGCCAGTAATTTCAGCTGGGATAACCTGACAGCTGCACAGAATCGACGACGCAACTGGCGAAACAAAGCCGAACTGCGTTGGCAAATTCCGGACTCTAGTGATGACGGTCAGGTCGAAATCGTCAACAACTTGCTCGACCAAGCGAAAGCCGCGCTTCTCGATAATCTCGATACACCAAACGCACTAAAATATATTGATGAGGCATTCGATCAACTCAGTTATGACAATCTGAGCCATTTTGCGCTCGATAATATCATAAACTTTATCGACGATTGTCTGGGGTTGGCTATTCGAATTGCTACACCCAATATTTCTGAAACCGATAGAAACGACATCCAAATCCGTTTCGAGGCAAAGACAAACAAAGACTTTGAACGAGCCGACCAGATACGTCAATCACTATCTAGCAATGGCATCCTATTAAATGACCTGAGTGATCACACCATCTGGAATCGTCAATAGTTGAAAATTTACTTTTCGCGCCTAAGGAATTTTGGTAAACGAATCTTGATAAAGTCACGCCCAACATCAAACACTGGAGCTGGCGCATCGTCGTCATCAGCGTCCATAATCACGCTGTCAGTTTTGGATTTTCGACGACGACGAGAATAGAAGGCTTCTTTGGCTAGAACTACCAAACTACCGGCTACTGGAATAGCTACCAATGCGCCCAGTAGTCCGCCAACATTCAAACCGAGTAGAATCGCTATCAATATAATGAGAGCCGATAGATTTAATTTCTTTGACTGAATATGTGGAGCAATCAGATTATTTTCAATCTGTTGTTCAACGATAAAGTAGGCCAGATAGATGAGCGCTGCAGGCCATGAGTAAATCAGTAGCAACAATGTTACTACGCCACCGCCAATGATAGCGCCGAACATCGGTACGAACGTCATCACAAATATGATGGTCCAGGCTGGCCAAGCGAGCGATAGTTCAAATCCAAAGATCAAGCTCAAAATAGCTACGGCTATAGCTGTCAACGTAGCGCTGATGAGAGCCACCGTGATCTGACCGCTCATGTATCCAGTGACGACATTTGAAATTTTGCGAGCAACAGCCTGGTGATGCTTTCGCTTTTTATCATCGGTATAGGCGAGTCGCCAATATTTTTCCTCCCAGGTTGGCCCTTCGATGAGCATGAGAAATGTCAGCACTGCGACAAAGATACTATTAACCGTGGCGCCCACTAGGCCATTCAATATACCAACAAATGAGCCGCCGATAGCACCAGCAGCACTGGCAGCTTCTTTCTGCAAGCCATTGATCCAATCATGATATTGATCGGTCAAATTATATTTAGCGAGGAAATCACCCAACCACAACGTATTTTTCTGTAACGATTCTAACAAGTGCGGAAAATCAGCTAAAAAGTTTGCTAGCTGTTTCACAAACACTGGTACAACGTTGAAAAAGACTAAAACAAAAACAGCGAGTATCATGAGGTATGCTACGAGCGTTGCGAATGCACGAGACTTGCCAGGCAAATGTCGCGCCAACCATGAAACTGGTCGATTGAGTACGAGAGCGAGGAAAAATGAGATAGCTACAATAACTAATGGACCTCTCGCCAGCCAAACAAATCCAATAACCCCTGCAAATCCTAGAATAACGAGCCAAAATCTGATAAATGTTCCCGTATCAACTGTTACTTTCGTATCTTTCATGATCCAATTGTAGAACAACACCCGTGAAAAGTCTAGCCGTAATAGCGACGAAGCCACGTTTCACGCAGTTCGCCGAAACGACCATCTTCTAACGCAATTCTGATCTGCTCCATGAGTCGAATAATAAACCGTACGTTGTGCTGCGATAGGAGCGTCATTGCCTCGGACCTATCGCTCATGTCGAGAGATTTTAATTTTGCACGCAGGTTTGCACGAGTCATACCAGCCATACAGGTCGGGCAATCGCATTCCGCATCGAGCAAACGCTGGTCATCTTTAAACTCCGCCCGTTTTAGATTGATATCACCGTCCAACGTGTAAATGCGACCATGGCGTGCCTCGCGAGTCGGTGCGACACAGTCAAAGGTATCCGCACCATTTTCGACACCAGCAAAAATGTCATCTGGCTTTGATAATCCCAATAGATGTCGCGGTTTGTTTTCTGGCAGTATTCGCGTCATCCAGGCCAATATCTGACCCAGGTTTTCTTTCTCAAACGCACCGCCCAAACCAAAACCATCAAACTCCCAGCCTTCAACAGACATTTCAGTCAAATCGTGCGCGGCCTTTTCGCGCAAATCCTGCCAATGACCGCCCTGTAGCACTCCGTAGAGAGCCTGATATGGTCGATCGGACCGCATTGCCGTCTGGCGGGCATGTTCGCGCAAACTACGCTCCGCCCAGAGCCTGGTTCGCTCTAACGCTTCGATATTGTATTCGTAACTATCACTAATACTCGTTAGCTCGTCAAATGCCATCATGACATCAGCGCCCAATTTATGCTGCGTTGCAATCGACATCTCTGGCGTGAATTTTATGATTCGGCTAGAGAAGGGATCACGAAACTCGACACCCTCGTCATCAACCAGCGCCAATCGTTCCTCCTTGCGCGTCAATCGCTCGGCGATCATTTCGTCCTTTTGGTCCATCGATACAATCTTGCCGAGACCCGACCCTAACGACATCACCTGAAAGCCACCGCTATCGGTCAGAGTCGGCCCGTTCCAGCCACTAAACTGTGCGAGACCACCGCTCGCATCGATCATAACCGCCCGACGTAGTAGGTGATAGCCATTTGATAGCATTGCCTGTGCGCCTATTGAACGTAAATTATCCGGTGGCAAAAATTTTACCTCAGCATGCGTCCCAACCACCGTGAACGTAGGCGTTTTGATTTCGCCATGCGGCATCTTTATCGCTCCGGCACGAGCTAACGGAAATTCTGCGCCGCCACGCGCAGTAATAACAAAAGAAAAATCTGATTTCACGGAGACAATTATAGCATCGTCGCAGGGCAAAGCGACGATTTACATATCTTTACAATATCTGGCTCCGCTTTCGAGAATCACTCGCACGTAGCCTTTCTTCGCAGATCCTTGTACTAAACCTGATGTATCACTACACTTACAACCCTTGCCGACAGTTGCTCTCGCGATAGTATCGAGGGTGGGATCATTGCAGGTCCTCGTAGTATCCAGCACCCACACGTAGTCTACTTGTGCGAGATCACTAAAATAGCCGGTCGAGTAATTATTGGCAGCTGGCAATAGATTGTTATCCGCTACGTAACTTTGTAGTGCTGCGACAATTTTACCAACATCAGATTTTCGAGCGTTGTCTCGTTGGGATTTTTGGAGGGCAGGGAGGGCGAGGAAAACGGTGAGAAATATTAATCCTGCAATAGCGAGGACGAGGACGACCTCAATAATAGTAAAACCTCGTTGTTCGTTAAAGATAAGCTTTTTCATATACTAGGAGTATAACAAATACCCCCCCCCCTCGCGTCAAGTAGAACTTGTATATCAGAGGTTACACGTCTTTGCAGTACCTCACATCGTTTTCTAGGCGTATTTGAACGGCCGCAAAACTAGCATTGGCAACAGGCGTTGCACTAGTACCAAGCTGGCTACATTTGCAGCCAGGATTGACAGCTACGACATCCATGCCGCCCACATTGATACAACCCTCACTCGAGGGGCGTATATATACATAGGTTGCTTGTGCTAGGTTAGAAAAGTAGCTGATATATACAGCGCCGCTATAGGTATACCATGCCTGACCCCCAACATCTGATTTGTATTGTTGCAATGCGGCTACTACTTTGCCAATATCCTGACGTCTAGCATTGTCCCGTTGGGATTTTTGCAAGGATGGGAGGGCCAGAAATACGGTGAGGAATATCAGACCGGCGATAGCTAGAACTAAAACGACCTCAATTATCGTAAAGCCTCGTTGTTTGTCAAGCTCAAGCTCTTTCATAGGTAAAGAGTATACCCCCCCCCATCGAGAGATGTCAAGGACACCCGCATTCTAATCTCAATTCAAATCAACACCGACAGCTTCGGAAATATTCGAGAAACCATCACGCGCTAGTAACTTTACGAGGCCATGGTTAATGTGCCCGACGATTTGCGGACCTTCAAACATGAGACAGGTCACCATCTGCACCAAATTCGCACCGGATCGAATCTTTATATAGGCATCTTCAGCCGAAAACACGCCGCCAACGCCGCTGATCACTAATTTATTGCCAGCTCGCTGCCTAGCGAGTTTAATAAGTTGGTTGCTGCGATCAAAGGTCGGTCTACCCGATAGATTTCCAGGTACTGAATCTGGTAACGTCTCAGACAATTGAGCTTTCGAACGATCCTTGAATAGATTCGAAATGGTCACGCCAGCAACGTTGTGTTTTAGAATCGTATCGATGAGAGCTACGAATTCACTATCTGTTTTGTCGATGGGCATTTTAATAAAAACGGGAATCTTTAGTCCTACCTTGTCAACGGCCACCAGTAATCTACCGAGTTTAGCGGGCGTCGTAAACGGCTCGCCGCCATAAGTGTTCGGGCAAGAGATATTGAGCGTCACTAGATCAACTCGGGTCTGTTTTTTGATCAGTTTGAGCGAGGCGATATAATCGGCAATGGCTTCTTTTTCGGTACACGTTTGCTTCTCATTTGTATAGGCCACGGAAACATTAACGCGCATATTGCCTAGTTGATGACCAGAATAGCGACTCAATCGATCCAATATTTTGTGCGCTCCCTGGTTAGCGAGACCCGCATTCACAACGAGTGATTTGGATTTTGGTAGACGATAGAACCACGGCTTTGGATTGCCAGCACAAGGCTTAAACGTAATTGAGCCGCCTTCCATTTGACCAAAACCGATAGAGCTAACTACGCCAGCAATTTCAAAATTTTTATCGAGACCCGCCGACAGCCCAAGAGGATTTTGAAACTCTAATCCGCACAGTGTTTGCGACAGCTTCTCGGGGTTCTGATACGTCCACGACCAATGCATCAAGCCACGCAAGAAACCAACGCGCTGCACGACCGAACCAGCAGCTATCATCTTGTCGTGGGCTATGTCCGGAGGTAGTTTAAATAATAACGGCTTGGCGATGCGCCTATAGATAGCACTCGATAATTTCGATATGGCGACGATCATTACCTAATATTGTAGCAAATCAGCGTAAAGTTTGATATAATTTTGCCTGTATTGGGGCGTGGCCAAGTGGTAAGGCACCAGGTTTTGGTCCTGGCATTCGGGGGTTCGAATCCCTCCGCCCCAGCCAAATTTATTGAAGGAGTAATTATGCCGAAAAAGTCAGAGTCTAAAGTTTCTATCGGAAAAGAAGTAGCCGCCGTGAGAAATCTCGGAAAAGAGTTCAAAGAGTTTATTTCACGCGGTAACGTCGTCGACCTAGCCGTTGGTGTCATTATTGGTGGCGCGTTTGGCAAAATCGTGTCGTCACTCGTTAGCGATATTATCATGCCACTGATTGGCATCCTACTCGGTGGGGCAGACCTATCGGCACTGACGTTCAACATTGGTGATGCACGTATCGCCTATGGTAGTTTCCTGCAAAATATCATCGACTTCCTCATTATCGGCGCCAGCATTTTCCTATTCGTCAAGCTCATCAACAGCTTTAATCGCAAGAAACAAACTGAGGAAACCAAGCCTGAAAAGAAAGAAGATCCTCAACTGGTGATACTAAAAGAGATTCGCGACGAATTGAAAAAATCTCATAAATAACCATTAGCTGTTTGCTCCGATATAAAAAGTTTGCTAGAATATTCACTATGAGTGGGCAACCAAAAACAGATAATAATTTGATTGAAGATGTTGCGGAATTTTATTCCGCAATTGATCGCGGTAGTTTAACGCACAAAATTAGTGCCGATCGTCCCTATGTCTATACAACAATGGAAGTTTATGATGCCAGCAATGGCATTCGTGGCGCTGGAGGTTTGGGGGTTCTCGCGGCTGACACGAGGCGAGTCGCCGAGAGCCTAGACATTCCGTTCGTTATGCTGACGCCATTCTATCGCGAAGAGCGTCATCAGGAAATGAAAGATCTGGTGCCACATAATACCCTAACACCTAAACAGCCTACAGATTTCGGTTTCGAAAAAGTAGGTGAAACGACCATTAGAGTAACGAGCAAACCTGACTCGGTACTAGATATTTACCAGAAAATTCTCGGCTCAACGAGATTCCTCACTATGGGTGAAGATAATTTTGGCCAGCTCTATAGCGGCGATCCATCGAGCGAGCATCGTCTCTATCAAATGGTATCGCTAGGCTTTAGCGGCTATGCAGCTCTGAAAATGTTGGGCCTGAAACCCGCTGTCATTCAGTTAAATGAAACTGCTACCGTGTTCGCTGCAGTGGCACGCCTCGACGAACTATGCCGTAACGGCATGGGGCTTTACGAAGCCATCGTCTACGTGCGTAAACATACCCTCTACACTAACCATACGTTAGTCCAAGCAGCTGAGAGCGAATTTTCGTACGAACTATTCGAGCAATTCGTTTTTCCTAATATCTCATCACCAGCCCTAAAACATTTCATCGGTGGTTTATTTAGGAATGGCAAATTACGCCTCAGTAATTTGACCATCGAATTAGCCGAAGCCAAAAACGGTGTCAGCCGGCTCCATGCAAAAATCGCTGAGTATCGCGATTTGAGCGGGGAACGAGTCGAATTCCGCGCTATTACCAATGGTATTGATCTCAATACCTGGGTAATGCCCGAGATGTTAGAGTTCTATAAACGAAATAATATCGTTGATAAATTTAACATGCCAGGCGAATCATTCCGTGATCAACTAGATTCTATTTCAGCCGAAGAGATCAGAGGCATAAAACAATTAGGTCGTAAACGATTAAACGAGGAGTTAAAACATCGTAAAGATCAGTACGGTGAAGTCGTACAGATTCCCGATGATGCATTGCTATTTGAATTTAAACGACGCTTTGTTGAATATAAACGACCGTGGATGCCATTCGAAGATATCGATGAATTAAAATCTATTCTGCTAGATAGTGGCGCTCACTACATTATGGCTGGCATGATGGCAGGCAACGTAGGCGAGGGAGACTCTACCTATGATCGCTTGCAGGCTATGCTCAAAACGATAGCCGATGATCCGGTTTTGCGTGAACGCGTTCACTATATCACCGATTACGATGAGAGCTTGTCCTATGCCATGTCAATCGGTAGCGACGTTTCTATTAATGTACCTGTAGTCGGCCTCGAGGCCTGTGGTACATCGTTTATGAAAGATATCATCAATATGACGATCCTGATATCGACGAATGATGGAGGAGTGGCAGATCTCGATCCACCATCAGTATTGACGGTAGTAGGCGATAATTACCAAGAAGAAGTCGTATCGCTCTATTCCAATATGCGTATAGCGTGTGCTGCGGTGCGAGACGAGACGAAATGGGCAGAGGAAGTAGCCCGTCAAGTATCGGCTTATCTGCCAATCATCTGCGGTTCACGTATGATCCGAGATTATCTGCGATTCCTGTTCAAGACCAACTAATCTATCGCTCATAGAAAAAACGCCCTTTCTATAGAGAGGGCGTTTTTGGTAATTCGTAGAAACTACTCGTAACGTAACGCTTCGATAGGGTCTTTCTTGCTCGCACGACGAGCAGGCAAAGTACCAGCTAGGAATCCAATTGTCATCACAATCAATACAATGACCGTCAGTGTTACAGGGTTGAACTCTATCAATGTAAAACCTGGGAGTCCGCTCAGGAATGTCTCGCCAGCTAGAGGGTTTACGATCACTTTGATCAAATAGGCGAGCCCGACACCCAGTGCAGCTCCCCAGAAACCGAGCATGACCGCTTCCCATGAGAACATCGCAAAGATTTTACCACGTCCTAGGCCCATGGCTTTCATGAGACCAATTTCGCGTGTTCGCTCCTGAACTGCCATAAATAGCGTGTTGATGATACCAATTGACGCTGCTACTAGTGCAATGACACCGAATATAGTTAATATCATCGTCACTGCGTCAAAGAACGTTTTGATCATTCCGACCTGATCTTCGACAGTCATAGCGGTAAAGCCCATTTCTTTCAAATCATCTTTGACTTGCTGAATTTTATCGTCGGTTAGCCAGTCGTCCTTTAATTGCGCCATGGCAAAATAAGACTGGTTTTTGTATTCTGCTGGCATACCAGCGAGCATTTGATCACTCAATGCATGACTAGCTCGATCATTCACCCAGCTACGACCCATGCCAATGACACTAGGATTAGTGACGCCACTAATAGTCAGCTCGACTTCGGTCATTTCACCGCTAATTTGGTTTGTGACAGCCACTTTGACTTTTTTGCCAATTGCCGCCTCGTTACTGCTAAAGCCGAGAGGCTTAACATACTTGTCAGCAATAGTAATCTCGGGTGTGGTGCTATTGATGGCAACCGCACGGCCAGCCGCCATGTCAATGCGAATTGTGTCGCTCGGCAATGCAGCTAGATCAATAGTAAATTTCTTGTCCGTACTGGCACTCGTAATATAGTCAGCCTGCAACATAGTCCACGCCTTGGCGGTTTCTACGCCATCAACTGCACGAATTTTATCGATATCTTTACTCGTAATCAACATCGATGCCATCGAATTGTCTTCGGCACTGTATTCCTGAACTTCGTTGCTCATACCGCCGAGGCCGCTCGTTGTCGACGACTCGCGCATGATTTCTAGATAGCCTTCGCCACCTGCGCTATTCATCTGTTTATCGATATACGTATTAACACCATTGTTGACACCTGTTGTCATAATGATAGTGAATGAACCGATAAAGATAGCCAAGATCGTCAGAAAAGAGCGGCCTTTGTTGCGCAATAGATTTGAATTGGCACCTCTTACTATATCCCAAAACTTCATTTCTTTGCTCCTTTCCGCGGCTGAGCCACTAACTGGCCATCTTTGATATGAATTTGCCTGTTGCAACGACTCGCGAGATCCTCATCATGTGTCACTATGATCAATGTAATATCTTTTTCCTTGTTGAGACTAAACAGCAGGTCTTCGACTAGTTTACCGGTAGTCGAATCGAGATTACCCGTCGGCTCATCGGCAAATATTACTGCTGGATTATTGACGAGAGCTCTAGCGATACAAACGCGCTGTTTTTGTCCGCCCGAGAGATCATTAGCACGGCTCTTGGCCTTGTCGGACAGGTCGACAATCTCGAGAGCTTCGAGAGCACGCCTTTTTCGTTCTGAAGGCTTTATGCCGGCGATTCGGAGGGGAAGCATGACGTTATTAAGTACTGAATCGCGTGAATTCATAAAGAATTGCTGAAACACGAAACCGAAACGATGATTACGCAGACGATTGACTTGACGATTTTTTAGTTTCGTCGAGTCTTTGCCACCAATTTCTATCGTGCCAGAAGTAGGTTTATCGAGCAAGGCCAACAAATGCATGAGAGTTGATTTTCCTGAACCGCTCTTGCCAATAATCGCTACTGATTCACCGCGTTTAATTTCTATACTAACGTTATCTAGCGCAGTAAATGTTGCCGATTTTTTACCATATACTTTGGTTAAATTCGTTGTCTTTATAATAGTTGTTTCACTCATTATAGTTTCTAGCCCTCCTTTTCGAACAGTCAACCTCTATTGTATCATGGATGATACAATAGGAGGGTGAAGCGGATAATTACTGAAACAGTTCAATTAGATAAAATTGTTGGTGGTGGCCAAGCTATTGGCGAGTTATCTGATGGACGCAAAGTATTCGTATGGGGAGGATTGCCAGGCGAAACAGTTAGTATTCAATTGACCAAACTCAAAAAGTCCTACGCCGAAGGTATTGTTACCAAAGTCATTACGGCTAGTCCAGATCGAATTGAGTCGCATGATCCCAGGGCGTACTTATCGACTAGTCCGTGGCAAATCATGGATTTTGCAGTCGAGCAACACCTCAAAAGCACATTGGTCAAAGAAGCATTCGCGTTATCCCATATCGATATCGACGCTCCAACATCGATTATTACCGACGATAATTTCTATCATTATCGCAACAAAATGGAGTATTCGTTGTGGTGGGATAATGAAACGGAATTGATTTCATTGGCGTTTCATCTTCGTGGTACTCATCAGAAAGTTCCGATCGCCCAGTCGTCCATCGAACGACCAGAAATATTCGCTCGAGCCAGCCAGATAGTCGAAAAACTAAATAGGGAGGGCGGCGAGGCGAGGCGGTATCAGTCACTACTCGTTCGTAGCAGCCAGTCCGGCAATGTATCGAGCGCACTATTTGAAAAACATCAACCACACCCGAAAATGGATACTCTGCATGATAGTCTGCTCGGCCATACGTATTCCTATTCTCCCAATGGCTTTTTCCAGATCAATCTACCAGTATACGAACTAGCCTTGCAGGAAATTGCACGTCATATCGCCACCGACCATGTTATCGATATGTATGCTGGAGTTGGCACTATTGGTTTATCAATAGCACGCGACCGCCATCTCACACTAGTTGAAACGGACAAGAGTGCATTCGATGAAATGCTCCGCAATATTCCTACGGACGCCGCAACTATTCATCCTATCCATGCCAAGAGTGAACAGGCGCTCGAATATATTACTAATGACGCCACCATTATTATCGACCCACCACGGGCTGGTCTCCATCAAATCGTTGTCGATCGCCTATTAGAGCTAGTACCGCCTCAGATCATTTATTTGTCATGCAATCCCGTGACTCAAGCTCGCGACATTGCACCGCTGCTCGAAAAATATCATATGACGACGGTTCAACCGTTTAATTTCTTCCCACGAACGCCACATATTGAAAACTTGGTCGTATTAGAACGAAATTAGCTCGTTCGGATACGTCGATAGGCAAACTTGACGCTCGGACGCCAGCTAGTTGCAGCATCGCGGTCGTACTGTTTAATAGTCCCGTCAACGACCTCGGCAATTTGAATGAGTGCCGGATTATAAGGAGCTAGCGTACGATAAAATGCTAAATCACTATCTTTGACATTGTCTCTACCAGGAAAAACTTCGCTGAACTTCTTTTTCGCTACTGTGTCAAAATAATGTGGGTCTGCATGCGGTGGAATATACTGTTCGGCTCGCATATTCATTCTCGACACTATTTTTTTAATATCACCCAGGGTGACATTTTTCTGACCTACGATCAATGCAAATAGCAAACCTTTATTCGACAAGAATACTCTCGCTATCGCACCAGGTCCAACAGGCAATCTCTCAGTAATTGTCGATTTAATTTCTAACGTGAGACCGAACGCCTGTTTAATATATTTTTCTAGACTCACTTCCTCAAAGACCTGATCCATGACACTTATTTTACTACCAATCGTAGGTAAAGTAAAGGTCAGCTTTGGATATAGCTTTCAAGTAGCGTAAAATAGTTAGATGAGTTTTGATACGAAGTTTCTAGAGAATTATCAGCGTCTAAATGAGGCTCAGCGCGCAGCTGTTGACAACATCGACGGGCCGGTTATAGTGGTTGCTGGCCCAGGCACCGGAAAAACTCAATTACTCGCTATGCGTGTCGGCAATATACTACGAAACACCGACACCGATCCTAGCAGTATCCTCTGTTTGACATTTACCGAATCTGCCGCAGCCAACATGACCGAACGTATGGCCGCTATCTTTGGCCCAACCGCCTACCAGGTAGCTGTTAACACATTTCATGGTCTAGGCTCGGAGATCATTAGTCGATATAGCGAACATTTCTATAACGGAGCAATTTTCAGGCCCGCCGATGAACTAACTACCGGCCAAGTCGTGCAGGAAATTCTCGCTGAATTGCCTCACTCGAACCCACTTACGAAAGTTTTTAATGATAAATTCACCTATTTAGACAAAGTAACTAGTGCGATTTCCTACATCAAGCGTGCTGGTCTATTGCCAGAAGAGCTACATCTACTATTGGAACAAAACCTAGCATTCTGCCGCAGAGCTACACCAATAATCAGTGAGATTTTTTCCGAACGTATCAGCAAAAAAACGATAGCTTCTGCGCGTACTGTGCTAGATGATCTCGAAACAATTGCGGCCGATTATAAAAAAATGAACTTTGCAGGTGAACCACCCCTCGCCGAAATTATTACGAGTAGCCTGAAATCTGCTATCGAAGAAGCCGAGAGCCTGGATAAAACCAGCCCTCTGACCGCCTGGAAAAAGATAACCTTGGAGATAAACGACAAAGGCGACAATATTCTAAAAGATCAAAAGAGAACTGAAATACTAGCCGCTACAAATGGTGTATATGCCGAATATTTGCGACGCATGGACGCTCATCAACTTTACGATTATGACGATATGATCTTGCGCGTGATCCATGCTATCGAGACATCCCCTGCGCTAAAGGCTGACTTGCAGGAAAAATACCAATATATATTAGTCGACGAGTTCCAGGATACCAACGACAGCCAAATGCGTTTATTAAAAAATCTCACTGATTTTGACGACCATCCTAATGTTATGGTAGTGGGTGATGACGATCAAGCTATATTTCGTTTCCAGGGCGCCGATATTTCTAATATTAGGTCGTTTCACGACACCTATCCTGACTCTAATCCGATCATTCTCACAAATAATTATCGTAGTGGCCGCAAGATTCTCGATACTGCGAGTAATGTTGCAGGACAAATCAACGAGCGCCTCAGCACGAGCTTTGATTTTGAAAAACAATTAATTGATGCCAAGCCCAGAGAAGCAACTGTTCGCCAAATTCTAGCAAATACCGAAGAGCACGAAAACTCCCATATTGTTTCACTCGTAGAACAAGAGATAAACGCCGGCCATAGTCCAGCGGATATTGCTATTATTGCTCGCCGTCACAGTGATTTGATCAGTTTATTGCCATTTTTAGCTAAATCAAATATTCCTGTGAATTATGAGCGAGAGAACGATGTACTGGCGAGCGAACCTGTCGTAACTCTAGAGAAATTAGTTCGTGTGATTATTACTCTCGCTAACCGCGACGACGATCAAGTTGATGCGTTGCTCCCAGAGCTACTCAGCCATCCGGCTTGGAAATTATCACCTCAAGATATTTGGCATATCAGTTTATCTGCGAATCGTGACCACAAATATTGGTTAGAAATTCTACTAGAACATTCCGATCAAACAAAAAATATTGGGGAATGGCTCATCAAAATGAGTGCATTTTCACACCATACACCACTCGAAACTATGCTCGATTGGCTGTTCGGCAATCAAGTCGCAACTGATGAGGACTTTGCTTCACCCCTCTATGAATATTTCTTTTCTCGGGAACGATTAGCTAACGAGCCGACTGCCTACTTGACATTCTTGTCGAGTATCAGCACCTTGCGACAGGCTTTGCGAGACTATCGACAAGACAATACTTCTAATCTATTATTATATGAATTTCTGAGCCTCATTGACGCCTACCGATCGCTCGGCAAGCGCCTCGTCGCTACAACGGCTATCGGTGGTCACGATCGACTGAACCTCCTCACCGTACACAAAGCAAAAGGTATGGAGTTTGATAGTGTCTATATTATTAATGCTTCATCAAACACGTGGGGGCAAAAATCGCGAGGTAACAATTCATCAATTACGTTTCCTGGAAATATGCCATTTCAGCCAGCAGGTGATAGCAGTGACGAGCAACTTCGTTTGCTGTTCGTTGCTATGACTCGCGCTAGGCGACAACTCACTATCAGCTCACACCAGCTCAGTCCCACAGGAAAACCACTTCTGCCGCTAGAGTATCTTATCGAAGATGCCGACATAGAGGTAGAATCATTGCCCGAGCCGACCATCCCAGAGTTAGAAACGCAATTAGAAACAGCTTGGCATGTACCACTAACCAATACTCGAGATGCTGACCAGCGTCAAACTTTGCTCGATTCGTTATCAGACAAACTGTCTAGATACCGGCTGAGCGCAACCGACCTGAGTCGCTTTATCGATATTCCCGACGGTGGACCGCAGGGTTTTTTGATGCAGAGCTTGTTGCGGTTTCCTAGCGCTAGGACTGCACCACTCGTTTTTGGCACCGCAATGCACGCAACGTTGCAGCGCAGTCATACTCACCTGACTGCACACGGTCACAGTAAACCCCTAGAGGATGTACTGGGTGATTTCGAAATACTACTTCGCGGCGAATCATTGAGCGATCGTGATTTTGAGTTCTATCTGCGAAAAGGAATCGATGATTTAAAGGTGTTTTACGATCAACGTATACAAAGTTTCACTCCCGCTCAGATGACTGAATGCGATTTTTACAGCGATAATATTATGCTAGGCGAAACTCGCCTAACCGGAAAGATCGACCTCATCGATATCGACAAAGAAAACAAGACTCTCGTCGTCACCGACTACAAAACAGGCAAAGCTCCGCGCTCATGGCAAGGCAAAACAGATCACGAAAAAATTAAACTACACAGATATCGCCGACAATTACTGTTCTATAAATTATTGATTGAACGATCTCCACGATTTAAAAATTATACCGTTGAACGCGGTGTATTGGAATTTGTTGAGCCGGTGGATGGCACTATTAGACGGCTAGAGCTCGACTACAGTGAAGTAGCTATGGACGATTTCATTAGTATCATTCACACAGTCTGGCAATCCATTATGACGCTCAACCTGCCAGATACAAGCCACTTCTCGGCAGATTACAAGGGAATTTTAGAATTTGAAGATTTTTTGAGAGAAAAGTCTTGACATTTAGTATAGTATGTGATAATATCGTATACATGTTCCGAGCTGAGCCCTGACAGGCACAGCAAAGAATCGAGGTTTTCAGCGCACGCGGGAAAGACAAAGCAGGGTGTCGACAGACAAAAACTCTTCGGAGTACCTTGCGAGACGACTATGTAGATCGTCAGCTTTCGATAGTCTTCAGGATAATTTTCCTTCCTTCCCTCTAGGGGGAATAGGGATCTTGATCCAAGACTCCGGCGGAGGTTCGAATGGGACGAGCAATCGGCCCTAGTAGATAGCCAAAGTGCGCGGGTGACGACAGTATCGATCAGGATAGGACACCGATGTCCAACTCCCGAACTCTATCGTCACCGAAGCTTGCCTCCAGTGGAGGCAAAATCTCACATGATCCCGGTTTTACCCAAGTACCGGTCCGCATCCTGCAGGCAGGAGGGACGCAAAGATCATGTGAAACCCAGAGTGTGGTACTCCCTGGCGCGAGAGCGCTGATACTACCTACTCTGGGGCCCTGCCACCAAAGACTTCCGGGAGTCCCGACACCCCGGAAGAGCTCTGTGGTACCGCTTGCGGCAAATCCCCCCGCCGCAGCAGGTCCGGAGCAGCCGAGCCGAACGGATCAAGTCTAGTGCGCCACAAGGTGTGCTCTAGAGCTACTGGTGCGTAATAGCCAGTCGATTCCCCACACCAGGGGAGATTGTGATCCGTTCGGCTTCGGCCCAACAACAAAGCCGCCTGAAGCGACGCTCGAGCCCAGCTCCGTCTCTAAAAAGGCGGCTATTTTCTTTTCTGGTACAATGGATATAATGAATTTTTGGAATGATCTACCGCAGCCATTCTTTATATTGGCTCCTATGGAAGACGTTACTGACGTTATTTTTCGTCATGTCATAAAACAAGCTGCCGCGCCCGACGTGTTTTTCACCGAGTTTACTAATGCTACTGGCTGGGTACATGCTGGACAAAAAGCTATCGGTGGCCGTCTCCTCAAGGCTGATGATGAATATCCATTGGTCGCCCAAATCTGGGGCGGAGAACCAGGCGATATGGAAAAACTCGCGACTCATTGTCGAGATCTCGGGTTCCATGGTATCGATATTAATATGGGTTGCCCTGCAAAATCAGCTATTAAATCAGGCGGCTCGGCTCTGATTCGTAAACCTGATATCGCCATTGCATCCATTGCTGCCGCAAAAACTGCCGGAATCCCCGTTAGTGTTAAAACTCGCCTCGGCTACACCTCAGTCGATGAATGGTCAGATTGGCTAACGGTATTATTGCAACAAGACATTACGAATCTAACCATTCATTTACGAACAAAAAAGGAAATGAGTAAAGTCCCGGCTCATTTTGAATTGATCGATGACATCGTTTCGCTGCGAGACCGGATAGCGCCGCAAACCAAACTGACGATCAACGGCGACATTGCCGATCGACAACAGGGAATGAAACTATGGCATGATCATTCCGGCATTGACGGCATCATGATTGGGCGCGGTATCTTTCATAATCCTTTTGCATTTGAGATAAACCCTAGAGACCATAGTCGCGAGGAATTACTCAATGTATTGAATCTCCATTTGGATCTATTTGACGCCTATAACGCCGAAATACCACGAAGGTTCGATCCTCTAAAACGCTTTTTCAAAATTTATGTCAAAGATTTTCCTGGAGCCAAAGAAATGCGTGAGCAACTAATGCAGGCAACAACTACCGATGCAGTACGAACTATTATAAACGAATCATCGGCGTCGCTCACGTCGACGTCGTAGTTCACCAGGCTTTGCAAACTCTCCCGTTCTCGCGTAACCTGTCATTGCCGATAAGCTAACTTCTAACTCGGTGATAACAAATCGGGCTTTTGCGATCAATGGGTATAGATGACGTAGACCATGGCTATATGCCTCGGTACCCACAGGTTCACCAAATGCCACATTTACTGCCGACAACCAACCGTCTGTTTTCAATTCACCGTTAGCATCACGGTCTGGCGTAATTGCTACTGGTACAAGAGGAACATTGGCGCGTAAGGCAATTTGAGCTGCTCCAGCGTGGAATCGTGCTTGCTTGCCCGGTTCTACGAGAGTACCTTCGGGAAATATTCCAATGGCGTGGCCATCATCAGTGAGAGCCTGTACAGCTGCATCAAGCGCAGCGCCACCGCCACCACGTTTGCTACGATCTACAGGAATCTGCCCTGTAGCTGTTACTAACTGTTTTACTATAGCTCCATACTTTCCTTTGTCATCGATACCACCGCCATCAAAATAGCCTTTTTTAGCCAAAAACCGTAACGGTTCCTCTTGTTCGCCATAATAGGCAAGTGCCAGATAGAGCGGATCAAACACACTACTATGATTAGCCGCCAGCACCGCTGGACCATCGGGTATATGTTCTGCTCCAGTTACCTTTAGCCGTCTAGCAAATCCCATAGCAAACCGAGCCATTGGATACAACCTCTGGTAATTCTTTACATATGCCGCTCTATTAGGGTCTCGTTCTCTCATAGTTACAGTAATTTATACCACACCAGAGATAAAGTTACAACACGACTCAGGAACATCATCGGCGATGGAGTACTTCGAGATTTTTATTTCCGAGAACGAGCACAGTTGCGAGATTATAATCAATAAGAAAATCAACAGCCTGTGTAATTTCAGTTTCGGTTGGCTTGTTTGGGGTGGGACGTTTAATCATGGCACCCTCAGCATTAAACTCAGCACCGTAGCGCGCTTGCAGAGTCATGATAGCCGTGCCTCTAAAGGCCCAAGCATCGACGTTAAAGATTTCCATCTCCGTTCCATCGTCTTTGTGAAGATCAGCAGATCTCGCCGTTTCCGATAGCGCCGATCGGTTCAGCGTCGATTCATCACGAGCGGAGTTCCATAGAGCTGCAATCTCACCGTGTTGACGAACGAGATGCGTAGCTTTTTCTCCCGTAACATGTTCTAGTGAAGCAGTTCGCTCCTGAGCCAGCTCACCAGCTGATTTACCAGATTCCTCTGACGGCGTCATCATAGATTGGACTGTCGCCAAATAATCCATATCAGTTGTACTCTCGCCATAGCCCAAACCCGTACGGAGTTTCGCAATCGACTCACGCGCACTTTGCATTTTTTGCAAGATATCAAGTAATCTATCGTTAGCACCACAGCCGCTATTGCGGCCCTGATCATCGTCATGCGCCCCGAGTGGTAACCCGGCATTCTTTAGTGTTTTAGCAAAATTCGACATCGTATCGACCGTACCGGTCCCGAGGAGCATAAAATATAATCCTATAGAACCGCCGGCACCATTGGCTGTTAATTCACCCAGTTCGTCTGGACTACGACCATCAACACAGGAACAGATTAAGCGTTGCAGTTTTTCGAGTCTCTGATAATATTTCGACGAGTCCGAGTGTACTAGCTCGCCACGCATCATCATAGCCCTATTAGTTTCCGACTCGCTATTCTCGTTTGGCCCGATTGAGCCACTTGCCACCGACGGATCATCTAATAAATCACCGATTCTCCCTAGACGAACAATGATAATTTCTGGACGTGTTTCTACTTCGGGTGTCGTAGCACCCTCTTGGTTTGGATTAGTCGTATGCGCCTCCTCGTTAATTACTGTTATTTGAACCTGGTTTTCGTTTGATGACGACGTAGACCCGCTACCTTGAGGCGAGTTTGGTGACGATCGATGAGCTGCGAGGCTTTCTCGAGTTCGACCTGGTCGGCGGCATTATCACGCATCTTGAGTGCACGCTCGAGGGCTTTTTGGCTCTCAGCCTCGATAATATCGTCACCATGGTCAGCTTCGTCAACCAATACTCGTACCCGTTCAGGATCGATCTCAATTATACCACCGCTCGTTGCAAAATACTCCAGTGCTGTGTCAGGATCGGTTTTTTGACGTCGTACTGCAATAACACCCGGTTTCGCCAAGCTAACGAGTGGTTCGTGACCAGGGAATACTGATATTTCACCAATAGTGGTCGGTAAAATCACTTCATAGACCGACTCATCCATTCTCTGACCGAGCAGGGTAACTAGTTGGAGTTGTAGGGATGGCTGAGTAGCCATTATTTCTTCTCCGTTTTATCTTTCTTGTCTTTTAGGGCACCGGTCATATAGAACCAATCTTCTGGTTTAGTATCTAGTTTACCGTCGAGAATTGCCGCCACATCATCCACGGTGTCACTCAATTTGACATAGGCGCCTGGCTGTCCGGTAAAGATCTCGGCCACGTGCATTGGCTGACTGAAATAACGCTGCAAACGTCGAGCTCGGGCCACTGTTTGTTTTTGCTCATCAGATAGTTCCTCCATACCGAGGATAGCAATGATATCCTGGAGGTCTTTGTATTCCTGCAAGATTCGCTGGGCTTCGCGAGCAACTTTGTAATGCTTTTCACCGACAATTTCTGGATCGAGAATAGTCGAGCTAGAATCGAGTGGATCAACTGCTGGATAAATACCAATTTCCGTCAAGGCTCGGTTCAGCACAATCGTCGAATCGAGGTGAGAAAAGGTTGCCGCTGGCGCCGGGTCGGTCAAGTCGTCAGCTGGCACATAGACTGCCTGGACAGAGGTAACTGAGCCTTCGCGCGTCGAAGTAATACGCTCTTGCAGTGCGCCCATCTCTTGCTGCAAGTTCGGCTGATAACCCACAGCACTCGGCATACGACCGAGCAGGGCAGACACCTCAGACCCAGCCTGCGTAAAGCGGAAAATATTATCGATAAATAGCAGCACGTCTTTGCCTTCGTCACGGAATTTTTCAGCCATAGCGAGACCCGTCAGCGCCACGCGCAAACGAGCTCCAGGTGGCTCATTCATCTGGCCAAAGACGAGCGATGTTTTGTCGAGCACACCCGAATCTTTCATCTCATGATAGAGGTCGTTACCTTCGCGAGTACGCTCACCAACACCGGCAAATACCGAGTTACCGCTATGGAATTTAGCGATGTTGTTAATGAGCTCCTGGATAAGGACGGTTTTACCTACACCGGCACCACCGAACAAACCGACTTTACCACCTTTGGCAATTGGCGCAATTAGGTCGATGACTTTGATACCAGTCTCGAGAATTTCTGTCTTATTCGATTGATCAACCAACGGTGGTGGATCGCGGTGAATAGGCATACGTTCGACATCGGGTAGCTCTGCACCACCGTCAATCGGATCGCCAACCACATTAAACATACGTCCCATAGTAGCTTCGCCAACCGGCACTGAAATTGGTGCGCCCGTCGCGGTGACTTTGGCGCCACGAGTTAATCCATCAGTGCTCGACAGAGCAATGGCACGCACTGTCGTTTCACTCAAATGCTGTGCTACCTCGAGTGTAATTGCCTGATCGTTGTTTTCGACGATCAATGCATCATAAATTGCCGGTAGGGCATCTTTTTCAAATTCCGCATCGACGACCACACCAACGATCTGGATGATTTCACCTTGTTTTTTAGCCATTCTTTCCTCCTTTAACTTGATCATTGTACTGCCTCCGATCCGGCACTAATTTCAGCGAGTTCCTGCGTAATTGCTGCTTGGCGCTCCTTGTTCATAGCTAGCGTCAAGTCACTCGACAGAGAAGAAGCGTTATCGGTCGCGTTCTTCATCGCCATCATTCGCATCGAATGCTCTGAGGCGCGCGAGTCGAGCAATGCCTGAACAATTTGCGTTTCAATCAATCGCTCGGTAACTGCGTCGAGCACTTCATCGCGTGACGGCTCGAAACGACTCTCGCGAATCTCACTCGAGACCTGTTCGTAATCGCTCTGACTCGCCAGACCAGCTGGCAGCAAGCGTTCGACGACGACTTCTTGGTTTATCGGACTATGAAAGCGCGTGAAGATGAGATCGACTGCATCGCATTCTAGGCCGACAAATCTGTCGATTGCCTCGTTCAAAATTGCCTTGATTTCGAGTCCAGTTGGCTGATCTGGTAGTTTTTCGTACGAGCCAATTACTTTGACCTCTTTCAGACGTGAGGCAAACTGCGATACTTTGCGTCCTAATGTCAGAGTATCAGTATGTATATGATGCTCGTTATCGGATTTGAGCTCGGTAACGAGGCCTTTCAAGACATTGGCGTTATAGGCACCAGCTAGGCCCGTATCACTGCTAATAGCGATCAAGAGGCGGCGCTTGATGGGACGATTTTGGAACATTGGATGTGACGTGATCGTATCACGATCATGAGCTAAATCAGCCAGCAGTTCACGAGCGGCAGTAGCGTAATCTGCTGTTTCTTTTACTGCAGCAGTTGAGCGACGCATTTTACTAGCTGCAACGAGTTGCATAGCTTTCGTAATTTGCTTGGTCGAATTAACCGAGCGGATACGTGATTTTAGTTGCTGCACAGAGGCCATTAGTTATTCTCCTCGTCGATATTATCATCAAGTTCATGGAAATCACCGCCTGCTTTTTCGAGAGCGATGAGCTTTTTCACCTTATCGACAAGCATGTCATAATTCTGCCACAATCGCTCGTCCGTAAACTGAGGCCCTAGGTCTAAAACTTTCCACCATATGACATTATCACCTCTAAACCAATCAGGTGTCTGATCACGATCGGCAATATTGACCACCAGATCATACTGTGACAACATTTCTGGAGTTAGTTGCGTGCGGGTAAAATCACTAGCGTCTATGCCAAACTTTTCGGATAGAGCAGTCAGCGTGCTGGGTCGGTGATGATTTTTTTGCTCAAATTCTCCTAGGGTATTGCAGTCTGGAACTACATCATTGACACCTGTGCCCGCACTATCTGCAGTATCAGTTTTTGTCCAATAGTTATACAAAGCCATCGCAGTTTGCGAACGACCAATGTTTGCATAACAGACGAACAATACTTTCACTAGTTAAACTCCTTTGCCACTTTCTGAGCTAGCACCTTAATTGTATCAATCAGCGCATCGTCTGGCTTGTCGCCGTTATTGAGGCTCTTGACAGCATCTTTGTGGTCTTTCTGGAAGCGAGCAAGTAGCGCATCGACTGCGTCATGAATCTTTGCTACCGGAACATCGTCAAAAGCACCGCTCGTCAGAGCTGATACCGACACCACCTGCTGCCAAATTGCAAGTGGCTGATACTGCGGTTGTTTCAACAGTTCGGTCAAACGTTGGCCGCGATCAATACGAGCCTTGGTTTCAGCATCGAGATCCGAGCCGAACTGGGCAAATGACGCCAATTCGCGGAACTGAGCCAGGCTGAGACGCAAGTTACCACTGACCGTTTTGACTGCCTTTGTCTGAGCAGCACCACCGACGCGTGACACCGATAAACCAACCGAGATAGCCGGTCTGATACCTTGGTAAAACAGATCTGTCTCGAGGAAAATCTGACCATCAGTAATGGAAATCACATTCGTTGGGATATAGGCTGAAATATCGCCAGCCTGAGTCTCGATAATCGGCAAGGCAGTCAAAGATCCGCCGCCCAGCTCGTCAGACAATTTTGCTGAACGTTCGAGTAAACGAGAATGGAGATAAAAGACATCACCAGGGAAGGCTTCGCGTCCTGGTGGACGACGAAGAAGTAGTGACATTTGGCGATAGGCTGCAGCGTGTTTCGATAAATCATCGTAGATAATCAGTGCATGCTCACTGTTATCACGGAAGTATTCGCCCATAGCAGTGCCGGCATATGGCGCCAGATAGAGCATAGAGGCTGGATCAGCCGGGCTGGTAGCCACCACGATCGTTTGCTCCATCACACCTTCGGCTTTGAGTCGCTCGACGAGACGAGCAACTTTGGAAAGTTTCTGACCGATGGCCACATAGACGTTCACCACGCCAGTATTTTGGCGTGCCTGGTTGATCATCGTATCCAGCGTAATTGCTGTTTTACCGGTTTGGCGATCGCCAATAATCAATTCTCGCTGACCGCGACCGATTGGAATCATCGTATCGATTGCCATAATACCGGTCATCAGCGGTTCATGAACCGCTTTTCGAGCCATGACGCCTGGCGCTGATTTTTCAACCAAACCACGGTGTTCGGTCTTTATATCGCCCAAACCATCGAGTGGTTCACCGAGTGGATTGACGACACGACCGAGGAGCTCTGGACCTACTGGAACAGACACCACTTCGCCGGTCAATGTAACTTTGGCACCGGCTGCAATCTGATTTTCGTCGCCTAGGAGTACGGCGCCGATCTCATCTTCCATGAGGTTCAATGCAAAAGCGTTGGCAGTACCGCCATCGATCGTCTCGATGGTTAAAATTTCACTCGAGCCTGCATCACGAAGGCCATAGATCCACGCTACGCCGTCACCAACGCGAATGACGATACCAGACTTTTCTAGCCCCTCGCTCACATCCAAGTTAGCGATCGCATCGCGTAGTTCTTTTGATAATTCCTTGACTGATAATTCTGCCATGTTACTCCTTTCAAATCGCTCGTAGGCGCGTTAACTTTTTCTTTAGGCTGGCGTCCATCTCTGCCTCTGGGGTACGTACTACGACACCACCTAGTAGATTGCCGTCAACACGCTCTGACAGTTCAACGGTTTTCGCTCCAGTTTCTGCCTTTAACATTGCTACCAGAATGTCTCTGGTTTCTGTGGTTAGCGCTCTAGCACTCGCTATATCGACACTGAGATGCCGATAGTTATTCGCCAGTTCAGTTTCAATGTCCCTGATAATAAGACCGCTCTGTCGCATTTGGTGGTTTGATGATAAATACGCCGCTAGTACCTTGGCAATACGTTTTGGCGATTCGCCGGCAACCAATTGAGCAGCTATAAATGTAGCTATTCGGCGACGAGAGGTCGAGTTCACTTGGCGCTCTCCTTGATGGCTTTTGAGATGATCTTTTTATCAGCCGCATTGTCGACTTTCTGACTCACGACTTTTTCGGTCGCGAGAGCCACTAACGAAGCCGTCTCGTCTCGTAGCATGGTGCGCGCTGCCTCGACATCGCGGTCGAGTTGAGCCTTGGCGGCCGATACCATGGCCTCGGCACGGCGTTCAGCATCTTTTTCGCTATCGAGCAGCATCTGGGTTGACTGTTCGCGCGCAGCGTCAACGATCTCGTTCGCCTCGTCGCGAGCTGTTTTCAATTGAGCAGCGATTTCCTCGGCTGCCTGCTCAGAACGTTTGGTCGCTTCTTTGGCGGCTTTGACCGAATCATTGATCAATTTATCGCGACGATCGAGCATCGCGAGAATCGGCGGATAGATCCATTTCGCGAGAATAAACACCAACAAGCCAAAGGCGATAGTCTGCAAAATCAGAATCTTCCAGTCGATACCGAGCGACTCAAAAATTCCACCGGAGGCTTCGCTCGTGGCCGCATTTGCGAGTAGGGTGAGAATTTCTTGCATCTTTTACGGATTCCTACATTACTTTACTGAGAATTGCTACGATGATACCGATGATAGCTAGGGCGTCTGTAAACGAGATCGCGAGCACCATCAAGGTACGAATATCACCGATTTTTTCTGGGTTGCGACCAGCTGCACTCAAACCAGCAAAACCGATCAAACCTACGCCGATTGCAGCACCAAAAGCTGGGATTGCATAGGCCAAACTAAATGCTAAACTTTCCATTATTACTCCTTACTTTTTACGTTGTTATCTCACTCATCCGCTTAGCTTCAGCTGAGTGATCGGGCTCATGGTGACCGCCGTGTTCGACAGCCAATCCAACAAAAACGGTGGCCAACATAAAGAACACATAGGCCTGAATGCCACCGATGAACAATTCAAAGATATAAAATAACGGTAATATCGCCGGGCTGGCATATTGGCCTAGGTAGGCGACGACAATCAACAGCACTTCGCCGGCAAAAACGTTACCGAACAAGCGCATTGCCAGGGCGATCAGACGCGAAAATTCGGCAATGATCTCTAATAGACCACTAAATGAACCGATCGGATCTTTGATCGGGTTGATGAAATAGCGTTCAAAATTAGCTTTGCTACCGAGTACCTTGATCGCCCAAACCTGCACAGCGATAATCGTGATAATCGCTAGCATTACGGTAAAATTCAAATCCGCCGCCTGCGAACGAAATAGGGCATGCTCGCCCCAGGTGACTGCTTCGCCAACAAATGGCAAAACGCCGGTGTAATATTGAATCGCTACAATAAAAAAGATCGTGATCGCAAACGGCGCGACCTGGCGAGCAACTTTTTTATTAGGAATTACATCGTGAATGGTTTTATAAAGCCCCTCGAAACACCACAACGCCAGTCGGGTAAAGAAACCTTTTCGGGCTAAGCCGTCGCGATCTTTTTTGACCGCATGCGCCGTAAACGCTAGCCAACCGATCACGATCACTATGCCCAAAATACCTAATAGGATCGAATTCGTAATCGTAACCCCAAAAATCTCAAATAGTGGCTCGGCTTTGATCGAAATACCGTGCATCTATTTCTTCTCCTCGGGAGTCTTCTCTTTGGTAGCAGGAGACTTTTTCTGATAACTTTTCAGCTGTTTATAAATTAGCCAACCAGCCACCACAAACCCGACAACTGCGCCGATGATGGCATAAAAGGCAGTCTGCACCAAATAGGCATCGACTAGCAAACCAGCCATAAATAGTACAAAAACTGGTATCGCCATGCGGCAGGTCGCAGACAGCATTGCGTTAACTAGATCAATTTTAACACCTCGCTCGGCAGCACGAACAGACTCTGGGGGCATGTGTTTCTCGCTCATTTCCTATATATCATAGCAGGTATTTCAGGCAGTTTCAAGCACAAAATATAGCTATTTACGGGCTATGAATCGACCGATTATTTTAGAGCTTGATCTTCTTTCATCGCCCGACGAAACAGGGCGACGACCTTTTCCGTTTGAGTCCGTTCGCCGAGCGATTCTGCCAGCTGTTTGCTATGGGCGCTGAATTTGGCACGCAATTTATCGTCCGACAAAATCGTAGCGATCTTGGCCGCCACATCACGCGGCGTATTTTTGGCGAGGAAACCATTTTCGCCGTCATGGAAACATTCCGAAACATCAGGGTCACAGAGCACCAGCGGCAATCCGGTATGCGCCGCCTCTTGAATGACTAATCCTTGGGTATCGGTCAGGGACGGGAACACGAAAACCTCGGCAGCCTGATACGCCATCGATAGCTCATCACGCGGCAAACGACCGGCAAATAGCACTTTACCAGCCGCCCGCGACGCGGTAGCCATCTCCTCTAGAGTTTCGCGGAAATCAAAATCGCCGACAAACACCAATTTGGCGTTGGGGCGTTTGCGAATCAGTTTTTCCATCATCGGGATCAACATCGCTAGGTTTTTCTCCTCGCCGAGACGTCCGACATAGATCACCACTTCGTCGGTCGGCGTCAGACCCAGACTTTTCCGGAAAGATTGCACCTTTTTGTCGCTCGCCACCGGCAAAGCATTCACCCCAGTTGGAATAACTTGTAGATTCAAAGATTGATGATTTTTCTCGGCTAGCATCGATAATTGTTTAGCCGACTTGCGACTCAGGGCGATCGTCGCATCGCAGGCGCTATAAAGGACTGAGATAGTTGCGCCGATCACGTTGGCCGGCAGAGACGAGTTGGTGCGACTGCTTTTCGATACAGGAGGAACGTAAGCTTTGGCCAACAGCTTCTTTTGCTCGGGGGTCAGTTCGAGTGTCATCGGCAAGATCATGCTAGCCATCGGCAGAGCCACAGCGGTCAAAAATGGGTAGCTCTTGGCATATTCATAAACATCGGTTGAATGTTGACCGACTAACACGGCATTAGTTTTGCGCGCCGCATACGCCGCCATCGCACCGACCTGTCCAGTGGTCAGGAAATATAGCACGTCTAATTTCAATTCCCGAATCTTTTTCAAAATGCGTGGCGGGAAAAACAGCGACAATTGAGACTCGCTAAACCCGACGCCTTTGATAGCGGGGAAGTGAATCACGCGTGGATCGTCGCGGTCAACCTCCATAACGTGATTGCGCAAATTAGCCGCCGGCGCAAAAATATAAACTTCGTGACCTAGGGCCTCGAGTTCACGCCTCGTAATCTCAACTACGTAGACAATGCCGTTGGTGGCTGGACGATAACTATCTGTAAAAAGACCGATTTTCATTACTCTAGCCCCTATTATATCATTTATCTAGCAAAGACCAGTACAACTCAACTAACTGAGCACTGCCAGTCGGACTGTCGAAACGTTTGGCAATTGCCTTTGACCCTGCGATCGCTCGTTTCACGTATGCATTATCGATGCGAAGTTTGTCTATGATTTTGACAAAGTCCGCATCGTTAGTGGCCATAAGTGCGTCGCCCCGAAAAGTATCGTCGTATTCTGGTATGTCGCGCAGAATTATCGGCAGCCCAGCGCCGGCCGCTTCGAGTACCGACATCGGATGATTTTCCTGATCGCTTGGCAGGAAAAAAGCATCAGCCGCCGCCAAATATTCGCGAGCCTGATCTAGCGACACCACGCCGGTCCACTGCACGTTGCTAGGGGATTTGTCGACAATAGCATTCATCTTGCCAGTATCAGCGCCCAAGGCGCCAAACGGCACGCCGCCAACCCAAATAAATTTTACCTGCGGCAATTTACGCGCCACGGTCGCAAAAGTGTCGATGCGTTTGCGCGGCTGGAGCTGGCCATTGCCGACCACTACGAATTCATCGGCGCCGATTCCTAGTTTGTCGCGCGCTGCTTTTCGAGTCGCAGCATCAACCCGCAAAGCCGCCATGTTGATCGTGTTATAAATCGTTATAACTGGTGTTTTAACGCGCATTTCTCCCTGCAAAATCTTTGCTGATTTACCGCTAACCGCAACTACCGCATCAACCCGATTATAAAAAGCATGCCGCACATACCAGAAAAAGATTCTCTCGACAAACTTGCCGCCCTTGATCGAGCCATTCATCGAACCGACGACCTGATGCGCTGTGAAAACTTTTTTACCGCGCGAAAACAATAGGTGCAGCATCGACATTGGATCAGGCGAATGAACATGGATAATGTCAGCCTTGTCCCAGCTATTGATCGTCACCGATACATCCGGTCGCGCTCGCAGTCCCCGCGACATTTCCTCGAACGCCGTGGCGACGCCATGACCTTTTGATTTGGTAGCGTAGAGAACATTAACGTGGAGTTTTTTCATTATAGACCAATTATAGCAAAGACTTCGTCCGCGTTTTCGATCGGCGCCAGGTGACCACCCGGCACGGAGTTAATAGTTGCCGAGCGGAAAACTTTTTGCATCTGCGCGGCAGTCCTCTCGTCAGCTACTTTGTCAGCCAACCCGATAATGACGATATCGGGATTGATGCCTCGAAATATATCCTCCTGGTTGCTCATGAGCGCCAGACGAGCTTGATAACGACGCTGTTTGACCGTTGCTGCTCGACTGACTTTTGATAAAAATACGACTAGATCAATCGTCTGTTTAGTCCTAATGTGTAATAATTTCACACCACGTGCAACTGAAAAAGGAAATGAGTTATAAAGGGCAACAGCTAGCCTAGTTTTGAACAAAAAATCACCGAGTCTGGACATCTGGGTATAGAACTTGCTAGCGGTCGGAACAGGGCAGATGAAGACCGATTTTATCTGGTTATCTCGGCCAGCGGCATAACATCCGAACGAATGAGTAACAATGAGTGCCGGTCGACCATAGCGTTTAGCTACTTGATCGACAACCTGGCTGAACCAACGCCGAATCGTCGTTATATCTGCCGCACCATTCCGCGGTATGTCAGTTTCGCCATGACCTACCAGATCTACCAGAATCGGTCGGTAGTTTTGCGCTGCGTGAGCAAGTGGCACTAGGCCGTGATGATCGCCGTTGATACCATGTAGAAATAGAGCGACTGGCTTGCCATTATCTGGACTAGCAAAAATCGCCGTTTTGATACCATGCACGCTAATGAACGTTTTCTCTAGATGGCGTGTCCACTCGTTCAGTATCATCTGTAAATTATATCATCATGCTATAATTATCTGTATACTATGGCAAAGAAAGTTACGAGACGCGGACATCGAACCGCCCAATCAAAATCCAGCGGGGCGATTGTTAATCGTCGCGCCAGATTTGACTACGAGCTAGGTGATACTGTCACCGTCGGGTTAGAGCTGACCGGCGCTGAGACCAAAGCAGCTAGGCTCGGCCACATCCAATTACGCGGTTCCTACGTTGTGCCGAAAATAAATATCGCGAACCAACGTGCCGAACTTTTTTTGATCAATGCCTCGTTTTCACTCGCCACCAACGTGCCGAAACACTCTAGTCGAGAAGCTAGCGTCGTTGATACTCGCGCCCGCAAAGTGTTAGCCAAACGCCGCGAGATCGATCAACTAGTCGCCGCTCGCAATAATGGATCAACGATCATTCCGACCAAACTACTGACCACCGGTAGGTATATAAAACTTGTCATTGCCCTAGGTAAAGGTAAAAAGAAATACGACAAGCGCGAAACCATCAAACGCCGTGATCTCCAGCGCGAAAACGCCAAACTGCTCAAAAAGATATAGGGTTATTGCTTTTCCTGAAGATATGCTAAAATAAGGCTACCATTAAACATAATTTCATAAGGAGAAATTTAATGTCTGATCAACCACCTGTCAAAGAAAACAATCCGCCGGAGGTTAACGCACAGCCAGTGCAACAGCCCGTGATGGTTCAGCCAGGCCAGCCCGGCGTCCAGGTACAATATGTTGTCCAGGAAAAATCACTCGTCGGTGTTGGCGGTTGGTTGATTTTCTGGCTCATCGTCCTCGGTATCTATGCACTTTACGGCGTGATATTCACCTTTATCTGGATCTCAGCCCTCGTGAGCGGCTCGTCAGATGCTAACTTGATTGTTGCCACTATCTTTACGCCGCTGATTGCCGCCAGCTTCATCGCAACTATCGTACTCATCACCTTGCAAAAGAAACTTGGTAAATTGCTAGCCTGGGTTTCATTCGGCACAGTCGCACTATTTGTGACTGTCATGGGTATCGTTGCAATGGTACGCGAGTATTGTACATCATCATACTCATACTATTCATACTCGTATTCGTCAAGCTGTTCACACATGGAAGCCTCTGGCATCGTCATGGTCATCGGTTTGATCATCACCGCTTGGGTTGGTGCCGGTTTGGTATCGCTCTACTTCCTAAAGAGCAAGCGTGTCGCCCTCACGCTCACCAAATAGTAACTGCGTTCGTATCGAAAATGCCACCCCAGCGTAAAGGGTGGCATTTTTTAGTGATACAATGGAAATATGCGAATTTTCTCTTGGAATGTGAACGGTCTCAGGTCTATTTTGAAAAAAGAGGAGCTACAGGCGTTCCTAGACGCCGAACAGCCAGATATTATCTGTTTACAGGAAATCAAAGCGAGTAGCGGACAGGCGAGTATTGATCTAGCGGATTACCAGATATTCACGAACAGCGCCGAACGCCCTGGCTATAGCGGCACAGCGATTTTGGTGCGCAAGTTCCTGTCCGATCTCCAGCCGATCAATGTCCTCTACGATCTGCCAAACAAAATCGCCAACCGCTACAATCTCGACGATGATACTTTTGGCAACCCAAATACCGAGGGACGCGTGCTAACGATCGAGCTACCGGAGTTCTTTTTGACGACTGTTTACACCCCGAATAGCAAAAATGATTTGTCTCGGCTAAAACTACGCTCACACCAATGGGATCCAGCTTTTCGCGATTACGTGGTTGGTCTGCGCCAACATAAACCGGTCGTGTTCTGCGGCGATCTGAACGTGGCACATACCGAAATTGACCTAGCCAGACCAGTCGAAAACGAAGGCAAACACGGCTACACCCGCGAGGAGCGCCTCGGCTTTGATGCCTTGCTCGAAGCCGGTTTTATCGATAGCTTTAGAGCTGTGAAGGGCGACATCACCGAGGCTTACACCTGGTGGACACATTGGGCAAAGGCTCGCGAGCGCAACGTCGGCTGGCGTATCGATTATTTCTTGGTTGACGAATCGCTCCGATCTAATCTGTCGGACGCCGCTATTTATCCGCACCAAATGGGCAGTGATCACTGTCCGGTATCGGTCACTCTGGAGTTTTAATGGATAGCAGTTTTTGGCAAAAACAAGATCGATCCACGCCGTTATTTCCCGACGTCGCCTGGAGCAAACCGGAACGACGCGATCTAGCCGGTAAATTAGCTATTGTCGGCGGCAATAGTCAAGTTTTTGCGGCCGTAGCCGCTGCTCGACAAACCGCTTTGACAGCTGGCGCCGGTGAAGTCAAAGTCATCATGCCAGAATCGCTAAAAAAGGCGCTCCCGGCGTCATTTACAAATCAATTATCAGACGTGATATTTTCAGCAGCTGGTCCGAGTGGCGGGTTTGCCGCGGCCGCGCTAGCCGATTGGCTGGCTGCCGCCGATTGGGCTAACGTCGTGCTGTTTGTCGGTGATAGCGGCGCGAACTCCGAGACTGCGTCGCTCGTGGAAACTTTCCTCGACCACGATCAGACAACCTCGGTTGTCA
>JAPUEE010000014.1 GCA_027492735.1 Candidatus Saccharimonadota bacterium
ATAACTACTATAGCGATTGGCAAGGATTTTACTTATGTTTAATATCGTGGCGGTAATTCGGTAGTATATGTCGTCTGCCAACTGCCATTTTGCTTGGTAAATCTATTCGCCCAAGCGTATGCATCACCTCTAAGGTTGATTAGTTCGGCAGGATCGCTCGGATTAGCCGGGTTGGTATAGGTTCGACGTAAAAACAGCTGCGAAGCCATAACAGGACCGTTGATCTTAAGGGGCAGCTGACAGTTAGTAGAACGTAAGTCTGTTGCATTTATGATGCTCGCATCTCTACAAGTATTGATCGTGTCATCAGCGATTAACCATGCGTCAACCTGTGTAACATTCGGTGCAATGTTGATATTCCTGCCCACCAATATCAGTTGCGGGATACTTTGGCTGTTTGACAGTCCGGTTGAATGATAGATAATATTTTGGTCAATCGTAATGGTACCATCTGTTACAATCGCGTTTGAACTCGTAATATTGTTTAATGGTCCTGCTATCGATGCAATATCCGCAGTCGAAACCGGGCCAGTTCTCTGGCTCGTAATACTCGATCCCGTTAGCGCCCCTCTTATATCTGGTATCTTGCCGACTTCAGTTTGATTTGCAAAGCAACCAAATCCACTCTCGCAAGAAGGAACACCAGTATTTGCAAAGGTTAACTTGCTCCATTCAGATTGCGGATCAGTCGTTCCATTGACCGCACCTGATTGCGAGGCGAGCAATCCCACAGTATTCGGTGCTGTAATTGCATATTCTACCCATGATCCGCTATTTGCCGACATAGAACCCTTTGCTAAGGAGTCGAGGTTAGTCCCTGTGCCGGAAAAGCTACTGCCCACTCGAAGATCATTGCCCCAAATTTGCACTTTCGGCACCGATCCAATTCTTCGACACTCGTATAGTACAGTATCGTCAACAGTGATAGTTGAGGTAGATGCACTATGGATTTGCCAACTGAAGCATATATAGTCTCCCAAAGGACTTGAGGTAGCAGTTTCGGAACGTGTCTGCACTTGCCCCTTTTGATTGGCCGCTCGCGGATAATCCTGAGTACGAGTACTTATTAAAGATTCATTGCCATTCCCGTACTCCATATCGTTATCGCGCCAAACGGCGTCAGTAGCCCTAGCGGTAGTTGCTGGAGTATTTTGCGTGTTAATTATAAAAGAGGCGTTAAGAACAGTACCGTCGGATACTATATCTGTTTCTGGTGCCACCTTAAGATCTGGAGCCATGCTCCCATTGGTAGAGCCAGGGCAATCATGTACTGCGGAGATATTATTAAATGGCAAACGGTATATGAGAATATTCCAGTAAAATATACCGTTAATCTCAAGACGATACTTATGACCTGGCATGAAACGCATAGTTAGTTCATAGGTAGCATTATTAGTACTCATATTACTATCGTCATTAGTGTAATATTTTGTCGCGGTCGCAGGCGCACTACCTTTTGATAACCTTGCTCCAGTAGTAAGATCACGAATATACACATTGACATCGTAGTCGCCATTATCTGGCTCGCCACTATCGAGGTCACGCAAATAGATTGTTCCTTCGACACCAGCTGGACCTATCGTAGGGTCACAAGGTGTTGCAATCTGTATATTGTAGTTGGCTCGCTTGAACCTGTCATTGCCGTCAGCATCTTTCCATTTACGAGCGTCCGTGGCAAACCAGTCACTTCCGGCGGTGGCATAGGCCGTCCAGCTCCGACCGGCCGGGTTAAGGTTGTTAAAGTCAGTACCGCCATCTCTATATGAAATCCCCCGAGTCGTTGCTTTAAATTCTACCAATGCATACTCACCCCTACTGGCCGCGGTAACATTTCCAGCTCCATTAGTACAAGCGTTACTACCGCCATTTTTATTAACCAACTGTACTGTCAGATTCTTAACCCACAAACCATTATCCGCATCCCAGGAAAAATTAGTTAGATCAAAATTACTAGTGGAACCATTCGTACCAGGAGCAGAGCATTGTCGTACATCACCCGCCACCCATACTCTGTACCTATCGACAAAATCACCGCGCCCGTATGGGTAGTAAAAGTCGGTAAGGCGTATCGTAGCACGCACGTTTATAGCCGACTCCGGCGCATCCACATACACTGGCACATTAATAGTGGTAATGTTTGGGGTGGAATCAATATTACTAAGGGCAATGCGGGTATAGCTACCCGCGCCACCATATTCACTACTATCGGGTGCAATGTAAGAAATAGCGTTCGTTTGCGAAGCTATGAACAGTACAACAGCAGCAGAACTTACTAGCAATAGTAATACATGCGTAGTAAGCGACAAAAACGTAGACCGGTGGAGGACATTAGTGAAGCGATGCTGTAATATGCTCATAACGTATATGTTTATAGTACCATGTGTAGTTACCTAGCTCAATTAAAACAATTATTTACATGTGGAATAGATCATTTTCCTCTGTTATACTAGATACATATGAGTTTATCTATTGGAATATAAAAGTTCCAACACAACTGCCTTTCGAACTAAAATTGCGTATGCCGAAGCCTGACCATGGCGGACGCGGCTACTCTGATAAGTACATCGCCACTATTGAAAAGATTCTCTACGTTTAACTACTAAATCGTTAGAAACTCATCATATTTACTTTTACCGTCTTCCAGAGCTTTTAGTCTATCGTCTAGCTCCGTCTGCGAGAGTCCTTTTTCACGCAAACACTGCAACATAAGCCCTGCTAGGTAGTGATGTGCCGTAGCAATATTTCGTATTGAGGCTTCTTCGTTTTCTTCATGAGATACCGTGCCAATTCTAATGCTACCGTTTGGCTGCTTGTGAACCATTTTCGCCAGGTACACAGTACTGGTGTGGACATACATCGACAGATTGCTGTAAATTGAAGCATATTCGTCTAGTAAGTTTTGCCCGTTAACGTTCTGGAGGCATTTGCACATATATCTTATAGAGAGCTGCTGACTTATACTATCACCTGACTTGAGCTTATTTTTGTCATTCAGAAACTCTGCGTGGTCTATAGATTTTAGTTGCTTGCGATACTCTTTTTCTTGCTGCTTTGTATCTTTTATATGTACCTCAACGGTAGCGTTTAGCTGGGTTAAGTGGTCTTGCACTTCGCTTGGTGCAAACTCGTATGCGTCCAAGTTTACCTTCTTCGCGTCTTTAGTGTATCGCTCATAGCTAATTGCGTCGGCATACAAAACTGCCAACAAGCGTGAGTTATCAGCTTTTGACAACATATATACCAGCCGAATGTAGACCTCAAACAACGCCCGCAAGTGCAGCCCGGCAGCTTCGTTGTTGTGGCGTTGTACCAATATACATATTGCTCTAGCATGTTCAGTTGCGAGATAGAGCGAAGTTGATGCTATTTGCCATCTGGTTGAATCACCTTTTGGCACACTTGCACCATCCATTTCTTTTTCAATATCAACAATTAAGCTCTCAAAATGAGCTACTGATTCTTTCAAGTTCTCTGGCATGGTTCTGGTGTATATCGGCATCTAACTCCATTATACCGCCCGTAGCTGTTATCTCTAAAATGAACAACTGAATTACCCAGCATCAAGAAACCGAGAAAACAACTTACTTATATAGGAGTAGTTTTTGCGTCTTTAACTATGATAGTGCTACTTTTTCAAGCTCACGGCATTTAAGGTAGGTAGCACCTCGTCAAGCTGTCTCGCTTCCCAGCAAACTCCCCGCACTTCAATATGTCCATTACTGAGCGGTATGAAGCCAAAGGCAGAGCCTCTCTTATAGGTAGCATCCTTGTTATTGGTATCGTACTGGTAAAATTGGTAGCTTTTGCTGCCATCTGGCGTCACCATAGCAAGCGTTTTTGTGCCTACTTCCGTAGGGGTTGTGCCAAACTTAGACCATTGTTTCAGTTCGTCTGCCACTGCCACGCTTGGGTCAATTGTCTGCTCTTTATAGTATGCCGACACGGAACAATGCGTGTCTGTCGTGTCCTCGTCTAGTTGCCTACAGTAAGTATTGTTCTTGTCGTGCGGGTCGCACTTTTGCACTAACATGCTACAGTTACTCCCAGCTTTACACTGACTGATGTTAATGCCAGAAATTGGCACGTCAGTTTTACCCTCACCGCCATCGCCTGTAGTGTCATTAAGGTTAGCATACACGTTACCAGAAGTGGCCCAGTCAGGAAACTGAGCGGCAGCAAACACAAACTGTGGTTTGCCGTTGTTCTCGATGTTCGTTTGTACGTCCGCTACAGCTGTTTTTAGCTTGTCTTGAAAGAGAAAACCAGCAATCACGCCAGCGATAAGTACCAGCCCAATAACAGACAAAATGATGGGGAGTCTTCTGCTTTTATGCTGTTTGTTTTTAGTATTCATAGTCGAATTATAGCCCAGGAATAACCAGACGCACAATGTACGGCACGACAAAGTAAATTGCAATACAGCCACACGCACCCCACGCAAACCATGAGCCTATAGTGTCGTCCTCTTGCTGTAATTTATAAAAGATACCGAATGCCACGACAAGTTGCAGAATAAGAACAATGACATCTGAAACTGTAACTAGCTGCGACAATGGCAGATGATACCCTACAAGGTAGATATACCAGAGGATTTTTGCAAATATAAATGGCACAACGACCACTGAAATAGCAGCAAACGATACGCGTATGTTGCGCGTACCTGACGCTTTCATCATAAAGATGTAGAACAATATGCTTGCTATGAGGACGTAGACACTTGTACCCACTACTTAGTCAACCAGCCCATAGCCGATAATAGTATTGGTATCTGTATCAGCGTAGACAATCATATTGTTAGGGACAGCCATACTGTCGGTTGGGAAGTCTATCGTGTACACCTCTTTCCCTGCATATTCCTCAACTTTGACTATCTTCTCACCATCTGAAAACGTCGAGCCTTTAGCTAAAGTAGTTTTAGATAATGTTCCATCTTGCCAAATTATATGCTCCTGCTGTTTGTCAGATAGTTGCTCCCATACTGCTTGTCTTACGTCTTTCTTACTTGTTTCGTTGCTAGTGTTTTGTGCAGTATCGGGAGTAACTTTTTGATTATCTCGATTTACATATAAAGATACGCCAACACCCACTAAACCGATAAGAATGATAAAGCAACTTATGAATATAGTTCGTTTTTTCATTGGTATATACCTTTCGTTATATTCATCATACTATAAACTCCCGCCAAGCTCCAAGACGGGCGTGAGACGCCGCGAGAACGCCACACAAGCCACATAATCAGTCTACAGTAAGCAGTAGAACAATTTTTAGGAGTTGTTTTTACGTCTTTGGCTTAGCTCACTATCAAAGTGGTGTTTACCGTCCGAGAAGCCATTAAACTGCCCCTTGCGTATTCTAATCTCCACCATGCTAGGATTCCACTCCGACACCGAGATAGAATCACCCTCACCCTCCATTACACTCCTACCGTAGAATGTGCCGTTTGGAATAATAGAGTTCGCAATTGGACGGTACTTTTCAAAAAGTCGTCGTTCGCAGTATTCCAGCAGGTCGTTATTTATATCACTCGCAACGGGTAACAATACCTTCCATGCAATTTGGTCGCTGAAGAAATGCAAGTATTGCGTCAGGAGCGGCTGCCTATGAATTGGCCGTAGCTTTTTCCAGAACCGTGCGTGTTCACGCCAGCGAGTGCTAATTAAAGAGCGTGATTTACCAATGTAGATACACTCGCCAGTCTTTTTATTAAATGCACCGTATATGCCGCTGCATTTACCTTGCTGTACGTCGTCGTTGTTCAGTAATTCTTCGGCACTTTCGAGAAGACGCATGTAATCTGCCTGTGCCGCTTTTTCATCAATAGTCGGTTCTAACTTCTCTGGTTCTTGCGACAAATCGGCTTCGTTTACCGTATGTAGCTGGATTAGCTTTTCGGAGGCTGCTTCAATTTCTGGGGGCTTTACAAGGTCAAAATCATTCCATTTGTTTTGTCGTCCTGTCGTGAGATTATCGACAATGAGGTGACGGTGAAACTCTCCATTATCGTGGATTTCTTTGATAACGCCTTCACGCAGCTTTCTAACCCTGCCTCTATCGGGTCTATCATCGCTGTAATTGTAGACTTTATCGCCCACCTTTAATGAACTGAACCAAGCGTCCATCATTTGTCTATAGAGCACGGTTAGATATTCGTTATCCATATATATTTATCAGTATAGCCTGTTTTCTAGCCACTAGAATCCCATCCAATAGCTTTCGGTATCATCTGGAATATTTTTGTATTCTATAAACTTTTTACAATCGTCTTGTTTTGCACTTCGCTCAAAAATAAAGTAATCGCTTTTAACGTCTCCTGTTTTGCCACGCTGAACCCGTGCTTCACATATCAGATTCTTCTCGTCGGTTGCAGCTTCTTGGCTCAATTCTTTCGCTTCTTTGTTTTGATAGTGCCGATTTGTATAGTAAAAACCTGCGTAACTGCCAGCTACCAACGCAGCAACAATAAAACTGACTAGTAGATATTTATTGATAGAAATCATATTTTCCATAGTTAATAAGCTGGGACTGGATTAACCCGACAGTCGAAATTGCTCTTTATGCTACCTTGATAGTACTCATACGGAGATGAGGTGGTCTTGAAGCCACTCCATGCACTGCTTGGCATACCGCAGTAATGATAGTAGGTGCTACCGAGCTTGATAATCATATATTCGTTGCTACTGTCATACCATGCACCCTTAACGGTTGAGTCTGATTTATTAAGCGGCTCGAAATTACTCGCTGAAATATTTACTTTGTCATCACGGTATTTTACCGTTACATAGCCGGAGCTAGGCGATAAAAAAAGGAAATACAGAATCGCACCACCAATAAGCACTGCGAGCACTATATATACCCACGAATAGTTCTCTTTATGTTGTGTCATTTCGTGAGCGTCATCTTTACTCGTTTGGATATAAGAAAATATGGAACCCAGATTAACACGCCTAAGACACTCCTGCCCACATCACTACTATATTTACTCATCATCGACTGTATCTCGGTATTTCCAGCAAGACCAGATGACTCAAAAATGGACGACGCTACAGCGTAGTCTATTATTCCGTATACTGCCGCGAATACCAGCGTTGCAATTGCAAATGGTTTTGCCAATTTACGATTACGGAACAAAAGCACAAGCATAGTAATGAGGAGTGCGACATATATGAGAACAGCGACATTTTCAAAAGCTGTTAGAGCTTGCAGTGTATCGCCAAGTCCAGACTGGTATCCATTCAAGGTTGATACATCAGATGATGACAAAAAGCCGTCAGCAAAAAACCTAAACACTGTTATAAGTAATGCTAAGAACTGACCCACAACGAACAACGCCAACCAGCCCTCAAGCCCGATTTTCCGGTCACGTCGTTGCTGTTTTGTCATTTTGTCGGGGTTAGTAGTTTTTGAAAGATAGGAATCACCAAGCGATAATTGCCTCTTAAGCTTTTCTGCTTTAGGGTATATTTCGCCACGCATTTCAATCGCCTGATTTATAAAGTCTAGTGCGTCATCGTCATAGCCATTAAAATAATGAACTAACGCCTGTAATTCATAGAGTTTATATCTCGCTGTGCCAATCTCTTCACTGAATTGGTATTTCTCAGCTAAAGAATCGAGCCTTTTCTGAACTTGAGCAAGTAATGCCTTGTCTTTCTCACCAGATGTTGCATCTTTGAGGTTTGCCTCAACGACTTTAATTTGCTCTATATATGTTTGGCGAGTTTTTGAATGTGGAAGTTGCATTATTCCAAATCTCCCCAGTCCCGTGATTCTTTGCTCTGTGTCGTGGGTGTGTCATTTACTTGAGGGTTGCGGCGTTTATTTAGCATGATTATGCCAATCACAAGGCACGGCACAAACGCTAATATACTCCCAGCACCAAGCAAAAATAGCAGGACGTTTGAAATAGTCTTAAACATAGAGCCGTCATCGTTGCCGTATGAGCCTTGCACGTCGGCACCCTGTGCGATACTTGCACCATCCGAAATACTAGGTGAAGATGAAACCTCTGGCGTAGAGCTAGCAACAATAAAGTTAATTACTGCGTATAAAATAATCGACAATATAATTCCGAGGACTGGTCCGATAATCAAAAAAATCGGCAACTTTAGACTTTGTTTTTTCTTTGTCATTATTCTAAATCCCGCCATGTGCGTGTAGTATTGTCTTCCGATTCAACATCTATGACATTAGCGTGTTGTTTTTCGTTTTGTCTTTCTGCACTACCTACGAGCAGTCCGCCTATGATGATTGCACCAAAATAAGTAGCCACGTTTATGAGTAATGGCCAGAATAAATCCCAGTGACCACCGAGAACTGATGCCAGCATACCAATTGGTACTACGCCAATTCCACCAAGAAATACGCCAATGATGACCCCCAGCCAGCCCCATATGGCGAGCGTTACAGCCAGTCCATAAATCCATGCTGACAGTCCATAGATAAATGACGAAAAGATAATAATGTTACCAATCACACCTCGTGCTTTTGGTATGACCGCAAAAAGTAAGAGTATTATATTGATAGTTAACAGAATCCCCGCAAGTCCGTTGACAAAAGGTGATATAACAAATGCCATCTTTGCACCAAAAGTGAAAAACAAAATAGTCGCAACAATAACACCAACAAAGAATGCTATTCCTAACAGGGTGCCGCCAATAGATTTTAGTACGTTCATGCTCAAACTCCCTCTATGAACCTTGGCAGTACGGTGAGCCGTTTTCAAGTTCTACGGTAATTGAGTAAGCTCGCTCTGACGCCACTCCATCACAGTTCTTGCCAACTGTGTAGATTGCACTATCGGTCGTCGGCTGACCCTCGCTTGTGATAGATGTAATCTGACCGAGACTTGATGCAGAAAGGTCGCTTGCAGCTGGAAGCTGTCCACGGTTGTTCGTTTGATAATCTAGAATATCTGTCGTTAGTACGCTGACATCATTTTTTCGTGCCGTATCACGCTGACTTTTCTGCAATGCTGGAAGTGCAGCATTTACCATCCAAACGATAAGCAAACTAAGAACTATGCCGACACTACCTGTAACAATACCTGCGATTGCCTTTTTACGTCCCTGTTTCTTAACAGAAACCGCACCAAACACGATAGCGAGAATGCCCAATACAATACCGATATACCAAACAAGAGATGTAATAATTGCTAAAATACCGAGTACTAACGATGTTATCGAAAGACCTTGTCCGTCTGTCTGTTGGGGTTGATTAGTTTCTGCCATGCTATCTGTCTCCTTCGACATCATATTATTAGTACATGCGAACTAAAAAGCTCGCCACGAGCGGCAGCCCAAGAGCCACCCATCACCGTTTCCAGTAATGACCACAAAGAGAAGTACTCATGACGAGCTGTTTCTCTTTGTGGATTTAGCAACCATGCCAACAAGGTTGGTTTAGGTCTAGGCGTAAACGCTTGTGATGATTGTACTATTTACAGCGAGATTTTACCAGATACGATTCATGTTATCTGAAAAACTCCTTTATATATTTTCACTCCATTACTAACCGACATATAGCTATGAATGACCTACACAGGAAGGAAGTGCCGATTAAGCTAAAGACCAGCCTGAGACGCCACGAGAACGCCGCACAAGCCACACAATCAGTTTATAGCCAAGCCCGCAGAACAACTTTTAAGAGCAGTGTAGCGAAACCGAGAAAAAGAGCTACCTATATAGGTATAGCTTTTGCGTTTTCAGTCCAAGCCTCGACCTAATCACTAAAGATAGAGAGGAAAGCAATAACGGCGAAAACCCATGCAATAATACCAATCGGGAAGAAAATTATACCAACAACTAGAAGCACTACGACAACCAAGAGACGGTTTGATATTTTATTTAATCGCTTGCTCGCACTCTTAGACGAACGTGCCACTTTTTCAAGACCATTTAAAGAGCTGTTACTAGAGGATGAACTCGTTTGATTTGCTTCATATATGCCTTCTTCCGCCCTGATAGCTGCTAAGTCTCTCTTGTATGAAGCTTTTTCCTCTGCCTTAAGTTTACGTTCTTGGGCTTTTTTCTGCTGTTCCTCTTCATCAATTTGCTGTCGAATATTTAGACGGATTGATGAGCCGGATACTCTTTGAATAGCTTTTATGGCAGCGAGGGTGTCAGATTTACGAATTGAGGCAAGAAAGTCCTCTGTACCGTCTGGGTGTTCGATAATAAGCTTGCCGGGATATGCAGTTCTCATAAGGCGAGATTTAGGCAGGTCAACCCTAACATTCTTGATATCACTTGCCACTAAATCATTGAAGAATCCGCGACTCGATTCTAGATAAACCGCATTGGCACAAAGTACGCGTCGGCTAGTAACAATAATGGAATCTGTTTGAGGTTTCACGCGAGTAGCCTTAAATACTGCCACTATAATTTCATCTTTCTCAAGCCAAGTATGCAGATTGCTATCAATCTTATCTACAAACTTTTGGTTTACATTTTTACCTAAATACACCATATATAAAGCCCTTCCGTCTTAGTGTGAAAGACGGCAAACTAAAAAGCTCGCCGCCAGCGATGGTCTTACGACCACCCACACCCTTTCGAGTGCGACTATCAGGAAATAGGCTCTGACGACGAGCTTTTATTTCCTGATAGTTTTTTATAACCATACCTTCTCTTGCGAGTGGCTCTAGACTATGGCACAGATGTGCTTACTTTGTATTATATAGGTTTATCGCGAAAACAGTGAACGAACAGTGACAGTTTAGCAGTTCAGAAGCCTGTTGTTATTTTCACATACCATACCATTGGAAACGTATTTATAGAGGTAGGAGTCAATTTTTCTTTATAATAGAAATAATTTTCATTATAAAGAAATATTCTGTCTGCGTTTGCAAGCATAAAGTTTTCCAAATATAATAGATATTAGCGAAAGGATACGCACCTTATTACTCACTAATGAATCGACGTTTTATGCCATTGGCAACAAAGTCTGAGGTAACTTTGTAGGCGTTCAGCAGAAGCTCTCAATGAGTCGGATGGGATTCAACCCACCGTCTTATTAGTCATGCACTTGAATTTATTTAGCCGGTCTTACGGCTAGGTCTATTAAGTGCGTCAAAAAATAGGAAACAAGAGGAAACTAATGGACAATTTCAAAACAATCGACCAACTCATGAGCCAGCATTACCCAGACCAAGAGTACGTCGTAGACAGGCTAGTACCTGCTTCATCAATCACTATTCTATCAGGGCAATCACGTTCATTCAAAACATACACGTTACTTGATATGGCACTCTGTATCGCCAGTGGTAAACCACTGTTCGGACAGTTCAATACACAGGAAACAGGCGTGCTTATCATAGACGAGGAAAACGGCGAACGGCTGTTACAGAAACGCTTAAAACAGCTACATGCAGCTGAGAACCTGCCCATCTACGTCACATCGTTTGGAGGATTCCAGTTAGACGATAACCATATAGAGCAAGTGTTGAGCTTCTGTGCTGAAAACAATATCGGACTAGTTATCATTGACGCACTCATTCGCGTACACGGTGCCGATGAGAATAGTGCCAAAGATATGTCCAAGGTATTCCAGAAGCTACGAGCATTTACCAAGCAAGATATAGCCGTTCTCGTAACGCAGCATCACCGTAAAATGGGTGCCGCAGGAAATATGGGAGCTGGCAACGAGATGAGGGGGAGTTCCGATATCCTAGCTGCTGTAGATAGCCACATAGCGGTGAGCCGTAAAGAGAGCTTCTACCTCACGTTTACGCAAGAGAAGCAGCGTTATGATATCGAACTTGACCCATTTCAAGTAAAAGTGAGCGTTGATAATGACAGCTTTAATTTCGAGTACTTGGGCGTATTTCGCAAGCCGCTCGATAAGTCGGCAATCCTACTCCCTGCTGTGGTTGACCTGCTCACTGAACATAAGGAACTACTACAAGGCGAGCTATTGGAAAAACTGGCAGAGCACGACGTAACCACCAACGAACATGAGCTACGCAAGCTATTAAATCGCTGGGTTGCCGAGGGTGCATTACCGAAGCCAAAAAAAGGTCAAGGTAACTCTAAACTCTTTTGGCTAGAGGACACAAGCGATGAGTAGTACGAAAAAGAATAAACGACTACCTAATAGTAATAGTCGTGTTCTCGGAAACACTAAAGCTAAGCCAAATAAGCTCAAGCCCGTACCAGTTTACAGCTACTTTCAGCAGCAAACCGAATCAACAGCAATTGATACCGTGTTCAATCAGCTATTTAGCAAATTAACAGAGGTGAAATAAGGCGAAGACCCTTGTTATCTACCCCTGTAGGTCATAAAATATAAGTATGGTAATAAATACAACAAAGTATTTATTCAAAGGAGAAAAGTGATGAATATTGAGAAAGAAAAACTAGCAGTAATTTACGATAGGCTCGCTATAGAAGAGCTAAGCAGTAACAAATTAGCGAAACGAAAAGACAAGCTGATAATGTTCGCAAAGCAACGCGGCTACACACCCGTTGCGACCTATGCAGATACTATCAGCGGTAGTACTAGCCCATTCAATCGACAACAGTTCAGTAAGCTCGTTAGCGACTTGCCGACAACTAAGCCCACTGCTGTAATCATCGACGACTATGCGAGGATATCGAGAGATTTTGGCGATTTTTATATGACAAGCCTATTGCTACAGGCTAAGGAAGTCGAACTAATAACAATGGATTTAACAAAGGAGTAATAAAGTAATGAAACGTGCAGCACTATATATGCGTGTAAGTACCGCAGGACAAGAAAAAGAAGAAACAATTAAAAGCCAAGAGGGTGAACTACGAGCCCGTGTCGAGAAAGATGGCGTATCGCTATCACCCGAACACATCTATAAAGATGACGGCTGGAGCGGTGCAATCCTTGAACGTCCAGAGCTTGACCACTTACGAGCAGACGCAGCAGATAAAGAGTTCGATATTGTCTACGCCTATGACCGTGGTCGCCTTGCCCGTCGGTTTGTCTACCAAGAAATCATCATTGATGGCTTGCGTAGCAACGACGTGGAGTTTATCAGTCTACATGACATCAATGGCGACTCACACGAGGAGCGGCTTATGGGTGGCGTTATGGGCATCTTCCACGAATATGAACGAGTGAAGATTACCGAACGTATGCGTATAGGCAAACTACGAAAAGTTGGCGACAACAAGAAATTGCTGGGCTATAACCCCAAGTACGGCTATGACTACTACCCTCGTATCAAGCAAGGTGCAGACTCTCGTGACGGCTACTTTGAAATCAACAAGAAACAGGCGGTCGTAGTGAAAGATGTCTTTACTTGGTGTGGTGAAGAGCTCTTGAGTAAATATGCGATACGCCAGCGACTTTATGACCGTGGTATTCGCCCAGTCAAGAATAAGAAGCCCTACTGGTCAACAAGCGTAATTGACCGTCTGCTTCGTGATACTACCTACATGGGTCAACACTTCTATAACAAAACAGAATCAGTTCAAACCAAGAACCCTCGTATCGAGAAGCAATATCACCGCACTATTAAAGGCAGCCGTGTGGCACGTCCGAAAGAAGATTGGATGGAAGTTAAGGTACCTGCGATTATCTCGCCAGAGCTGTTTAAAAAGGCACAGACGCAGCTTGCACGAAACAAACGCTACGCTAAGCGTAATAACAGCTGTAATTCCTACCTGTTAGGGGGTGCGGTATATTGTCCTTGCGGGTTCGCTCGCACGGGAGACCCTGCCAATGGCAGTCGCTATTATCGCTGTACCGATAGGCTCAACAATGGCGAAGGAACTCGCAAGTGTTTCGAGCATGGTATCAACGTAACCGTATTAGATGAACTCATATGGAGTAATCTTGAGACCTTATTGAAGCAGCCAGAGCTTGTGTTTGAACAAGCTAAGCGATGGCAAAATGAACGTGTATCGCCACTACAAGAGCAAGTAGGTCGCCTAAAAGAACGTCTAAAAGCTCTTGAAGATAAGCACGGACGCTTCCTCACTCTCTATGGAGAGGGTGAGATTACCGAGCAACAATATAAGGAACGTAACCACGAGATTTCTACTGATACCAAAGCTATTGTTGATGAAATCAACGGCATAGAGGACGAAATAGCCAACAAGCCTTCTCTACCCCTAGAAGAATTGGGTGAAGGCGTGATAAAATTAGTGGAAGACTTGGACTTTACCGAGAAGAAAGAAATTGTCCAAAAAATAGTAACTAAAGTCGTCGCAACAAAAGAAGAAGTAAGCGTATGGGGACACATACCAGTTCTTGCGACAGAAAAGGTTGTTTTAAATGTTAAGCATAGCAGCGGCAACGCTCCAACACAACCAGAAATCGGCTCTAAACCGTTGGAGATTGGGTTAAATGTTAAGTATAGGAATCGTCGGCTTGCCCAATGTCGGCAAGTCGACACTTTTTAACGCCCTTACCCACAACGATATTTTGGCGGCTAACTACCCGTTCGCCACTATCGAGCCCAACACAGGGATTGTCGGTGTACCCGACGAGCGCCTAGGAGTGCTTGCAAAAATGTATGCAAGCGAAAAGGTCGTCCCCGCTACCGTTACCTTTGTTGATATCGCCGGACTTGTGGCTGGTGCCAGTCAGGGCGAAGGCCTAGGTAACAAATTCCTCGCGAACATTCGCCAATGTGACGCGATTGTGCATATAGTGCGCGCCTTCGAAAGCGGCGATATTGTGCACGTTGAAAATAATGTCAACCCCAAGCGCGATATTGAAATCATTACCACCGAGCTGCTACTGGCCGACATTCAAACCGTTGAAACTCGCCTGCAAAAGCTACAAAAAGAGGCCAAGGCGAACCCTGGCGCCAAAGCCGCGTTCGATAGTTTAAGCGAACTAAAGCAAGATCTAGAGGCCGGTATACCGGTGCATACGAATAAAAAAGTTGCTCATGAGACAATTGCAGATTTACATCTGCTTACCGCAAAACCCGTAATATATGTATTTAACGTCAACGAAGATACCTTAGTAAACGAAGAACAGCGCCGCGCTCTTACAGAACTCGCTGCCGAATCTCATGCCCTCTTTATTTGCGCCAAGTTAGAAGACGAGCTAAAAGGGCTCAACCCTAGTGACGCCATGGAACTATTAGAAAGCTACGATATCGCCGAACCCGGCCTTAGCCAAATGATTCACGCCGCCTACGATATTTTAGGCTTGCAAAGCTACCTAACAGCTGGTCAAAAAGAAGTGAGGGCGTGGACAATCAAAAAAGGCGCGACTGCGCCCCAGGCGGCTGGAGTGATCCATAGCGATTTTGAACGTGGATTTATTGCCGCGCAAATTGTTGATTATTACGATCTTGTGGCAGCCGGTTCCGAAGCCAATGCCCGTGCCGCTGGTAAAATCCGCACCGAAGGCAAAGACTACATAATGCAACCAAATGATGTAGTTGAATTTCGGTTTAATGTAAGTAAATAAGAGCCATAAAAAGAGCAGGCCCTCCGCGTTTTCCAACACGGAGGGCTCGGGCACCGCTCTTTTTTCATCATGGCAAGCTGACAACCCCCTTCAGTTGCCCAGTGATGGCCACCACCTGTGTGGAGTGGCCCTCTTTGGGCTGCAGACACGTAATCAGCGCTAGCCAGCCTGGCATCTTCTCTGTGCCAAAAATGCGAGGATCAGACGCGAACGCCGGTTTCCCTGCCGTGAACGCATCGCCCACCTCATACTCCAGCCACCACTTGCCGGAGCAAGTAGTGTGCAGGTAGACTCGCTGGCCCACCTTCACACGCGGCGCCTCGCCCCCTTGCTTCCCTTGGTTCATCAGGGAATTGAAAGGTAGCACTCGCCACGGTGACGAGTGGCCGATAATAGCCACCATGTCGTCCGCCTTGGGGCCGGCTTGGTGATACTTCACCGTGTAGCCGCTCACCAGAGCAGCCGGTGGATGTGGATCACTGAGACTGGAATCGGCGGGCGGCAGCGGAATGTTGCCGGTCGCGTCCTGCTGGGGCGTTAGCGGGATAATATCCCATTTGTTCCGCTCTCCCTTCTTCAGGGGGAGGTCGGGAATGGACATCTTGTCGACGTCGCAGGTAGCGAACGTCACTCCACCTTTCGTTTGGGTAGGAGTCGGGACGGAAGCGGGCGGGGTGGCCGGCTCCGTCATGGTGGGATTGACCGTCTCTTGCGCAGGCGATGACGGCCACAAACTACTGCCGATGATCAGCGCGAGGCCGATCACGACAGCCGCAGCGGCCAGCCACGGACCAATTTTTCTCATGTTTTTCTCCTAAGAGCGGTGCGGGCATTTGCCCGACGGTAAAAATGGCGTCAGGCGAACACCATATCTATATTATATCATAGTCCTGTAAAAAAGTAAATGAGTTCCAGATATGAATCAAGGGGCCTCCCAGAGCGCTTGCGCGCTCCGGGAAGACCCCTCAAGGACATCACCCATCAGCTGGCTGCCGATTGGCTAAGTCCGTTGTTGGTCTGATTCACACCTCCTTCCGTCGCCGGAAGATCAGAACAGCACCGCCGGCAACCACGAGTAGGAGGCCGAAGCCCCCGAACATGGCGGCCACGACCGGCGAAGCGGCAGCCGCAGCCGCCATCGGCTCCTCGCCGGGCCCGGTGTCCTTCGAGATGCCCCGGTCGGACTTGTGGCTGTTCCACGGCTTGTCCGGGTGCTTCGGCGGCTTCGGGCTCTTGGGAGGCTTGGTCGGCTTCGGCTTGTCGGGCTTGGGCTTGTCCTTCACCACGCACTGCTGCGTGTTGTCGGACTGGTCCAAGAGAACCTGGCCCTTCCACATGACGACATTCCGAAGAACGCCGCCAGCCGGGAAGTACGCCCAGAAGGTCTCCGAGCTCTCCGCCGCGACGAAGAGCTCGGAGTTGACGGAGTCGCCCGGCCAGGTGGTCTTCACCTGGAAGGCCGCCTCCGACTTGCGCTGGGTGTTGTCGAGCGTGAGCTCGGCCTCCACCCACCCCGTGATCTCGCCCTTCTCGCGCTCACATGCGACGACCAGACTGGCCTTCGGGACGATCACCGGCGTTGTCGGCGATGTCGTCGGACTCGGGCTCGTCGTAGCCGTCGGTGAGCTGGTCGGCTCGTCCGTCGGTGTCGCCGTGGGCGTGGCCGTCGGAGTTGGCTCCTCGGTCTGGCTGGCCGTAGGCGTCGGGGTCGGCTCCTGACTCTCCGTCGGCGTGGCCGTAGGCGTGGCAGTCGGAGTCTCTGTCGGTGTCGGCGAACTCGTCGGGGTCTCCGACGGGGTTGCCGTGGGCGTGGCCGTCGGAGTTGCGCCACACGCCTCGTCCGAACCGTAACCGAGCACGAATCTCGTGCTTGAGGAAGAGGGGGGCTGGAACGTGTACCCGGTATCCGGGTACGCAACCAGACCCAGTCCATCCACGAACTTCAGGGTGTAGTGGCTGCCCCGGGTGCCATCGAGAGCAACGAGATCGTACTTCAACTTGCCCTTGACGCAGATCTGCGGAATGATTGGCGGGTCGAGATGGATCAGCGCCGGCGACGAGGCCGGCTTTGGCTTCGACTTCTTGGTCTGGCTGGCCGACGGCTTCGGCGCAGGGGCCGGAGCCGAGTTGGTCGGGTCGGGCTTGTTGGTCGACGGCTTCGGGGACGGAGCCTCTTGCGAAGGCTCCGCCTTGGGCGTCACGGAGGCCGTGGTGGCCTCCGTGGTTGCGGCGGGGGTCGGCGACGAGTTGTCGCCGTCCTCAGCCGCGGCACGGATTGCCGGCACGCCCACCACGAGGGTGAGCGAGACAGCGAAGCCGAGGGCGGCGTACAGCCACCTCGGCATTTTGGGCTTGGGCATTTCTTCCTTTCGTCCGGCCACGATGGCCGGAGAGGATAGAGGGGGTGGACCGCAGCGGGTGCCACGGTCTTTTCGGCAAATGAATCAGACCTAATTTTTAACATTGGGCCCTGAGCTCGAGGCCCAAGGTTTAGTT
>JAPUEE010000015.1 GCA_027492735.1 Candidatus Saccharimonadota bacterium
CCAGTGGTCCTTCCGGCCCCCAAGGTCCAACTGGCAACCAAGGCGCCACTGGTGCTACCGGCATACAAGGCCTCCAAGGCAACCCTGGTTCAGTAGGTGCAACCGGCTCTACCGGCCCTCAGGGTGCTACTGGACCAACTGGCTCGACAGGTCAGACTGGTGCAACGGGAGCAACCGGTGCTACCGGACCATCTGGTTCTAATGGAGCCACAGGCGCCACTGGTCCAAGTGGTCCGAGTGGTGCTCCCTCAACCATACCGGGTGCCACAGGAGCGACGGGACCGGCAGGCAATCCCGCTACTAACCTCGTTCAGTCAGTCAATGGCCAACAGGGTACTGTCGTTCTCAACGCTGGCCATGTTAATGCTGTTGCTACTACTAGTACTGGCATGCGCCTTGACTACGGCACTTTAGCCAATCGTCCAGCCCCAGGTCAAGAAGGTAGATTCTATATCGTGGTACCGGAGTAACCAGATGGGAACGTACTATGACACGGGGACGCAGTGGATTCGGCTGCGCACAGGAGAAGTGAGCAATGGCGGTATATTACCACACGACATGTTTGTCGGTATGCTCAATAGCCCGCAGACAGAGGCAAACTGGGTTGCTACAGAAGCTGAGTGGGGTGGTGTGCGGGCGGGAATTCGACGCTCCTATTCTACGGGGATGCCGACAACGGCTCCGGTGGAGCTGACGAGCTGCTATGGCAAGCGTGCGTCCTGGCATTCGATGAAAAGCACTTGGACAGATATGTCGAGCGGGGCAAACGACGCTGCGGTGACCAGTTTCTTGAACTCGATCCCGGCAGACCACGAGTTACTGCTCACCTATGCGCATGAGCCGGAAAATGACAACCCACTTGCAGAGGAAATTACGCGCTCGGCAGAATGGCGCGCTGCGCAGGCTCATTTTTACGACCTGGTGAAATCGGTACGTCCGCAGACGCTAGTCGGGCCAGTTCTGATGAGTTATACGTTTGAGGCATCGTCGGGCCGAGTTTGGTCACGATGGGTGCCGCCGGTCGATAAGATGGATTTCTTTGGCCTTGACCCGTACAATCCGTACAAGTTCCCTGCGGTCGGCGCGCCGAATACATGGCGTGACTGGCCTATGGGTGCTGGCATGCCTATTTGGCAGCAGGCTTGTGATGACCTGGGTGTGCCAGGCGCGATAGGTGAGACGGCGTGCCACGAGGACGAGTCTGGTATCGGTCCTGCCCGCAAGGTTGCATGGCTGAACGGCGCGATTGCCTACTCGCTGGCGCACAAACATGTTGCGTTCTGTTACTTCAACTCTTACAAACCGGGTGATACTGCCGAGCCAATGCTACTGAACTCTAGCCCTCAGTCGCTGGCGGCCTGGGCGAATATCCTGAGCGCACACCAGAAAGGAGTGAAGTAATGGCGATTCTCGCAACACAAGATTTCGATAGTTTGAGTGAAAGTCAGACGATCAATACAGCAGCGCTCGGCGGTGCGCCGTGGGCAGTTTTTGCACCTGGTACAGCTCTAACCGCCTTAGGCTCATCGGCAGCTCACGGCGCCCGTGGTGCCTATATCGCACCTGCCGCGGCAGTAGCCCGTGTGGAGTGGGGCGAGTCGGTGACAACGGCTACGAGAGTGTGCAGCTTTTACTTTCGACTACTGGTTAATGGTGGTGCAATTACCTACCTGGCTACTCTATACGAAGGTGGAACTGGCCGTGCTGACTGGCGTATCAATGCTGACCGTACCGTAACGCTCCGTAATGCTGGGACGGCTACGGGCGGGGCGTCACCTGAAGCGCTCGCTATGAACACCTGGTACCGAGCAGAATGGATGACGAGTACAAGTGGTCAAGAACTCCGTATTTATGAGGGCGAGAATACGACACCATATATTACGCGTAGCGGTACGCTCACGAATAATTCGCATGACCACTTGGCTTGCGGTATCGTGTCCACGCCAAACGGACATTCGCTTGATGTAGACACGGTGCGTATTGCTGATGACTGGACGGTACCGCATGTACCACCAGTGCCAACAGTACTAATACATGAACCATTCGAGGGTGATACGAATGGTGGAAATATAACAACGGCAAATTCGACAGCCAGTGTTGTGTCAGGAGTTACTCCAGTATTTAGTACGACTTCTATCGAAGGGTTACTTGCGGCCATCTTTACCCCCGCAGGTTCGTACTCACGGCTTGAATTTGCTCATAACAGTGTAACGACGGCCTGGTATTCGATGTATCTCCGTATACCGGCATTGCCCGAAGCGAACTCTTATATAGCTGCATTTTATGACGGGCCTGGCCTTGGTGCGAACAAAATTGGCGATGTGCGTATCAATACCAACGGAACGGTGAGCGTTCGAGACAATAATACGGCAGTTATTACCTCGACAGCTGCATTGACACCAAATGTCTGGCATCGGCTGGCGGTTCGTGTTACGCCGAATGTCGCAAACGGTCTAGAGCTCAAGCTCTATATTGGTGCAAACCGTCACGGTACGACACCAGACTATGCGGGCACGGCAAACTCTACCCGTAATTTCCCAGTGATGTATCTATATGCAGGGGTTACCAGCGCCAGTACGATACAACTGTCGATAGATTATTTACAGGGCAGTGTCACTGCCGAACCAGATCCTCTTGATATGCCCCTCAATCCTTATTGGCAGTACGATACCGGTACTGAATGGGTCGATGTCACACCCGATGTTTATTATGACAACGGGACAGGATGGGTGAATATTAATGAATCGTAGGAGCTCACGACGAATCGGTGAATAGATAAAGTATTGCACCGGCAAAGCGCTTGTGGTAGTATGGAAACAATAGATAAGAAAGGTGGGTAATGGATATTTCAGGAATGTTTAACGAAGCTAGCCCAAATTCAGACGGCAGCGAAACAGCTAATGTAGATGCTAATCCTAGCTCTTCTCCAGTTGTCGACGTCAATAGTCTACTGGGTGATGATGCTAACGGAACAGCTCCGACGTCGACTGATGATAATGCCGCTGCAACCGGTGACGATCAGTCAGTGGCAAGCTTTGACCCTCTAGACGTTATCGTTCCTAATGAGACTATTACTACAAATGATTCAACCGTAGTAGGAGAGGCCAAAGAACTAGAGCCAGAAGAAGACTCGAGTGAGCCAACAGTCGAACCATTCATTCCAGAACCAGCAGTACAACCTGAAATACCATCAGCTCCAGAAATGGTAGTTGCGCCAGAACCAGTACCAGCTCCCATTGAGGACACCGAGAAAACTGATTTTATCAAAACCTATACGGCTGAGTATGACGAAGCATTATCGCGAGCTACTGATTCTATTCAAAAAATGCTCGACTCGGTTGATAAATCAATTCACGAAAAACTTCCTGATATATCTATTCCAGAAGAGGCTAATGAGTTCCTAAAGAAACCGCCAACTGACAACAAAGTTGAAAAATTTGAGGACGTCCGAGAATTAGTCCGAGAGGTTATGGAGCGTGCTAACGAAGCTAAACAACAATCAGAAGCTGCTGCCGCTGAGGCTTCTCAAATTTATGACGAAGTTCAAGCTTTCAAGCATGATACCAAACAGCAAATTGCCAATCTGACTGGCGACAACGTAGCGCAAGCTGCTAGTTTGTGATATAATATCAATTAGTAGATAAAATAATTCTCTCATAATAAGGAGGCCCTCTATGGATTGGAATCAAGTTTTAGATGCTGGCGATGTTGACGGTGGTATTATCAATGTTGTCATCGAAATTCCGGCTGGCTCAAATAATAAAATCGAATGGAAGCGTAATTTAAAGGTCTTTACTATTGATCGGGTTGAGCCAAAAATCTTTGCGAAACCTACTAACTATGGATTCATTCCACAAACTCTCGACGAAGACGGCGATGAGTTGGACGCATTGATTATTACTAATGAACCATTACCAACCGGAGTCTATCTAGAAGCTCGAATTATTGGTGTAATGAGATTTGTCGATGACGGCGAAGTCGATGATAAAGTAGTCGTGGTTCCCGCCGATGATCGTAGTACCGGCAATGCTATTAAAACGTTGGCAGACTTGCCTGAGCAAACTATCAAACAAATTGAGCATCATTTTACTCACTACAAAGATCTCAAGAAGCCGGGATCTACTGTGGTCAAGGGTTGGGAAGATATCGAAACAGCTAAACAGATTATTCGTGAGAGCCAGGAGCGATGGACGAACAAGTAGTACTAACTCATCAAAACGTTTATTTTACGGTTGCCAACATCCTGGTCCTCAACGAAAAGAACCAATTGTTAGTATTGCGTCGTTCTGAATGGAAGAAAATTCCCGGAACTGATTACAGGCCAGATTTGTCACGAGCTACTGATCTACCTGGCGGCATAGTTGGCGATGATCGTAGTGAAGACGTGACAACTGGTGCCCTACGCGAGTTATTCGAAGAAACTGGTATCGAAGCTTCTTTTGATCAGGCTAGATTAGCCTATGCTGAAACTAGTTATCGAGAACACGGTGAGCGCTCTCAGGCTCGATTAGTATATTTACTGAAACTTGATGATACGCCGACAGTAGAGTTGAGTTGGGAGCATGAGAGTTTTGAGTGGTTGCCTATCGCAGAGCTTGCCGGTAGCAACTATTTGCACTCGAGCGTGCATCGTCGAGCGGTCGACTATGTTATGGCTCATCCAACTATTTTCAATATATAGAACAGTTAGCTTTTCTTCGTATCAGTTTTGTTCGTAGATTTTGGTTTGACTCGGCTACGTTGCCAAGGCATCTTTTTGGGCTGAGGTGCTATCGGTTTTATCGCAACGTCTATATTCTCGCGACGCAACTGAGAGCGCAGTTTATTGCGAGCATGAGGCGTCGTAATTTTACGAAGCCACCCTAAATTAGGGAGGATATTACGACGCGTTAGAACCTCAATAACGTCACCAGATTTTAATTCAGTATCAAATTTGGCGATCTTGCCATTGATACGGAAGCCACTCGCTCGGGCGGCGAGTTCGGAGTGGACCTGATAGGCAAAATCGAGTGGTAATGCGCCAGCTGGCAAGTCAAATATATCGCCACGCGGAGTATAAACAAAGATTCGATCACCAAACAGGTTGATTTTTAGAGCGTCAAAGTCTACTTTTTCGCCAGCTCGGAGTCGTGCGGCAGCTTCCTGGAGATCGCGGATCCACATTAGGTCAACTGGTAATGGGGCCAGGCCACCTTTTTGATACACCTCAGTTAGTTTATGCTCATTGTAATGGAACGATGCGGCGAGTCCTCGCTCGGCATACTCATGCATGTCACGAGTCCGGATCTGAAATTCGACGATCTGTCCCTGATGGGTTTCTACAGTAGTATGTAATGCTTGATAGCCATTGGGTTTAGGTCGAGCGATGTAGTCCTTTATCCGTCCTACGAGTGGCGTATAGAGCTGATGCAGAAGACCGAGCACCAAATAGCAAGTGGGGATATCGTCAACAATGACCCGCAAGGCGATGAGATCGTAGACGTCATCCAGCGTTTGGCGCTTGCGAAGCTTCTTGTGGAGTGAATAGACAGATTTTATTCGCCCATCCATTTCGAAACGTAGCTTCTCTTTGGTTAGTTCGACTTTTACTTCGCTACGTACTTTGTCGAGTTTCTTTTTCGATGCACCGAGTCGCTGATCTATTTCATTCCGTAATTTGTTATAGCGTTTTGGTGCCAAATAATGAAAACTGATATCTTCAATCTCTACACGAACACGACCCATATTGAGGCGATCTGCTAATGGTCCAAAAACTTCGAGGCTTTCACGAGCTTTTTTCAGCTGTCTCTCCGGTGTCTGATGCTCTAGGGTTCTGAGATTGTGGAGTCTATCGGCTAGTTTGATGATAATAACACGCACATCAGACCCGGTAGCGACGAGGAGTTTGGTGAGATTGTCTTTGGTGGCAGGTAGATAGGTAGTGATATCGCTACGGCCTGCTCGTGCTGCCGAGACTTTGGTTACGCCGTCGACGAGGAGCGCGACATTTTTGCCGAATTTGTCAGCAATCTCAGACAGATCGACATCGGTGTCTTCGGCGACATCATGGAGTAATCCTGCGACAACAGTATCGATATCCATATCCCATTCCATTAGAATATTAGCAACAGCGATCGGATGTGAAATATACTCTTCGCCACTGAGACGCTTTTGACCGGTATGTTTTTCAGTTGCAAATTCGAGGGCGGCCTGAACACGGGCGAGATCTGACTTTTTCGTAAATTTCTCCTTGGAAAGGCGACCAAATTCTGCATTACTCATACATCTATTGTAGCATTATTCAACTTGCGTCGACTCTCGTGAGATGGTAAAATAAAAGCATTAACGAAACGGGAGGGATAATGGCAACCAAGGTAGCGATTAATGGTTTTGGACGAATCGGGCGCAATGCATTTAAAATTGCACTAAATCGAGACGATATTGAGATCGTAGCCTTGAATGATTTGACGGACAATAAAGCTCTAGCGCACCTGTTGAAATACGATAGCACCTATGGGATTTATGACCATGAGGTGAGCTACGATGATGATGGTGTCATCGTAGATGGCAAACATTTCAAGGTATTGTCGGTCAAGAATCCAGCCGAACTGCCATGGCGAGATCTGGGTGTTGATGTTGTCATCGAATCAACCGGTTTATTTGTCGACCCGGCCAAGGCCCATGCGCATATCGATGCTGGTGCGAAAAAAGTCATTATCAGTGCTCCAGCCAAGGGCGAAGGTGCTGAAACGATCGTCATCGGTGTTAATGATGACAAACTCGGTGAAGCCGGCGATATTGTCAGTAATGCTTCGTGCACGACTAACTGTATCGCGCCGGTCATGGCAGTGCTCGAGAATCACTTTGGTGTACAAAAAGCTATGATGACAACGGTTCATTCCTATACCCAGGATCAGCGATTACTCGACGCGCCTCACAGCGATCCACGCCGTATGCGTTCAGCTGCAGTGAATATCGTGCCGACTTCGACGGGTGCTTCGATTGCTGCGACCGAAACGATCCCTGCGCTAAAAGGTAAATTTGGCGGACTGAGTTTGCGTGTGCCAACGCCAGTCGTTTCCATCTCAGACTTTGTTGTCCTATTGAAACGCCGCACAACCAAAGAGGAAATCAACGAAGTAATGCGCAAGGCAGCCAGTGAACCATACTACCAAGGTATTTTGGACGTGACCGACGAAGAGCTAGTGTCGAGTGACTTTATCGGGAATTCTTGCTCGAGTACTGTTGATCTCAACCTAACTGATGTTGTCGATGGTGATTTGGTAAAGGTCGTCAGTTGGTATGATAACGAGTGGGGCTATAGTAATCGCCTCGTCGAACTAACCGCTGATGTAGCGAAAACATTGGAGCAATAATATAGTGAAAATTTATCTCGGCGCCGATCACAAAGGATTTCACCTAAAGAATAAAGTATTTGCCTATTTGCAAAAACGTGGTTTTGAGGTGGAAGACGTCAGCGGTAAAGAGTTAGATCCCGGTGACGACTTTCCGCAATTTGCGGCGGCGGCGGCCTTGAAAATTATAGGTGATGACGATGACAACGCCAGAGGGGTTTTACTCTGCGGCGGTGGTCAAGGCATGGCGATGGCAGCCAATCGGTTCAAAGGCATCCGTGCAATTGTTGCCGCAACGAGCGAGGACGCGCGTTGGGGTCGTAATGATAACGATGCCAACGTTCTATCCCTGCCGGCACGAACGCTCGAGAATGACGATGACCAATATTGGCAAGATATCATAGATACGTTTCTCGGCACTGAGTTTAGCTCTGCAGCACGTTTTGTGAGGCGCAACAAAGAACTCGATCAACTCTCGTAAAGTCCTTGTGCTACAATGGAATCATGAGTCAATCCGAAGTTAATCTACGCGTTGCTGCCAAGGCTGTTATTGTAAAAAATGGCAAAGTCCTGTTGCTACGAGAGGCTTCTACGTATACAGAGGGTACAAATATTGGAAAATGGGGAATTCCTGGCGGAAGGATCGAAGCCGCAGAATCATTTTTTGATGGTCTACGCCGTGAAGTTCGCGAGGAGACTGGTCTAGATGTTGAGATCGGCGATCCGGTTCATATTGGCGAGTGGTGGCCAACTATTCATGATGTAAAAAATCACATTGTCGCTCTGTTTGTGCTATGTGAGCCGCTTCACGAAACCGTAACGTTGAGCGAAGAACATGATGTGTCTGCATGGGTAGGACAGGATGATTTGGCTAACTATAATGTCATGCCGCCAGATGACGAAGTAATAGCAAAGGCTTTAGCTGGTGCGGTAAAATAGGCTTATGTCAGAAATTATTCCTACTATTACGGCCTATACGCCCGATGAGTACGCCCAGCAGATGGAAACGCTAGCGAGTTTTGCTCCCAGGCTTCACATTGATATTACTGATGGCGATTTTGCACCGAGTCAAACGATCAATCTAAACCAAGTCTATTGGGATAGGTCTGATGTTTTGCACCAAATCGACCTACATTTAATGGTGCGTCGTCCGATTGATTGGCTAGATCAGATTGTTGCACTAGCGCCTGATCTAGTGATTTTCCATGCAGAAAGTAATGAATCGCACGCTACATTGCCGCGTATGTTTGAGCATTTGCACAGATTTGAAATCAATGTTGGAGTGGCGTTGTTACCCGAAACGGATCCGGATGATGTGAGGGAAATCATTGCATCTTCTGATCATGTTTTGATCTTTGGCGGACATTTGGGCTATCAAGGTGGCGAGGCCGATTTGAGTCAGCTAGGGAAAATAGCTACTATTCAATCGATTAATCCTAATGCGGAAATCGCTTGGGACGGCGGGGCGGATCTCAACAACGTAGCACAGATTGCACATGCTGGTATCGATGCTATTAATGTCGGTTCGGCGATAGCTACATCGGACGATCCGAGGGTATCATATTTACATTTATGCGACATAATTACAACTAAATTATGAAAGTCGGAGTTTTTGATAGCGGCCTAGGCGGGGAAATTGTTGCTGAGCAACTAGCAAAATTTTTTCCTGATATCGAATTTATCACGGTGCATGATCGTGCGCATTTGCCATACGGCAATAAAACTGTAGACGAGATTATTACATTAACAGATAGGGCAATTCAACAATTACTACCGATATGTCGGATTATCGTAATTGCTTGCAATACTGCGACTGCGGCAGCTATTAGTACGCTTCGCACTCGTTATCCCAACGTGTCCTTTATTGGCTTTGAGCCTGCTATAAAGCCAGCAGCGCATGATACAAAACGTGCCAAGATTATGGTGCTCGCAACCGATTCGACGCTGCACTCTAATAAATATGTAATGCTGAAACAACGTTGGGCTAAAAATAGTCAGGTTATTGAGCCGGATTGTTCGATGTGGGCCGAAAAGATTGAGCAAGGTAATTTTTCTAAAAGTGATCTGATGCCAATAATCGACCAGGCTACTACCGAAGGGGTCGATGAGATTGTTTTAGGGTGCACGCATTATTTAGCTATTGAGAATGATATAAAACAGGCTTTGTCCAAGGTCAAGATTCAGGCTCCAATCACCAGTGTGGCGCGTCGCTTGAAAGAAATTATGCTAAAATATGAGCATGCATCCAGCGACACTTCGCGAGATTAAACAACATGCGCTCAATATGAGACGCAATATTATCAAGATGCTAGCTGCTGCTGGTAGCGGTCATGCGGCCGGTCCTCTGGGGCTCGCTGATATTTTTGCCGCATTGTATTTCGATATTTTACGTTACAACCGAGATAATCCGAACGATCCAGATCGCGATATTTTCGTCTTATCATCCGGACATGTTGTACCAGTACAATATGCGGCGCTAGCCGAAGCCGGACTGATTCCCGAAGAGGAACTCGTGACCTTGCGAAAGTTTGGTTCTCGCCTCCAGGGTCATCCAGAACGCGAGAAGCTGCCCTGGCTCGAAACGACTAGCGGTCCTCTAGGCTGTGGCATTAGTCAGGCCTCCGGAATGGCATATGCTATTAAAAATATTGACCACAACGCGAAACGTCATGTGTATGTTGTCACCGGTGATGGTGAACTGGATGAAGGCAATAACTGGGAAGCAATCATGTTTGCCAACAAATACCATCTGTCAAATCTAACGGTGATTGTTGACCGAAACAATATTCAAATCGACGGCACGACCGAGGATGTGATGCCGCTCGAGCCGCTGGCTGACAAGTGGCAGAGTTTTGGCTGGCACGTGTTGCAAGTTGATGGCAATAACATTGAAAATTTTGTTGATGCTTGCCAAATGGCGCGTGCTGTTACCGAACGACCGACCGTGATCATCGCCTACACAATTCCGGGAAAAGGTGTCGATTTTATGGAAAATGATTACCATTGGCATGGCAAAGCGCCAAATCGGGAAGAAGCTGAACGTGCATTAATCCAGCTCGAAGCAGGAAGTTTATGACGTATATTCTAAACGAGCAATTTACAAGCGGTGAATTTAGTCAAGATTCTACTCGCGCCGGTTTCGGTCGCGGTCTTGTAAAAGCGGGTGAAAATAATGTAAATGTTGTGGCGCTCACGGCGGATCTAGCAGAATCAGTTCAATTTCATCATTTCGCTGAACGATTCCCAGAACGTTTTATCGAGGTGGGTATTGCTGAGCAGAATCTAGTGACGGTTGCGAGCGGCATGGCACATGTTGGTAAAATTCCATTTACCGGAAGTTACGCAGCATTCAGCCCTGGTCGCAACTGGGAACAAATTAGAACAACGATTGCACTCAATAACCAGCCTGTCAAGATTGTTGGTTCGCATGCAGGTCTAAATGTTGGACCGGATGGCGCAACCCATCAAGTGCTGGAGGATATCGCGCTGATGCGAACATTGCCACATATGGTAGTCATTGCCCCTGGCGATGCAATTGAGGCTGAGAGAGTGGCGCAGGTAGTTGCGAGCGACAATCGGCCAACCTATATTCGACTGGCTCGCGAAAAATCACCAATCTTCTCGACTAATGAGGCGCCATTTGAAATAGGACCAGCTTATGTACTACGAGAAGGCTCGGATGTTTCACTCCTATCCACAGGCACTATGACGGCGCAGGCGCTACTGGCGGCCGATCAGCTGGCTCGCCAAGGCGTATCGGTCGAAGTCATTCATGTCCCAACGATCAAACCGCTCAATGAGGAAACAATTTTGAGATCAGTTAGAAAAACCGGCAAAGCTATTACTGTCGAAGAACATCAAATTGCCGGTGGCTTTGGCTCGGCAATCGCCGAGTTACTAGGCGAGCAATTGCCAACGAAGATGAAACGAATCGGTGTGGACGATCAATTTGGTCAGTCTGGCACAGCGACCGAGCTACTCGATCATTATGGGTTAACTGCGGATAAAATAGCACAGACCATTTCAGATTTTTTGTCTCAAGTAGACCAAAGTGCTACAATATAAACATAAATTGAAAACCTCGGGAGGGAACATGTCAATCAGAGAAATCAGAGAGCGAACGCTGCGAGCGCGACATTTGATGCAGCGAGCTCGGACACAGCATTTTGCTGTCGGTGCGTTCAATGTTGATGATCAGGAAACATTACGTGCTATTGCGGCGGCTGCAAAAAAACTGAACTCACCAGTACTCGTCGAGGTTAGCCATGAGGAGGTCCAAGCTATGGGTCTCGAGAATATGCGCGATTTAGTAGATAACTATCGTGAGGAGCTGGGTATTGAAATGTATATTAACCTCGATCATAGTCCAACGGTCGAGGCCTGCAAAGCGGCTATTGATGTCGGCTATGAATTCGTCCATATCGACATTAGTCAAGCTAATCACGATGCGAGTGATGAGGAAATTATTCGCGCCACTCGCGAGGTTACGGAATACGCCAAGTTTACGGGTGCTCTCATCGAGAGTGAGCCACATTACTTTGGCGGATCATCCAATCTACACACCGAAACTATCGATTACGAGGAGATAAAGAAAACATTTTCAACACCGGAGGGCTCGCGCGCGTTTGTTGAGACAACCGGTATCGATACCTTTGCAGCAGCAGTCGGTAATTTACATGGTAAATATCCCGTGCCAAAGGAGCTCGATCTCGAACTGCTGAGCTCTATTCGTCAGGCGATTGATTGCAATATTAGTCTGCATGGCGGTTCCGGTACACCACTCCATTATTTCGAATCGGCAGCTCAGATCGGTGTCAGTAAAATTAATATCAATAGTGACCTCAGGATTGCCTATCGTACAACGCTCGAGCGAGTATTGCGTGAGAACCCTGATCAATATGCTGTTATGAAACTAATGAGTACGGTGCGCGACGAAGTCCAAAAGGTTGTTGAGGAAAAGATAGCGGCGTTTGGCAGTGCTGGAAAGGCAGTGCTCTAGGTGGCTAGCTCAAAACCTTTAACATTTCTTTGCATTGGATCAGCTACGCAGGATGTGTTTTTATCACATTCATCGGAGTTTATTCCAGTGTGCGAGAATCCTGAAGAATGTTTTTTCAGTATTCCGCTCGGCGATAAGGTGAATGTTAACCGAATTGATTTTTCAACTGGTGGTGGTGCCACAAATGCGGCCACGACATTTGTTCGAGCTGGCGAAAACGCGATATTCCTAGGACAAATTGCACACGACCCGGCTGGTGCGGCGGTAACACGTATGCTCGACGAGGAAGGTATCGATGCGACTCATACTAAATATTCATCACGCTACCATACGGGTTACTCCGTATTGTTATTGGCGCCTGGCGGCGAGAGAACTATCCTAACGTATCGTGGTGCGAGTACTCATTTTCATCCAGAAAATTTTGATCTGAATAGTATTGAAGCATCCTTTGATTGGGTGTATGTATCGAGTCTCAATGGCCATTTCGACATCTTGTCTAGGCTGTTCGACCAGATAAAGGCGCGTGGTGGCAAGATAGCATTTAATCCCGGTCAAGGCGAATTGGCACAACCAAACAAGTTAAAGCCGCTACTTGCTGATGTTGATATCTTGCTCGCTAACAAAGAGGAGCTGGCAAAATGCTTTACTGGTTCGTCACTAGAAGAATTGGTCCGTCGCGCTCGTAGCTATTGCTCAGTCGTAGTAGGTACTGATGGCGCGAATGGGGCAATTGCCATTGATAAAACCTCATTTGCTAGTTCCGGTCTCTATAATTCATCATCACGAGTGATCGATCGTACCGGTGCTGGGGATTCATTTGGATCGGCATTTGTGTTGGCTTATGCGCGAGGGCTAGGGATCAAAAAAGCGCTAATCTATGGTGCCGCTAACAGTGATGCTGTCGTACAAAAGGTTGGTGCCAAGGCTGGCATTCTCCGCGACTATAACGGCCTAAAAGACATGCAAATCACTATTCGACCAGCCAACTATTAGGCTATGTTCTGATGGACGTCGGTATCGAGCAAATTGATGTAGCCAGCCTGTCCATTTTTGATATAATCATCGGTTATATTGCGTAGGAAATTCGGTTTAATTTCATCAATTGAGCCCGGCTCGAACCATCCAGCCTCGGCAATTTCAAATGCCATTTCGGAGGCCTGCCAGTCGGACTTTTTGAAATCTTCGGGATTATCTATGACGAAAAAGAATTCTAAATTTTCACCTAGCTCCGATATGAATTGCTGAACAAATAACAGTCTACCGATTTCAGCGTTGACACCACACTCTTCGAGCAGCTCTCGAGCCAATCCCTTTGTTAGGCTCTCTCCATGTTCTAGTTTACCGCCAGGTAATGACCAGAAATCATTAGTATTTCCATCTGCGTGGGCATTTCGCTGCAAAAATAGCTTGCCATCCAGCCAAATGATGCCGCGTACAGCGATTCGATTGATCGTCATCTGATAATTATATATCTTTTAGGGTATAATATAAAGATGTCAAAGTTTCAGCTTCATACCAAATTCAAGCCCACTGGCGATCAGCCGGCGGCTATTGCTGCTCTAGTAAACGGGCTGGATAGTGGTGAAAAATTTCAAACATTACTAGGCGTGACTGGCTCGGGTAAAACCTTTACGATGGCTAATGTCATCGCACAGGTACAAAAACCAACACTGGTCCTCGCGCATAACAAAACGCTCGCTGCGCAGTTGTTTAGCGAATTCAAACAATTTTTTCCAAATAACGAAGTGCATTATTTTGTATCGTATTTCGATTATTATCAACCAGAAGCCTATATTGCGAGTAGTGATACCTATATTGAAAAAGATAGCCGCATTAACGAGGAAATCGATCGTTTACGTCACGCAGCAACATCGGCACTGCTGACGAGGCGCGATACGATTATTGTCGCCAGCGTATCCTGCATTTATGGTATTGGTTCGCCAGGCGACTATGCCGATATGTCTATCAAGGCGTCCGTTGGCCAGCGCTATAAACAAGACAAGTTTATTCGTCATCTCAATGACATCCAGTATCATCGTAACGACATCGATTTTGCACGCGGCACCTTTCGTGTGCGGGGTGATACGATCGATATTTTTCCGAGTGGTAGTGAGATTGCTGTGCGATTAGAGTTCTTTGGCGATGATATCGAACGCATCGTGCGAATCGATCCACTAACAGGTGAAATTATCGATCAGCCAAATGAAGTAAAGATTTTTCCCACTAGTCACTATGTGACGCCGCGCGAACGTATGGCGGGGGTTATTGAAAAGATTCGCACCGAATTTGATGAGCGAATGGCTTATTTTGAAAAGAATCAGAAATATCTCGAGGCGCAACGTCTGGCGCAGCGAACCAAATTTGACCTAGAAATGCTCGAGCAGACTGGTTTCGTGAAAGGCATCGAAAATTATTCACGCTATTTAACTGATCGTGAACCGGGTGAACAGCCAGCGACACTTCTCGACTATTTTCCGGACGATTTCATGATGTTTATCGACGAATCGCATATGACTGTTCCGCAGGTTCGCGGTATGTACAACGGTGATCGTGCGCGCAAGGAAACGCTCGTTGAATACGGATTTCGATTACCCTCTGCTCTCGACAACCGCCCACTGAAATTTGATGAATTCGAGCGCCATATCAATAAAATGATCTTTGTATCGGCTACGCCTGCTGATTATGAATTACAGCACTCGCCCGAGCCGATTCGTCAGGTTATTCGACCAACTGGTCTGTTAGATCCAGTGATCGAAGTGCGTTCTAGCCGGCATCAGGTCGATGATCTCGTTGCTGAGATTCGCGATCGAATTTCAAAGGGTCAGCGTACACTAGTAACCACTCTCACCAAACGTATGGCCGAGGATTTATCAGCATATCTTTCGGAGCTCGATATTAAAACCGCCTATATCCATAGCGAGGTGGATACGCTTGAGCGCGGTGATATCTTACGGCAACTTCGCGAAGGTGTTTTTGACGTGCTCGTCGGTATCAACTTGCTTCGTGAAGGCTTGGATTTACCTGAGGTATCGTTGGTGGCGATTATCGATGCTGACAAAGAAGGTTTTCTACGCTCAGAGAGCGCTCTCATCCAGACCATCGGCCGCGCCGCTCGCCATCTGGACGGTAAAGTCATTATGTATGCTGACAACATCACCGGATCGATGCGACGTGCTATCGATGAAACGAATAACCGCCGTACAGTTCAGGAGCAATACAACCAGGAGCATAACATTACCCCGACGTCTATCGCGAAAAAGATTGACGAGGGCTTGCGCGCAATTATTCCCGCTCGGGACGACAAGCCAAAACTCAATCTGGCAAAGATTCCAAAAGACGAGTATGCGGGCTTGGTTCGTGATCTAACAGCGCAGATGGAGTTAGCTGCAGCTAACCTAGAATTCGAAAAAGCTGCCGACCTACGTGATACGATTGCCGAAATCCAGTCAAAACTATAATTTGTTTCCTCTGTAAATACACAAAATCCTCACTCAGATTTCACTTTCTCCTTGACTTTTCCAATGGGGGGGGGGTATCATAGAAGACATATAACCGCAAGGGCTATCATGCTTTGGTTATACCGCAAATAATTTACACTACACATGGAGGGAATTTTAATATTATGACCAGACTACCAACACCAGGAGGAGACACCGGTGAATGGGGACAAATCCTCAATGACTATCTCGCGGCGTCCCACAAGTCAGATGGTTCCCTCAAAGATGCCATCGTTACAGCAACCAACCTAGCTCCAGGCTCCGTCACTACCGACACCCTTGCTCCTAATGCGGTGACTGCCGATACCATAGCCCCCGGTGCTATTACCGTTACTGAAATCCAAAACGAAACCATCACCGAAGACAAACTCGATGCAACGGTTCAATCCAAACTAAATTCAGGTGGTGGCTCGCCTGGAGCTACTGGACCAGCAGGACCAACCGGACCAACCGGACCAACCGGACCAACAGGCCCCGCGGGAGCCACTGGTGCTCAAGGTGCCCAAGGTATTCCTGGCACCAATGGGACAAATGGTACGGATGGTTCCATCGGGGCTACGGGGCCTACTGGCACCCAAGGTAACCCTGGAGTTACTGGCGCTACCGGTTCACAAGGTGTCCAGGGCATACCGGGAGCAAACGGCGCGACCGGTGCCACCGGACCAACTGGTCTGCAAGGTGCCGCAGGCACCCAAGGCTTTACCGGCTCACAAGGTATGACTGGTGCTACTGGCCCAACCGGTACAACTGGCTTAACTGGTCTCACTGGTGCTACAGGTCCTAGTGGTGTTCAGGGCCTCCAAGGTTTCACTGGTCCACAAGGTAGTACTGGAGCAACGGGCGCTACCGGACCATCTGGAACAGCCGGATCTACTGGTGGCCAAGGCGCAACCGGACCATCTGGATCTAATGGAGCCACAGGCGCAACTGGCCCAAGCGGAACGACTGGTGCCCAAGGTTTCACTGGACCAGTAGGGGCGACGGGGCCGGCAGGGGCAACAACTATTGCCGGGATCTCTGGTTTACAAGCTGCTCTAGATAGCAAAGCCTCTACATCACATACGCATGCAGCCGGCGATATCACGTCTGGCACATTAGTACTCGATCGCTTGCCAGTCGGCAGTAGTTTTCGAGTGTATTACGATGGAACTAGTTGGAAATACGGCGGCAATACTATTACGGCTCGGCCAACTTCGCGTACTGACCTAATAATGATTTGTGTAAATGAAGCAAATAGCGACGTACCAAGCTTTGCAATTGAAAATGACATTCTGGAAAGGGTGGGATAATGGCGACTGCGCAGATATACCGCAAGACAGCAACGGGCGTGTGGCGGTCAGCGGGGCGCAGTGTGCTTGGCGATAGTGATGATTTTGTTATGGACGTAACACAGCCGGTGTGGCGCGGTGCGGGTAACATCGCCAATAATGTCGGCCCAGCAACTACGAACTTCACGACTGTTTCCACGATCACGCAGTCGAATGGTGCAACGTTTGAGAATCTCAAGATCACCAGTAAAGTAACTATTACTGCATCAAATCAGACCTTCCGTAATTGCTGGTTTGCCTACACGCAGACTAGCGGTGATAGTACAGGCGGTCAGGTTCAGACTAGCTTTACTAGTAATTACAATACAACGTTTGAGCGCTGTCTATTTCAGCCAGAGACCTACTGGGACCGCTATAATGGCTTCTTTGGTGCTGGCGGAACGTTTACTCGTTGTGTGTTTACGCGCATTGTTGATGCCTTTGGCCTCTACTCCAACTCTGGTACAAATCAGAACGTTACCATTCAGGGCTGCTGGATAGGGCAGTTGTCGTGGTACGCTAACGATTATACTGTCGATCCGGCGGGCAATACCTATGCCTCACGTGCTAATGGCCACAGTGACGGCACCGGAACACACAATGATGGCCATCAGTGGGGTGGCGGGGCAAATGTATCAATTCACGGCAATTTCTACCAATTGGCCAAGTTTAATGTCAAAAATCCAGGTAATGTGGTACTCGATGCCAACTGGCTTACGTACTCGATTGCAACTGGTAATGGTATTGACGTACTGAGTGACTCTGGTCCCAAATATCCAGGCCAGGGCCAGGCATTACTCGGACAAGCCAATGTATCTCCTATTACTTCGCTCGAATTTCATCACAACTGGCTTTGGAATGGTGATACTGGTTGCAAATTGGCTAGCACTGGCAGCGCTCAAGGAGGTACGGCTATTACCGCGAGTATCCACGATAATATTTTTGGTGGTCGTTGGCGTGATTATGGCTATACCTACCATTACTATCCGATTCGCTTTGATACCGGCTGTATTGTCAATGGATTCCAGCCGTCAGGTGCCGGACAGTCATCTGATAATCATAATAATGTTTGGGATAGCAACGTACCGTCCGATATGATTATTAGCGGCTCGCCGGTAGCCGGTAAACCAATTGTCTTGCGGTATGATGCCGTATAAGGAGGTAAGGTTATGGCAACATTTTCTAACACATTTGAAGGCTTAACAAACGGAACAGCTCTGACGACCGCCAATACGGGCGGTAGTTCGGGCACGGCGGCCTACTCTATCGCAAATAGTACAAACAGCACTATTACCGCTAGTGCAGCGGCAGCCAAACATGGTGATATGGGGGTTATGTTCGCCTGTGCCGCTAGTGAAGGAGTCCCAAGTCGTGTCAGCTGGGCACTATCAGAACCTGGTCGGGCAGTTATTGACGCCTACTTTTACTTCCCATCTACCTTTAATGGTGGTAATATCGGTCTGCTTCATTTTCGAAACAATAGTGGCAATATGGGGTTATTGTACATTAATAATACTGGCCGGCTCTATGTGTCTGATGCCACAGGGTCGGGTGTTGGCGGTGCAAGCGGTACCTCGGTTCTGGCAATCGATACGTGGTATCGGATTAGCTTTGCTATTACCAAGGGTGCTGATACGTCAAGCGGTACGGTCGAGTGGGCATACTTCTTGCCAGGATCTGATACGCCGATTGAGTCTAAATCGTATTCGGCAGCGAATACTGGTACGAGTAACGTAGCCTACGCCTTTTTGGGTGATACGACATCTCGTAGCGCAACGCATACTTGGTATGCCGATACAGTTCGTGGTTCGTCGCTAGTTTCTGGCTGGCTATTAGCTTACCCAGAAAATAGTGTACCGATTGCAAATGCAGGATTCGACCAAACTGGCGTCGAACCGTACACGACAGTGATACTTGATGGCAGTGGCTCATCGGATTTCGACAACGATACGCTGAGTTATGCCTGGACGCAAACTGCCGGTGCATCGGTGACGCTTTCTTCGACTACCGCCACGCAACCGACCTTCACGGCGCCAGCGGTATTAAACGGTGATATGTTGACCTTTCAATTGATCGTTAACGATGGCGTGTCCGATAGTAATCCGGATACAGTGAGTGTCGCTATTGAGCCGCATACTATCTGGAAGATTACTAAACCTGGTGGTGTTCCGGCGGCCACTACTGCAATTCGCCGCCATGTTATCCACCCCTAGAGTTGTTATTTAGAGTAAACTACGACGATATGATTACCGAAATCAAATCGGAACTCTTAACTACCCCCTTGACAACTTCGCCAGGGGGGGGGGTAAACTGTTTATAAGCATTACCTAACAAACGCTTACTAATGGAGGGAGAACACCAGCTACTATGACCAGACTACCAACACCAGGATCAGACGAAGGCCAATGGGGACAAGTCCTCAATGACTACCTATCTGCCTCACACAAACCCGATGGTACCCTCAAAGATAATTCTATCCCAGAATCTGCCCTTACTACTACCGTCCAAACCAAATTAAATGCTGTTGCAGGTCCACAAGGCTCCACCGGCGCAACCGGACCTCAAGGTGCCCAAGGTGCTACCGGTGCGTCAGGCACCCCAGGCACCCCAGGCACCCCAGGCACTCCAGGTACAAATGGAATAAACGGAACCAATGGACAAGATGGCTCCACTGGAGCTACCGGCCCTCAAGGTCCAGCTGGTGCTGATTCCACTATTCCCGGCGCTACGGGAGCCACAGGTCCCCAAGGCCCGCAAGGTGAACCAGGTCCTGCCAGTACCGTTGGTCCTACTGGTTCCACTGGTCCGCAAGGTAATCCCGGTAGTACTGGTGCGACTGGTCCAACCGGTGCCACAGGAGCAACCGGCGCACAAGGCGCCACTGGGGCAACCGGTGCTGCAGGTATGACGACGATAGAGGATTTGCCGGCAGGCGCTACTATTACTGTTGCAAAGAGTAGCGGAACTTGGCCAGCACGCCCAACTTCACGAACTGATATTATCGTGCAGTGGAAAGGTCCCGACCCATCACCGGCAATTGTCAGTTCAGGCACCGGCGGCATGCGTGACAATGTTGATATTCGCTTCGTAACCCCATCATAAATTAAGTTAAAGGATACTCTTACACAATGGCACTCAGACAAAACTCAGCAGAAGGCGGCACTAATGGCCTCGTCGTCACCAGCGCTAACTCGGGCGGCGCATCTGGTACTGGTTTCAATACCGTTACGACGACCGGTTCACCGACTCGTGTGTATAGCTCGGCACAAAAAGCGCACGGCACCTTGTCGTACCAAGTTGCTGCTGCGGCAAGTAGCGCGGTCGACTTCGCCTTTGCGAGCTTTGCGGCCAATAATAGCCTAGCGCTGCGGTTTTATTTGTACCACACCACACTGCCAAGCAACGGACAACAAATTTTTCAGGTGTTCTATGGGGGTGGTACTGGTCCAGTTGCAGCGGTAGGTATTAGCGGTACTGGCCGCATACAAGTCATAGGCGCGGCAGCGACATTATCAACGTTTCCGACACCCCTAGTTGTCGGTACGTGGTATCGTATCGAAATGCAGTTGACCGTCGGTGCTAGTACTACCACCGGTAGCATCGCCTGCCAATACTATGTACACGACCAGACTACACCGGTTGACGCTGCGTATAGCTCATCGACGGCCAATTTGGGTACGAATCCGGCCACAACCATCCATTTTGGTAAACTTACCCCTGCAGCAACGCTGGACAGTTTTTTCGATGATATTGCCTACGACGATGGAGCAACTGCGCCGATAGGAGTATATGTTGCGCCAAGTCAGCCGCCTACGGCGAGCGCCGGTTTCAGCCAGACCAATATCGAACCGTATACAGTTATCTCACTGAGCGGTACTGACAGCGATAGTGATGGTACGGTTGTAGCACGCCAGTGGCGCCAAGTTTCTGGCGCACCATCAGTAACTATTGCAAACGCGACATCGGCAAATGCAAGCTATACCGCACCAGGTACAATTGCCGGAACGTCACTCGTGTTTGGATACACAGTCACGGATAATGATAATCTTGACTCTACTGAGGCGACAACTACACACACAATACTGCCAGTTACCGAGCGCGCTGCAGTAGGTGGGGCGGAGGTGCCGGCTCGTATAATGATAGCGCAAAATGGAGGACTAGTATAAATGAGTGAAGTTTGGACATCTAAAAACGGACAACTCGTGCGCAGAAATCGGACCTCAATTGATGGCGATGTAACCTATGACTCCAACGGACGACCAAGCGGCCCAGGATTCGTTCGGTATGAAGATTTGTATGTCTCTGGCGATACAGTAACAGATGCACTACGTCGATTATCGGAACCGGCCATTGTTACCTTTCCTGAAGGCACGTTTATGCTGAGTGGATTTCCTTATTACGGCGGAGCGATTGATATACCAAAAGCTCAAAATTGTTTGGGTATAATTGGCTCAGGCAAGGGTACACTAGGGGGCAGCACCGGTACAATTTTTAAAATGGTTCCTAACACCTCTACATTTACAACCGGCACCTCGCCTGAAACACCCACGCAAGCGCAAGGTGGCACTACACAAGTCTGGATAATGCGCTGTGTCGGCACGCTCGGTTCGGTGAGATTTGAGAATTTCCAATTAGTTGGAGCAGCTGAGGGGCATAATTATGGTGGCTTGTACGTATATCACCCGCAGGGGGATGCGACTATTAGAAACGTATTGGTATGTGGAACAGAGGGCAACAATGGAGCGCCCCCTGGAGAAACTTTTGCAATTTCTATATATCAGGGTAATATGGGGAAGGCGCTTATTGAGGACTGCGAAGTCGATGGCCGACGTGTCATAGGAGGTGAATGGTTTGCGGCTGGTGGTATCACGTGCGGTCAGTCTATCGGCGCGGTTGTCAATCGTTGTACCGCACACCATCAACGTGCGTCTAGCCCGTTTGTCTTTTATCGGTCGTTTGATGGCACCTTGAACGATTGCGTATGGGGTACAACCGATCCCCTCCAAACTTCGTTATCTGGTGTGCGACCGGTTTCCGAGGTCAATGAAGAGGTTACGTCTGGTATTGTTCACAATAACTGTACTTATAATCATTGCACGCCTAATTATGGAACTCATATTACCCATAGTAATAATCACATGGTTTGCCAATATACTGGCTGGCCAGCGCGTTCGTCCGTTAACGGTACGCTAAAAGTTGTCAATCCAACCTACAATAATATCTGGGGTGATAATAGAATGTACATATCATCATGGATAACTGGCGTTGATGGCACAACAAATGACGATTCGATGACTACTCCTCCGCTCGTAACACAGAGTGATGGCGTTACGCATATTCCTTATGTTTGGTCACATAGTACCAATACGGTTATTACATAGCATTTGCAATTTGGTTACTTGAGGTTTCTTACATTAATAGGTGCTATTTGGCCATAGCCGTGACGCCGGCAAATAGCTAGGGTATCTAGCATGGCTCTGCTAATTGCCACATAGTAAAGTAAGCGGTCATATATTAACCATGCAACGTCACTGATAAACTGGTTTTGACCCTCGTTCTGTCAATGCTATAATAGTTATCATGAGTGTAAGTAAATCTGATGTCGCGCATCTCGCGACACTTAGCAGTATTAGTTTGGGCGATGATGAGCTAGATGCTCTGACGGTTGACCTCGAAAATATTATTACCTATATTGAACAACTGCAGGAACTGGATACTACTGGTGTTGAGCCAACCTACCAACTGACTGGCCTCGCTAATGTCTGGCGTGGGGATGAGATCACACCGCAGCTATCGCGCGAGAAATTACTAGCGCTCGCTCCAGAATCGCTGAATAATCAGGTAAAGGTTCCAAAGGTTTTATAAATGGATAGTGAGATTGCAAAGATTGTTGAGAGAGTTGTCTCTGGAGAGAGTTCTGCCCGTGCTGAAGTCGAAAAAGCCATCGCTACTGCCAAGGAAAAGGAAGACCTACATGCATTGCTGGAATTATTAGAGAGCGAAGCGCTAGCCCGAGCAGATGGCATTGATGCACGTATCAAAAATGGCGAGAATGTTGGGCGCCTAGCGGGCGTCCCCTATGTTGCCAAAGATAATTTTCTGACTACCGTAGGTCATACGACCGCTGCGGCAAAGATCCTCGAAAATTTTGAGAGTCCATTAAATGCTACGGCTATTGAGCGGCTCGATGCGGAGGGTGCCATCTTAATCGGCAAGGCCAATCTCGATGCTTTTGCGCACGGCGGTTCGACCGAAAACAGTGCCTTTGGTCCAACGAAAAACGTCGTTGATCCTGAGCGTGTCGCTGGCGGCTCGTCGGGTGGTTCGGCGGCGATCGTCGCCGCTGGCGTGGTGCCATTTGCACTCGGCTCAGATACTGGCGGCTCAATTCGCCAGCCAGCCAGCTTTAACGGTGCCGTTGGCTACAAACCAACCTACGGTATGATTTCCAGGTACGGTGTCGTGGCAATGGCCAGCTCGACTGATGTCGTCGGACCATTAACGCGCACGGTTGCTGATGCTGAATTAGTGTCCGAAATCTTGGCTGGCCCGGATGGTCGAGATAGCACTGTTCATGACAACTATTTTCTCACTCAGACTAGTGATAAACCGCTAAAAATTGGACTAATTCGTGAATTCATTGGCGACGGCGTCGATTCAGAAGTCGTTACAAAAACCAAAGAGTTTGTCGATCGACTAAAAGCCGCAGGTCATGCAGTTGAAGAGGTTGATTTACCGATGGCCAAATACAGTCTGGCGATTTATTACATTGTGGTGCCAGCCGAAGTGTCATCGAATTTGGCTCGTTATGATGGTGTGCGGTATGGTTTGCGTTCTGAAACGGCCAAATCTCTCGATGATGTCTATGGTCAGAGCCGCGATCAAGGTTTCATGCCAGAAAACAAACGACGAATTATGATTGGATCCTATGTGCTCAGTAGTGGCTATTTTGATGCCTATTATCTGCAGGCTCAGAAAGCCCGAACGTTGCTTATTCAGGAGTTCGATATATTATTTGAAACATACGATTTCCTGATTGGTCCAACGGCACCAACGCCGGCATTCAAACTGGGCGAAAATACGGCTGACCCGATCAAAATGTATCTAGCTGATGCGATGACCGTACCGCCATCACTCGCTGGACTGCCGGCTCTCAGCCTGCCAAACGACGCTAACGATCAGGGACTGCCAATAGGTATCCAAATCATTGGTCGCCAAAAAGACGATGCGAGATTACTGTCATTTGCTAAAACTATGGAGATGAACGGATGAGCCAAGGTGCCATTATTCTGATGCTGATTGCTGTTCTGATCGTTGGCATAGGCCTGTTCGTTTTCATGAGTTTTACCAAGGGTGGTCCTAGCTTGCTAGACCGCGAGAAATATCGTACTGCCTGGCTCAAGATCGAGAACGGACTCGACAAGACAAACCTCGATACCTACCATTTTGCAGTCCTCTCTGCAGACAAACTCCTCGACCAAGCCTTAAAAGAATCTGGTGTCCCGGGTGACACCATGGGAGATCGACTAAAGGCCGCGAAGAAGAAATTTTCGAACACTAACCAGGTATGGTCGGCGCACAAGATTCGCAACCAAATCGCCCACGAGGCCAATACCAAGATTGATTTCATCGGTTGCCGTCGGGCCTTGGCTATTTTTAAACGTTCATTAAAAGAACTGGGGGCTATATGAGTCTAGGAAGTGCTGGCGAACACGGTAGTGAAATTACGGGCGAGATCGAAAACTATCTAGTCGATGAGTATCTACCGACAATCGGAATTGAATGTCATGTTCAGCTCGCAACCAAGACGAAATTATTCTCTAGTGTCGACAACGATGCTCGCGATGCCGAACCGAATAGCAAGGTCAGCGTCATTGATTACGCGCTGCCCGGCATGTTGCCATATCTGAACCGAGAAGCCATCCGAATGGCAGCGCGAGCTGGCAAAGCATTGAATGCTGAGATTGCTCACGAGTCGCGCTTTGATCGAAAGCATTATTTCTATCCTGACCTACCAAAGGGCTATCAGATCAGCCAGATGTATCAGCCGATTATCATTGGCGGGCACGTTGATCTGCCGATTGGTGGTCGCGTGCGGATCCACCACGCGCACCTCGAGGAAGATGCCGGCAAATTGACTCATTATGGCGATCATTCGTTGGTCGATCTCAATCGCGCTGGTACGCCACTCATTGAGATTGTAGCTGAGCCGGATATTCACTCAGCCGCCGAAGCGCGTTCCTATGCTGAGGAGCTTCATTTGCTGATGACCTATGCTGGCGTTACGATCGGTGATTTATATCATGGTAACATGCGCTTTGACGTTAATATTTCAGTAGCAAAGCCAGGCGAAAAGCTCGGCGTGCGAACGGAGATCAAGAACTTGAACTCGTTCCGTTCGGTCGAACGAGCGACCGATTACGAAATCAAGCGCCAAATCGAACTGATTGAAAACGGTGAAAAGATTGTCCAGGAAACTCGCGGTTGGCTCGATGATGCACAACAGACCGTCTCGCAGCGCTCCAAGGAAAACGCCCAGGATTATCGCTATATGCCGGACGCCGACATTCCACCAGTGGTGTTGACCGACGCTGACATTGCTGAATTGCAGCGTGATATGCCACTACTGCCGAGCGATTATCGATCACAATTTGAGACAATGCAGGTTGATGGATCGGTGATCCGCGTTCTATTAAAAGATCAAAATATTGCTGCACTCATTAGCGAAACGCTCGCGCAGTCCGACGTAAAGACGGCCCGAAAAATTGCCAACCTTTTCGTGAGTTCTCTCGCCGGTGAGGACGAAAATGCTGGTGAGGCTGATGATACGCCAGCCAGTGCATTGCCGTCTGTTGAACATCTCATTACCTTGGCAAACATGATTGATGGCAACGAGCTATCGTCGACAGCTGGCAAAGAGGTCTTTAACGAGATGTTAGCCCACAATGACGATCCAAAATCAATTGCCGAGACAAAAAACCTACTCCAGGTGAGCGATGAGGGGGCAATTGCCGTGATTGTCGACGAAGTATTGAATGACCCAGTCTGCGCCAAAGCAGTAGCCGACCTCCGTAATGGTGAGGAGAAGGTCATCGGATTCCTCGTCGGGCAGATCATGAAACGTTCACAAGGTAAAGCTAACCCCGGCCTGGCGCAAAAGCTGATTCGCGAGAGGTTATAATTCGTGAAAACCTTTACCCGTATTGAGCCGACGACCATACAAGAGGTCGGTAATCGTTTCAGAAATCACGTTGTTGTCAAACGTTTTCGGACCGAGGACGGACTAGAACATGAATTCACCACCTTTAATAGAGAAGGCGAGGCGTGTGTCGCAGTTATCGCATTAACGCCGGATAATCAGGCTATTATTGTGCGGCAATTTCGTCCCGGTAGAGAAACCTACTGTAATGAGATTCCTGGTGGTGGAGTCAATGAGGGCGAGTCAGTTGAGGGTGCAGCACGTCGGGAGCTTCTCGAGGAGACAGGGTATGTGCCTGGGTCGATGGAATATCTCGGAGTGCATTCCTGGGATGCCTACAGAAATTTCAAAGCCCATTATTTTCTAGCCAGAGCCTGTATGCCTGCTGGGGAGCCATTACGGGATCAGACAGAAAAGGATCAGGGCATCGAAATGGCATTAGTCTCAGTCGATCAATTGATTGAGGATGCTAAATCAGATAAAATGACAGATGCAGTCGCAGTATTATTAGCTTATGATACATTGAAAGAACTAGAAGGAGGAACATCATGAGAAAACCGACCAAAGCAATTATTACCGACGCAGGGTACGCGAGTCGTTACCTGCCAATCGCTAAAACTATTCCAAAAGGCATGCTGCCAATTGGTAATCGACCAATCATGCAGCTCGTCGTTGAGGAATGTGTTGCGGCCGATATCAAGGAAATTATTATCGTGGCGACACCCGAGGGCAAGCCAATTTACGAAGACTATTTCAATAACGCCGTCAACCATATTCGTAAGCAGCTCCGAGCTCAGGGCAAAGACAAACGCTACGATGTGGTTCGCGAAGTTCTCGATTTTCCAAAGATTCGTATTATTGTCCAAGACCCGGCTTTGCCGTACGGTAATGGTTCGCCGATCGTCAGTGCTCGCGACTATATTGCTGATGACGAGGCGTTCATTGTCATTTATAGCGACGACGTAGTGTTTGGTACGTCAGATGCTCATGATCTCTGTGAAGCTTTTGAAAAACATCCAGATGCCAAAGCTATCATCATGGGCCAAGAAGTCACGCCTGACGTCGTGGACAAATATGGCATCATTTCACTCAAAAATGGCAAGCATCTCGATAATATCGTAGAGAAACCAGCGATCGGCCAGGCGCCATCCAATCTGGCGAGCTACGGTCGTTACTTACTAACACCTGAGGTCTTTGACTATCTGAAACCAAACATGACGAGTCTCGATGACGAGCTATGGACGGTTGATGGGATCACGAAAATGGCTGCTCAGGGTGACGTATACGTAGTCAAAACCAAAGGTCAATGGATGACAACGGGCGATCCAAAAAACTACTTCCTCGCACATCTGAAATACGTCCTAGATCACGAAGACTACGCCCAGGATGTCAGAGACGAAATCGCTAACCTATAGGGCATAGTGCGAATAGGGCTTGCATTAATTTAGCATTAGTGCTATAATTAGTGGTAGACACAGTAACATGCAAAGGATATAATAAATAACCATGGACGCATTTCAAATTCTCGTTATCATATTGTCGTCTTTTCTAGCTCTGTTCTTGATACTGGGTATCGTTCTGTTAATTTTATTCATCAGAATTTCTCTCAAGATCAAGAGCGCCGCTACGGCAATTGGAGAGGCTGCTGAAAATCTGAAACAGTTTTCTGATGGACTGCGTCGTATTGCTTCGCCAGCGATAGTTGCTAAAATTGTGATAAAATATATCCGTAACTATATAAAGAAAAGGAGGAATAATGGCTAAAAAAGGAACAGGCAAATTTGCTCTCGGCGCAATAGTTGGTGCAGTTGTCGGTGTTGTTGCAGGCATTCTCACCGCTCCAAAATCAGGTAAAGAGACCAGGGCTGATATAAAGAAAAAGTCAGACAAATTGGTTGATGATACTAAAAAAGTTACCGATAAAGCACTCAACAAGACGAAAACGACCGTAGACAATGTCGGTGCAGCTGCCAAGAAAAAGGCTGATGAGCTAAAGAAAGATGCCGATACATTAGCCGGTAAAGCTAAAAAAGCTATCGACGAAAACGAGGGGTAACACTCTATGGGTGATCAGTCATCACCAAAAGCTCCAACCAAATCAAAGTCTATCGACAGAGAAAAGGCCGGGAAGTTACCAGCTGGATTAACCGAAAATCAGCGGGCTGACTTTCGTCAGTTGGTTGAAGATGTCTATCTCAATAACCATCGTAAAATACTGAAAATAAACTTTTTACGTGGTATAGCGTTTGGTCTCGGTACATTTCTCGGCGGTACGATAGTAGTAGCGATCATTATATGGATATTGGCACAGACCGTCGATGTATTTCCTTGGGCGCGGGACTTTACTGAGCGTTTAATTGACTCTCTAAACAAGAAGTAAACCCCAAGGTCTTGTGGTACAATAGTTGTAATGAGTGAGGGTAAAACGGATAAAGCATCGAGTGTTGTTGATGGGCAGCAAACAACTCCTATTTTGCCGTCAGAGCGCTCAAAAATCGATCAAACGTTACTAAATAGTAACTTTACACACCTCCACAACCATACGAATCATTCCGTCCTCGATGGTTTGACCAAGATTCCGGAATTAGTGCAATTAGTCAAGGATTTTGGCATGAATTCTGTCGCTATGACGGACCATGGTACGCTTTCTGGTTGGATCGAATTTTACAAAGCGGCCAAGTCGAACGATATTAAACCTATACTAGGCATCGAGGCATACGTGGCGGCTCGTTCACATACTGATCGTGATCCGGCCAAGGATAAAGCCCGTTATCACTTGACGATGCTGGCTTATAATAACCAAGGCGTAAAGAATTTGATGCGTCTCAGCACGATCGCTAATCTTGAGGGTGTCTATTACAAACCTCGCATTGATCATGACCTGATTGAAAAATACAACGAAGGCATCATAGTGCTATCCGGTTGTGCGAGTGGTGAGGTCGGCGAGAATCTGCGAGCTGGCGATTACGCCAAAGCTCTCGAGGTAGCGAAATGGTACAAATCAGTATTTGGCGATCGATACTTTATTGAGATACAGGATCATGGCCATCCTGACGCGCCCAAACGCTGGGATGTGCAGACACAGATCAACGAAGGCGCCTTGAAAATTGCCGATGAATTAGGTATTCCAGCCGTGGTAACCTGCGATGCGCACTATGCACGAGTCGAAGACACTCATGCGCACGAAATATTGCTCTGTGTTGGTACGGGGTCGTTCCTGTCAGACAAAAACCGTATGTCGCTCAGTGATTTTCATCTTCACGTTACCGATCCTGCAGAAATTATCGAACGATGGGGTAAAACACATCCGGATGTTATCTTGAACACCCAACGTATCGCAACGATGTGCGATGTGAATATTAGTATGGGTGACATTTTGATTCCGAGCTTTCCTTGTCCGGAGGGCGAAGATGAGAAATCTTATTTAGACAAACTAGTCTATCGAGGTCTCGCCTGGCGCTACGGCGGTGCACCAGCTAACAATGATCTCACTGTCGAGGATGCTAAAAAGCTACTATCTCAGGAAATCCTCGATCGAGCTGAATATGAGCTGGGTGTCATCGGCAAAATGGGCTTTAACGGTTATTTCTTGATCGTGTGGGACTTTATTAACTGGGGCAAAAACCAGGGAATAGTCTTTGGTCCAGGACGAGGATCGGCGGCTGGCTCAATCATTGCCTATGCACTCAGAATTACAGAGCTGGATCCGATGCAATTTGATCTACTGTTTGAGCGCTTTTTGAATCCGGATCGCATCTCGATGCCTGATATCGATATTGATATTCAGGATACGCGCCGTGATGAAGTAATTAAATATTGTACTGAGAAATATGGTACATCACGAGTAGCGAATATTGCAACGTTTGGTACGATGGCATCGCGTGCAGCAGTAAAAGATGTCGCTCGAGTACTCGAGGTGCCGTATGCCGAGAGCGACCGTCTGTCTAAATTGATTCCTCCACCTCAGCAAGGTCATCATATACCACTTGTCAAAGCGATTGAAGTAGATGCAGACCTGAAACAAGAATATGAAACCAACCCGACCAGTAAACGAGTTATCGACTTTGCGATCCGTCTCGAAGGCACGATACGAAGTCACGGTGTTCATGCTGCGGGTGTGGTAATTGCCCCGGACGAGCTAGTCAAATTCGCCCCTCTAGAAATGGCACAAAAAGGTGTTGTCGCAACGCAGTTCCCGATGGGCCCAATAGAGGAGCTAGGGCTGCTCAAAATGGACTTTTTGGGCCTATCTAACCTGACGATTATTAACAATACGATGCGTATCGTGCGCAAGGTGTACGGTGTCGATATCAATCTGTCGGAATTGCCGATGGATGATGCGAAAACCTTTGAATTATTCCAGCGCGGTGATACCACAGGTGTATTTCAATTGGAGTCAGCCGGCATGAAACGCTACCTGCGTGAGCTAAAGCCAACTCATTTCGATGATATTGTCGCTATGGTAGCACTCTATCGACCGGGACCGATGCAGTTTATCGATTCGTTTATTAAACGAAAACATGGTGAGGAAAAAATTACCTATTTGCATCACAAGATGGAGAATGCACTCGGCTCTACCTACGGTATTTTGGTGTACCAGGAGCAGTTCATGCAAATTTCCAAAGACCTGTCTGGTTTTACAGGCGGTCAGGCTGACTATTTGCGTAAAGCTGTCGGTAAAAAGAAAATGGATATGATGCAGAAAATCAAACCAGAGTTTATCGAGGGAGCCCTGAAAGGTAACCCGGACATTACGCGAGACACTATGGAGTTATTCTGGTCGCAGCTAGAAGAATTTGCTAATTACTGTTTTAACAAATCGCACGCTGCTTGTTATGGCTTAATCGCATACTGGACAGCGTACCTCAAGGCGCACTATCCATCAGCATTTATGGCAGCTCTCATGACTAGCGACTCGAATAACATTGATCGTTTAGCAATCGAAATAGCTGAATGTAATCGAATGGGCGTCAAAGTATTAAACCCTGACGTCAATGAGTCGTTTCCGGAGTTCGCCGTGGTACCGGAGACAGGTAATATTCGTTTCGGTCTGTCTGCGGTAAAGAATGTCGGCTCTACTGCTATCGAGAGCTTACTTGCTCAGCGGGCTATTGCCAAGTTCACGAGTGTTGAGGATTTTGCAAAGAGAGTAAACTCGCGAGTGTGTAACCGTAAAGTGTGGGAAGCTCTGATTAAATCTGGAGCCTTCGATAATTTTGCCGAGGTGGTTAAACCTGAGTCGTCTGACGATCCAGCTGTTCGTGGCGACCGGTCAGACCTGTTGTTTAGTCTCGAGCAGATCATCGCTTTTTCGCAAAAGATACAAAAAGAGGCCGCATCGGGACAGGCTGATCTATTTGAAATGCTAGGTGATGGCGAGAAGGTTGCTGGTGCCGAAACGCATCTAGAAATTGCTGTTAGCCCGACCAAGTATCCTACAAAGGAGAGGCTTGGCTGGGAGCGCGAGCTACTCGGTCTCTATATTAGCGAACATCCGCTCGACAAATACGATACGTATTTTCGTGAACAGACTAACCAGATAGAAACCATCAATTCTGACCAAGATGGTACGCTGGTTGTGGTCGGAGGGCTCGTTAGTCGTTTGCGTCAAATTGTCACCAAATCGGGTAGTAAGATGGCTTTCGCTGCAATAGAAGATAAAACAGGTGAAATTGAGACTGTTGTATTTCCAAAGATATTTGAAACGCTACCAGCGGATTTTGACGTTGGAGCTGTGGTACAAATAAATGGCCGCATTAGTGGTCGAGATCGAGATGGCAACCGCACACCCGATCCATCGGTGATTATTGATACGATTGAAATTATTAGTGATGATAAGCTAGATCACTATGTGCCAACTGGTGTCACTATGGATATATCGAAACAGCCCAAGGCAGCACCGCGAAAAGCTGGCAAGGGTTCGGCGCGTCGCAGCGTGGCGACATCGGCCGAAGCACCAAAAGTAAGTATGCCAGCCGCCACCTACACTCCGGTCACTGATACCGTAGAGAAGACAATTTATATACACGTCAAAGACCCGTCAAATGGCGATAAACTAACTCAGCTCAAACAGCAGCTCACGAATTTCGAAGGTACGAACAATGTTGTTCTCGTTCTCGGTGCAGACAAAAAAGATGCAATTCGTATGCCGTTTACAGCCAAAGCTTGTGATGAACTAGAGCAGGCAGTGGCAGAGATTTACGGGGCCGACTGCGTAGCTATTAAATAGTATCTTGCATGAGCTGGTAGAGAGCAATTCCTGTTGCGACGGAAACATTGAAGCTTTCTTTTTCTCCAAACATAGGTATTTCAACTGTATCATCACAGAGATCTAATAATTCCGCAGCGATACCATTAATTTCTTCGCCGAGTAGTAGCACTGTCTTGGCGGCTGGATGATAGTCAGGCAGGGGTATTGATCGAGATGTCTGTTCTAGTCCGACAATTCTATAATTGTCCTGTTTTAGTGTTTGGAGCAATATAGCAACATCCTCTCGGTACTGTAGATCGACGATGTGTTCGGCACCGAGGGCGGTTTTGTGTAGTTCGCCTGCTAGTTTTTTCCGAACATGAGGTAGTCCTTTGTCTGGTGATGGTGTCCATCCAGTCGCGAACACTTTTGGGATGCCAAACCCCTCTGCCGTGCGCAGTATTGATCCCAGATTCATAATGGAACGAATATTGTGGGCCACAACAATAATTTCTCGATTCGTTCTATTGAATTCACGTGATTTCATGCCAAATATTGTACCATTTATTGTCCCAAGGCACTCATTGTCTGGTCCCATTTGAGGCGCTGCTTGATTGCCGATAGTTCACTCGGTGTAGCAGGTTTGACGAGTCTATTGCCATCATTGGAACCTTTGACGTCAAATATATAGGTCATAGATAGTCGTGGTAGATTGTTTTCCGCTGCAGTCTTTTCGCAAGCAGCGAAATTTCCACGACATTGCTCGGCGATATTCGCCCATTTTTCAATAATGGTAGGGTCTTTAATTGTCATATTGACGTCTATTAGTGCTGAACGGGTTTTTTCCGGGGGTGTTTGCTGATCAAAAATAAAGTTACCCATGGAGTATACTATCAATTTATTCTGGTAGCTTTCGGTAGTTTGTGCCCAATGAGGGTGGTTACCAATAACCATCTCGGCTCCCGCGTCGATCATCTTGTGATAGGTTACTATGGTTAACTGGCCAGGGGCCGCTTGGTACTCGGTGCCCATATGCGGCATGACGAATGTCGGTAGAATCTCACTATAGCGCGTGATTTCTGCGAGATCGGAGTCCGATGGTATTCTAAATACGGCGTTGTAACCACAGAATCCAAAAGGCAGTGACAGCACTTTTGTATCGCCAGAGCTATACATTGCATCGATGCTTAGAATGATAACATTACAGAGGTTATCGTGATCCCGTGGATCGTAGCTACCAAAGTGTTGAATATTATTGGCAGTCAAATTTTTTTGAGTTGCCCGAAAGCCAGCAGAGCCTTGGTTATCAGTATGATTATTACCGAGTGAGACTGCGTTGAACCATCTGGAAGTCTCGGGTAAATAGTTTGGGTCGCAATTGAATGTCAACGTCTTGTCCATAGCGGCCGAGGAGATATGCAGTCCTTCGACTGATGGACATTCGAAATTAGCAATCCAGGCATTATAGTTTTGACGCTCGAATTGATCTAGATTTTGGAAAGGATATTTCTCCTTTAGGCTGCTAGCCATAGACCAATCATCGATATAACGTCCAAAAAAGATATCGCCCATAAATAACCAATGGCTACGAGCTGAAGTGATGTTGGGCTGTTGTTTGATCTTGTGCTGCTCGGGCAGTTTGCTGTGTAACTTCTGGTCTATAGACTGTTGCTCTAGTAGCATTGCGAGAATAGTGGCTAGCAATACTGCCAATACTACGGCTGCAACAATAATTATTTTCCTATGTGACCCTCTGATAGAGAACTGCCTCTTCATAGCATAATTTTAGCATATAACTAAGGATAATACATTAAACTGTTTATGCTATACTTGTTAGCATGGATGAAGCTGATCGCCAACGTCGTTTTCGTGATGCCGACGAAGCCAATACAGCCAAGCGAGCTGATATTTTAGGTGTAACCTATCGTGATATGCGTGGGCAGGACGAGACGATGGACTTGGTTAATGGTGTTATACCCGTAGCTGATATGTACAAATATCGCATGGTGCCGCTCAATGATGGCGGATATGACGGTACGTTAGTATATGGTATTACCTTAGCAACACCAGAGTCGCATCTTCAGGAAATTAATGATGCAGCTGCCGCTGATGCCAAAAATGTTCGCTACAATCTCATTTCTGACTCTGCCTTTCGGGTGCTGATGAAACGGTATGATCCGCCAAAAGAAGTTGTCTATGACAATGTCGAAATCGGTGAAGCGGGCGATAACGATATGCTGGAACGAGTTAGCCAGACGCTCGATGAAGTGCGTAGTGACGATATCTTGAATTATTTGATTACCCAAGCCGATACGCTAGGCGCTTCAGATATTCACCTAGAGAATCAGCGAAATAATGTACGTGTACGATTTCGTATTGATGGCACGCTACACCCAATCGCCAATCTCAGTCATGAAAAATATCGAATATTGTTTTCATCCATTGCCTCGGTTTCTGATCTCTCGACTGCTAGCACCGATTCGCAGTCTGGTCATATTGTAAAGGAAATTACCGATGAAAGTGGTGTGTCGCATGTATTAAATATGCGTATTGAGACAGTGCCGACGTCATATGGCCAAGATGCGGTTATTCGTCTGTTTAACTTTGACTCTGAAATGCTAAATATGGATGTCTTGGGTCTGGATGAGAATGAACGACGTGCTCTGGATGAAATTGTTAGTCATCCACGAGGTATGGTGATGGTCGTTGGTCCGACTGGTAGCGGTAAATCTACAACCCTCTATTCGATTATCAATGCTCTCAATGATCCGTCTCGCAAGATTCTCACGCTAGAAGATCCTGTCGAGTTTGATATACCTGGCATCAGCCAAATCCCGGTTGACACAACGAGCGGCAAGAGCTTTGCTGATGAACTGCGCACCGTATTGCGTCTCGATCCGGATGTGGTGATGGTTGGTGAAATCAGGGATAACGATACAGCAAAAACTGCTATTCAGGCTTCAATCACTGGACATTTGGTGCTCGCAACGTTTCATGCTCAGGACGCCGCTGCAGCTTTTGCGCGTATGATCGATATGATTGGTACTAATCCGGTTTTTGCAACGGCGATTCGATTGGTGATCGGCCAGCGCTTGGTTCGAAAGCTAGATGATGATACAAAAATCGAGTATGGTCCCGACGAAACAACAAAGAAATGGGTCAGAGAAGTTCTCGCCGATCTCCCCGAGGGGATAGACAAGCCAAATCTCGATGATTTCAAGCTCTGGAAGCCCGGCACTTCCGAGAGTGATCCGTTTGGTTACAGGGGACGAATTGTTCTCATGGAGCAATTGATCGTTAATGATGAAATCTCAGCGTTCTTGCGTGGCGATGAAAAGGACATGAATGTGGGGGTGATTCAAAAATCTGCTCACGATCAAGGCATGGTGACCATGCTACAAAAAGGCGTCCTGAAAGCCTTGGCCGGAGAGACAACCCTCGAAGAAGTTAACAGAGTGCTCTAGTAGAAGCACCAAGTTATCTGATAACGTCTGCTACTGCGGGCACGACACGAGGATCAAATGGCGAAGGAATTATTTCCTCAGCGGTTGGATTTTCGATCAAGCGAGCGAGTGCTTCGGCAGCAGCTATTTTATGTTCATCGGTGATCTTTTTAACGCCATGATCGAGTGCGCCGCGGAAAATACCTGGAAAAGCCAGCGCATTATTCACCTGATTAGGGAAATCGCTACGGCCAGTGGCGATAACGGCCACTCCGGCAGTTTTGGCTTCATCGGGCATGATTTCTGGAGTTGGGTTAGCGAGGGCGAATACAACAGGGTGTTCGTTCATAGTGCTAACCATGCTAGCTGTCAAGAGCCCAGGTTTACTGACGCCAATAAAGATATCGGCATCTTTTATGGCGTCCTCTAATCCACCGGAAATAGAGGCGTCTAGATAAGGTAGCAAGGCTTTCTTTTCGTCATTGAGATCGGTGCGTGTATCGGATATGATTCCGCGACTATCAACTGCTAGAATCGATCCAATACCATATGTATGTAACAACTTCATGATTGCCGTGCCAGCTGCGCCTGCGCCAATCGTTACGACTTTACAGCCTCGTAAATTTTTGCCAACAACTTTCATGGCATTGATTAGGCCTGCTAGTACAACAATAGCCGTGCCGTGCTGGTCGTCGTGAAAAACGGGAATGTCGAGTTCGGCCTTTAGCCGTTCCTCAACCTCAAAACATTTTGGAGCAGCGATGTCTTCGAGATTAATAGCGCCAAAACTCGGAGCGATTGCCTTTACGACCGATACAATATCATCTGGTGAATGTACATCGAGAGTGATTGGCACCGCGTCGACATTTGCAAAGTGTTTGAATAGGAGAGCTTTACCTTCCATAACAGGCATAGAGCCTTTAGGACCGATATCCCCGAGACCGAGCACTGCGGAGCCATCTGAGATGACGGCGACTAAATTATTTGTCCAGGTATATTTTGGCAATAGCTCTGGCTGTTCGGCTATTGCACTGGATACTGCCGCAACGCCCGGTGTGTAATAGGCCGATAATTTTGTACGGTTGAGTTCATCGTTGTCGCGTAATGTTAATGATATCTTACCTTTGTATTTTTCGTGCAACTCCAAAGCTAGCTGATTATAGTCCATGTATCCTCCTTGTTGATACAATAATTATACTATATAATGCTGGTCATGCTAAAGAAGTGGGGTATCCGGTCGGAGGATATTAGATATTACGGGCTACTGATTGGTGGCGCTGGGCTGGCGTTCTACCTATGGCAACGTTATTACTATGGCATACAGTTACTACTGGTGAGCGAGGGGCGACAACAGGAGTTACTCCGGGCTATCAACGTACATTTTCATGACTTTATGACGCTCGCATGCAGTCTTATTGTCGAGGCACTGCCATTCGTGGTTTTGGGAGTTACTATTTCGGTGCTCATTCAGGTGTTTTTGCCAACTCATACACTGATGAGGCTAATGCCAAAGCATCGCGCGGCGCGGCGCATTGTTGTTTCATTTCTCGGCATACTGATGCCAGTGTGCGAATGCGGCAATGTACCGGTGGCACGTGGGTTAATGGCGCGCGGTTTCACTAGTCAGGAGGCTATCGTGTTCCTATTGGCTGCACCCAGTGTCAATATTGTTACGTTTATTGCTACGTATCAGGCGTTTAATCAACAGCCTTCGATGGCAATCGCTCGAGTGTTGATTACTATTGCCATTGCAAACATTGTAGCGCTCGTTATTGTTAAAACGGTTGCTGCAAAAAAGATCTTGACGCCAGACTTTGTGGCTCAATGTGAAACCGGTCAGCGTGCGCCGCGATCGTTTAGTCGGGCAGTAGCATTATTTCACTCTGAGATGTGGCTCATAATGCGACTACTCGTTATTGGGGCATTGATTGCTGCAGCATCACAAACAATTATTCCACGCGAAGTAATTACGGCAATTGGGTCGGATGTGTTTCTATCTGTACTAGCTATGCTCGCACTGTCGTTTGTGATTTCAATCTGTAGCAGTGTCGATGCATTTTTTGCATTAGCCTATGCGGGTACATTTGGTCCGGGCGCTATTCTGGCCTTTTTAGTGGCAGGTCCGATGGTTGATATCAAAATGGTGGCACTCATGAAGTCGACGTTTAGAATACGAGTTATTGCTATTATCGTAGGCAGCATATTGTTACTAGCATTTATAACAGGAGTCATAGCTAGTTATGTTTGGTAAGATTCTGAAACATCCTATTATGTCGTGGTTAATCCTGGTCGGATTTTTAGCATACATAGTTCGACTATTTATGAGTGGAGCTATTACGCTATATATTCACCCGCGCTATACGTGGTTTTCGCTAGCTATGGCTGCTGTTGGTCTCGTAGTGCTCGGTGCTAGGGCCGTAATGGCTAGAAATAGGAATCGAACAGTGTCGACACATCATCACGGTCCGGAAAAAGACAGTAGAGGTGTATTCGTAAACTGTTTGGTAATTTTGGTGCTGATACTAGCGTGGATGCTGCCGCCACAAACGTTATCCAGCGAGACGGTTGGTCGTCGAGGTGTTCGCGTGCCGATATTTGAGTCAAATATTCCGTGTCCAGCGGGAGACTATTTTGCTAAACCGTTCGAACATTGGTGGTTTGACATGGATAATCATTCGATGGAGTGCTACCATAATCAGCCAATTGAATTCACTGGTTTTGTTATCGGCTGGTCGCCTGACTACGCATTACCGGATGATATGTTTTATTTGGGACGATTAGCTATGTCATGTTGTGCGATCGATGCTCAGCCGTTCGCGTTGCCAGTAGTTGGCGGAGATGGCAAGCATACAGAGGGGCAGTGGTATACGGTCCGCGGTACGCTGGAGATAGTCACTACGTCGGGAACTAAACAGCTAGTAATCAGAGCCGATACGATAACTCCCGTTGATCAGCCTAGTGATCCGTATATGTATATTGAATCATAGCAGGCTATCTACGCTAAAACTCTTCCCTTAATCTAAAAACTATGATACAATGTAACCAAGTAAAAATTCTAACTGATTTTTAGGAGTGAAATGAGCGATTTAGTTAAAGAGATTTCGGACGCGCAAAAGAAAGCCAAAGTTGTCGATGTTCGTAGTGGCGACACTGTTCGTGTCTACCAAAAAATTAAAGAGGGTAATAAAACCCGTATTCAGATGTTTGAGGGCGTTGTTATCCGCACCGACCGCAAAGATTCGTTGAACAGCCGTATCACAGTGCGAAAAATCACTAGCGGTGTTGGCGTCGAGAAATCATATTTGCTCCATTCTCCTCTAGTTGAAAAAGTTGAAGTTATCAAACGCGGTAAAGTCCGACGTAACTATCTAACCTACCTACGCGATCGCGCAGGCAAGAGTGCTCGCCTCGTTGGTAAAGATTTTGACAAGAGCATCAATGATGTTCATGACAAAGAGGCCGAAGCCGAAGCAGAGCGACTAAAAGAAGAAACCAAAGCTGCTGCCGAAGCTAAAGCTGCCGAAAAAGCTGCTGCCGAAGCCGAACTAGAGGCTAAAGCTGCTGAGGTTGCTGCTCGTCACGCTGCTGAACAGGCTTAATCTTTTTAGATAAAAACAAAATAGCGCCCCCGCTGAGGAGCGCTATTTTTTAGCGTAGCTCAGGTTGCTCATGGAGTTTATGGATAACGAGCCGTCCATTTTCGGCGGTAACTTGCAATATATCACCACGGCGGGCGACTTTTGCAAGGAGTTTCTCTGCAACCAAGTCCTCCAGCTGTTCAGATACAGCACGTCGGAGTGGGCGGGCGCCCAGTTTTGGATTATAGCCAGTCGAGATTAATTGCCGTTTGGCTTTTGGCGTCAATGTCACGGCGACACCCTTGCTGGCTAGACGACGGTTAAAGTCCTCAATCATCAGGTCCAGGATCTCTGTGACTTCTTGTCGTGATAGGCTATCAAAGGTAATGATAGCATCAAAGCGGTTTAGGAGTTCGGGGCGCATAAGCTCGCGTAATTTTCGTTCACCGGCCGACTGATTGGCCTGATGCATGCTAGCTAGATCAATCTTTTCATCTTTGGTGCGAGCATCAAAGCCTAATATGTTTTCACGGGTCATTTCCTCGGCGCCGACATTACTCGTGAGTATAACGACAGTGTTAGAGAAATCTACCGTACGCCCATGGCCATCGGTCAGATTGCCGTCTTCTAGGATTTGTAGTAACAGATTAAAGACCTGGGGATGTGCTTTTTCAATTTCGTCAAACAATACTACTGAATAAGGCTGACGTCGTATTTTTTCGGTTAAATAACCGCCGTCTTCGTAGCCGACATATCCTGCAGGCGCGCCTACTAGTCTACTGGCGGTATGGCGTTCACTGAATTCGCTCATGTCGACTTTTATCAAGTTTTTCTCTGAGCCGAACACCTCACGTGCTAAAACGCGAGCCAGTTCAGTTTTACCAACACCAGTTGGACCTAGGAATATGAAGGAGCCGATTGGTCGCTGACTAGCGGAGATACCGACGCGCGAGCGGCGAATTGCTCGTGAGACGGCAGCGATAGCATTACGCTGACCAATGAGGTGTTTGGATAGGTGTTTCTCGAGACCAGCCAGTTTCTTTGTCTCGGAACGCTCTAATTGTTCTAGCGGGATATGGGTCATTGCGCTAACTGCAGTTGCTACATCATTGATTTTTAGTGTAATTTTGCTATCACTAGCATCAGTCTTTTCGACTTCGGAAATCTTTTCGTGGAGACGTGATATACGCATCTTGTAGAGAGCAGCCCTTTCGTAATCTTCTGTAGCGACCGCCTCTTCCATTTGTTCGTTCAAACGATCAATTTCTCGTTGATATGTTTTCAATTCGACCGGTTTTTCGCTACTCTTGCGGGCAATATTAACGCGAGCTGCTGCTTCGTCTATGACGTCGATTGCTTTATCTGGCTGTTGGCGCTCTGGTAAATATCGATCCGACAAGCGAACGGCCTCATGGATGACGGCAGCGGGTAATTTTACGTGATGGTGCTCCTCGTATTTTGGCGCTATCCCTGTCAGGATACGAATAGTATCTTTATTGTTCGGAGGATTGACCGTGATAGTCTGAAAGCGGCGCGTTAGGGCGGCGTCTTTTTCTATGTATTTTCGATATTCATCGAGCGTTGTTGCACCGATCAGTCGGAACTCTCCCCGTGCTAGCGCCGGCTTTAGGATATTAGCAGCATCCATTGAGCCTTCGGCTGATCCGGCGCCTGTCAGCAGGTGTAATTCGTCAATAAAGATAATAACATTGCGGTCGGCCTTCACTTCGTCAAGGAGACGCTTTAGCCGCTCTTCGAATTCGCCTCGATACTTCGTTCCGGCTACCATGCCAGCGAGATCGAGCTGCCATAGCTTTTTGTCTATTAACGATGCAGGCACTGATCCGTCATTAATTCGCTGAGCGAGACCTTCGACGATAGCTGTTTTACCCACGCCTGCCTCACCGATCAGTACAGGATTGTTTTTCGTGCGGCGTGTCAAAATAGTAATCATACGTTCGATCTCTTTGTCTCTACCGATAACAGGATCTAGCTCATCGCTAGAAGCCAAATTATTGAGATTGCGAGCAAATTTAGACAGAAAAGAACCGCGAGTTGATCTCGATTTACTGGTAGCGTGTGCTTCTTCGCCTCCGAAATCACTCTTTTTCTGATCGAGAATGTCTTCGAGGTCTGCTAATATGGCGCTACTGTCCACGCGTAGGTCGGCTAGCACTGTAGCAGCGCGCGCGTTCTTTTGACTGAGCAAGCTAAATAGAATATGTTCTGTACCGCAGTAGTCTTGGTGAAACTCGCTCGCCAGTTCGACTGACATACGCATGGTTAGCTTTGCAGTCTCCGAGAAGCCTCTCGTTGGGCTGAGTAGTAACGTATCGGCACCTGGTGGCGGCACTAACTGTAAAGCTTGTCTCACCCGATCAAAGGTGACACCGGCTGTTCTGAGGAGCTGCGCGGCCGTTGATTGCTCTTGGCTCAGTATACCTAGTAATAAATGCTCAGTACCGATATAGGCTGAGCCAGACGAGCGGGCGATCACTTCGGAATGAGCCAGCACGTCACGAGCGTTATCAGTCAGGCGTTTACTAAAATCCATACCCCTATTATAGCAATTTGGCACTCTCATTGCAAGAGTGCCAAATCATTATGAAGTATTTTTTCAAATGTTACTAATTATTCAGTTGCTATATCGATTTCATAGCCAGTAATTTGACTAGCTAGGCGAACATTCTGCCCCTGTTTACCGATAGCAATAGACTGCTGATTCTCGGGTACAAAAACTGTTGCTTTTTTCTCATTGTCATCGGTTTCAATACGAGAGATTTCAGCTGGGCTGAGAGCGTTAGCGATGAAGTTCTTGATATCAGTATCGTAGGTGACGATATCGATTTTTTCGTCATCACCAATTTCATTCATAACAGCTTGTACACGAACGCCCTTGCCGCCAACAAAGGTACCGACTGGGTCAACGCCTGGAACTGACGAGGCGACGGCGATTTTGGTGCGACGACCAGCTTCGCGAGCGATAGCTTTGATCTCAACAGCGCCTGTTTCAATTTCTGGAACTTCCTGCTGAAAGAGGACTTTGACGAAATTGGCATCAGCACGACTGAGGATGATTTGTGGGCCTCGCTGATCACGTTCGATTTCCTTTAGGAGGACTTTGACACGTGAACCAGTGTTGAGGCGTTCGCCAGGGACCTGTTCGCTAGCAGGCATAATACCAGAGCCGTGGCCAATTTCGATTCGTACGATACGTGGCTCAACTCGGGCTACAGTACCAGTGATAACCTGACCGACTTTATCGTCAAAATCTTTGGCGACGACTTCGCGTTCAGCCTCACGTAGCTTTTGGAGTAAGACCTGTTTAGCAGTCTGTGCTGCGACACGTCCAAAATTGGTAGCTTCGAACTCTTGTTCGATGATTCCTTCGAGCAGGGCATTTTTGTCAATTTTCTTGGCTTCTTCTAGTGATAGCTGAGAGGCATTCTCTGGCTCTTCGACGACATCATAATGCACAGTGATCTTGGCAGTCCCGTTGGTCTGATTCAAGACAGCAGTAACGTTTAGGTCACGATCACCGTTATCCCGTCGCCATGCTGCTGCGATAGCTTGTTCGACAACGGATAAGACAGTTTCTTCTGGCAGGTTCTTTTCCTCGCTGATTGAATGAACGGCGGCTGCGAGCTGTTTAATGTTTAATCCTTCCATAAAATAATCCTTTCTGATTAAAAACACCGACCTGAATCGGCCGGCAACAATAACAGTATACATGAAAATGGGAATCTAATCAAGTGGCTTTTTAGATGGTTATGGTCATAATGAAATGCTACAATGGATATATGACAAAATCAGTACACCAACTCATCAATTTTTTCCGACCCGAAGGGTACATGGTAAGCATCGATGCCGTTCCGGGCGAGCGAGACTTTACGGGGCAGGTATTTATTGCTGGCAATAGGACCGGTAGTTCCGTACGGTTGCACGCCAAAGGTCTCACGTTTAAAAACGTCAAAGTTAACGGCGAGACAGCGACAGTGGTCAAGCATGAAAACGATGAAATAGAGCTACGACCGAAACAGCAGAGCGCGTTGTCGGCCGAATACCGAGCCGATCTGCGTGAACGTTGGGGCGTTGATTGTGATACGAGTATTGCCATTGAATTTAGTGGAAAAATTTCAGATAACGGTATGCATGGCCTCTATCCTTGCCGCTATCAAGTTGAGGGGGAGAGTAGGGAACTCCTAGCTACTCAATTTGAGAGTCATCATGCTCGCGAGATGTTCCCCTGTGTTGATGAACCGTCCGCCAAGGCTAAATTTTTATGTCAAGTTACTACCGATCCATCTTACAACGTTCTCAGTAATATGCCAGTCGATGTCGACACAGTGTTTGATGTGGATGCGACAGCTAAACGCCGGGTGACATTCCAGATGACGCCAAAAATGTCGACCTATTTGCTAGCTTTTGTGATTGGTGATTTGCACTGCAAAACAGCTAAAACCACATCTGGTGTGGAGGTTAATGTGTATGCAACGCCCGCTCAATCTGTAGGTAGTCTGGATTTTGCGCTCAATACCGCCGTCAAATGCATCGATTTTTATGATGACTATTTTGGTATTAAATATCCATTACCAAAATCTGACCATGTGGCTCTACCTGATTTTAGTAGCGGTGCTATGGAAAACTGGGGGTTGATTACCTATCGCGAAACAGCATTGCTGGCAGACAAGAGTACTGGGGTGGCGACCAAGCAATATATAGCAACTGTCGTGGCTCATGAATTATCTCATCAGTGGTTTGGGAACTTAACGACAATGAAATGGTGGAATGATTTGTGGCTCAACGAGAGCTTTGCGAGCCTCATGGAACATATTGCTACCGATGCGCTATTTCCGAGTTGGCAGATGTGGCAGACATTTGAGACAGCTGACGTCATATCGGCCCTGAGACGTGATAGTCTTGATGGGGTTCAGCCTGTCCGTCAAGACGTCCAACATCCTGATGAAATATCGACACTATTTGATAGTGCTATCGTGTATGCCAAAGGTGAGCGATTGCTCAAAATGCTACGAGCGTTTATCGGAGAAGAGCATTTCAGATCTGGTCTAAAGAATTATTTCCAAAAATTTGCTTATGCTAATACAGTAGCAGAGGATCTGTGGGAGTGTCTCAGCGAAGCGACAGGACGAGATGTCGCGGCATTAATGAATCCTTGGTTAACACGACCTGGCTATCCACTGATCAAAGCTAGCTTGTCCGGAAATCAAATCACGTTACAACAACAGCGATTCTTTAATGATGGTACGACGAATGATCAGGTCTGGCCTATACCACTATTTGCGAGCAGCTCCGAGGCGCCAGAGGTTATGGATACGGCCAAAGTCACTTTTGCCGTTAACGATCCGCAACGTTTTCGATTAAACGTCGATAATAATGCTCACTTTATCACGGTGTATGACGAAACATTGAGTCAATATATCAATGATCAGGTGCCAGGCATGAGTCCGACTGATCGCGCTAAAGTATTGAATGAGGCGCTGTTATTGGTGCAACCCGGCATAGAGTCAACCGCCGCCATTTTGGATCTACTAGAGTCATATTCTAACGAGGATAATGATGCGGTGTGGGACATGATGGCTATGGCGCTAGGGACGATAGGACGTTTTGTGGAGCTCGATAGTGATGATGAGAGGCGACTACGCAAACTATGTGGTGTATTAGCGAGTAAACAATATAAACGCCTAGGCTGGAAGGTGGCTGCTGGCGAACCGATTAATGATCGCAAGTTACGGCCAACTATTTTGAGTGAAATGATATTTGCCGAGGATCAGGGCGCTATTGATACGGCGGTAGGTCTTTATTCCGAGGCAAAACATAGCCTAGACACGATAGATGGCGATCAGAGGACGCTTATTTTGGGTGCGGCGGTACGTTACGGCGAGCCAGAAGATTTCGACTACTTGCTAGCTCAGTACAAGATCTCGCAGAATGCTGAATTAAAGCAAGATATTGCTGCTGCGCTGACCTCGACTCGCGATCAGGATCGTATCGATGAGATGCTAGAGTTCATGGATCGATCTGATATAGTAAAACCACAAGATTTGTTCTACTGGTATATATGGATGTTGCGTAATCGTCGTTCTCGCAATAAAACATGGGGTTGGCTCGTTGATCATTGGACGTGGATCGACCAGACATTCAGCGGGGATAAATCGTACGACCTATTTCCACGCTATGCGGGGCAGATCTTTGATAATGCGGCAGACCTAGCTAAATATCAGGATTTCTTTGGGTCAAAGATCGAGGAACCAGCCTTGAAACGAGCTATTGAATTGGGTCTCAATGATATTTCGGCTCGAGTAGTGTGGATTGAGCGTGACCGAAAGGCTGTTCTAGAGAGACTTGCTTCTATAAAATAGTGTCAATGTAGGTTTCTACTACAGGAGGGGTTTTCGATAGGGCTATAGCGGACAATTTGATATCAAAGTCTCTAAATTCTGGATGGGTAGCAAGATACATCTCGGCTCCGCGTCGCATCTGATGTAGTTTTTTGGGAGTAATAGCAGCTAAACCATCGCCATGAACCGAATTGGATCGGTATTTTACCTCAGTAAAACAAAGCGTCCTCTGGTTAGTTGAGACTATGTCAATCTCGCACATATTCGTTCGCCAATTTCGATCAATAATGACGTGGTTTTGCTGGTCGAGATAGGCGGCAGCAATGTCTTCAGCCTGGCGACCAACTGTTTCTGAGATGCGGTCAGTCGGGGCTGGCGAATAAGTCCCGCTCATTTTAGCGATTGGAGCAAAACTTTGCCGATGGATGCCGTCTATTACTCCATGACTCGTGAGAGCTGCAGCGTGACTCGCTGTGCCGTAGCCGACATGCGATGCAAAGGCATATTCGGACAATGTTATATCGAGGTTTGTCATATAATGATCACGTGCCACCTTGGCGATGATTGAGGCAGCAGAAACAGCCTTAATTTTACCGTCGGCCTTTATCATAGTAGTCACTCTGGGATCATCAATAAATTTGTCTCTACCATCAATGATGATGCTGTCAATAGCATTGCGGATGCTCTCGGGAATTTGAGAAAAAGCTCGCTCGGATGCTAGGCGTAGAGCAGCTGATAGGCCGATAGTGTCAATGACGTGCGCATCGACCCAGCCAATACCAATGGCAGCAGCTCTCTGCTGAATGTGGCGTGCTAGTTGCTCTCGACGCCTAGGTGTTAGCTTTTTGCTATCGTTCAAGCCATCGATCAGACAGTCTTGATATAATGCCACGGCGCCAACTACTAGTGGTCCTGCCCAGGATCCACGTCCAACTTCATCAATACCGAGAACTAGCTTGCTCATCTAACCATTCTAGCATTTCTGCTACAATGGTTCCCATGGAAATGGGCCAGCTGCATAGTCGAAAACAACATTCAATGACGAGACGATTCTTATCCCTCTTTTTTCTATTGATAGTTCTCGCAATTGGTGTGTGGATGGTGCTTCATCGACAATTCATCGTTGATCAGATTACGGTATGGCAATTTCAACCTGGCAAAGAAATAGTAGCTTTATCTGATGATGCCGGCATGAATGATCATGGTACATTTCTGTTCTATGCTTCGCGGCCCGAGCTGCAGAGCGCGGCAGATTTCAACACTAATTGTCAGACGCGAGAAAGTCAGTCAATTGTACTAGGATGCTATGTGCATAATAGAATTTTTCTATTCAATGTCACAGATAGCCGTATTACTGGTGTAAAGGCCGTAACAGCAGCGCATGAAATGCTCCATGCGGCGTACGAAAGACTTTCTACGAGTGAGCGAGATCGAGTAAATAAACTATTGGAGATTCAGCTGGCTAAAACCGATGATCAGGATATAACTGATCTAGTGGCTTTATATAACAAGATCGAACCGGGCGAACAATGGAATGAACTGCATTCTCTATTTGGTACTGAGACGGTCCAGTTGCCAGACGAGTTAGAAGTCTACTACAAGCAATATTTTACTGATCGCAGCAAGGTTGTTGCGGCCTATACTACCTATCATCGAGTATTTACCGATCTGAAGTCACAAGCCACAACGCTACAAGACCAGCTCTCATCTAAAAAGACTCTCATTGATAACAAAACGGCCGAGTATAATGCAACGTTAGTGCAGCTAGAATCTGATATAAAAATGTTTAATCAAAGGGCGGCAGCGGCTGGCGGATTTACATCTCAAGCTGAGTTTAGTCGAGCACGGACAGATCTAATGACCCGACAGAGTGCTCTCGTTGCACTAGCGCGTCAAATCAACACGCTGGTAACAGAATACAACCAAGGCGCAACTAATCTGAATGCTCTAGGCATAGAAATCAATGAACTCAATCAGAATCTCAATAGCCAATCGCAATCTATCGGATCCTGAACGATCTACCGGGGTGTGCTAGAATAGAGTATACGTTTTTATCAAGGAGGGACGAATTGGCAAAAGCCAAATCAAGATTTGTGTGTCAACAGTGTGGAGCTAGTTTTCCCAAATGGGCTGGTCGGTGTGACAATTGCGGGGCGTGGAACTCGCTATTAGAAGCAGCACCCGAAGCAGAGGGTAAATCTGCTGTAGCTCGCTCGGCGGGCGCTGTCTTAAAGGCTGAAAAAATCTCCGCCATTAAACTCGATACAGTCGCTAGTCGTTTGTCGACAGGTATTAACGATCTCGATATGGTACTAGGTGGCGGACTAGTGCCGGGTGGCGTAGCTCTGGTGGCGGGTCAACCGGGTATCGGAAAATCAACCTTGTTACTGCAGGTTGCAGCCGCAATAGCTCGCCAAAATAACGTTCTCTATATTAGCGGCGAAGAGTCGGCTGGTCAGGTTAAACTTCGTGCCGAGCGTTTGGGTGCAAAAGATAATGAGTCCCTGAGTCTCGTCAGCACTACGAATGCAGATGATGTTGCGGCAACGATTGCAGGTGGTCAATTCCAATTGGTTATTGTCGACTCAATGCAAACTATGGCGATGAACGACATTGCGTCGGCACCGGGAACGGTTAGTCAGATTACGAATAGTGCAAATATAATTATTCGAGCAGCCAAATCTACTAATACGGCAGTGTTGCTGGTTGGCCATGTTACCAAAGAAGGCTCGATAGCTGGTCCAAAAGTTCTCGAGCATATCGTTGATGTTGTGATAAATTTCGAAGGTGATCGCTATGGAGGCTTCAAATTAGTACGAGCTATCAAGAATCGTTACGGCTCGACTTCTGAGGTGGCAATTTTCGATATGACCGAAGGGGGCTTGGAGATTGTCGAAAATCCATCAGCCGCACTACTCGCTGAACGTCATGATGCTGATGGGTCAGTGGTGCTCGCGACGATGGAAGGCAATCGCCCGCTCCTCGTCGAGATCCAGGCTCTTGTAAATCCAACTAATTTCGGGTATGCTAAGAGGGCGGCGAGTGGTTTTGACTCGAACCGACTGACGTTATTGATTGCGGTGTTAGAGCGCCGTACCAAATTAAATCTATCGGATAAAGATATTTTTGTGAACGTAGTAGGTGGGTTAAAGCTAGCTGATCGAGCAGCGGATTTAGCAGTTTGTATGGCAATTGCTAGCGCCGCAGCGGAACGCAAGTTGCGTGATGGTGCTGTCGTATTTGGCGAAGTGGGCCTGGGCGGAGAGATTAGGTCGGCTATGTCGAGTGATAAACGTATTGCTGAGGCAAAGAAACTCGGATTTACCTACGCCATCGCTCCAAAATCAGCCGCCAAAGACAAGTTCGTCGTTCCGGCTGTGGATCTACGCGATGCCTTGAATCAGCATCTGACAAAATAAAAATAATCTAAATATAACAATAAATGAAAGGGAATTATGGAAATTATTACACTTATTATGGCCATTGCCATATTAGCAGAGACAACATTTTTAACAATTATGAAAGTGCGTCAACGCACCCTGAAGGTGGCGCGTGGCTCGCTACTTCTCGATACTAGCGCTATCATGGATGGCCGCATTGTTGACGTAGCAAAAACAGGCGTTATTACTGCGGAGCTGATTGTACCACGCAGCGTTATTAACGAACTGCAACTCCTAGCGGACAAAGCCGATCACGACAAACGTTCACGTGCACGAGCTGGTCTCGAGAATGTCCGCGAATTGCAGCGAATGGATACCGTGACAGTTACTGTTGTGAATGACGGCCGAGTCGGGTCGGGCGGTGTCGACGAGCGGCTACTCGAGCTCGCAAAGAACTATGATGCTTCAATTGCAACAACTGATTACAATTTGAACAAAGTTGCCAAGGTAGTCGGCATTACGGTCGTTAACGTTAATGAGCTAGCGCAGATGTTGCGCGTACAGCATTTACCGGGTGAAGCGGTCGAAATACAGGTGATTCAACCTGGTGCCAACCGTGAACAGGCCGTAGGTTATTTAGACGATGGCACTATGGTAGTGGTTGAAGACGCCAAACATCTCATCGGACAGAAGCTACGAGTTGAGATAGTTCGGTCGCTCCAAACCGAAGCCGGTCGAATGATGTTTGCGCAAAAAGCCAAGAGTACGCCAAAACCAGCTAGATCTTTTCATTCCGATCAAATTGCTAAAAAGAAATTAGGTAATCGGAATCAACGCTCTAGTAAACAGGCCGAGACTCACCAGCCGAAGAAGCAAAATAACAAAGCGCGCGCTTCAGCCGAAGATTCAATGATTGCACTGGCGAATTCTAAACAAGAATAGGATCGTTATCTCAGGAATTTGCTGCGAGCCAATCTCTATCAGCGGAACGACTCTTTAGTTCAAAGGCCCAGGTAGTGATACCAAAGGCTATAAATAGCTCGATATATTCGGTAGGAGACCCACTGTCTTGGTCCCATAATCCACGGAAGTATAGACTGAGGGTTAGTACTACTATAAAGGCCAATAATGACCACAGAGCGTTTTTTGCGCGAGCGTCTCGCTGTTTATAGGCTCGGTAGGTAAATACTGCCAAAATGGCACTTGTCGCTATGGTCTGGAATAGGATAGAGCTCCAGCGCCAACCTGCTTCTGACATGTGAGGATCGATAAATCCCATGCCTGCTGCGAATGCCAGCAGTATCCAGGCGCTAGGCAGTAATGATGCAACCGGTCGCAACGTTTTTACCTTGCGTAGCAGCCGTGCTATATGGTCTCGGAAAAAAGGCAAGGCTACTAATAATAGGAAACCGCCAAAATACAATGCATTTTGGAAAACTTGGGTATTGAGATTATGTAGATTTGTTTCGTTCTGCATATTATTCTCCGCGAAATAACCAGTCGTTTCCCATTTAAAAATACGCTGTCCCCATGAGATTTCCTCCATAGCCATCCAGAACGTGACGAGCGCGAGTAGCGCAACTATTCCTACGAGCAGCCACTGCTTGCGTTTCATAAATCGTACGAGTAGCGTTATAAAGATAACACACGAGACGATGTCGAGGAGCATCTTGACGTAAATAGCTGGACGGAATGAAATGACCTCACCGCCCTTTACCAAAATATGGCCAATCTCAGGTAGCGTAGTGTTAATGATGGCAAACAGAACGGCTAGACTCGGTAATACACATATGAGCATTTTGGTATAGTTCGACTGACTTTTTTGATTCTCTGGAATTCCCCGCAAGCTCATAAACAGCGATACGAGGAACGCTACTATGAGTACAATTCGCCCGATATTCAGGAGGTCGAAAAACCCACCAGAGTGCTGATAGAGAAACGAAGCAACAGTTAGGAGACCCAGGGTCAGTGTACTTGTAACCTGAAGTTTCGAGATCTGTGATGAGGACACATGTACCATAGCTACTAGATTAATTACCAGAGAACGTTATCGTTTTCGAGCCGCTACCAGTGTAATAGCCGGCGTCGGTAGCGGTAGCTGAGATAGAGTACGAGCCGCTCAGTGCGTCGATGATGATCGACCAGCTGCCACTCGAATCCTTGGTTGCCGAGTAGGTATTACCATTCACCGAGATAGATACGCTATTTACGTTATTAGTTCCTGACTGTACGAGAACAGATATATCATACCGACCATCAGATCGATGCGTTGCGGATATAGTCGATATGAATGGAGGCGTATCAGAACAGTTGTGGAAATCGTCTTTGTTTTGAACGTCGTAGCCGTCAGGTGCAGTATAGGTTACTTCTTTGGTGATAGGATCCGTAATCTTTTCGACTTCCAGTTCCTCCCGGGCGCCAGCAGGTGTACAGTCGGTCGCTAACTTTTTACTGACTTTATCAAACGTTAGTTTCTCAGTACTGGATTTCTTTTGGTTCTTGTTGTACCACGAAGGGAATAGGTCACTCTTGCCGCTAACGGTTAGAGTCTGCAGGCCTGACGGTTTAGTGAACCACATGCCGGGCTTCCAGGTACCGTCTGGTTTAAAGACGTTATTGTAGGTCTGAGTAGTAACGGCGGCTACGAGAGGCCCTAGGCGTGAAGAAGCAGAGTTTTTCAGGGCTTTAGGAACGTGGTTACCGTACCAGACACTCAAGGTTGCTTTTGGCGTATAACTCATCATCCAAAGGTCTTTTTTCTTGCCGCCGATATCGGAGGTACCGGTTTTAGTGGCGGTCTTGATGCCGTTGATATAGAATCCAGTTGGGCGCCAGCCCATCGTGCCACGACGAGCGTTATCATCAGTCAGGATATCGGAAATGATGTAGGCCGTTTGAGGATCGATTACTTGCTCACCCTTGTCTTCCCATTCGTAGAGTATTTGACCTTGAGAATTTTTGACGCTGATGATGTCACTAACTGGTTTATAGACACCCATACGGGCAATAGTTGCAAAAGCGTTGGCGTGTTCAACTTGTTTTGCACCACAGCCACCGATGGCTGAGGCTAAGCCGGATGAATTATCTGCGCCATCGGTACAATAGCTTTTGTCCCCCATGGCTTGGATGACTTTTTTGGTGTCATTAATACCGTTTAGTGCCATAGCTTTAATGGCGGGTACGTTACGTGATTCTGCTAGACCTTGTCTAATAGGTATATTTCCCTTGAATTTGCCATCGGCGTTGGCGACAGATTTACCATCTCCTGTTCGATAAATATTCTGAGGAATAGGGGTATCCGGTATGATCGATCCGGCACCAAAACTACCATTTTTATTATTCTGATTGTTGATGAGGGCCGAATACACGAGAGGTTTTATGGTAGAACCCGGTTGGATAAAGGCGGTCGCTGCATTATAGGCGCCGTAATCTGGATAGTTAAAGTCTCGACTACCGCGCATGCCAAGGACTTGACCAGTTTCGTTGTCAATCATCGTAACCGAAGCATTGTCAAAGCCCATCTGAGCCGGGAGTGAGCTAGCAAATACCTTGTCGACCTCTTTGTCGATGATATCTTGTACGCGAACATCGAGAGTTGTCGTAACGGTTAAACCGCCTTGACCAACAACTTTGGCGCCCAGTTTCTTTTCGAGGTCTTGTTTCACCATCTGGATGAAATGGGGTGCTTTGGCGCTCTTTAACTGATCCTCGGCTGGTTTTATGGTGTCGAGTATTATTTCAGCCTTGGCAGCATCAATCGCTTCCTGACTGTATCTATCTGGGAACTGCTGGCGCATATAGTCGAGTACGACTTTTTGGCGAGCTAGCAACTTGGCATTTCCATCAGTATTATACGGATTATAAGTGCCTGGAGACTGCGGGATTGAAGCCAGTAGCGCAGCTTCTGCCAAACTTAGTTCTTTGGCGCTATGGCCGAAGTAGGTTTGCGCAGCTGATTCAACACCGTTGCGTCGTCCGCCGTACGGTGATTCGTTGAGATACATCGTGAGAATTTGATCCTTGCTGTAGATTCGCTCTGCCTCTACAGACAGAATAGCCTCTTTTATCTTGCGAGGTATACCACTAATACCGCGATTATTGGCCTCGTCAGAGAAATAAACCTGTTTAATGAGCTGCTGTGTGAGTGTCGAGCCACCTTGTGTGCCACCTGATCCGGTAACGTTATTAACAACGGCGCGCAACATGCCAGTGAGACTCACGCCGCCGTGTTTGTAGAAGTCTTTATCTTCGATAGCTACCGTTGCATCTTTCATAGATTGGCTGATATTTTCCGAAGTTACCACGAGTCGATATTCACCAGTTCCAGTATCTTCCCATAATAATGTACCGTTACGATCATAGTATTTCGATACTGTTGTTGCGACGCGCTTAGACAATTCCTCTGGTTTTAGAGCATCGAGTTCTTTACGGAAGTACATGAACATTGCACCGCCCGCTATAATGAGGAATAGAATAGAAAAGAGAGTGATCTTGCCGAGCATCTTGAGGCCACGCATTGAGAACCAATATTTGACTACTCGTTTAGGATGTAGATGGGCCAAAAAACGCATGAAAGGATTTTTTGGCAAGGTTGCTAAATACTCAGCTCGTTCGCGAGCCTTACCTTCTTTCTTGATAGTGCGACGGCTCTTACCCTTGTTTTTGGTCAAGTTAGAATAGGTAGTGAACTTCTGCTGATTCTTCTTTTTAGCCACTTTCTCTCCTTCAAATTAACTGCTCCATTTTAGCACAAGATCGATCGTCCGCCAAACAAGTTGCTTTTACTATGATACCGTGTTAAAATTTTTATTGAGCATTGCGCGTCTCTTTTTTGGTGGCGTGAAATAAAGCACACTAACTGTTAATCTAATTAATGTAAAAGAAGAAGGAAGTACATGGCAACAACTCCCCTAGCAAAATTTCGTAATATAGGTATTATTGCGCATATCGACGCCGGTAAAACCACGACAACAGAAGGTATTCTGTATCGTACTGGTCTAACACACAAAATCGGCGAAGTCCGTGGTGACGGCGATGGTGCTACTACTGACTGGATGGCTCAGGAAAAAGAGCGTGGTATTACCATTACTTCCGCAGCAGTTACGTGTTTTTGGAAAGATCATAAAATTAACATCATTGACACACCAGGTCATATTGACTTTACGGCAGAGGTCGAGCGTTCACTTCGCGTACTTGACGGCGCTGTCACGGTGTTTGACGGTAAAATGGGCGTCGAGGCTCAGTCTGAGACTGTGTGGCGTCAGGCTAACAAATACGGTGTGCCACGTATTTGTTTCGTTAACAAAATCAATCAGACCGGTGGTGACTTTTATAAATCACTCCAGAGTATCCATGATCGCTTGAGCAAAAATGCATTGCCAGTTCATCTACCTATTGGTTTCGAAAAAGATATTTGCGGTGTTGTCGATCTGATTACTATGAAAGGCTATACCTACAAAGATTACGCCGATCATGAATTGATCGAAGGCGAAATTCCAGCCGATATGGTTGAAAAGGCTAAAAATGCTCGTACGCTCCTCGTCGAGAAGGCGGTTGAATACGACGATGCATTATTTGAGCGCTACCTAGACCAAGGTGAAGAATCAATCAGCGAAGACGAGCTGAAATCTGCCTTGCGTAAAGCTGTGCTATCGGGCGAATTCTACCTCGTTACTGGTGGTGACGGCCGCGGTGTTATCGTCGAGAAGCTTCTCGACCTTGTAGCAGATTACATGCCTGCTCCAACCGATGTTGATGCTGTTTGGGGCCAGAATCCAAAAACTGGTGACGAAATCGAGCGCAAACCTGACGCTAGCGAACCACTCAGCGCCCTAGCATTCAAGATTGCTGCAGACCCATTTGTCGGTAAACTCATTTTCGTCCGCGTCTACAGTGGTAAATTGACCGCCGGCTCGTATATCTTGAATACCACGACTGGTGAAAAAGAGCGCATTGGCCGCATCGTCCGCATGTTCGCTGACAAACGCGAGGACATCGGTGAAGTCGAAGCTGGCGATATCGCGGCTGTCGTTGGTTTGAAAAATACGACGACAGGTACGACGCTTTGCGATCCGGCTCATCCAATTCAGCTCGAAGGTATCGAGTTCGTGGATCCGCCAGTTTCTATTGCTATTGAGCCAAAAACCAAAGCCGATCAGGAAAAAATGGCAATCGCCTTGCAGCGTCTTGCCGAAGAAGATCCAACATTCCGCGTCCATACCGACGAGGAAACCGGTCAGACTATCATTAGTGGCATGGGTGAGCTCCACCTCGATATCATTGTTGATCGTATGAAACGCGAATTTAACGTCGAAGCTAACATTGGTGAACCACAGGTGGCTTTCCGCGAAACGATTCGTGGCACCAAGGAAATCCAAGGCAAGTACATCAAACAGTCCGGTGGTCGTGGTCAGTATGGTGATGTCTGGCTACGCCTCGAACCAAATGATGCCGGAAAAGGTTTCGAGTTCTTTGATGCCATTAAGGGTGGTGTCGTTCCTCAGGAATATCGCCCAGCAGTCAAGGCTGGTATCATTGAAACGCTTGATGGCGGTGTGATTGCTGGCTATCCAGTGGTTGATATCAAAGCGACTCTCTACGATGGTTCGTACCACGATGTCGACTCCAGTGAAATGGCGTTCAAGATGGCTGGATCACTCGCTACGCGTGAAGGTATCAAGCAAGCTAAACCAGTACTACTCGAGCCGGTTATGAAACTAGTCGTTGTTACTCCTGAAGACTTCATGGGTGATGTTATTGGTGATATCAATGCTCGCCGAGGTCGCATCGAGGCTATGGAAGATCTCATGGGCGGCGCCAAGCAGATTACGTCCTTTGTTCCACTGGCTGCTATGTTTGGCTACACGACAGATCTGCGTTCAATGAGCCAAGGTCGTGCCGCTAGCTCAATGGAGCTCGCTCAGTATGAGGAAGTTCCACCAAACGTCGCGCAGGAAATCATTGCCAAGCGCGCTAAATAATCTGAAAGGTGCCCAGCGGGTCTTTACAGATCCCAAACTTTTCGCTAAAATAGTAGACAAGCGCCGCCGCGGCGATGTTCAATGTCGCGTCGCCAAAGCGCGAAGCTAATCATAAACTTAATAACAAGGAGAACAAATGGCAACATTTGACCGCACCAAACCGCACGTCAACGTTGGCACCATGGGCCACGTCGACCACGGTAAAACAACTTTGACAGCTGCTATTACTGCAGTGCTAGCCAAGAAGCTACCAAGCGATGTTAACAAACCAGTCGCTTACGACCAAATTGACAATGCACCAGAAGAAAGACAGCGTGGTATTACCATTGCTACTAGCCACAACGAGTACGAGTCACCAAAGCGTCACTACGCACACGTCGACATGCCAGGCCACGCCGACTATGTCAAGAACATGATTACCGGCGCTGCTCAGGTAGACGGTGCAATCTTGGTTGTGTCTGCTGCTGACGGCCCAATGCCTCAGACTCGCGAGCACGTACTACTAGCAAAACAAGTGGGCGTTCCAAAGATCTTGGTCTTCCTAAACAAAATGGACCAAGCCGATGCCGACCTCGTCGAACTCGTCGAAGAAGACATCCGCGACTTGCTAGCCAAGAACGGCTTCGACAAAGATGCTCCAATCGTCAAGGGTTCAGCTCTCAAAGCTCTCGAAGGCGACGGGGCTAACGAAGATGCCGTTATGGAACTCGTCAACGCTATGGACGAGTATTTCCCAGAGCCAGTTCGCGCACTAGACAAAGACTTCCTAATGCCAATCGAAGACGTCTTCTCGATCAAAGGTCGTGGCACCGTTGCTACCGGTCGTATTGAGCAGGGTATCGTCAAGATTAACGACGAAGTTGAAATTGTTGGTATCAAGGCTACGCAGAAATCAGTCGTTACTGGTATCGAAGCTTTCAAAAAGCAACTCGATCAGGGACAAGCTGGCGACAACGCTGGTCTATTGCTCCGCGGTATTGAGCGCACTGACATTGAGCGCGGTCAGGTTATCGCAAAGCCAGGTTCAATCACTCCGCACACCGAATTCGAAGCCGAGGTTTATATCCTTAGCAAAGAAGAAGGTGGCCGCCATACTCCATTCAGCAAGGGTTACAAACCACAGTTCTATTTCCGTACCACGGACGTAACTGGTGAGGTTGAATTGCCAGCTGACAAAGAAATGGTTATGCCTGGTGACACTGTTACCTTCAAGGTAAAACTACAAGCCCCAATCGCTATGGAGCAAGGTCTCAACCTCGCTATCCGCGAAGGTGGCCGCACCGTTGGTGCTGGTGTTGTGACCAAGATTGTAAAATAATCCAGAGAGTCCAACTACTGTCAAAAAAGAGCTTGCTGTTATAGCAAGCTCTTTTTTATAGAATGCCTCTGTCGATAGGCTTGTTAATTGAGGTCGATTCAGGTACAATATCTCGCATGTCAATAGGAACTATGGAACGACAAGGTGCTTTTTCGGACAGTGATTACGCCGAATATTCGAATGACCAATTGCCCGGTCTCAATACTGACGGATCTGGATCGATGCGCGGTAATGGTGATAATGATGATGATGGTGACGGCGAAGGGCGATGTGTAGTTGGGGAATACACCGAGCGATACAATACGACGGATTTACAAGGTCTAACAGCACCCGAACTAGTAAAAGGAAATGACCTCCGGCCAGGTGATAATGTGGTTGTACGACGAGCATGCGGTAAAACAGGCTGTGCTCTCGCACTGACGTTCAATCCACACCATGGGTTATTCCAGCAAGGTAGATGTCGAGAACAACCCAGATAACTCTTGCAAAAAAGTCGATATTGATCTACAATATTATATGTTAAATCTAATTGTGCCGGTAACTCGTGAGAGATTGCGGCACCCCTGAATCCCAGGGAGAAGGAGCTATATGGCAGATGCAGCCGTACCAAAAATCAGAATTAAACTAAAAGCCTATGATCACAAGATCATCGACGCTGCTGCCAAGCAGATTGTTGACACAGCCATCCGTACCGGTGCTACCGTTGTAGGTCCAGTGCCTTTGCCAGTCAAGCGTTCAGTGTACACCGTGGTTAAAAGCCCACACGTCTACAAAAAAGGCGGTGAAGCATTTGAAATGCGCGTCCACAAACGCCTGATTGACATCGTTGATGCCAAGCCAAAGACTATCGACAGCCTACAAAACCTGTCCTTGCCAGCTGGCGTTGACGCTGAAATTCGCATGTAATCGACATAATTGCCTGTTTTACCTCTAGCATGATATACTGCTACTAGGATGAAGCAGGCATTTTATGTTGGTAAAAAATCGAGAGCACTGAAATGGGTGATTATTGCTGCGGCAGTAGCGATTGCAGCAGCAGTCGGAGCTTTTTATACGATAAAAAAGCTATCGGTTTCAGAGGAGACTAATACTCCATCCTCGAGTTCTACCAGTCCTAAACCAGCCGATACGGCCAAAGAGGCGGTTATAAAACTTGCTATGATGGGTGACATGTTGGCGCATGACTCGGTCAATACTCAGGCGAAAACAGCTGATGGCTACGATTACAAACCGTACTTTACTGCGATCAAGCCATTATATAGTGGATCAGATATTGTATTTTGTAATCCCGAAACATCAGTTGCGGGAGACATCTATGGTGTCTCCGGTTATCCGGCGTTTAACGCGCCGAGTGCATTTGCACGCGATTTGGTCGAGGGAGCTGGCTGTAACGTCATCAATCTTGCGTCAAATCACCAAAATGATAGAGGGCAGGCTGGCATTAACGAGTCACTTGCTGTTTGGAAGAGACAGAAATTACTAGCCTATCATGGTATGAACGCCTCGATCGATGATCAGAACAGGGTCGCCTATTTTACTATAAAAGGCGTCAAAGTAGCCTTTGTTGCGTTCGCTGACTTTAGTAACGCTAAACTATCGAACAGTTATGGTGTTAACCTCTATCATGACACAGCGTTGGTGCAGAGACTGATGAGCGAGGCGAAAGCTAATGCAGAAATAGTGCTCGTATCGGTTCACTGGGGAACTGAGGATTCGAATGCAGTAAACACTGACCAGCAAAAGACAGCGCAGCTCCTAGCAGATAGCGGTGCAACTATTATTATTGGCACTGGTCCGCATGTCGAACAACCAGTCGCTTGGCTAAAAAGCATCGATGGTCGTGATGTGCCAGTGTGGTATTCAATCGGTAATATGCTGAGTAGTCAGCTCGGTATCGATGGGCTAACGAGCGGCGTTGCTAAGAGTGAAATTCATATTATTGACGGAAAAGTAATGGTCAAAAAATTAGCATTTGCACCAACGTTTATGTCGTATGAGTGGTCGGCTGCCGATAGAGCGGCAAATAGGCTGCAGGCACGACATCAGCTGAAACTACAACCATTGAAAGATGCCGACGAGGAAATCAAGGCTATGTTTGGCGGCAATCGATCAGCTGCTGAGCGCCGATTATATCTCGAGAATACACTCGATGCTGCTACGGCTGGTGTTACGGTTGAACCGTAATTTTACCACTTTTAATGAGCTCGTCGCGGGCGGTTTGCAAATAAGGGTAGGCTTCGTCGAGAGTGAGGTTGCTTTGATGGAGTGCTGTCGCTAATGGTATCCCGACGTAGCGTAAATGCCAGGGTTCGTATTGATATTTGGTTATCTCGGTCTTGTCGGCTGGATAGCGCACGATAAAGCCGTATTTGTAGGAATTTTCCGCAATCCATTTACCGGCGGCCATATCACCGAAACAAACGCTGATATAGCACTCCATTGATCGCGGTGCCACATCAGCTGCGAGGCCTGTTTGATGTTCGCTAGAGCCAGGTTTCGCACTATATTTATTGGCAGCAGCCTCGCCGGATTTCGCGACATAGTTGGTATAGTACAACTTCTGTAGATTATAGGACCGAAAACCACTCCCGATCATTAGGTCGTAGCCTAATTTCTTTGCCTCATCCATCATGGCGTGATAATCTGAGACGGCAATTTCACGAAGCGAGCGCTCGTCCTGACTCTTGTCGGTGCGACTATCGTCTTTGAGGAAAACGAGATCGTCTGGCCTATAATCTTGACGGGAGAGAGGATGGTCTTTGCTGGCTACAACCCATAGGCTGCTAGGGTCGTTGTAATCTTCGATAATAGCGTCAATTGGATCTGCCCCCGGCAAATGAACCTGAATCGTTTTTGGTTTTGTGTCTTCGGAGACTTCTGTGGGTTTGTCGGTAGTTTTTAGTGTTGCCGTATCGGTTGTAGAAGATAATCTGCTATAAAGGAACAACCCTATCCCTACTATGGCGAGAACTATCAATCCGATGACTATGCTCCGTTGAGAATATGAGCGTCGATGGTGTATATTCATAAATAATATTCTAATGCAAAGGATGGTGTTCGTCTACTGTGCGGTGGCAAATGGGTGACCTAATCGCCAAACGAAATGAGGTGCAGAGATGTCTGACGCTAGTACTATATCGATCGACTGGTTGTCAATGCTCAGGGTGCCCACTTTGTCACCAGCTTTCTTTGGAGCTACAATCTGATCTATATGCAGCTTGGGCTGCATAGTTTTATCTTTCCAGCGCAGGATCTTTATATCTTTTGCTGCGACAATATTTACTTTATTGCTCCATGGCACGTCGTAATAGGCTACGACGCTGCCTTTCTCCGCGATGGTGGTATAGTCTAGATTGCCGCTAGCTGACTGCGCGAGCGCCTTGGCGGTCTCGAATCTTGAGGTGCTGCTAGTCTGTCCTAGTACAACGCCGATAACAGTTTTAGTCTGAGATCCCTCTACATAATCAAAAGCAAACATCAGACAGTAGCCAGCTTCTGACGTATGACCAGTTTTGATACCTCTAAATCCATTGCCGAGCAATATATTAGTGTTCGTAATCGTTTTCGATGCAGTAAAGGCAGCTTTGGATTGAGCTACGATTTGACTGAGTGCTTCATTTTTGACGACCAACTGAGCAATCTTTACTAGATCACTGGTCGAGCTCGTAGTAGCTGGATTCAGTCCGCTAGCATCGGGCCCTATAATTGTCTCGGACAGGCCATGACTCGCCAGCCAACCGACGGCAGCTTTTCGGTAATTATCTATCGAGCCAAATGCCCAGATTGCTAGGCTATCCGCTAGATTGTTGGCACTCTCGAGCATAATTCCATTAATAACTGTTCGGAGCGTCAGTCGCTGACCTGCGAATACAGGGAGATTTGATCCACCTATGAGCAGTGTTTTATTGTAGAGATCTACGTCGGTAGCGTTCATAGTGAGAGTTGGCCCATTCTCATGAGGCTTTAGAGGATATTTATCGAGCACGACGAGAACAGTTATCGTTTTCGCCATACTGGCGGTCGGCAATGGTTTTTTTGTGCCGTATTGAGCGATCATTCCATCGTCCAAGGAGCCGATAGCGGCTGCTCCACGTGATGGCCAGGTAAAGTTTATTGTTGACAAGGAAGGTTGATGAAATGAGATTGTTACTCCTGACAATTGATGGGTGGCGCTATTCGCCATATATACCCATGCGCCGAGCACTGCAGCAATAATGAGCCATAACGCCCAATACCCTGTTTTTCTAGTGGATGACACCCCTCCATGTCGTCTGATCATATGATCAATTGTACCAGAGCACGAGTGGTTATGGTATAATTATATGAAATGGTGAAACAAAAACTTTGGTTCAAAAAACGCACCACCAGAGGCGGCGGTCGCAAGGTCACTGGTCGTGAGCGCCTGACGCCACGCAATATGAATCGTGAGATCTACAAGAATCAACGAGTCTATAGTTACTTCATGCTTAAATTAGCCTTGTTTATGATTCTGGGCTTGACGTGGTTTCGGCTAGGCGCTCCAATTGGATCGATCCAAGTAGTACCGGTTGGGCTAGCGATAGGATTGATTCTAGTAACATTTGAACGCTTTCGGGCGGGTCGAGCTATTGAAATTGGTATACTAGTACTAGCAGCTGTTATCAGCTATGTTTCACCAGTAGGTATTGTGATATAAAAGGAGGAGCCATGGCAAAATCATCGACTACCCATAAAACTAATGCATCATCTCGGAATAAATCTAAACGCACGTCTGTCGTGGCGGCTGCATCATCTGAACATACCATCGAGAAGCAGCGCACTACGGTCTCGCATCCAGTCAAACATTCACACGCTACCTCGGCTAAACCTGCTGCAAAAGAGATACGACAGCACCAGCAACCTACAGCTAAAACGGACGGCTTTGTCATACACCGACAAAAGAAACAACATGCCAATGCCAAAGTTTGGCGCGGCTGGATTCTCGTACTGCTAGCCGTTGCTGGCATTGCCGTCATTTGTGCTATGGTCGCTTCGAGATTATTACAGCATGGAGATAAAACTACCTCATCATCTGATAGTACCATCAGCTCTAGCGCTAGTAAACCCGAGGTTATAGAATCACTCCCGAGCAAACCTACTGCGTTATCCAAAGCAGAGGAGCGAACCGCATCGATAGGCTCTAGCCTAGAGCAAACGAATTTTTCCTCTAGTACTGTGGTCAAATTGAACGTTCCTTTGCACAAACAAACCTACGGTCAGAGTTGTGAAGCTTCGGCATTGCGCATGGCGTTAGAATATCGCGGCATTAAAACGACAGACATGGCAATTCTGGAGCAGATGGGGTATGACGGTGTAGTGGCGAAAACCATTAACGGAAAAACTATTTGGACAGATCCGCATAAACAATATGTTGGTGACAGAGATGGTGATCAGCAGAAATTAACGGGCTACGGAGTGTTCGCTGAGCCGACTGCAGCTGCTTCTGAGAAAAATGGTCGCGCAGCTGAGGTGAAGAATGATGTTCAGACTGATTGGATCGTTCGCCAGCTCTACGCAGGCAATCCGGTGATACTGTGGGGTGTTTCAGTAAAAATCAGTGATACTGTCTGGTATACTGAGGCTGGTGAAACGGTGAACGCACCACTTCGCACTCACACAAGGTTAGTCATTGGCTTCAAAGGTGATCCAAATAATCCAGCAGGCTTTTATCTAAACGACCCGGCAACAGGCACCGAGAAATACTGGACGACAGCTGCTCTCAAGACTGATATTAGCAAGGGTATCAAACAAGCTGTCGCCGTATACTAGAGAGACATAAAGCTTGTGTTTTTCTGACTTCTTTGCTATAATAGAGGTATACTTATACATTAATATATTATACAAACAGAGGAGAGTGGGGTGAAGGTGTTGGATATTATACGGAAACATAAACGAATACTGAACTATTCTGTTACTGGACTCGGAATAGTAATAGCGGTGGCATTATTGTCCTTTTTATTCTTTAGGACTGCTTCTACTATTACATTGCAGCATGCCGAGGCAAATATATCTGTTAGCAAGCCATTTGTTATCGATCTCAATCAGTCACTAAAAAACATTGATGTGGACAGCATTTCTATAAAACCTGCAGTAAAGGGCGGTGAATGGATTCATCATAAAGGCGGTTTACTGGGGACTGACACGTTAGTGTTTGAACATAGCGCTCCTTTCGAGGTTAATACAGAATACACGGTAGATTTTGGCGAAGTCTCGCGCTATCTCGTTGGTGATACAGCGATGCCATCAACGAGTTTTAAGACAGAGAAAGCTCCTAGGCTAGCTAATAAAGGCGTAGCAGCACTAAAAGATGGCGCTACTGTCGCGGCTGATTACTTGTTTGCTGTTACGTTGGAGTCGCCTAATAATGGTTTGCGCACATTAATACTGAGGACTGATCCGAGTGTTGAAATGAAAATAGTGAGACATGATGAGAGTAGCTATGCGTGGCAGGTCAAGGATAATCAGCTACTACCACAGGGCCAGACTATCAAGGTAGAGATCTATGACGAAAAGAACGGAGAATCGCTACTCGTGAGAAACCTCAAGGTAGCAGATGAACCAACGGTAAAATCCATGGCCAAAACTGATCATTTTGGCGAAAAAGACAAGGCTATCATAGAATTTAATCAACCTATAGCCGATCAGAGTCGAGACAAGATAGTATTTGATATAGAGGGCAGCGGTTCTTGGGAGAGTAATACAGTGTATGTCTTTACTCCGTCAAAAGTAGAACCCGGCAAGACGTACGCATATCACCTACAATCAGGATTGAGGTCGACGAGTGGTGGAATCTTGACTAATACTATCGATGGCACTTTCAAGACTGTCGGCGCAGTAGCCGTTGCGAGCAGCTCGCCTAGTGGCAAAGAGCTATCCCAGTCGCAGCAGAGTATCAAGTTTACCTTTGATCAGCCTGTCGACAAGAAATCGGCCGAAGAACGTTTTTCTATCAGTAGCGGGACAGTGACGGGCTTTAGCTGGAATGGCGATACAATGACTGCCTTGGTCAAAGATCTGGGGTTTCAACGAACAGTGACTGCAAAGATAAACGCTGGTGTTATCAACAGTGGTTTCGGATTGCCGAGCACCCAGTCGTTTAGCGTTAGTTTCTCGACCGAGATTCGTATCAAGCAACTCGGCGTACCTATGATGCGCCAAGAGCACGCATCGACGTGCGGGCTAGCTTCACTCCGAATGGGACTGGCATATTACGGCATTACCACCGATGAGATGACAATTTTGGAACGTATGGGGTACAACCCCAGAGAGATGGATAGAGAGAATAATACATGGGACGATCCCAGGGAGATGTTTGTCGGCTATATAGACGGTACTACTATGTACAACGCTTCTGGCGTTGAGATGCCGCTCGTTGCTCGAGTTGCCAGGTCGTTTGGCAAAAGTACTACTGAGAGGATTGGTAATAGCGTTCACGTTAACTGGATAGCCGAGGAAATTCATAACGGTCATCCGGTCATAATCAGCGGTACTGGTACGAGTAAAAAGTCATCCTATTATAGCTGGACTGCTCCTAATGGACGCACAGTGACTTCGGCAACGAACGGTCATGCTCGAGTCGTTACTGGAGTGAAGGGTGAACCAGGCCAGCCTATTGGCTTTTGGATTAATGATCCTTTGAGGGGGGCATTCTATTGGACAGCCAGTCAGCTCCAGGCCAATCTGAGGACTAATCCGTACGGTGGTATGGCGGTTTCCATCTATTAGAAAAATAGGCTTGATTTTATCGCCAGATTGGTATAAAATATCATCTGATGACGAAATCACCGGTAAAAGTACGTAAACCATAGCTCTGGCGACAGGGCTATTTTTTTAGGAAAAAAGGAGACCACCTACTGTGACAAAGCTTGCACCTGAGATGATGACCTATGATGATACAGAAATACTATTTCCTAACGATGATCGATCTTCGATAGGTACCGAGATGGTGAGCAACGCATCGCCAGAGAGTCGGCGAACAGTTTTAGGGATCGTCGCAGTCAACCAGAGGGCAATAGACTATTGCGATGGTTGCATTGATGGACGACCAACCCCTAAACCGGGCTGGGACATGTGTGCTCGCGAGGCGTTACGAGACTCGGTCGAGCAAAATGGAACTATGGCGGCGGCAACATTGCGAGCCTGTGTCAGCTGCGCCGAGATCACCAGACAGGGCGGAAAAACGCCAAGTCACGGCCTGTGGCCCAAGGCTACTTGAATTGAACCGTAGCGGGGCTTGCATTTGGTTGCAAAATTTGCTACAATAACAGGGTTAATGTTAGACCAACGTTCCTGAGAACGTCTGCAAGTCCTATTTTTACAGATAGGAAACTGCAAATTCTCAGGCGTTTTAAGTGGAAAAGGGATAGTCAATGAAGACTCTCATCGGTACCAAACTTGGTATGACCCAGATCCTTGGCGAAGACGGGGTAATGCTTCCTATTACCGTGATCCAAGCCGGCCCGTGTACTGTTACTCAGGTCAAGTCGCAGGAAACTGACGGCTACAATGCAGTGCAAATTGGGTACGGACAGGGTAAGAACCTGAGCAATGCCGTGGCTGGCCACGTAAAGGCAGCCCAAGTAACACCAAAAGTCATCCGCGAAGTGCGGGTTGAGGCTCTACCAGAGCTTAAAGTCGGCGACGCGCTCACCGCAGAGGTATTTACCGTCGGCGATAGCGTCGATGTCAGCGGCACTAGCAAAGGTAAAGGCTGGGCTGGCACGATCAAGCGCCATAACTTTAAACGTCACCGTGCAACTCATGGTGGCAAGGGTAACACTCGTAAAGTCGGTTCTATCGGCTCTATGTACCCACAGAAAATTTTTAAGGGCAAACGCATGGCCGGTCAAATGGGCGGTGAGGCAACGACTGTTAAGAACTTGACGGTAGCCTATATCGACGTTGAAAAGAACCTGATCGGCGTTAAAGGTGCTGTGCCTGGACCGAAAAAAGGTATCGTAATCATAGGAGGGCAAGAATAATGGCTGATACAACGACTCCTAAATTTGATAAAACAGTGTTTGGTGTCGATGTTACCAATCACGAGTTGCTAAAACTGGCCTACGAAAGCTACCTCGCTGAGGGTCGCCAAGTTGGTGCTAAAACACTCAAGCGTGGTGATGTTCGTGGCGGTGGTAAAAAACCATGGCGTCAAAAAGGTACGGGTCGAGCTCGTTTCGGCTCATCTCGTAACCCAATCTGGCGTGGCGGTGGTGTTGTCTTTGGACCTCTCGGTAACGAAAACTACACCAAGAAAATTGCAAAGAATAGCAAGCGCGTAGCGTTGCGTCAGGCATTGACTCTGGCAAACGAAGCGAAAAAAGTCTCAGTCGCTGATCTCAAATTCACTGGCAAGACTCGCGACGCAGTGAAATCTCTCACGAGCGCCAAAATCGCTACTGATCGCAAAGTACTCCTCGTCGTCGAGGACAAGACTTCTGAGGTGCTCAGAGCTACTAATAATTTGTCTAACGTATTAGTAGTCCGACCAACCTACTTGACAGTCTTTCATATCTTGAACGCTGATCAGATTGTATTTAATGGCAAGTCTCTCGAGGCTACCACTGCATGGCTGAAAGGAGACAAATAATGTTAATCACTCCACGAATTTCAGAAAAAAGCTATAAATTGTCAGCGAGCAACGTCTACGTCTTTGACGTACCGATGGATGCCAACAAAGCTCAAGTTACCGTAGCTGTCGAGGCTGAATATCCTGACGTCAAAGTCGGTGATGTTCGCTTGCTCGTTGCTAAAGGCAAAGTCAAGGCAGTCAACCGCGGCAAGCGCGCTCGTCCAACGACCGCATCCCGCAAAGACACCAAGAAAGCCTACGTAACAGTCAAAGAAGGCTCGATTGAGATCTTCAAAGAGGCTGCAGAAAGTGAGGAGGCATAATGGCTATTCAGAAATTGAAACCGACGACTCCATCGAGGCGCGGCATGACTTCACAAGATTTTGCAACGGTTACTACCAAGAAACCAGTCAAATCTCTGGTTCGTATCCGCAAACAAAACAGCGGTCGTAACAACCAGGGTCGTATTACCAGCCGTCACCGCGGTGGCGGTGCCAAACGCTTTGATCGCAATGTGAACTTTAACCTAGCTCCAGGAACTGTGGCAACCGTTGAACACATTGAATACGATCCAGGTCGCACGGCTCGTATCGCTCGTATCCGTGACGAAGCTGGTGATCTCCATTACATTGTTGCTCCGAGTGGCGTTCGTCAAGGTCAAAAGATCCAGGTCTCAGACCAGACTAACTCTACGGCAACACCAATCGAAACCGGTAATCGTCTCGCCCTTCGCGATATTCCAACTGGTGCAACGATTCACAATATTGAGATTACTATCGGTAAAGGCGCTCAAGCTGTTCGCTCAGCTGGTGCCCGTGCCCAGCTAACCGCAAAAGAAGGCAACTACGCAATGGTTCGTATGCCATCGGGTGAAGTCCGTCGCTTCCGATTGGAATGCATGGCTACTATCGGTAGTGTCGGTAACGAGCAGCACCAGAACATCAAAATCGGTGCCGCTGGTCGCAAGCGTCACATGGGTATTCGCCCACGTGTCCGCGGTGTAGCAATGAACGCTGTCGATCACCCACACGGTGGTGGTGACGGTGGTGCACATGGTACTGGTAAACCACCACGTACTCCATGGGGTCAATTAACTCTTGGCTACCGCACTCGCCGACGCAAGTCTACTAACAAAATGATCGTAAGAAGTCGTCACGACGCAAAGAGGAAGAGGTAGGATATGAGTAGAAGTCTAAAGAAAGGTCCGTTCGTTGACGCCAAGCTTGCGAAAAAAGTAGCAGCTCTCGGCTCTGACGATCGTACCGTTATCAAGACCTGGGCACGCGCCAGTACGATTACACCAGACATGGTTGGTCGCACTATCGCTGTTCACAATGGTCGCGTCCATGTTCCAGTCTATGTGAGTGAAAACATGGTCGGTCACAAGCTTGGTGAATTCGCTCCAACACGCAAATTCCGCAAGCATGGAGGTAAAAAGTAATGAATGAAAATACTGTCAAAGCAACCTTGCGCGAGCTGAGCTTGACGCCTCGCAAAGTAGCACTCGTTGCTGCTCTCGTTCGCGGTCGCACCGTCGAGGATGCTCTCGTTATTTTGCAGCATACACCAAAACGTGCCGCCAAGCCAGTGGCTAAATTGATTGCCAGCGCTCGTGCAAACGCAGTGAACAATCATGGTCTCAAGGCTGATGGGCTCCGTATTACGATGCTATCAGTCACATCTGGCCCACGTCTCAAGCGATTCCGCCCTGTCTCACGTGGCCGAGCCCATCCTTTTCAGAAACGTACTGCGAACGTCTATGTGCAGGTAACCGGCGAAGTCAAACCCGCTAAAAAACCAGCCAAAGTCGAAGCTAAAGACAAGAAGGAGACGAAATAATGGGTCAAAAAGTTAATCCTATCAGCATGCGTCTTCAGGTTCACAAGAACTGGGCCAGCAAATGGTTTGCTACCAGTAAACGTGATTTCGCTGAATGGCTCGCAATTGATATTCAGATTCGCAAAGCTATCGAAAAGCGATTCGAGACTCGCGCCGTGATCAATCACATCGAGATCGAGCGTAACGCCAATCAAACTACCGTGACGGTTCACACTAGCAAAGCTGGTGTCGTGATCGGTCGCCAAGGTTCTGGTGTCCAGGAACTCCGCGCTGAACTCGAGAAAATCGTCGGTAGCCCAGTTCGATTAAATATCGAAGAGGTTAGAAAGCCAGATCTAGCATCAAAGATCGTAGCCGAGAACATCGCTCGTCAGCTCGAACGCCGCATCAACTTTCGCCGCGCTATGAAAATGACGATTCAAAACGTCATGGCTGCTGGCGCCAAAGGTATTCGTATCGAGGTTGCTGGTCGCTTGAACGGTGCTGAAATGAGCCGCCGCGAGAAATTGATCGAAGGTTCAGTGCCACTACACACTATTCGCGCTAACATTGATTATCATCAGGCTGTTGCTAAAACACCAGCTGGTATTATCGGTATCAAAGTCTGGATAAACAAGGGAGAGAGGCGCTAGTATGTTGTTACCAAAGAAAACGAAATTCCGTAAAGCTTTCAAAGGTCGCAATCCTGGCAAAGCTACACGCTGCAACTATGTCGCTTTCGGTGACTACGGCTTGCAGAGTTTAGATAACGAGCGCATTACGAGTCGTCAAATCGAGTCTGCTCGTCGTGCTATCAGTGGTCATACCAAACGTGGTGGTAAAATCTGGATTCGCATTTTCCCACATACTCCAGTAACCAAAAAGCCACTTGATGTCAAAATGGGTAGCGGTAAAGGTTCCCCTGAATATTGGGCAGCCAAAGTCAAAGCCGGTACTATCATGTTTGAGATGAACGGTGTTGCCGAAGATGTAGCCCGCGAAGCTATGCGCCTAGCGAGTCACAAACTACCTGTCCGTACTCGATTTGTGAAACGGGAGGAGGCATAATCATGGCTACAACAAAGAAAACAACTGCCAAGGAAGCTGAAGTGGTGAAATCAACCAGGGCAAAGAAAGTCTCGACCAAAGACATCAAAAAAGATGCCAAAGCTGTCGCCACATCAGTAGCGCATGCCGCAAAGGATCTGCGAGCTCTCGGCGAAGCTGAATTACATCATGCTCTCGCTACCGCCAAGGCTGACCTCGTAGAGGCGCAAAAAATGCTACATGCCAATGAATTACCTTCAGCTCACGTAATCAGAAAATCAAAGAAGCTGATTGCCCGCATTCATACCGTACTTACCGAAGTAACCAACAGCAAGGAGGAAAAATAATGAGTAAGCGTACAATTACTGGCGTTGTCTCGAGCGTAGCTGGTGACAAGACGATCGTCGTGACGCGTACAACCCGCGAGACCCATCCGCTGTATGGCAAGAAATTTACTGTTAGCCGCAAGTTTCATGTTCATGACGAAAAGAACGAAGCTCATCTCGGTGATACCGTTTTGATCGAAGAGAGCCGACCATTGTCTCGAACAAAGACATGGATACTAGCAAAGATCGTTGAACGTGGTCGCGAGAAATTTGAGATCAAAAAGACTGCCGTCGAAGAAGAAACTGAGGCCAAGCTAGCTGAAAAAGCTGCAAAGAAAGAGGCAGCCGAGGAGGTCGAACAATGATCCAAGTAGAAACTCGATTAAAAGTTGCCGATAACAGTGGCGCAAAGGAAATCCTTTGTATCCGTGTACTCGGTGCTACAAAGCGACGCTATGCTGGTGTTGGTGACGTTATTGTCGCTAGCGTGAAAGTAGCTAGCCCAACCGGTACTATCAAAAAGAAGACCGTTGTAAAAGCTGTCGTTATTCGTACGCGTAACCAAATTCGCCGCGCTGACGGTAGCACGATTAAATTTGATGAAAATGCCGCCGTTATCATCAACGACGACAAAACACCAAAGGCAACCCGCGTCTTCGGACCAATCCCACGTGAGTTGCGTGATCTCGGCTATGCCAAGATCGTTAGCTTAGCACCGGAGGTACTATAATGAAACGCATCAAAAAAGACGATCTCGTCAAAGTTATCGCTGGCGGCAACAAAGGTAAAATTGCCAAAGTCACCAAAGTCGAGGGTGAAAAAGTATACCTAGAGGGCGTTAATACTCGCACTCGCCACGTAGCAGCTAATCGCTTGAGCGCTCAAGGCACCAAACGAGACATTCAACTACCAGTTGATGCTAGCAATATCGTCCTAGTAGTCGAAAAAACTGCTGGTGCAGAAAAAGTTAGCAAAGTCAGCTACCAGGTAAAAAACGGTGCGAAGACTCGCATCGCCAAAGTCAATAGCAAGGAGGTTAAATAATGGCTGAAAAAGTAGCGGCATCATACACGCCGCGTCTCAAAAAGCTCTATAGCGACCAACTTGCTACTGAGCTAAAGAAAGAGTTGGAACTATCGAATATCCATCAGGTTCCCAGGCTTACGAAAATTGTTGTTGCGAGCGGCGTTGGTCGTAACAAAGACAACAAGCATTTCCAGGAAGTCGTTGCAAATACGCTGACTCGAATAACTGGACAGAAACCAGTATCGCGCATCGCAAAGAAATCAATTGCAAGCTTTAAAATCCGTAAAGGTATGGGTGCAGCAGTTGGCCAGAGTGTGACATTGCGTGGTGATCGCATGTACGAATTTCTCGATCGTTTAGTGAGCGTTGCTATGCCGAGAATCCGTGACTTCCACGGTGTCGGTGCCAAGGCGTTTGATCGCCAAGGCAATTACAACCTAGGATTGACCGAACAATCAATTTTCCCAGAACTAACATTCGAAGAAACAGCCACATTGCACGGTTTACAGGTAACATTTGCTATTAGTGGTGATAATCCAGCCGCATCACGCAAGTTATTAGAGAAGTTCGGAATTCCGTTTGAGAAGGAGGTAAAATAATATGGCCAAGAAATCAGCACTAGCTCGCGATAAAAAGCGACAAGCTATGATTGCAAAACATGCCACAAAGCGCGCTGAGCTAAAGGCAGCTGGCGACCAGGACGGTCTCCAGAAATTACCTCGTAACTCATCGCCAACCAGGCACAAAAACCGTTGCGTAGAGACTGGCCGACCACATGCCTACATGCGTCGTTTTGGCCTGAGCCGCATTAGTTTTCGCGAACATGCAAGCAAGGGTGAAATCCCTGGTGTAACAAAGAGTAGTTGGTAAAGGAAAGGAGAAGAATATGAGTTTACAATCTACAGACCCAATCGCAGATCTCCTGACCCGTATCAGGAACGCTATCGCTGTCGGTAAAAACGAAATCCGTGTACCGAGCAGCAAACTCAAACTAACCATGGCCAAAGAATTGGTACGCACTGGCTACCTCGCCGATGTCAAAATCGAAAAGCAATCACCTCGTGACGAGTTGGTCGTAACTATCGCTCGCGATGGTGAAAACCCAACCATCACTGAGATTGCTCGTGTCAGCAAGCCTGGCCGCCGCGTTTACGCGAGTGCTAACGACATTCCACGAGTCAAATCTGGCCGCGGTGTCATGTTGGTGAGTACTAGTAAAGGTGTTATGACAGGCTCCGAAGCCTTCAAACAACGCCTCGGTGGTGAATTAATCTGTAAAGTATATTAAA
>JAPUEE010000016.1 GCA_027492735.1 Candidatus Saccharimonadota bacterium
CGCGAAGCCGATCTATTAATTGCATCTGGACGAGTTCGAATTAACGAGGAAATTGCTATTATTGGCAACCGAGCTCCTAGTGACGCGACTATTTATCTCGATAACCGAGAATTACGTCTGCCCACCGAGTCTACAGTAGTGATGCTGAACAAACCGGTAGGCTACGTTAGCTCGAGACGCGCTCAGGCTCGAGACGCACGAACCTTGTACGAGTTATTACCACCAGAACTCCATCAGCTCAAAACCGTCGGTCGCTTGGATCAAAATAGTTCTGGTCTCATCTTACTGACCGATGATGGAGATTTTGCTTTTCGCATGACTCATCCCAAATTTGTAAAAACCAAAGTCTATGAAATTCAACTCGACCATCCATTAGAACCACTACACCAACAAATGATTTCTGACTTTGGCGTGGAGCTCGAAGACGGCACATCAAAACTGCTGTTAGAACGTATGGACGATCGACGACTAGCATGGCGCGTTACCATGAGCGAAGGGCGTAATCGACAAATCCGTCGTACGTTTCGCGCCCTAGGCTATACGGTCATTCGACTGCACCGAACAGATTTCGGTAGCTTTACACTGGGCACCTTGAAATCGGGGCAGTGGAAAAAACTGGATAAAGTGATATAATCTATATACGTTATGCGAGAACCTAATCTTTTAGCACGCCAATTTGCCGACCAGTTACGGGCTATAAACGATACTAAAAAACGCGAGCAGTCTGCACTCGAAACCGTCGAAAAACTTCACGTTTCTACCGCTGGTGCAGGGTTGACCTTTCTCTACGAAAGCTTGCGTAATGCCTCGGAGAATGCCGATGAAAAATTACTCCTCGAACGTGCCGTCCGACGCTTTTTCAAACGAGCGTATCTCACACCAGATAATAGCAGTCTACATGATGCCGGTACCGAGCTGGTTACCGAACTAACGCTGGCTGGCTATCTAGAAAATGATAGTATACCACTCGCTGTCATCGATTCTATCAGTACAATTGCCCGCACTTATTCAATCACCCGTAAAAAATTGCTGGAGCGTTTTCCTCGAGACACCGTCGAACGCTGGACGCTAGAGCCAATGTCAGCAGCAATAGAAGCTCAGTTGCGCGACCATCGCCTAGGTTTGGCTTTTACTGATCTAGCCTACAATTACTTTCTCAGCGCCATTGATGCTACCAAATTCTTTGGTGGCAAAAAGCCAGCTAGTTATGAGGCGATATTATTCGTCGCAGTCAGCAGTGTTCTAACCAAAAACGACTCAGCAGCAATCCGCTTCAACTTGCTCAGCCGCTATCAGATCTCACCATCTCGAGCAGTTGATTTCGCCAAATTCAACACTCAGATCGATCAAGTATTCACTAGTCCAGCGCTCGAGAGAGTCAAGCATTTAGTTGATCGTCACGGAGCTCCTTTGCGTATCTTGCTCCGCAGCATGAACAGTAACGATAAATTAGCTGATCACCTCGCCAGCGAAAAAGCCTTTCTCGGACCATACGATTCAGCCATTTCAGAGTCATACACGAGTGTTAGCGAGAGCATTAGTCGTGGTATTGTGCGCAGTGTGATCTTTCTCATTATCACCAAATTTATCATTGGTATTGCAATCGAAGTACCCTATGACTTGATCGTTAACAACCATATCGTCTGGATAGCCTTGGCCGTGAATCTCTTGGCGCCGCCGCTCTACATGATAGCCTTGCGGTTGACACTACTCATGCCCTCAGCCGAAAACACCAGAGCTCTGCACCGCGAAATAACGAGGATTCTATTCGAACCGGTGCCGACCAAACCATTCCTAGGCGTTCGACCGAAAAGGAAATTCGGCGCTGGCTACAATATTGCCTACACTTTGGCCATTATTGCCGTTTTTTGCGGGTTCGGCTATCTGCTAGTGCAATACGCTCAGTTCGAATGGATTCATCTAGGTATATTCTTCTTTTTTATCAGTACAGCCAGCTTCCTCGGATTTCGCTTGTCACGAGCTATCCGCGAAATCGAAGTCGGCGAAGAAGCTCAGACGAGCGTCACCATGCTACGCGATTTTCTCTATATGCCGTTCGTCGCCGTTGGTCGCCGTATCAGCGAAACGTACGCTCAATTCAATATTATCTCCAGGTTTCTCGATATGTTCGTTGAACTACCACTAAAAACAGTGCTAGGATTTGTCCGGCAGTGGGGTAGTTTCCTGAGCGCGAAAAAAGACAGTTTCTAGAATATCTTGACAATATCATTTAGTACGAGTGTAGGAATCTCGTCAAACGGCAAGCCTTCGGTCAGCTCTTCGATATGTACGCCATCTCGAGCCGCAGGAAGCTGCATGAAACTCTCGTCGCCACTATAGCACGATGAACTCGATTCATAGGCATAACGCATAGTATGGTACACCAGTCTATAGGCATCTACTTCTGCCAATGCATGTCGATGAGGAGTGCTATAATCTGAATCAAAACCCGCTATAGCTGGTTGATCAATGATCTGCTGAGTATGAGCTAACTCGTGAAGAAGCGTTAAGCCCAGAGGATCACGACCTTTCGAAAAAGCATTTTTGAATACAGCAATACCAGGATTTGTGCGTAGTTCATAGGTTACTAAACCCCAGCTCCTCGTCGATGCATCTACCTCCGTATGAGGCTCCACCGTTATGGCATCAACCGTTGATGATCCATGACCTCTACGACTAGGGTCTACCAAGATACGCCCCGCGTCAAACCTTTTTTGCCTAATATCTTTAATAGCGCCTCTTACCAACTGGCTAGGATCAACCGTCACTTCATAGTTTGCTAGCCATTCGCTGTGATTAGATTGCTGCTCATCACCCATATATATAGCTGATTCACCGATTATTACATGTCCACTAGCGAGATGAAACAATGTTGGTATCACTTCTCGAGATCTCTGGCCCCTGGAGAGTTCGATAGAACCATGGTTATTATTAGGAATCTCTAACCTGCCAAGATACGTTTCTATTTGACCCATACGCTCCACTAACTGGGGCGGGGCAGTCTCTCGAGCTGCATCGAGCAGATCCTTCGTCTCCTGACAGCTATTATCTAATAATCTTTTATCTGCTCTAGCTTGTTTCGAAATAAAGTTCATCTCTACATTTTATCATATTTATGCTAATTAGTCAATATTTACCTCTTGAAAATAATTGCTAGTTCTGGTACAATTATCCATATCTTATGGCTAGTAAATTACCGACTGTTGCTATCGTAGGCCACGCTAATGCGGGGAAGTCTTCGCTATTCAATCGACTCGTACGATCAAAACAGGCCATCGTCGCTGCTGAAGCTGGCACCACCCGCGACAACGTCATCGGCACCGTTGACCTTGGCGACCGCCAATTTAGAGTCGTCGACACTGCCGGCCTGAAACCAGCCGAGGACGAATTCGAAGCATCCATCCAAGACCAAATTGCGGACGCCATTGAGCTGGCTGATGCCATCATATTGGTCATCGATAGCACCAATTATCCCGACCAAAAAGACCGCGACCTCGCCAAAAAAATCTTGCGTGGACAGAAACCAACGTTCCTAGCAGTGAATAAAACCGATCTCAAGGAAAGCCTGCCAACTGACGAATTTCGTCGCCTCGGTATCAAAAATATTGTCCCGATTAGCGCCGAACATAACAGTGGTATCAGACGACTAGTCGACCAGCTAGCCGAAACCCTGCCAAAAGCCAAAGAGGTCCAAGAAGACGACATTCTCCGCGTCGCCCTGATCGGTCGTCCAAATGTCGGTAAATCTCATTTATTCAACCGTCTCGCCGGTAAACAACAAGCCATCGTAGCACCCATCGCTGGCACCACCCGCGATGTAAACCGCGTCTCTCTCCGCTATCACGGTCAAGCTATTGAGTTACTCGACACCGCCGGCGTACGCCGCTCCGGCAAAATCGAGCGAGGTATCGAAAAGTTCTCCGTGCTCCGTACTGTCGCTGCTATCGACGAAGCCGATGTCTGTCTGTTGCTCATGGATGTTAACGAACTGAGCACTGGTATCGATCAAAAACTAGCTGGCATGATCGCCGAAGCAGGCAAAGGACTTATTATTGTCATCAGTAAATGGGATAGCGTCGAAGGCAAAGACGCCTTCACGCGTGACGCATTAGCACCACAAATTATTGCCAACTTTGACTTTGTACCGTGGGCACCGTTGATCTTTACTAGTTCTGTTACTGGCCAAAATGTCTCAAAATTATTCGAGTTAGTTAGTGAAATTGCCGCCGAACGTAATCGAACGATTACCACACGGAAACTAAACGACTTGTTGCAAAAAGCCATACTGAGACATCCACCAGCGGGCCTCAAAAATACTCATCCCAAGTTTCGCTACATCGTTCAAACCGATCACAATCCACCGTGGTTTGTCATCTACGGCAGTAATTTCAAATTTATTCATTGGTCCTACAAACGATATATCGAACGCCAATTCCGTGAGGAATTCGGCTTTGGTGGTACACCGATCAAATTCAGTTTCCGAGACGAAAAACAGATCAAAGCCAACAAAGAACGTGCTGCCCAGGGCCTTGAACCCGTAACCAAAGCCTACAAACAGGCCAAAGACGACCAATAGATCAAATACGATGGAATTTCCAAAAGACAAAAGCGATCAAGATCGGACCCGCGAACTATCTCCTCTAGAAATCCTCAATGGTGATGACACTACAGAGGCCGTTAACCGCATCGTGGCACTCTATGCTATCGGTGATAGAGAAGACGCCGAAGACGAGCTAGCTGGTTTATTGCTCGAATGGAGCGGACAAACGTTCGATCTCGTTGGCTATGGACAATTATTGGATGGTCGAGCTGACTGGAATCCCGAGAGTGCCACTGGTATATTTAATTGTTCGGTTATATTTCAACAGCCAGTCATCATCGATGACAAGCTCCACCTGGTATTTTGGCCAGAATCTGGCATTATCACCAATCCAGACGGTAGTCAAACCGCTACGGCCGAAATTGTGGCCGAAAAAGGTGACCTATTAGATCTGCAGTATGGTGCGGCTACGAAAATTGAGTCTGGGATAGACTACACCAACAAAGCCTACCTCGACCACATAGCAGCCAAAGCTCATAGCATGATGTCCCTAGCAGTCAATCGCATCGGCCTTTCTGATATAGATCAATCAGAGCAGATTCGCAAAACAGCTGCCGCTATCAGGGATGATGAGGAAATAGCTGCGTATAGCAGCGTTTACGAAAATCGCATCATAGAGGTATCGCCACGTCGCTATTTTACGGCTCCACCAGCGGACATTCCTTTTGTTGCCAGCTTGTGTTTATCAGACAACAATTCCGATCCCGCCATCAAAGGTATGTTCTCTGGACTGGTCATGATAGAGGAGCTCGACGCCAATCACCAGCCCAACATCGCCAGTTTATGCATCAAACTCTTGTCCACCAACGACAAGGGTGAGATCATCGAACGCTATGCGCCACTATCTAATCTGATATATCCGCCCGCTTGCGACTGGACGGGCCCTGACAATACATAGATTGATAGCCGCCACTGTAGTAGAATAGATATATGAAATTGATTATTGGCCTTGGTAATCCTGGCAACGAATACGCTAATACTCGCCATAATTTTGGCTGGGTAATGCTCGATACCATTGCGAAAGAGGCTGGCGGGTCATGGACGCACAAGCCGAAATTCACCGCCGACGTCGCCGAATATACTGCCAGCGGCGAAAAAGTCATCCTGGTCAAACCCACAACCTATTACAATCTCTCCGGTGAAGCCGTCCGTAAAATAAAGGATTTCTATCATTGTGATAACGACGATATCTTGGTAATTCATGATGAAATGGCACTGCCAATCGGCTCCCTCCGGACACGTCGAGGCGGGAGCGATGCTGGCAACAATGGTATCAAGAGTCTCATCACGCATATCGGTCCAGACTTTGCGAGAATTCGTATCGGAAGCGGTCAGCCAGTAGGGGATAATGGCGACACGAGGCCAGCCATAGATCACCGCAACCATGTGTTGTCACGCCCGGCCGCGAACGAAGCCGAGCTCCTAGCCAAACTGCAGCCGCACGTTCAACATATCGTTACTGACTTTATTAATGACACTTTTTTTGAGACAACTTACTCGGTCTAATCACGTGATATGTGGGTAGAATCAAAAAAACCGCCATTCAAACGTTGGCAGAGCTGCGATCTTGTAGAATCAAAAAACCGCCAGCAAGGGTGGGCATCGCTGGCGGTTGTTTGACCCTTCGACGCACCCGACTGGGTAGAACTATCGTTCAAGCGCGACCCACCTCACACTTGGGGTCCGCCGGTCAAAGGGGTTAGATACGCGCCGATTTTGTCACCGTCAGGCGTTCACACGCCGTAATTGTCGTGCAAACTAGGTAACGAAAGTGGAGGGTAGATACTTTCATCCGCGCGTAGCCTAACATAATTTGATTATGTTAAAATGGGGGTATAAGGTGCTTCTCGTACGATATTCGCACGATAACGTATAGCATTTTAGCATAGTTAATTTTATTTGTCAACACTTTTTGAATAAATCATGTATAAGGTCAAGCAAATATCACCCCTGAAACATTCTTTCTTACAGCGTGTATCTGTTATTGACAATCCTGCTACTACTATTTGGTATACAGGCGAAATACCAGAGCAGTGGAGCGAGAGACCTACCGTCGCTATCGTCGGATCACGCAAACCAACCGAGTATGGCCGCGGTGTTACACTCAAACTATCGTCAGCCCTGGCCGCTCGTGGCGTTATCATCGTTAGCGGACTAGCGCTCGGCCACGACGCACTAGCAGCGCGAGGCGCTCTCGATGCGGGCGGTATAACCATCGCCGTCATTGGCAATGGTCTCAATAATATCCACCCTTATTCTAATAGTTTATTAGCCCGCGAAATTGTCGAGAAGGGCGGAGCAATTATCTCTGAATACGAACCTGACGCAGCCGTGAGACGGTGGAACTTTCTAGAGCGAAACCGTTTGATTGTCGCGCTCAGTGATATCGTCGTTGTCGTCGAGGCTGGCGAACGATCGGGTACCATGAATACCACTGCGCACGCCTTGACCCAAAACAAAGACTTGATGGCGGTTCCCGGTAATATTACCTCGCCGTTATCGATCGGTTGTAATCGCCTCATCACCCAGGGTGCCGAACCAGTATTATCTGCCGATGATATCCTCGAAAAACTCCGCTCTATCCACGCCAGCCGGCACAATGCGGTCGCCACAGCGTTACTGGCAGAACCGTCACGCAACCCGAAAACACCAATTGATCAGATCATCGGCACCACCGACGCCGAAACGGCGATATTGCAGGCCATTGCCCGCGGCCTCAGCGACGGCGACGATATATTAGCTGCTACCAAACTAAACCCCAGCGACTACAATATTGCACTCACTATGCTCGAACTAAACGCCCGCATTCGTCCTCTCGGCGCGAATCGATGGACATTAGCATAACTCTCTCGATTGACACAAACTACTAAAAATGATATAATAGGACTATATGGCAAAGAAGCAAACACCGTACGGTAACCATCCTATCACCTCTGGAAAAGCTCGAGGAATATTGGATGCCGCCGACTTTTCAAATGCCACAACTGGCCGACAATTAGCCTCTATTACCGAGTCGCCGATCGATGGATCAGTAGTATTACGACAAAGCGGCGTATATCATATGTACCGCGATCCTGTCGTCGATGCCTTGAGAGACAGCGGCGCCAGCAGAGCCTCGATACGAAAAGAGGGCAACGTCTTTCATCTCACCGCTAACTTTCCCGATGTCGATAGCGCCCGGTTGGCTCTCGATGCAATTCGCGACATCACCCACTTACACCGCAAATAATTGAAATCCATTTGCGCAAAGCTAGATTTTACGTTACACTGGGGCGCGTATGCCGAAAACTATAAGCAATTTAGTCATTGTTGAGTCCCCAGCCAAAGCTAAAACGATTGCTGGTTATCTAGGTTCTGACTTTACCGTAAAATCCAGTGTTGGCCACATTCGTAGTATCGCCAAAAAGGCAGCTGGCGGCCAGCCACCGATCGACACTGATCATAATTTTGAAACCGTCTACGAAATCGATCCGGAAAAGAAAAAAACTGTTACCGAATTAAAAAAGCTCGCTCGCGAAGCTAACACCGTTTGGCTCGCCACTGACGAAGACCGCGAAGGGGAGGCCATTGCTTGGCACCTCTGCGAAGTGTTGGGACTCGACCCTAGTAAAACAAATCGCATCGTCTTTCATGAAATCACCAAAAATGCCATAGGGGAGGCTATCAAACACCCGCGTACGGTTGATATGAACCTCGTCCAGGCTCAGCAGGCGAGGCAGATTTTGGATCGACTCGTCGGGTTTGAACTCAGTCCCGTCGTCTGGCGCAAAGTACCTGGCGGAAAATCTGCAGGTCGCGTCCAGAGTCCAGCAGTCAGATTATTAGTAGAGCGTGAACGGGAAATTGCTGCTTTTGAAAGCAATTTTACCTTTAAGGTCACTGGGGAGTTTGCAAAAAATACTGACGTCTTCAAGGCAACGCTGTCGACTGAATTTGACGATGAGCCATCAACTACCACATTTCTAGAATCATTATCAGGGATGACATTCACTGTCAGCGATATAGAAACCAAGCCAGCGAGTCGCAATCCTTTGCCGCCATTCACCACCTCGACGTTGCAACAAGACGCTAATGCACGCCTCGGCTACGGCGCTCGTACGACCATGAGTGCCGCTCAGGCACTCTATCAAGCTGGTCTCATTACCTATATGCGTACAGATTCACTAAATTTGTCAGCTCAGGCGCTGGGCAGTATCGGTAATTATATTTCCTCTGCATTCGGCGCGGATTACCATCAGGTACGTAAATACAAAACTAAATCTGCAGGTGCCCAAGAAGCTCACGAAGCTATTCGACCAACCGACATCGCTCGAGAGACCGTCGACGGCGACCCACGTGCTCAGAAATTATACGATCTGATACGTCGCCGCACCCTCGCATCACAGATGGCTAGCGCCAAACTGGAACGTACGACCGCCACTATTGCTATTAGCGATCACACCGAATATTTCACCGCCAAAGGCGAGGTCGTGCTATTTGATGGTTTCCTAAAAATGTACGGCACTGCCAAAGATGAATTATTACCAAGCCTAGCAGCTGGTGATCAATTACAGGTTAAACAGATTATTGCTAGGCAGACCTTCGCCCGACCGCCAGCCCGCTACACCGAAGGTTCGCTCGTCAAAAAACTCGAGGAACTCGGCATCGGCCGACCATCAACCTACGCCACGATTATTAACACCATTCAAACCCGTGGCTACGCCGAAAAGGGCGATGGCGAAGGTGTCGAGAGGCAAGTTATCGAGCTAGCATGGCCAAACAATGCACCAGTCGAGCGCACCATCGTCACCGAGAAAACTGGCGCCACCAAAGGTAAGCTGATCCCAACATCATCTGGAACCGTCGTGAGCGATTTCCTCGGCAACTATTTCGATAACATCGTTGATTACGATTTTACCGCCCAGGTAGAAACTAATTTGGACGAAATTGCCACCGATAATCTCGACAAAACGACCATGCTACGTCAGTTCTACGACCCATTTCATCAAAAAATCGACCAGTCAGGCACTATCGACCGTTCACAGGTAGCCCAGGCGAGGGAACTCGGCGTTGATCCAAAATCTGGCGACGTCGTCCTGACGCGTGTTGGCCGCTTTGGTCCGATGCTCCAGATGGGTGACAACAGTGATCCTGACAAAAAACCGCGCTTCGCGAACATGCCAAAGGGTACGACGATCGATACTATCACTCTCGAACAAGCCCTCGAGATGTTCAAACTGCCACGCACCGTCGGTCAAACTGACGATGGTCAGGATATTGTTGCGAATATCGGTCGTTTTGGTCCTTATATTAAAATCGGCTCGACATTTGTCAGTATCAAACCGCTCGATCCCTTCGATATTACGCTCGAACAAGCTCAGGAGCTCTATGCCAAGAAGTTAGCTGATGATGCCGACAAGAATATTGCTGAGTTCGACAACGGAATAAAAATCCTCAAAGGCCGTTACGGCCCCTACATTACCAACGGCACTAAAAACGCCAAGATTCCAAAAGATCGTGAGCCGGGCTCTATCACCGCCGAAGAGGCGAAAACCTTGATTGACGCTGCACCAGATAAACCAAAACGTCGTCGTTTCTCTAAAAAATAATTTCACATTCTCTATTTCATATTGTCAATATTGACTTTATTAGCTTTGACATTTGCTATGATAGCAATTTACATCACAAAAAACGCTAACTTGATACGCTAAAACAAAGACCTTGCCTAAAAGAAAAGTTTGTCGTATAATAGGGATAACGTGGGAAAAAATTACAGTTAATAAATTATTTGAAGTAATGTGAAGGAGATAACATGGCTGATGCGCCTGCTACTGGAAAACAATTCGAAGAAGTCGCGAG
>JAPUEE010000017.1 GCA_027492735.1 Candidatus Saccharimonadota bacterium
ACCGGTTGTCGATAGCCCTTGTGGTTATGTGTCTTCTATGATACCCCCCCCCCCCCATTGGAGATGTCAAGGGGGGTGAGAAATCTGAGTGAAGATTTTGTGTATTTAGAGAGGAAACAAAGGTCAAGCTAGGTGGTTTACGACAAAGCTTTCGAGTTGTTCAACAATTTTTTGATTGTCGGTCTCTAGGGCGATCTCCCTAGTTCCCAGCCATACGCCACCGCCCGCAAAATTGTGCGATCCTGTTATGGCTACTTTCGAGCCATCGGGCATGGTACAAATAATAAATTTACTATGAATATACGATTGTCTACTATAATCCGTCTTCAGCTTTGTTCGCCAACTGCTAATTCGAATAAATAACGCATTCATCGAAGTACTTTGTTGCCAAGGATTAAAGTACAATTTGGTTGGTTTATTTTTCAGTAGTTGAGCAAGTTTGCCCGTTGGACAATACTGCGAAACATACACTACTGATTCTGCATCTTGCACTAACTGTTTGGCACGGCGATAGATAATCGAATCGCTCACTCTACCACCGTCAATGAGTACTCTACCGAACGAAGTGTCAAAATGATGACTACGAGATTTACTCCTCGTCTTTTCCGCTTTTACTATCCGGTGATATTCTTTCATGAGATAGTCCGACAAATCTTTATCGTCATATCGAAGCATAAAATCAGCATTGGTCACGCCTTTGCCATAGAGATTAACGCCACCGAACGAATAGGTTGTATTGTCTGCAATGAGCCATTTGCAGTGTGTCCGACCTGACAATATGAGCAGGGTATCTCTGCCCAGCCAGTTGACTTTGATATTAGCAGTCTTGAGTGTTTTCTTTAACAGCTCGACCGATCTAGTTCGCTGGCTATGCGACGTGTTGAATCGTAAATTGCCACCGATTTCTAAATACGTAAAGATATCCACTGCTATATCAACTTTGACACCACGCTGTTTAGCATTTGCAATCGCATCGATGAGATCTTTGGTTAGTTCGTCATAGCTAATGATCATTGTCATCAGACAAACGCGTTCTTTGGCAGCATTAACCACCCTGATAGCATCCTTTATATATTCATTACCTGCTAGGAGTTTGGGGGTTTTGATCGTTTTCATGCTGTGATTATTATTACTGATTAGTTATATCGACAACCTGGACAATAAAACGTAAGGGTGTATTGGCCGGAATTGTATCACCCGAACCCGCCGCACCATATCCCAGATCAGAAGGAACAGATAATAGATAGACTCCGCCAGCACGTTTGCCAACCAGACCTTTTACCCAACCTTCGATAATCTTTGATGTTGATAGCGTAAAGCTAACTGATGAAGCATCGCTACCTTCGGATTTTGTGCTATCGAAAATAGTACCGTCTGGTAACCAACCAGTATAGTTAGCTGATATCGTATCGTTCTCTTTGACAGTGGCGCCGGTACCCTCAGTGAGAGTTTCAACTGTCAATTCGGTAATGTCACTGGCATTAAAAGCTGTGACCTTATCCGCAAAGCCATCGAGTGGCCTGAGTTTGGCTTTGGCCTCTTCCTGCTGTTTCATGTATGCCTTGTACTCATCGCTTTGTAGATATTTCTCGTACGCTTCCTGCTGTTTTTTTGCAGCAATAGTATTAGGATCGACGTCCGAATTCTGACCTGCAAACACCATGACAAAGAATGTTAGCAATGTACCGAGCCCCATAACGATAGCTATCACCCAGATCGAAATCCGTTGCCAGTTTGTCGTTTTTGAATCGTACTTCTTTTGCGCCATTTTTCTCCTTATACTATCTTTACATTTGCATTACTGGTCAAGGCATCGGAAACGTTGCTCATAATAGTCGCTACCTCGTCTCCAGTTAAGGTACTCCCAGCCAGTGCAAATCGCAGACGGAACGATATATTTTTCACCGCTTTGTCATCGCCCTGATAAATCGATATTGGCGTAATGGTGAATTTCAAATCCGTTTGACCTAGAGCCTCTTGGATGACGTCAACAATATTCTGATACACTGTCTCAGCAGCAACGCTCACCGTAATATCTCGCTCTACCTGACCACCAAAAATAGGTGGTTCATAGTGAGGTGAGGCTGTTTCTATTTGTTGCAATATTCTATCCGTACTCAATTCAAAGCCAGCCACGAATTCTGGTAGTTTCATAGCACGACGGACAGCATGACGAAATTCGCCGATCACACCAAGACAGATTGACGGATCACTAGCTAGTTTAATTTGAGCCGATCGTTTTGGCTCAAACGGTTTATTCGAAGCATGACTACCCGCGAGTGGTACAAACTTCACAGTGATTTCCAACCGAGCAAACAACTCCTCGACATACGCCTTTGCCTGGTAGTATGCAGCATCTATTCGTTTTCGGTCTGCCACAACGAGAGCAACCTTGCCGCGTTCAATTGGCACGCCTTCGTCGTCGAGTCCATACGACTTTTGATGTACCTTGCCGATTTCAAATAACGCAAAATCATCGTATGGTACTTTGATATTCATGTACGTTTTTGCTAGCAAACTCGGTACCAAGCTCTGACGCGAGTATTGCAAATCTGGGCTAATGGCGTTAGTTATCCGATAGGAATTCTCTGGATCTTGTCCGACTTTTGCTAGCAGATCACCGTGGATAAAGCTATACGACAAAACCTCATTCGCCCCAGCAGCAGATAAAACCTGCCTAATCCTATCGTAAAGTTGCGCCATGCCAGACGGTCGAACTGCAGTAAATTTCCGACTCGGCAATGTTGGCTCAATAGTATCATAGCCATTGACGCGTCCGACGTCTTCGATGACATCTTCGTTGATGTGTATGTCTGTACGCCACCACGGCGCCGTCGCACTAACCGACTCGTCGTCATTTGTAACATTAACGTATTCCAAATTAGCTAGCATAGTTACAATTATCGGCTCCCTATAAAGTGTACCAGTTAATACATCAGCAACCTGCTGCAAAGGGATAGTCAACCTGACAGGTTCAGCCGGAGCAGGATAAGATTCCGCAATATCACTCGCTACTTTTGCGCCTGTTTTATCTGCAAACATTTTAGCCGCCTCTGCCAAAACCGGTGCAGTCAGAGCAGCTGGCTGGCCTTTGGTAAAACGCGTTATGGCTTCACTAAAGATGCCATGGCGGAACTGTGTTCCCCGTAAATTATATAAATTAAAGGTTGCACTCTCTAGGAAAATATTTTTGGTAGAATCGTCAATCTCAGTTTCGATCCCGCCCATCGCGCCCGCTAGCGCCACCGGCTTCTGAATCTTGTCACCAGCCGTAATGACGATATCCTCTGGAGATAGCTCGATTTCGCGACCATCGAGTAATGTCATTTTCTCGTCATCACGACCCGACCGCACAACAATTTCCGGGTGATCACTGCCGCTAACCTGTAATAATTTATCGTAATCAAACGCATGCAGCGGTTGGCCAGTTACTAGCATTAGCCAGTTAGTGATATCGACAGCTGTGCTGATCGGTCGCATGCCACTACGCGCCAAATAGCTACTCGTCAAAATATCACTACGAGCCGAACTATCTACATCGGCCAAAACGATTCCCTGATAACGAGCGCAGATTGTTGGATCAGCAATCGTTATGGTCGGCTGTTTCAGTTCGGCAACTTTTGTCAGTACCGGATTGAGCACCGTAAACCAATCAGGTGACGTGAATTTCTCGCCTTGGATAGCTGCAATCTCGCGTGCCAAACCAATCAAACCAAAACAGTCCGGACGATGGGTTAGTGATTTATTCTCGATATCGAGCAAATAGTCGTTCAGCTCATACAGTTCAGCAAACGGATCACCGGCTTTTGCCTCTCGATCAATTTCTAGAATACCATCGTGCTCATCCCACAAATCCAGCTCGCGTGCTGAGGCGATCATACCATTACTCATAAAACCGCGTAATTTTCGAGCACCTAATATAAACGGCTCATCCGTACCATGCGTTTCCGGTACGACCGTATTCGGAGGTAGCCATGCAACTAATAATCCGACTCGTACATTTGGCGCACCGCAGACAACCTGAATTAGGCCGTTTTCATCACGCTCGACATCTTTTCGTACGCCACCATCGTCAATTTTACAGAGATTCAAGTGATCAGAATCAGGCACCGGTCCAGCTTCGATCACTTTCGCCACGAGAACATCCTGATATTTAGCCCCTAGGTCAATCACTTCCTCGATCTCCACCAATCTAGCCCCAATCAGCTCAGCTAGTTCATCAATCGGACGATCAATGGTGACATATTTTTTTAACCAGTTTACTGAAACTATCATGAATTACTCCTTCGAACGGAAAAATAATTATCGCTATCAAGATTATCAATGACATATTTTACATAATCGAGTGTATTTTTGGGTAGATTATTTACATCAAACCATTCTAGCTCGCCACATTTCTCCGGTTCGGCGTTCGTCATTTCGCCGCGCCAATTGCTACACGTAAAGAAGAAATCAACGTACTCACTATCGTCAGCTAGTCTATGTATAACATGTGTAAAGCTAATATCCTTTGGTTCAATATCGATCGCTGCTTCTTCTTTGGCTTCACGACACATGGCTTCTTCGGCAGTTTCGTTACCATCTAAATGACCCGACACTAGGCTATAATAGCCATCCATCCATCCGGTGTTTTGCCGCAAAGATAATAGAACCTTTTCACCCTTTATAGGAATCAGATAAACAGCACTCCTCAAGGTAAATCTATCTGATTTCATTTGAACTCCCTCAAAAATTGCAGTTTACCAGATTCAAAATGACGTAGGTCCTCGATGCCATATTTCAACATGACGAGACGTTCCAATCCGCCGCCCCAGGCAAACCCTCGGTATTTAGTCGGATCGATATCAGCAGCTTTCAACACATTCGGATGAATCATGCCGCAACCCAGCATCTCGAGCCACTCTTTGCCACTACCACCTAAACTCACTGGTTTTTCGATCGCAAATTCGAGGCTCGGCTCAGTGAACGGAAAATAGCCTGGCTGCGTCTTGGTTTTGAGTTTTTGTCCATAATACGTCTCAAAGAACGCCTGCAAGGTTCCGAGCATTTGGCTCAGACTAGCCGTAGCCGACACGAATACACCTTCACATTGATGGAATGTGTGCTCGTGCGTTGCATCAACATCTTCGTTACGGAACACCCGCCCATAACTAATTGCAGCAATCTGGCCACCTTGCTCCAATTTTTCACGCCCGGCACGTAGAATTCGATTCTGCATAGTCGAAGTATGTGCCGGGGGTATAAAACCTTCCTCGGTACGAAATGTATCATAGCCATCACGCGCTGGATGTCCCGGTGGGAAATTTAGGCTCGTAAACATATGAAAATCATCATCAATCTGGCGCGACTCAATTGCCTCAAATCCCATTCGTGTAAAGATATCTATCACATTAGTAATCTCGCGCGACAAAGGATGAATCGTTCCATTTTCAGTTGGTAAAAGTGTTAATTTTGTACCATTACTATCGAATGGTGCTGTGATATCGATTGGCTCGACCGTTTGATCCAGCGCTGCATTCTCGCGCTCAACAATCGCTACCTCTAGAGCTTCTTTTAACTCATTGATCTGCCGACCAAATGCACCACGCTGTTCATTTGGCAGTTTAGGAATCTCAGCATAGAGGGCTTTCAAGCGGTTATCTTTTAATACTTCGCGAGGATTATCTAACTCTGTAACACGCTCTAATAAACTAGCCCTAACCTCATCAATGTTCATAGATCAAGTATACATTAATTTATCTTTTTCTGAAAGCTGGTTATCTGGTTATTCAGATCATCACGTATGTCATTGAGCCAGTTATCATTATTAGAAATCATCCCTGCCATAGAGCTAGCGATTGAATCAAAATCACTAGCTGCCAAAACGCGTTCGCTAAAGTCATCTACAGCCGCTATACGATCAGTTTCATCAGGGAATTTACTAGCAATGAGGTCTCTATATTTTTTAACTAATTTCAGCAAGTCGCCGTTGACAATATTTTCACCTTTTAGACCTTTATTATATTCACTCACTAATTGATTATGGATATTTAGCACTGCAACATAATTTTTTAGAGCAATTAGTATTTTTTGATATTCATCCTGCAATGAATCTACTTTTTTATAATCGCTGCTGAGCATATCTCCTAGCCATACTGAACCTAACTCTATCGGAACACCCGCGTCTTTGCCTTCAATCACGTTATTGAGTTGACTAGCAGCGTCAACACGAAACGTATTTACAGCGCCCTTTGCCATAAACATCAAACATACGGTACCCGCGATAACGAGCACTGCTGCAGCCACCAAACTAATGACGCCGACTTTTGTTTTGCGATTTATGTTAAATGCCAATTGATACCTCCCCTTTCTAGATCTAGCTCATTATCACCATAATCGCAATTATGCCGCCAAATACAATTGCACCGATGAGTGCCCATACCCAGGCTAAACTAGTAGTACGTTTTAAATCTTTCATATATTCGCTATCGTCACTATCATATGTCGGAGTATTGACATCACCACCGACTAGTTGATTTCTCGACTGTTTTTCACGCAGCTCTGCAGTAACGCGTTTCTGAAGCTCGGATTGCTGCTCCAAATCTTGACCATTGAGAATGATTGCCATAAGAACATTGTAGCACTTTTTCTATTTCCTGTGATACAATATTTTCGTAAACTTATGTAAGGAGGGTTAATGGCTACAAAAAAGGCCTCGTCGAAGAAACCTACTTCGACCAAAAAGTCCGTTACTGCAAAGCCAGTATCGGCGACAAAAGTTACTACAAAGAAAGTTGACGGAGCAACCGCCACAACACTAAAACCAAGTGCTTTGATTGCTGAGCTACTCGGTACGTTTGTATTAGCTGGAGCTGTTATCAGCCTAGCCGCTAACGCCAACTTTGGTGTTGTCGGTATTTCGCTCATCTTGGCTATTTTGGTAGTCATCTTTGGTGCAATTAGCGGAGCACATTTGAACCCAGCTATCACAATTGCGCAATATGTTAACCGAAAAGTCGGTGGTGTCAAAGCCGTCACCTATATCGTGTCGCAAGTTATCGGTGCAATCCTGGCTCTCGTTGTTCTATCTGGCATGGCTCAGGCAAGCTATAACTTTCCTGCTATGGTTCAGAAAACTATCGAGGCAGCGCCTTATTCAGTTCCTAGCGAAGACATTAAAAAAGCTGGTGGCGTTGAAAAATGGGCTGACGCCTATGGTGGTATCGAAGCCGTAGCCGCACAAGTTGGCCTAGAGGACAAAGCACCTCAAACCTACACTGCTAGCAAATTAGACTCTGGTAAAGAATGGGTCGCACTCCTAGCAGAAATCTTGGGCGCCTTGGTCTTTGGCTTGGGTGTTGGTTACGCAGTTTTTGGCAAGAGCAAAAGCCGCATCGAAGCCGGTCTAGCCGTTGGTTTAGGTCTACTAGCTGGTCTAGTGATTGGCGGTGCAACCGTTATCTTGAACCCAGCCGTAGCTGGTGCTATCGGTGGCTTCCACTGGGCCAACCCATTCGGCGCTGACGCTGGTGTTTTCTGGTGGCCAGTACTAGTCTATATCGTAGGTACAACTGTCGGTATGACAGCAGGTGTAACAGCCTATCGATTCCTAGCAAAAGATGCCGAACAGGCGTAAGACGATTTATCACTCGTCAAAAAAATCGCCTCGAAAGAGGCGGTTTTTAGTTTGGCTAACGTACATTAGACGTCGCTGCGCGGCTTGTCGATTAGCATTGGATCGACCGCGGTCTCACCGCCGGCGATCTTGACAACATCTTTGTCGACCTTGGCGAACTCTTTGTGAGCATTATTAAAATGATTGACCGTCGTACCGAGACTGCCACCGAGCTTGCCCAGGTATTCCTCGTATTTGCGTAGATGCTGCCCCAGCTGTCCAACGCGAACTTGGATCTCCTTGGCCTGTTCCTCGATTTGCAAACTGCGTAGACCTTGTAATACTGTTTCGAGATATGCCATGAACGACGTCGGGCTGGTGATAATGACGCGTTTATCGCGAAACGCATATTCGATCAAATCGCGTGAGCTACCGCCCTGACCGACGTTATTGATCAATAAATCATAGTATAACGCCTCGCTCGGAATGAACATAAATGCAAAATCCATCGTGCCTTCACTCGGTCGAATGTATTTGGCTGTCTCGTCGATTCGACCTTTTAGATCGGTTTTAACTTTGTTGAGCAGACCAGCTCGCTCAGTCTTGTCGGCCGCCTCGATAAAACGATTGTAGTTTTCGAGTGAGAATTTGCTATCGACTGGCAAGATTTTACCTTTGTTTAGAAAGATCACGGCATCCACAATTTCGCCGTCTTTGAATTTGTATTGCGCCTGCCATTGGTTTGGCGGCAAAATATTTTCTAGGACGCTGGCTAGATAATATTCACCGAAAACACCGCGTTGTTTAGGATTTGAGAGGATATTCTGCAACGTTTTTAGCTCGTCCGCCACGTCAACAACCCGTTTGTTGGTCTCATCGAGCTTAGTGAGCCGCGCACTAACATCATTAATAATTTTCGAACTCTCACTCAATTGGCGATGGACGGAATCTTGCGTTTTGTCTAGCCGTTCATCAAATGTTTTACGTAGATTATCGCTCAGCGCGCCGATATCGCGCCGCAAATTCGCTAGATCATTCTGCAAAAACTGGTCTGTCTGATCCGATTCTTTCCTCGGTTTTTTGGCGGAGATAAATAGACCGACTAGCGCGATGATAATGATAACTAATAGAGCAATAATAAAGTATTCCATACCTTCTATTGTACACTAACTAATACTATTTAAGCTCGAGCGAGTAACCAGAAGGCAATAGTCAAGGCAACCATCAAAATAATCGCTAGGAGATAACGTTTGACCGCGGCAACCAGTGCGAAAAATAGATATAGCAAAGCGCCAAAGATTGCTGATAACAATGTCGCCAAGATTGCCGAGCGGCTATCGAGGATAAACCACAGAGCGCCGAGGCTCACAAAGGTCGCAAGAGTTACTAAAACTGGTCGAAATACTCGAGCAGATACGAGTAGTGATACGGCGACTGACCCGACAATAATCAGACTCATGACAAATGCGGTTGACCCGGCATTAGCGCAAATACTGACGGTGTCCGGCGTACGACAAAATAGCGGCGACAAGACCCATGATTCTAGGACCAGTCGGAGGATCCATACTAGTGCTCCGCCAGCTAGCCCAATAATAGCTAGCCTAATCGCCTCGCGACGCGGCAACACTCTAGTAGCGCGTGGCTTCTCGACTTTTACCGTCGAAAAATCAAAATCTTTCCATTCATCTGGCTCAGAAGTACCACTAGATGACACCATAGTCTGACTCATAATGATATTATTCTATCATATGTTAGAGGTTTGCGCAAATACGCCGTATATTCGTCCCTAGGTTGGTCGGACGTCTTTTACGCCAGACACCATAAAGCCTGTCGCGCCGTATGATCTAGCCGTCGCCACGGCGGCAGAGTTCGGGCAAATATGCCCCATCATTCGTTGACCATTCGTCCTATATGCCGCCAGTGTATCCCAATCCGATTGTGAAGCTGTATAATCCATACCAATCAAGGTCCATTGGTTAACTGATGGCGCCGTTAGAGATGGCAAGTCGCTAGCGTAAAAGTAACCCCATCGCTCATAACCACGGTTAGCACAAGACGTGGCAAAGGAACTAGTACCCGGGCCATACGCTTTGCCGACAAATCGCTCTTTGCCACCATATGAATCGAGGATATTGAGCAGTTCTTCGCGATACGTATTAGCATATTTCACATCAACTACAAATAAATGCTCAGAATAAGCCTCCAGAATATCCTGTAATCTGGCATACGGTCGACTAGGCTGTGATGGGTTATTCGTAGCCATACTTCCTAAAATCTGATAGCCTTGGACCTGTGACCATGTCATCGTCGATGCTGCACCTAGCCCAGTAGTACCGCTCGTGCGATTGATATCTTGGTCATGCAACCCAAACCAAACACCGTCAGACGTCCTCGCGAGCGACAGCTCGAGACAGCCATACCCGAGTAGAGCCGACTGACCATAGGCAAACGACGACATCTCTGGAAAATCACGGCTACCTCCACGATG
>JAPUEE010000018.1 GCA_027492735.1 Candidatus Saccharimonadota bacterium
TTACTAACTGTAATAGTATATATGGTAATGCCTATAAAGTCAAAGGAGGGCTATGGCGACAAATTACATCAACAATCTAACAGGACTATTTGCAGACACCTATAACTGTGGCGCATACGGAGCTGGTAATTTTAACGAAAATACCTGCTCGACCACTGGCGATTCTTCGATAACAGCCCCATCCACGGGCGTCTTTGGCGTCGAAGCAGTCGGCGGTGCAGGATTAGGTTTAGCCCTCATCATCACGGCTGTTATCGTCCTAAAGAGCCGCAAGAAAAAAGCTACTAAATAACGCTAGTCGCGTTTTAGCATTACCGTAAATGCTTCGGATGGGATATCGACTTTGCCGAAACGCTTCATGCGCTTTTTACCTTTGGCCTGTTTCGCAAGCACCTTCTTCTTGCGACTCACATCACCGCCATAGAGACCAGTTGTCACGTCTTTACGATACGCACTCAAATCTTCACGAGCGATAAACTTGCCACCAATTGCCGCCTGGAGCGCTACCTGAAAATTTTGTCGCGGGATGACTTCTTTGAGTTTTTTGACAATCGTTCGACCTAATGCATCCGCTTCAGAGCGGTGCACCATGATCGATAACGCGTCCACCATTTCGCCAGCCACATAAAAGTCCACCCGAACGAGATCTTCAATCCGATAATCACTCAGCTCGTAGTTAAATGAGCCGTAGCCGCTAGTTACTGATTTCAACTGGTCATAAAAGTCGGTGAGTAAATTAGCAAGCGGTGCCTCAAAACTAACAAGAGCTCGTTCGTCAATATAGCTGAGATTACTCTGGCGACCACGCTTACTCACGATCAATTGGATCACAGCGCCGACGAAATTCTGTGGCACGACAATTTCGCCTCTGATCCAAGGCTCAGCGATGTCTTTTACTTTTGTCATTTCCGGTAATTCCGACGCTGATTTGATATCTAGCGTCTCTCCGTTAACCAAGTTTACATGATAGTCGGTACTAGGGTTGGTAACGACTAGATCCAGATCATACTCACGCTCCAACCGCTCGCGGATAATATCCATGTGGAGCAGTCCCAGGAAACCGATGCGTACACCAAAACCCAGTACTGGCGAATTTTCTGGCTCAAATTGCAGCGCCGAGTCGCTCAGGGAGAGTTTCTCGATCGCATCCTTGAGATCCTGATAAAATTCATTGCTGGTTGGGAAAAATCCAGCATAGACAAACGGCTTGACGTCTTTATAGCCAGGAAGTGGATGAGTTCTCCCGCCCACAGTTACCGTATCACCGACCTTGGCATCGCGGGTAGTTTTAAGGTTTGTCACGATATAACCGATTTCGCCAGTTCGCATAGTAGATTCAGGTGTCATACCTGGTGCTAGTTTGCCAATTTCGAGCGCTAGGCCATGAGCCCCCGTCGCCATCATATGGATCTGATCGCCTTTGTTTAGTTGACCGTCAACCACGCGCACATATAGGATAACTCCGCGATAGTCGTCGTAATAACTATCAAATATTAACGCCCTCGTTGGACCATCAACGTCGCCGCGGGGACTAGGGATACGCTCGATAATTGCATCGAGCACTTGGTCGACATTTTCCCCTGTTTTGGCACTAATTTTTATGATATCCGACTCATCACAACCGAGCAAATTTATGACTTCTTTCGACACTCGCGGGACATCAGCAGCTGGCAGATCTACCTTGTTCAGCACTGGAATGATAGCCAAGTCCTGCTCCATAGCGAGATAGACATTCGCTAGCGTCTGCGCCTGGATACCCTGACTCGCGTCGACCACTAGAATGGCGCCTTCGCACGCCTGCAGACTACGTGAAACTTCATAGCTAAAGTCGACATGCCCCGGTGTATCAATCAAATTCAAATCATAGCCCCGATATTGCATCCGAACAGGAGTCAGTTTAATCGTGATACCCTTTTCCCGCTCGAGATCCATACTGTCGAGCAATTGCGATTTCATATCACGCTTCTCGACCGTGCTCGTCAATTCCATCATACGATCAGCTAGTGTCGACTTGCCATGATCAATATGAGCAATGATGCAAAAATTACGAATTTTCTCCATATATAGGAACTATTCTACCACAGTTAGCTATTCAGCCGAGTTGCGGCCAACAAAGGATTTGCCAAAAATTATCTTCTTTACGTGACGCAATACAGGATCAGCTTCTTCGAGTTTAAACCGTTTTGACAACCACGTATACACTGCCATACTAATAATCCCGATAATGGCAAGCTGCGGTAATACCATTAACATCGTCTGATTAGCAAACTCTAGGCCAATGAGTTTAACCAGACCATACGTCACAAACGACATAATGACAGTTGCGATTGCCATTCGACCAACGCCCGCCCAAAAATTCCGATCGAATAGAGTAGGAATACGCTTTGCCATAATCAAGAACAGAGCGACTATCTCAAACGCTGCCCACGCTACCTGCGCCCATGCGATACCAACCGGTCCAGATTGGAGGCCAAAGATTAACCATAGCTGCAGCGCTATCGCTAACGACAACCCAACTAACGAAATAATGAGCGGCGTCTTCGTATCCTGCTGGGCATAAAAACTACGTGAGGCTATATGATATACCGATCTGAGCAATATAACGATACATAAAATACCAAATAGATCAACAATGAGCTGGTCACTACCACGAGATATAATACTGACAATATAGCCGCGCGCAAAAAAGGCAATTGCGGCTACTGGCATAGAAATCCAAATGATGACGCGCAAAATAGAACGTAATTCACGCGCAAAAAGATCAGGGCGTCCTTGACCGATACGCTCGGTCATCTGAGGAAAAGCCGCCGTTGATATTGCCACACCGATCAAGTTAATCGGCATTGAATACAGCGTCGAGGCCTGATTGTAGGCACGAATCGTTCCCTGGCCCATGCGACTCGCTAGGTTGAGGTTTACCATGGAACTAACGTAGTCGAGACCTTGGTCGGCTGAACGTGCCGGCAATAGCGATAACACCTTTCGAAACCCTCTGTTTTTCCAGAAAATTTTAAACTTGTAATCAAACCCTAGTCCGATTAAACCAAGCGAGCTAATTAATAATTGCAATACTGCACCGAGAACCACACCGAGAGCTACACCCATGATGCCGCCAGCAAAAATTTGATGGCCAAATATAGTAATACCGTTTGTAAACCAGACAGCACCGATAATAATACCAAGATTGTAGATAGCAGGTGCTAACGCGAAAAAGACAAACCGACCGACCGCCTGTTGAATCGAGGAAATTACCGCTGAAATGGCAAAGAGGAACGGATTGATCGCGATCACGCGCATCATACTAATAGCGAGTGCTTGACCTGATTCGCTCATGCCTGGGCCAATAATGTATTTCACTAAAATTGGTGCGAAAATGATTATGAGAACCGACGCAACCAAGGTGATCAGTGCCATAAAATTTATAACTGACGACGATAACTGCCAGGCTGATTCACGATTATTTTTCGACAGCCTACTGTTGAAGACCGGGATAAACGTTACGCTCAGCGCTCCACTAACTAGCAACAAGAACATAAAGTCAGGGATCGAAAAAGCAGCCGTGTATGCATCAATACCTACTTTGTAGGTATCATAGTACATACTATTCAGCAGGCGATCACGATAGATACCGAGTAGGGCTGAAATCAGTGTTGAACTAGCGAGTAACACCGCCACAAAACGTATCGGAATTTTGCTATTCGCACGAGCAATCGCCGCTAGTGCACGATTACGACGTCGAGTTTTGCGCTCGTCTTGTTCTTGCTTTGCCTCCTGCTCAGCAGCGGCCTCTGCTAATTCTACGCGGTTAGTGTAGTCGGACAATAGCTCACCAGCAGGCTTTTCGTGTTGAGTCAAGCCTCCCGATTCATACTTGTCGTGATCGTGCTCTGCCAAAACTAACTCCTAATATAGCTTTGCTGAATCTGGCAATGTAGCGCCCTTAAAGATTTCTTTGACCGCATCGCCATCCAACGTTTCTTCGCGGAGCAAGGCGTCTTTGATCGACTCGAGATATTTTCGGTTCTCACCAATAACAGCACGGGCTCGATTGGCAGCTTCTTCGATCAACTCGTTAATTTCGCGATCAATCTCCTCAGCAGTCTTGTCGCTGTATGGCTTCTCGCGAGCGATTCGATCCATCATCAGACCACCTTCGTCTTCATGAAACACTTGGTCTCGTAATTTCGTACCCATGCCCTGTTCGACAATCATGTCACGAGCTACTGCAGTCGCACTGCGTAGGTCACTACCGGCGCCAGTCGTGATTTTATCACGACCATAGACGACCTCTTCAGCAATACGTCCACCGAGAGCTCGCGCCAGAATATCCTTGAATTCGACAACTGATGTATATGGTCGATCTTCTGGTGGAAGAGTCCAGGTAACACCGCCCGTGCCGCCACGTGGAATAATGGTAACCTTGTGAACATTGTCACTGTCAGGCAAGACTTGTGCCACCAATGCATGGCCACCCTCATGATACGCAGTCAGCTCACGATCGTGTTCGTTCATTACCTTGTTTTTGCGCTCCGGTCCAATCGCAACCTTTTCGAATGCCGCTGTCAGATCGTCATTATTGATAATTTTACGATTTTGACGAGCTGCTCGGATCGCTGCCTCGTTTACGACGTTAGCGAGATCAGCTCCAGATGAGCCTGTTGTTTTAGCAGCAAGTGCATCGAGATCAACATTTTTATCAACTGGTTTCTTTTCGAAATGAACTTTCAAGATAGCAAGGCGATCTTTGCGTTCTGGTAATGTAATGTTAACGCGGCGATCAAAGCGACCCGGACGCAACAATGCTGGGTCCAATACATCAGCTCGGTTAGTAGCAGCAAGTACAATCACATTTTGACCATTTTCGAAACCGTCCATCTCAACAAGAATCTGATTCAATGTTTGCTCGCGTTCATCATGACCACCGCCCATACCAGAACCACGGCGGCGACCGACGGCATCAATCTCATCGATAAAGATAATGCATGGGGCATTCTTTTTCGCTTTTTCAAACAAGTCACGTACACGACTAGCGCCAACACCGACAAACATCTCGACGAATTCAGAACCACTGATAGAAAAGAATGGTACATCAGCTTCTCCGGCGACAGCACGAGCCAACATGGTTTTACCGGTTCCTGGAGGGCCAACCAACAATACGCCCTTTGGTATTTTAGCGCCAACCTCAGCGAACTTCTTTGGATGACGAAGGAAGTCGACTACTTCAACGAGATCTTCTTTGGCTTCTTCGTTTCCAGCAATCTCGGCGAATTTCGTCTGCTTTTTATCCTTGCCATAGAGTTTAGCTTTGCTACGACCGAATCCCATCGACTGATTGTTCTGAGCGCCAGCCGACCGCATCATCCAAACAAATAGTCCGACGATCAGTAATCCGGTAACGACAAGGCTGATTGCGTTCCAGATAAAATCAGAACTGACATCTGGAGCTTTGACAGTATATTCAACCCTACTAATATCAAGTCCTTGCTCGCTAGCACTAGCTCCACTAGGAATACGTGATTTCAGGGTAGGGGTTTTTTCTGCTTTACCGTCTTTGCCATTCACAGTAACCGTTAGTTCAGACCCGCTTTCGACGATCTTTGCGACTTTACCTTCCTCAACCTTGCTGACTAGATTACTAAAGGAAATTTCCTCAAGCTTGTTTGCAGGTTGGACTGCTGCATAGATCATCAAGGCTAGCAATATAATGATTGTATAGAAAATTGTGTTTTTGAGCCAACGCGACTTCTTTGGCGGCTCGGGCGCACGACCCCCCGGGAGCTTTTGATTTGTTCTCATCTAACTATTGTACCATAGAGCTAGCGATGTTCTAGCGTATTTTTATAGTTCGATAACCAGTTCACGCTGCGAGACATTCGCTGTTGCACCTCCAAATAGCAGCTGACGCCGGGCTCTCGAAACTTTAGCAAATAATAGTAATCGTCCTAGTTGCGGACGTGTCAATCGACCACCCGTTACTTTATATAGTAGTTCAATAGCGACTTCGTCTGGCATCATAATCAGATAGTAGCGTCGAATTGTCGTTTTATTTTCCGTGACATGCACTAATTGACCAGCTAGACTCGTTAGCTCGGCCTCAATGTCACTACGCAGCTGCTTCTGCTTGTTGCGTAATTGCAGGATAGTGTGTTGATCAGTTGGTGACAGCGTCGTTAACCTGTCTCTGATACGATTACGAAAATATTTAGCCGAAAAATTAGTAGGGTCATCCTGCCAGGTCAAATTGTGATCGATGGCATACATTACGATTTCAGCTTTGGTTTTATTCAGCAAAGGTCGTACAATATTACTCGCCATCGGCGCAAGCCCACGCCACCCTGTACCACGCAGCAGATTGATTGCGATCGTCTCTAGTAAATCATCCTGGTGATGAGCAGTTACAACAATGCCATCGTCGCTGACTGAACGTAAAAAATTATAACGATGTCGTCTCGCTATAGATTCGCTAGAATCAGCTCCTAGATCAGCCGAACCGGTTACGAAAGCAACGCCGTAGTGAGCGGATAGTTGTCTGACAAACGTGAGGTCTTTGCCAGATTCGATCCGGATCCCATGATCAAAGTGCGCCACAATAAAATCCTCTGGCCAGGAAGCCCCACCAAAGTGGAGCTTCCTGAAATGGCCATCACGTGCGACCATATCGAGCAGTACAACCGAGTCAATACCGCCCGAAACTGCTAGCACATAGTTCATCTGCCTATTATATCAGGCAGTGACAAGCTTGCCGTCTCGCAACTGAAAAGATACGTCCGTCCGACCGGCAATATCCAGGTCATGCGTTACTACCACGATAGTCACATTTTCAGCTCGCGATAGTTGGTGCAGCAAGCCAAAGATCATTTTTCCCGTAGCAGCATCGAGATTCCCCGTTGGTTCATCGGCTAGTATTAGATCGGGTTTATTGGCTAATGCTCGTGCTACCGCAACACGCTGCTGCTCGCCACCAGATAATCGACCTGGCTTCCTGATATGTTTTTCGTCATCGAGACCAACTTCACGCAGTAACGTTTTGGCGCGTTCGATACGGTTCTGTTTTGATAATATCGCAAATTCCATCGGCAAACAAACATTTTCAAGTGCTGTCAGATTCGGAATCAGCTGATAGTTCTGGAATACGAAACCGATCTTCTTACCTCGGTATTCGCTGAGTTTACTACCCCAGATCTTGGCGATATCTTGCCCGCCTACCTCTATCGTACCGGCCGTTGGTTTATCGAGTGCACCCAGCAGAGAGAGAAGGGTAGACTTACCCGAGCCACTCTTGCCAATGATACTCGCGAATACACCGTCTTTGACCTCGAAACTCACATTATCAACCGCGTGGACAGCCTTGCCGTCACCGCCATGAAACGTCTTCTCTAGATTCGTCACTTTTAACATAGCTTCTCCTTTCCTATTCTGCTCTCACTGCTTCGGCCGGTCTCACTCGCATGACTATCAGACTAGCTGTGCTGGCGCCAATGATCGCTATTACCATCGCCGATCCTAGCGCGTAGAGCACAATCCGCCAGTCAACCTCGGCCGTAATTGTGGAGACGTTGTCAAAGCCGCTCTGAATAAAAGCTCCTGGACCACGTTCACCGACCGACCGTTCGCTTCGTTCCGTTGGTTGACTCTGCGAAGAAGTCGATGAGTTAGCAAGGGAGTTTGTCAGTGGTCCAGCCGCCAGGATGCCGATACCGATACCGATTATCGACGCGAGCAGTGTCAGCGTCAGACTCTCCACTGCAAACATCTTTATAATTGATGACGACTTGGCACCAATCGCCTTTAGCACACCCACTTCACCGCGACGCTCGCGGACAATCATCAACATCGCGAGCAAGATGATGACACCAGCTGCGACCACACAGGCAATGAGACTAAATATACTCGTTGTTTTGATACTCTCTAACGAGTCAAGCGCTGTCTGAACGCTCTCCGCATCACTCGTCACGTCAGCTCGATTATTGCCTTCGCTATCTGTACCAAGCTTTGATGTGATAGTCGCTACTGCAGTCTCTGTGTTAGATACATTATCAACGACAGCAGTGATACTATTGATCGTATCTTCGTTATCGCTAATAGTTTGGAGTACGGCGAGTGGCACAATAATAGCCGATCCTACCGATAAATTACGCCCCATGCCGCCCGTGCTTGATTCGTTCGAGCTAGTCGTACTGACAATACCTTTGACAGTAAACGTTTTATCGTAGAGCGTAAAGGTCGACCCAACGCTCAAATTATTCTTTTCAGCAATTTGGTCGCCAATGATCGCAACGTATTCAGACGAAGACCCATCGATCGTTTCACCAGAAGACATCGTGACATCACCGAGCGTAGACATTGTCACCTCGGCATCAGTCGTACCTGTCACCATAACAGGCATACGAAACGTACTCGAATTCTCTTGGTTCGTTGCGTCACTGCTCTCCCCATTTCGAGCGCCCCAATTTGGCGTTGGGCTCGTCAAGTTTGTATTGGTATCTGTCGTAGCTCGTACCGATAGCGTCGCGACAGCCTTTGCAATATGACTCGTGGCTTTGACTTTTGAAAGATCCTCGTTCGTGAGAGCGTTACCCTGGCTCGTCGTCTCGCCAGCTTGCCCACCGCCCGAGCGTTCACCACCAAAACCCCCGCCGAAGCCGCGCATACCGGCCGGACTAATGGTGATGTTATTACCGATAGAGCTTTTGACTGATGTGATTTTCTTGTCAACCGCTTGACGTGCGACCAGCATAGCGAGAGCTAGACCAATAGCGAGCGCCAATATCAGCACAATCGATATAGTGCGAATACCATTTCTGAAGGCATTCCTGACACCACGCGAAACATTATTCATGTATCCTATTCCTTTCTTTGGTTACTGTACCACTATCCCAAAGTAGTCTGAGGCTTTTCTGAAAAGGTGATCGCAAAGGTTGATCCCTGTTGATTGCTACTCGCAGCAATAGTCACACCGATACGTTTCGCGAGATGCTGCGCTAACGCGAGGCCTAAACCGTAGCCTTCACTCGTTCTCGATGCTTCGGCACGGTAGAAACGATCGAAGATGTGAGGCAAGTCTGATTCGGAAATACCGGACCCTTGATCGATAATCGATAGGGAGCGGCGATCGCCAGAAATGGTGATTGTTGATTGTTTTGGACTATATTTAATGGCATTATTAACTATGATAGAGATTATTTCCGTTAGAGCGCCCGCATTCGTCACAACGGACTGAGGTGTAACATCATTTTTAATGGTGATTCGTTTCGAAATCGCCTGTTTATTATTGAGATTGAGCGCTTCGTCAATAATCATGCCTAGATCAGAATTAGTGAGGACGACTTCATCGTCCTGATTCAAATCGAGGAGATAATTCGTCAAACGCTGTAATTTACCAATCTCATCCAGGTTACTCTGAACCTGATCTCTGAGCTGTTTCGTCGTCGGTTTTTTCTCACGAAGTATTACTTCGTTTTCCATTGCAATAGCCGCGAGCGGCGTTCTGAGCTCGTGACTCGCATCACCCACAAAGCGTGCCTGGTTTTCCATCGCCTTTTCGATAGGACGCAATGTCCACTGCGCCAAGAAATAACTGCCGATCGATCCAACGATGAGAATGACGATATTCACCATGGTCAACACGATAGTGATACGAAAATTAGCATCGTTAATTCGCTGTTCGAATACTTCATGAAACGTATCGTTGCCAATTGATTGCGTTACGGTAGGTGGAAAGAAATCGAATGGTCGACGTATCTCCTGCGTAGCAATTACGCCGATGACAACACTAAAGGAAATCGAGATAATCATCAGAATAGCCGTGTAGGTTGCCATCAACTTTATTCGAGCACCGCTAAACATCTTCATCTGCTACCCCTCAACCTTGTACCCAAACCCACGGAGTGTGTGAATGAGGGGCTTTCCTTTGAACGGCTTGTCGATCTTGTGTCTCAGAGAGCTAATGTAGGCCTCGACGGTATTCGGTAACACGTCAGCATCAAAATCCCAAACATGGCTAACGATTTTATCCTTGTTCATCACTCTAGTCTGATTACGCATGAGATATTCTAGCAGGGCAAATTCCGTGCTAGTGAGATGGATCGCCGTTTTACCACGACGTACGTCGTAATTGACGGTATCGAGCGTCAAGTCGCCGACTTTTAATATATTATCGATGGCATCCTGCGGTCGACGAAGGACCGCCCGAATACGCGCCAATAGTTCCTCGAAACTAAATGGTTTTACTAAATAATCATCTGCGCCAGCATCGAGACCCTCAACTCGATCGCGAATTTGCGATTTGGCAGTCAATATAATGATTGGTGTCGTAATGTTACCAGCACGGATCTGTCGACAGATCTCGACACCGTCCATCCCCGGTAACATCCGATCTAAAATAATAACGTCGTATTCATCGCCTAGCGCCGATGCTAGACCCGATTCTCCATCGTCACATACCTCGACAATGGATTTTTCTTGCTTTAGCCCGCGCGATAGGGCGCCGGCAATCTTTGGTTCGTCTTCTACTATTAAAACTTTCATAATGAATCTATTTAACACGCCAAACCTGAAAGCTGGCTGAATCTTATATTATAGAACTATCGAAGCTTTGCGCAAGCCAACCGCAACACCTCTGCCCATGATCCAAACGGCGGAATCAATCCCGCTAATTCATGCGCTGTCAGGCCTTTGTTGATAGCTAATGACGGTGCAATAATCGTTTCCGCCGCATGCGGAGTCATAATAGTTGCACCCAGTAACGTTCCTTTGGCATCAGTTAGTACCTTACTAAATCCCAAACCGAAATTAGCAGCGTTGGCTCGTGTCACAGCAGTATTTGCTACGACCGAACGATGGAATGCGATGTCTTCGCGGACCAAATCCGTCTCATTCATGCCAATCGTGGCAATTTCTGGCGTCGTCCAAATTACCCGGGGCACACTAGTGCGGTCGAACGTGAGTAGGGAACGACCCCACATATTGTTAGCCACTATTTTGCTCTGAGCCAAGGCACCTTGAGTAGACTCAGATCGACCAGTGACGGCACCAGCAGCAAATATATGTCGCGAAGAGGTGATCAAGTGACTATCCGTATGGATGCCCGACTGGTCATATTCCACGCCAGCATTCTCTAAACCAATGTCCGTGTTCGGAGTCCATCCGGCGGCAACGAGAACCCTCTCAACCTTGAGTGAATGTTCATGCTCACCCGTTAGGTAAGTGACTCGCGTAAGCGGACTCTCCTTTTTTACAGAAATGACACTTGCTGAGGTAATAATCTCCATACCTCGCTGCTTTCGAAAAATCTCCGTTAGAGCCTCCGATACCTCGTCATCCTGTTTGGGTAAGATACGCTTTTTGGATTCCAAGAGATAGACCTTTGTGCCAAATATAGCGAATAGTTCAGCTAACTGTATGCCAGTAGCTCCGGCACCGATAATCATTAATGTTTTCGGCGGGCGTATCAGGTCAATAATTGTTTCTGCCGTAAGATAGTCGACCGCCTCGAGGCCTGGAATAGCAGGGATGGCCGGCGACGCGCCGGTAGCTATCAGGATCTTTTCCGCAGATAAATGGCGTCTCGCAATCGATAGTTGATTTGGTGATAAAAAGTGTGCCCGACCTTTGAATACGCTGATACCACGACCGCGTAAATAGTCACCCGTCGAAGCCACTCCCGAACGCTTGACTGTCAGATCTTTCCAGTTCTTTATACTAGGATAATTGTAGCCAATGGTGCTCGTCCGAATCCCAAACTGCGCCGCTCGACGCGCCTCATCAAAAGCATGCGCTGCCGTAAGCAGTGACTGAAGAGGTAAATCGCCCACTGTCGGAGCCGATCCACCCAAAATCCCCTGTTCTATTACGGCTACCCGCCGGCCAGCTCGAGCAGCAGATTCTGCAGCGAGCGAGCCGGCTGGCCCACTCCCGATAACGATCAAATCGTAGTCGTAGGTTACCTTTGCCATGGCTTTCTCCTAGAACATCCTTTTTTCATTTTCATAAAAATAGGCTGCATCTGGATCATAATCGGCTAGAGCTGCCGCTGTTTGCAATCGCAATTCACGAGCCGTAAATTCAGTTTTGTCGCCCAGCCAACTCTCAACTTTGTGAATTACTCGGGCCGCAAAGTCTTCAGCCTGACCAGACATACTATGATTAGCCATAACTGCACCTTTGACAGCAATAGATAATCGATTACTATCATAGTCTTCTTTTCTGATAATCTGCGTTTTCATTTTTTCTCCTTTTTCTTCTCTTTACGCCACGTATGTTAATAAATAAATGCTGAGCGTGATCATCAATATACCAGCCGTAATCTGCAGGAATCGTTTATTTTGCTCACGCCACCGCTGAATCGCGCTAACTTTGTACCCGCGCGAGTATGCTATAGCCAGAGCTATTTGCGGCGTAGCAGCAATTACTGCATAGACAATGATTGCCAAATAGTAGGAACTCCCGCTCATACTGGATGCTATATAGGCGGCTATCATCATAGGAAATGCTATAAATACGATTTCTAATAGAACTGCCATGCCACCGAGCAAGAAACTTCTGTCAACACTACTCGCCCGTTTTGTCGCTGCGTACAATCGCTCAGCAAAACGCCGTGGCAGCCAGAGCCTGGTGCCTTTTGGATCATATCGATAGTAAAATAATAACACCGCAAAGCCAGCTGTCATGAGAGTTGAAATCAGCACCAAAAATACAAAATTATTATCCGACCAGCCGGTCACCTTGAACATCCAGGCGAGCCCCACAACTAGAGCAAGTGTCACCACCATAGATCCTGCTATATAACTCGCCATGAGCGCACTATGCCCACGTTTAGCTCGATGATTCGCGAGAGACACGCCCGATAGCAATGTTAGTATACTAATACTCAAGCTAAAACTAGCTTGTACAATCGCAACTATGGCTATAGGTAGCCATAGTGCCATCACTAGAGTATTTGTGTCCATTATCTGTTGCTTCTCCTTGAGCTATATTTTACCACTAACTCTATAAAAGCACAAACGAAATGATTTGTACCATTTTTTCTTCTACCATTGTATTGACAAAATGTCTAAAATTTGCTAGTATAGATAACATCAACAACTAATTAAACAAAAAGGAACTACATCATGTCAAACACCGAACCAAAACTCGAAATACCAGCCTCAGACGAGAGTCTACAATCTCGCTTGCAACGCTTTGGAGGATCCATAATCGCGAAGAGACTCCTCGAACTAGAAGACGTAGATTTAGGTATCTAACGGCGATGATTTGCGTTAATCCGGGTGATTTGCTATAATCGTCCCCGGTAATTGGTCAGGATCACGGTAACGTGGCTCTGCCAGCCAGAGTAATACGGCACCGTAGCTCAGTTGGTTAGAGCGTAGGACTCATAAGCCTGAGGTCGCTGGTTCGATCCCAGCCGGTGCTACCAAGTTTATATCATTAGGTTCAGTTTATATATCGCGGGGTGGAGCAGTCTGGTCAGCTCGCTTGGCTCATAACCAAGAGGTCGTTGGTTCAAATCCAACCCCCGCCACCAAGTAAAGAAGGGCATCTATGTATGGCCTTTTTTATTTTGTTAAAAATTGACAAACGCTAATGCTTACTATAAAATGAACACATTATGAATAAAACATCAAAAAAATCTACAAAAAAGAGCTCGAAACAAAATCACAGTATGAAAGGTCTTGCCATCATATTATTTGGAGTCATTACCCTGTCGGTTCTCGGTACTCTGACCTTTCATAGAATTACCGCCAGCCAGCGCCTGCAGCGAATTAATGCCGTCTACCAGAACATCGATCTGGATGATAGTTACCTTATGGCGTCTAGCAACGTATTCGGCGAAAAGCAGGTCTACAGCTGGGACAAAGGTCGCACTTCATCGTCATATATAATCTACTATCACGGTGCTAATGTCGATGTTACCGCTGCGGAGCTGAAAAAGAAGATCGAGGCAGCTGGATTCGAATATTTCGAAGAACCCTACCCAGGTAGCGCCGATGTACAGTGGCATTTCAAATCAAAAGACGGTGTCTATGTTCGCCTAACTGTTTCCAGCAAATCACGCAACGAGGCCATTCGAGATGCAAACCTGATGCATCAAGACGATTCTGCTGCCCTCAACATGGATCCAAACGCTGGTCCATCCGTCGTCACGATCAAGGTTAATCTCGACGACAACAACGAATAAACGCCATCTCTGTTACAATATGGGCAGCCATAGTGTACTTCCTCGCTCGGTCAGACAAACTAAGTTCGTCTGACTCTCACTTCGTAGTACAATAGAGAGCTATGATCGCTGATATCACTGTAACCGAGAAATCTTTCGGACCAAAACTTCTCATGAGTAATGTGAAGTTTTCGGTTGATGATGGTGAAAAAGTGGGTATTATCGGCCGCAATGGCGTCGGAAAATCGACACTATTCGGTATCCTCGCTGGTACTGACACTGATTTTACTGGTGATATTATCTATAGGCGCGGCACAACAGTAGTGGCAACCGCCCAGGAACACCATGCCATGGGTGACACTACCGTACTTCAATATGTACTCGCGGGCCTACCGGAATATTCCACGCTGAGCCATATTATCGAAACCTACCCGACAACTATGGGCGATAATATGAAAAAGATTGAGGAATATACCGCCGCCTTGCAGCGATATGAGGATAAAGGTTTTTACCAGATCGAGGAACAAATCGAACGTGAGCTCGCAAATTTCCAACTACCTGATGTTGCCCACCGCCCTTTTTCAACCCTTTCCGGTGGTCAAAAACGCCTGGTTGAGGTCGTCAAAATCATGCATTCCGATGCTCATTTAGCACTGGTTGATGAGCCAACCAACCACATGGACTATGTCGCCAAAGCACAATTTATTGACTGGCTAAAAGGTGCGCGCGAGGCGGTCCTGGTTATCACGCACGATCGTGATGTTTTGGCTGAAGTTGACCGAATCATAGAACTAAAAGATGGCGGAAATGCCAGCTACAAAGGTAACTACGATGCCTATCTGAAACAAAATGCTGTATCAACTGGCTCGCAAATGAACGAATTTGAACTCATCGAAAAACGGATCGTGAATCTCAAACAAAAAGCAATCGACTACCAGCGGCTCAAGGAAAAATCGCGTAATCCCGGTACCATCCAGAAATTCAAACGGCTCGAGGAAAACTCACGCAAAGAATTAGCTGAGCTCCAAGCCAAGGAAAAGCCGACATTTTGGATCGACAAAGAATCAGTCGAGAACTTGAATTATAAAATTGCTAGCCAATACGACAAGTTCAAGGCTCGTAATGTTCGCATCAATCTAAAAGATGACAGCTCCCGCAGTAAACACGTTCTCGTGAGCGCTCGAGATCTAGCACTCGGGTACGATGAGCGTCTATTATTTGAGGGTATTGATATCGATCTGCGCGAAGGTGAAGCCGTGGAGCTGCGTGGCCGAAATGGTGCCGGTAAAACTACCTTGATCAAGGCACTATTAAAATCATCCACCTCTACGACTCCTTTTTCGAAGGCTCTGGCTTCCCGCCAGAGCGAGGCAAGACAAGAGCAATTAGCGCCGAGCGCGCCTGAGAAAAAGGAAGTCAGAGAGGAACCCGTAATGTTTAGCGGCGAGCTAACACTCGACTCTCAGGTTCGCGTTGGCATTTATGAACAAGAAGTCTCGCCGACTTATTTCGATTTACCACTCGAAGAAGCCATTGAACGTATGTATCTCGATCGCAATCTCGCTATTACTACCACCAAAGTCCGTAGTCTCATGAGTGATTACCTCTTTACCGAGGGTGACGGAAAAATCCCTATTAGACGTCTCAGCGGTGGACAAAAAGCCCGCTTTCAATTAATTACGATGCTCGCGAATGATCCCCGGCTTCTCATTCTGGACGAACCGACGAATCACCTGGACTTACCGAGTATCGAAGAACTCGAAACCGCCCTCGCCAAATACAATGGCGCCGTTCTCTATGTCAGCCACGACAGTTATTTCCGATCAAAGCTCGGCGGTGAAGTAGTTGAACTAAAAAGCCCCGAGGTATAGCTCAGGGCTTTTCAAGTAGTCATCCTACTTACTTGGCATATTCGATCGCTCGAGTTTCGCGGATCACATTCACCTTGATGGTACCTGGATACTGCATGGTTGATTCGATTTTGTTCGCGATATCACGAGATAGTTTGATAGCAGACAAGTCATCGATACGTTCTGGTCTGACGATAACACGAACTTCGCGGCCAGCCGAAATGGCGTAGGCTTTGTCGATGCCTTCGAAACCAGTAGCGATATTCTCGAGATCACGCATGCGTTCGATAAAGTTCTCGGCGCTAATATTGCGAGCACCTGGACGAGCTGCAGACAATGCGTCACAGACACGAACAACGATAGCCTCGGGTGTTGTTGCCTCAATGTCATCATGGTGAGCCTCGATCGCATGAGCAATCGCTTCGCTCATACCATATTTACGAGCTAATTCAGCACCGATATGGTGATGTTTGCCTTCGATGCGATGAGTAACGGCCTTGCCTACATCATGGAGCAAAGTCGCGATTTTCGTAGTACGAACATCAGCACCGACTTCCTCGGCAATAACGCCAGCCAGTTGGGCCATTTCGGTCGAATGTTTTAGCACGTTCTGACCATACGAAGTCCGGAATTTTAATTCACCGAGCAAACGTAGCATTTCTGGTGGAATACCGACCACTCCCGCTTCGCGCGCAGCGTCTTCACCAGCACGGACAATTTCTTTGTCGATCTGTTTTTGTGCTTTTTCGACAACTTCTTCGATACGAGCCGGATGGATACGACCATCTTTCATGAGCATTTCGAGTGCTATTCGTGCTGTCTGGCGGCGGACCGGATCAAAGCTCGAGAGAATAATCATACCTGGAGTATCATCGACGAGAATATCAACGCCAGTCGCACGCTGGAGAGCCTGAATGTTGCGGCCTTCCTTGCCAATGATGCGGCCTTTCATCTCCTCGTCAGTGAGCTCGACTGCTGTCACCGTACGCTCAGCAGTTACATCGCTCGCCATACGCTCCATAGCAGTCAAAATCACCATCTGCGCCTTTTCCTCGGCACTATCCTCGGCCTCACGCTGTAGTTTCGTGACTAATCCAGTCAGGTCGCCTTTGATGTCGCGCTCGGTCATTGCCATCAACTTTTCAGCAGCTTCGGTCTTTGATAATTTAGCGATTTTTTCGAGTTTTTCCTGCTGTTTGTCACGAATATCACGGACTTCGCCTTTGAGTTTGTCGATATCTGTCTCGGAGGCGCGGATTTTCTCGGCGCGCTTATCCAGCTCCTCGATTTTCGAGACAATAGCATGCTCGCGCTCGGCAACTTTGTCTTCTGATTTTTTCAAGTCACGACGTAATTCGTCAGCTTCTTTTTTTGCTGTTTCGGTCGCTTTTAGGATAATGTCGCTCGCCTTGTTCTGAGCATTGGCTAGGATTTTATCGGCTTTTGCCCCTTTTTGCGCACTCTGTACTTTGGTGTATGCGAAAGCTCCACCACCGCCAACCACGAGGCTGACGAGTGCAATTACTACTGTTTCCATACTAACCTTTCCGTTGCCCGCTCACTGTAAGGCATATCTTCATCGTCACTCACACTGGTTCGGATGATGCCCGATGCCGGGCTAACTGATTCAAATTAACGTAAATGGTCATAAAAAGTAACATATAACCACACCTAGTATAGCATTTTTATTTTTTTGGCGCAGTAATATTGGCTGGTGCGCCATATTCTGGTAAAACAATCTTGTCATTCATACCACTAGCCAGCTTCTCTCGCCCAGAAGCTAGCCAGTTTTCACCGTTCGTCCCAACAATCGGAATTCCCTCGGCATAAGCCAGCGCATTCGCTACCGTTATACCAATTCGAAGTCCCGTAAAACTGCCCGGCCCCTTGAATACAATAATACCTGTCACATCTTTATACTTGCCGTCGATCAGCTGGTCGAGTTCTCCTGGCAAGTCGCGCGCCAACGTACGCCCGGCTGGCCAGAGTTTCTGCCGTTCAACCTGTCCATCTTCATCAAGCCGATAGATTTCTGTGTCACTCATATCTGTTTTGATAGCTATATACATAATTATTTTCTATCCTTTAATGCCTCAGAAACGCGTTTGGCAGTCGGTAAGCTCGGGTCAATGCCAGCTAATGCCTCTGTGGCCTCGGCGAGGTTGTAGCCAAGTGCCATCAGTGCATCAAGGGCTTCATCACCCGCCAAATTCGAGATGGCTCCAGTTGTGAGATCATGACCCGGCACGTAGGTCGGCGCACCAACTTTGTCGCGTAGGTCAACCGTCACTCGTTCGGCAGTCTTCTTACCCACTCCCGATGCACGAGCCACAAACGCTACATCAGCACTTGCGATGGCACTCCGGACTGCTTCGGCTTCACCGAGACTCAAAATAGCCAGAGCGGCTTTCGGTCCCACGCCCTGTACTGTAATCAGCAGTTCAAACAAACGTTTTGCCGCCAGTGCCGAAAACCCAAATAAATCCTCGGCCTGCTCACGCACGTGATGATAGGTATAAAATCTAGATTCTGCATCCAAATTCACTCGTTCAAAATCAGTCGCAGCAAGTTGAACTTCGTAACCCAAACCACCGACATCAACCACAACTGAGCCAGAAAATTTTTCTATCACTTTGCCATTAACGAATGAGATCATACATCAATTATACCCTACTCATCATATCGTGGGTAATCGCGGCGGCGAGTGCATCGGCGCAGTCGTCTGGTTTTGGCACAGTTTTTAGATTCAGATGAATTCGTACCATTTCCTGAATTTGCTTTTTATCAGCCCGGCCGTAGCCCGTTAAGGTTTGTTTGATCTGGAGCGGCGTATACTCAAATACTGGTAGACCCGCCTTGGCACCAGCGAGCATTGCCACCCCGCGAGCATGCGAGACACTCATCGCCGTTGTCGTATTGCGGGCAAAAAATAATTTCTCAATCGACATAACGTCGGGCTTTGTTTCATTGATAATTTCCACTAGACTGTCGTAGATATCAACGAGACGCTCGGTTAACGGCGTATGAGCTGGTGTCGTGACAACACCGGCATCAACCATTATGGACGGCTTGCCTTTTATCACGTCTATAACACCAAACCCCAATATACCCGTGCCTGGATCGATACCGATGATTCGCATACACCAATTCTACCATGTTCTAGCGAGCAGCTATAAACTGTGTACGAAGCTTGCGAATAAACTGACCTATTTCCATTTTGTACTGAAAGAATAGTATTCCGACAGTTATCGTCGCTACACCAATTGCCGCCAGCAATAACTGTCCGCTAGCGCTCGATGGTGGACCAGCCTCTACGGCAAACTGACCCTGCGCCGATGAAACAATCTTGCGACACCGATTTGTTTCCGCATTACGTTCATACCCGTCAGCACAAGGCTTTACTGTTGACGTTGTTGCTGCAATTCTACGACATCGGTTCGTCTCGGGGTTGCGCTCTTGACCTTCTTTGCATGGCGTGAGGGTTGCTGTTGTTACGATTTTTCGACAGCGATTCGTTGATTCATTCCGATAGTATCCCGCCGCACAAGCTGCGACAGTCGCAATAGTTACTATCTTGTTACATCGACCAGTATCGAGATTGCGATAGTAGCCCTCCTGACAAGATGGATACTCCTGAAATATATTTCGTTGCCCTGGTGTTGGCGTGTATGTTTGTATCCATTCGCCGTCGACCATTGACCATGAGGTATCCTTGGCGAGGCTCGCATAGGTGGTACTATCCACCTCCGTCTCACCATCAGAGCTATAGAGATATACTGTCCCGGTCGTCGTTTTAGTGAGACCCAGTGGTGTATCGTTAATGGCAATAACACGGAAGCTTCCAGGCTCTAGTGCCTCATCGCCAAATTCAAAGTATTTCGTGGCACTACGGTTTGTCATCAACTGACACCCCCGCAAGGTAACTGTTTGATCACTACTATTTACAATTTCGATAAATTGATTGTCGATATTGGCGCCGACCTCGGATAACTTTACGCCTTCGCAGTAATTAACGGTTGGGAGAACATTTGGCAAGCCAGGACTCGGCTGTTTGGAAACCTGCCACTCCTCACCTATTTTCCACCACGACGTACCAGCTTTCAAGGCTGGATAGGCTTGAACATCAAGCTCTGTTGTGCCGTCGCTAGATAGTACATAAACGATACCAGCCACTGTTTTAGATAATGACAACTCCTTGTATTCGTCCATAAATAAAAGCTTGATCCCGTTTGGCTCTAGTGTCTCGTTGTCAAAACTAGCATATTTAGTGGTGGTGTTTTTGTTCGGTATTAACCTACATCCTTGAATATCGATAATCCGATCAGAAGTATTGGTTAATTCTATGAACTGCCTGCCGTATATGCCGCCACCTGGATACGCTCCAATTTCAGTTATTTTCAAATTTTCGCAGTCTGGATTAGTCGGGTCACTGGGTGGAGCGGGTTCCTCATCAACAACAGGCTGCCACCCGCCAAACAATAACTCCGGAGATGTCGTCGATAATTCTAGCGACTGACAGCTGCCTGTCCCTGTAATACAAGGACTTACCAGTATCGGTTTGTTCGAGCTCATAGCGGGGGCGTTTCGATCCGACGAGCAAATTTTTATACTCCCCCAGCAATTTTCTAGGACGACAGATCCGTCAATCTCTAGCACTAGCCTTCCACCAGATAAAGCTATCCTATCTGCACTATACGCTTTGTCAAAAGAGCCTGTAGTCGCTGTACTCTGGCTCACCAGTAACGAACTATTTGCTAAAAAGATACCACTCCCAAATTCAATGATTAGTGTCGGATTTTTATTGTCAATACTACTGTTGAAAAACAGCAATCTCATATTAGTAGCTGAAATATCGGCCCCATCATTACGTATCATAACAGATTCAGAACCATTAGTTGAGTTGATAGACATAATATAAACCTGGCTCTGATCTATATCCTCAGCTCGCGCAGGCATCGACGGGCTGATAGCTATCAGCATCGCCAATAGAACAAGCATGAGCTTTTTCATGAAAGTATTGTATATAAATACCTCGGCGGCTGCAAGGTTTGGTCTTTCGCATAGCCTGTTATACAATAGTAGCACTATGGAGGAGCAGCCAGACGATAGGCCCGTTGCTTACGACGCAGAGGGCCGACCGCTGTACTACCATCCGGAGTCAGCGACCGAACCAGTGTCAGACCAGACGCCACCTCCTGCCGCGCCCAGTGAAACCCAGCCGGCACCTAGCGTAAAACCAGTCGCTAGCGATGAGCCGACCGTCATATCACCAGAATTAGAACAAAAACACGGCGAATCAGTTGCAAACTATCCAGATCTCGATATTGGACCAAATGAATTCGTCGTTATCGATGTCGAACGATCGATAGTTGGCCTCGTCCTGATATGGGTAGTAGTTTGTGGTGCATTTTTGACCTTTATTATAACGACCGTCCTCGTGTCACAGGTAACGGTTAACAGTCCTTATGTGCTATTGATCGGCTTTTCGCTCGCAGTCACTTGTTTCATTGGGGGCCTCATTGCCACCTACGTGTATAACCAAAATTATTTCATCGTTACTAACGAACGAGTCATCGCCAACGTCCAAATCTCACCTTTTTCGCGCATGAATCAAAATGTTGAGCTAGAACATATCGAAGACTGTAGCTACACACAGAGCGGGGTCTTTCAGACGCTATTCAACTACGGTTCAATTCGCCTCAGTACAGTAGGTGACGAGCATACCTATCGCTTCAATTTTGTACGCGACCCTGGTGGACAATTTCAGATAGTAAATCGCGTAGTGCAGGCCGTCGACGAAGGCGAGCCTACTAAATATAAACACTAGTTTGAGCTAGATGAAGCCTTGGTAAAGTCAGCTTCAGCTTCTAGGTCTGCCGTCAGTTTAAACTGCTGACAATGTCCATCCTGATCGCAGTTGCTCGGTGTATATCGATAGTTGCAATCGCCATCAACTGCCTGTTGGTCATCGAAATCAGTATAGGTACATTTATTACCATCCAGCGTAAAACCATCTGGATCGGTGAATAATGTTGGATCAACAGACGGCAAGGTATCACGCGAGATAGTCTGTGGATAATAATTATGTTGTTTATAATAGACCTCTGTCAAACCGTAATACATAGCGTTGACCGCTGTTTTCCTCGTTTGATCACGGGCAGCTGTCTCCATATGATTTCGCTGGACAACAAAAAATACGGCTAACGTAACTAATACGATAAACGACACTATGAGCTCAATTGCCGTAAACCCCGCCTGCTTTTTCATGATTTGTCCATTGTAGCACATCTACGATTGCCGCCCAAACAGAAAATCCATCCACTGTTCAAAATTAGATTTCTCGATAACTAGAGAGGTAGTATTCGTTTTGTTGCTATCCGCACCGCTAGTGTGCGGCAAGATCACGAGATGCTCGCCTGGACGGGCTTTGTTGAGAAGCGCCCTCGCCTGTAGCTCGAGAAATTCGTCCGTTTGGTAGTATGCCTGCTGGAGACGCAGGTTTTCATTTTGCAGTTCCATGACTTGATTATCTAGCCGAGCCTGCTGGACTTGCTTCTCCAGATCATAGTTTTTCGTCAAAACATTGATGGTTGACCAGGCCCAACTGAGCGCCAATAACATCGCTACAAGTAGTGCAATGTTCTCTAGTGTTAGGTGTTTTTTTATATCTGAAAAATCAGCAAATAAACGCATGTGGTTATTATAACACAAATGGAAGGCTCCGAGAGCTGTCATTACCGTCTATTTAGCATTTAGACAATACGGTGCGCCACCCGAGGATTCCAGTGTTGTCCACACCACTACGCTGCCGGTCTCATAATAAGAAGTGTCATAGCTCTCTGACCCCGTAGGACATCTAGCATTAATATTGTAGCCAATAAAGCCACCGTAACCAAAGGAATTATTCATGCTAATCCTATTATTAAGTTGTAAATAAGCATAATTAATTCTGTAGCCATTGTCTCCCTGCTGATTCCACCAATCAACATAGCCAACAAAGAAGTCGTAGACATCAGGTGCATTGGTGGGAGAAATCGCACCACCCGAACTACCACTAACACCTGGGTATTTTCCGTAATCTGCCTTGTAACTCTGCAGCGCAGATATTACCTGACCCAGCTCCTGCTTTCTCTTGTTATCTCTCTGCGACTTTTGCATAGTAGGGACAGCGAGAAAGACGGTGAGAAAATAAGGCCCGCTATAGCTAGTACCAGCACCACTTCTATGATGGTAAAGCCCGACGCCCGCCCACCATACTTTGACGTTGTTTTTAACCACAAGCGTTTCATAGTTAATAATAAGTATACCATACCCCCCCCCGTGCAAATAAGAGAAAAGGAATGGTATAATAGTCCGTGTTCGGGGCGTAGCTCAGGGGTTAGAGCAGTCGGCTCATAACCGATTGGTCGCTGGTTCGATCCCAGCCGCCCCGACCAGAAATTATTTCAGAGAACTATAATACTCGTCGGTTGCTTGATCGACTTCTGCCTGTGTAGGCGGATGGTCAAAAGTGGCAGTTACTGGAAAATCTACTACGACACTATAGGTTTTTACATTAGATTCTGCGTTAGACTCCAGCACCTGTTGTTGATTGCCTTGTTTCTTCTTGAGCGCAGCAGAACTGAGCAGTAAATCAGCACACGGCGTCGCAGCTACATCAATAGTAGAATCATCGAGGTTGTGGCGAAAATGATCACGATTTCTCGCACTATCTGGGAGCGTATCGGTACCTCTCGTCAAAATAACGGCTAAATGACCGTAGGGTCGATCATTTTTCGTACCCAGTTCGCAGTCACTACGGAAAGGACATGCCTCACACGCAATCCGGCCTATGGGACTGATTTGCGGCTTGTATCGGCGTGACACACTGAGCGCATCAATCATCTTGCGCAGCTGAAGTCCGCGTTCTGAGGTATGACGAGTTTTCCATTGGACTTTTGTCATAGTTTTATTATAGCATAAATGTAATAAAAAATCAACTAAAAACGCGCCCTGTTAGAGGCGCGCTATCTGAAACTACTGAAACCTTATTTCTTGGTCTTTTTGATAGTCAAGAAACCATTACGTGGGTTCTCAACAACTTCGTAGCCTGCTGGCAATTCAGTTGGGGTACCTTTGCCACCTTCAACTTTGGCAAAGAAGTAGATACGCTGCTCACGGCCACCGCGTAATACGACGTCCTTGTAATGCAAAAAGTATTCAACCCCCTTAGAGTTAGTGTGTGTGTAAGTTGCCATAATTGTCCTCCTTACTTTACTTACATACCCCAGGTTACAGCACCTATCTCTCCCTGTCAACCCCTATTTCCACATTTTAAAGAAAACGCTTTTTTCAGAGAGCACGATATTTAAATTTCAAGATTATGCGCAAGATTATTGCCGCCACGAGACGCAAGACAACCGTGAGCACGAGCAAAAAGCATATAAAGAGCGTAATGCCAGCGGCGTCTAGACTCCAGCGAGTCGGCGAAAATTCAATATAATAGGCATCTGGAGTAATCGACTCGGCCTCTGCGTAGCCGCTATCGCCACTCGCACCGATCTTTTCGGCAATACACCTAGCACGAGCTCTTGAACCGCCGCTGTACCAGGCTGAGGCGCATTCCTCGGTTACTTTTTGATAGAGGGTCTGGTCAATATCTACAGGTTTGGCAGCCTCTAGCGCTTTGTCGACCGCCTGATCATAGAGGGTTTGGAGCGGTAGACGAGGAACGGCGCTGTTCATATGGCCCGCCATAAAATTCTGGAGCTTTTTCGCGGCTTTTTCAACTTTTACAATGTCACCTGTTTTGTCGGCAGCCTTGAGGTTCTCGTAGAGATCTAGCGCGCCGAGGCTATTAAGACGCAAAAATACCGCGGCTAGCATGGAAAAAATCAGCAGCAGCACTAACATTTGCCAGATTTTAATGCCTTTTAGGAAATTAAGAACATGAATATCCCGTTTTACTGCGTCACCATGACCCAGATTCTGATATTTTTTATCACGCCAATTCCACCCTTTCATTAGTGAAAATTATACCATAAAATGCTAGAATTGATGGTGTGAACATCTTTGTATCAGGTATTGGCGGTGCCGCAATCGGCCCACTAGCAGAAATTGCACTCGATGCTGGTTATTCAGTGCGCGGCTCGGATCTCTATCCTTCACTCATCAGTCGCGAGCTCGAAGCCCGCGGCGTCAGTGTCATTTACGAACAAACCGCCGAGAGCATCGCTCGTGTCCACCAGGAACAGCCGATCGATTGGTTGGTGTATACCTCGGCGCTACCTGATGACGCGCCAGAGCTCGTATTTGCGCGTGAACATCATATTCACGTTAGTATGCGCGATGAATTCCTAGCGAATTTTATCAAAGATCATGATCTGGAACTGATTGCTATAGCTGGCACGCATGGCAAGACCACAACGACGGCACTAACAGTTTGGGTATTCCAGCAACTAGGCTTACCGGCTAGCTATTCTGTTGGATCTACTCTATCATTTGGACCTAGTGGCAAGTTCGATCCTAATTCACGGTTCTTTGTGTACGAAGCCGATGAATATAATCGTAATTTCCTGCATTTTAAGCCCACAATCAGCCTGCTCCCCTCAGTCGACTATGATCATGCTGATATTTATCCTACTGTCGATGACTATCGTGCTGCGTTTCGCCAATTTATTGACCAGAGCGGCCGCGTTGTACTGTGGCGTCAAACAGCTGACTATCTAGAGCTGGATGCTGCACAGTCTGATCTAACTGTACTCGAGGGAACCGTCTCATCGCAAGAAATTCGATTAGCAGGAGCAACTATGCGCGCAAATGCCAAATTAGTGCTCGAAACATTGCGTCAGGTTCTCGATAGCTTTGATGAAGCACGCATCAAAGATATTATTGCAGCCTTTCCGGGATCTGATCGTCGCTTTGAGAAATTACGTGAGCATTTATATAGCGACTACGCTCATCATCCGGTCGAAATTGCCGCAACAATCGAAAAAGCTCGCGAACTATCGGATCGCGTCATTGTCGTCTATCAGCCACATCAGAACCTGCGCCAGACCGAGCTCATGCATCATGGAGGCTATGGCGATGCGTTTAACGGAGCCGATCATGTCTACTGGATACCGACCTATCTGGTACGAACCGACCTCATTGATGGGGCTCCGGTAGTTCTCACTCCACGTGATCTGATTGCGAGCCTGACTGATTCGTCAATGGTCGAGTCAGCAGAGTTAAGCAACGAGCTATGGCATACGATCGAGAATCATTTGAGACACGGAGACCTCGTCCTCGTCATGGGTGCCGGACCTATTGATGGCTGGCTACGTCAGCAGGCGCAAACTGAGCAAAGTTAATAGTCATTCCCTCATTCACGAAACGTTTCTCGTAGCTCGTCATAATTTTAGCTTCATCCGGAACCTCAGAAGCATGTAAATCGCGCGTCATTATCTGTTCTCTCCATCCATTTTCCACAAATTGCTCGAGCGACCACTCGAATAGTCTGTTGCTATCGGTCTTGAACTGTAGCGTGCCGTGTGGCTGTAATAGTTGTCGATAATAATTGAGATAACGCGGCGCTGTCAAACGATGTTTGGCATCGGGTTTACGCGGGTAGGGATCGGGGAAGGTTATCCAAATCTCATTAGCTCTAGCATCTGGTATAACTTCGTTTATCCTCGCGATATCACTACGAACAAAATAGATATTTGCAAGCTCTAGTCGAGCCGCTTCGCGCGCGCCTTGATAGAGCCTGTCGCCCTTTATGTCGACAGCAACAAACAATTTCTCGGGATGACGTTTGGCTAATTCTACAGAGAATAGCGCTGAGCCAGCACCAATTTCGACCGTTAGTTCCCTGTCACCTGTCATTATTTCGCCGCGTGCTGCCAGCCACTCCTCGAGGTGAAAACAGGTGTCTAGTTCATCAAACTTTGCAAATTTATACAGTTTTCGTCGCCGGGTAATGACAAAATCCTCGGGATGACTGCGCCCATCTGATCGCAGTGTCTCAACAGTACCGCTCTCGGAGAAACGAATGATCCGCGAAGGCTGGTTTTCGTTACATTCCCCACTATCGATATAGAGACTGACTGAATCACCAAAGTAGGCTTTTGCCTCTTTGATGTTTCGTGCTGGTAATTGATCTGGCAGATTTGCGCTTGGCGCACAGAGCGGGCCAGTTTTCTGCAGCAACACACGGAGTGCTTGGTTTTGTTTCGAAGGTACTCGAAAACAAATGCTCGGTTTATTAGTACGAGTATCCGCCAGCCACGGGGCTTTCGAACCTTTTGATGACAAAATAACAGAGGTAGCAAATAACGTAGCCCAAATTGTTTCGAGTCGAGCACGAATTTGTGGACGCAATGTCACCAACCGACCTATCGTCTCGACACTATCGGCGAGCACAATAAAACCCTGTTCTGGCGCACGATCGCGAACCGCATGGAGTCGCTCGACCGCCGACTGATCGAGTGCCGATGCAAATATTCCATAAATAGTATCGCTTTTCATGACGACTAGCTCACCGCGCCCTAGAGTATCAATAACGTCTTGCTCGGTCATGATAGATTACTGGTCGGTCGACTCGGTATTTTCATCATTAGGATTGAGTCCGAGATTATCATCTCTCACATCTGATTCGTCGTAGTTGTTAGTCTTGTCCAATTTGTCTCTGATGCTTCCATAGCGATTACGAAAGTCCTTGATGGCTTCACTATTTAATTCTCCCGTTGGCGAGAATGGCTTGGTTCCGCTATTATCGTCTTCGACCTCGGTACGAGCTTTTTCATAACCCGGGCGACTGAGATCTAATTTAGCGGCACCGCTGGATCGATAGAGCCACAGACTCACTCCTGTCATCACAATAGCTATCAAAACGGCACCTATGATAAATGTCAGCATTTGATTACCGAGAATCCATGCTTTTAGACGTTCCATTTTCATAGATTCGCCTCTTTTACTAATGAATCAAAGCTACTGTAGTAGTCTCTCATATGAGTATTTAAATTATCGACATCAACTCTCAGCGCGGCCCGAGCAGTTCTAGCTCTCTCTAACTGAGCATAGAATTCAGCTGGCTGATCCGTACATTTGAGAGTAATTGCAGCAGACACTGTGTCGTCATACACGTCATAGTGGTCGCGGAAATTATCGAATTCTCGTGAGAATTTATCGGTGATAGTAGTCAATGTTGGTGCTGTAATTCGATTAGTAGCCAAGCGCGCATTCATTGCAAACATTAATCCCAAAATCTCATTATAGTCGTGCCCTCGGTTAATACGTACCACCGCATCAGCTTTTTCTATCTGAGACAAGGTCGACTGTGCCACAAGGCAATTATTCCTAATGATATTCTCATCCGGCATAGCTAGCGCCACTCTGGACGCAAAAACATCCGTTAGTAACATAGCCATCATTGCCATGATAGCAATTTTCTTCATAGCCATATTGTAACATCGGAAAAAGTAAATTACAAACCACCAGGGCCAACATTTGCAGGCACGAGATGATATACTATATGGTATGAAAAAGCGTAAGTTCTTGTTTATCGCCATCAACCTATTTGCAGCAGCTGGAATAGCTTTTAGTATCGGTATGGACTGGCTAGGAGGCGAAGCACCACGAGTTGTCGGTCTCATCAGTATTATGCCGTTTGAATTACCTAGTCAAGTTGTCGAACTCTATTTATCAGTAGCTACGTTACTGGCAATAGGCGCCGTACTCATAGGAATTGGTGGGCTATTTTCGATGCGATCAATGGTAGCAGCCGGATTACTCGTAGGTCTGCTCGTCGCTAGTTTTTGGATCTGGCATTTCGGATTCGATATGAATACTCTAGGAATTAACGACGGTTTCAGTCTATTTGTCGTTAGCTTTATGGCATCATTCTTGTCGATCATCCTCCATCGCCACCAGAGACATCACGATAGAAAGAAATATGGTCGCCACTGAACATTACCCTCTCTCCGAGCTAACAACCATGCGGCTAGGCGGCAAAGCTCGTTGGGTCATCGAAATTAGTAATCGCGAAGACTTGTTAGAAGCTCTCGATTTTGCCAAACAACAAAATCTGCCATGGTTTATATTGGGTGACGGAAGTAATGTCATCGCCGGTGGTGATTATAATGGAGTTATTATCCTCAATAGAATTACCGGTTTCGAACATATCGACGAAGATGATTCGAGTGTGACCTATCGAATTGGTGCGGGTGAGGTCTGGGACCACATAGTCGAACGACTTTGCGCACTCGAGCTATCTGGCGTAGAGGCTATGAGTGCGATTCCAGGACGAGCCGGCTCAACCCCAGTTCAGAACGTTGGTGCCTATGGTCAAGAGATTGCTGATACACTCATTGAGCTAGAAGCGTACGATACACAAACCGGAACATTTGTCACCTTGGAGCGTGATGATTGCGTATTCTCCTATCGCAATTCACTATTCAAAAACCCTGAAACGCGTCATCACATCATCACATCAATCACATTACGACTCAATAAAGCTTGGATGAAGCCGCCTTTTTATTCTAGTCTCGAATCTTATCTATCCAAACATGCTATCAGCGAATATTCTCCAAATACTATTAGAATAGCTGTCATAGCGATACGCACCGAAAAATTACCTCCTGTTGATCAGATTGCTAGTGCTGGTTCATTTTTCAAAAACCCTATTGTGACGAGTGATGTAGCTGATTCTCTATTGGCTCATTATCCTGATATGCCACATTGGTCGATGCCAGATAACAGAGTCAAGCTAGCTGCTGGCTGGCTAATCGAACAGACCGGACTAAAAGGTTTTTCAAAATATGGCATGGCAGTATATCCGAAAAATGCGCTGGTTCTCACGAACGTGAACGCAACGTCAACTGACGATCTAGAGAAATTCAAAACAGAAATCATAGCAGCTGTACAGGCTAAATTTGCCATTACCCTAGAACAAGAGCCTGAGAATTTAATCGGCTAATAGAGCTACTATTTATCGCTTGGCAGAGGGAACTTGCGCGCGAATGTAATGACCTGGTCGTGGATTTCGGATAATTTTGCTGTATCATCGCGATGCTCAATTGCCGCTAACATCCATTCAGCAATCTGATCCATGTCAGACTCGACGAGACCGCGCGTTGTCATAGCTGGTGTACCGAGACGCAAACCACTCGGTCGGAATGGCGGTTCCGAGTCGTTTGGAATAGCATTTTTGTTAGCAGTCAAACCAATATCATCGAGAGCCTTTTCAACAATACCGCCGTGCACGCCGAAGCTAGACTTTACATCGGCAAGAATGAGATGGTTATCAGTTCCACCGGTAATAAGTTTGAACCCACGTTTTTTCATAGACTCAGCAAGAGTGCTCGCATTTTTTACCACCTGGGCCGCATAGGTTCGGAACTCAGGCTGAAGTGCTTCGTGGAACGATACCGCTTTGGCTGCGATAACATGCATGAGCGGTCCACCTTGGGTTCCAGGAAAAACGCTACGATCGATCAAAGTTGGAATATTTTTGAGAGTGATCTCTGGCTTCTTTAGTGGATTGCCGACTGTACCCTTCGACAAAATCAAGCCTCCACGTGGACCACGCAACGTTTTATGGGTGGTCGTGGTGATAACATGAAAACCGAAATCAAAGGGGTTCGGGTGCGACCCGCCAGCGATCAATCCAGCCACATGAGCCATATCTGCCATCAGCAATGCACCGACCTTTTTGCCAATGCTTGCAAATCGTGCAAAATCAGGAATACGCGAGTACGCACTATAGCCAACGAGAATAATTTTTGGTTTATGTTTGAGTGCCAACTCCTCTAGCTCATCATAGTCAATTTCGCCAGTTTCGACATCTTTCATACCGTAGCGAATAAAATTATATACCTTTGCGCTCTGCGTTACTGGAGCACCGTGCGTGAGGTGACCGCCGTGACCCAGATCCATGCCGAGCACTGTGTCACCCGGCTCGAGCCACGCATTATAGACCGCATTGTTTGCCTGCGCACCAGAATGTGGCTGCACATTCGCATGATCAGCGCCAAATAGTTGTTTAGCGCGCTCAATCGCGAGAGCCTCGACTTGGTCAGTAAATTCTTGGCCACCATAGTAGCGACGACCAGGATATCCTTCACTGTATTTATTTGTGAATATACTACCCATGGCGTCTAATACTTCGCGGCTCACATAGTTCTCACTCGGAATCAGCTCTAATCCATCGCGCTGTCGCTCAGTTTCGCCCATAATTAAATCGAATATCTCTTTGTCTTGCATTGGTCCCTCCTTTTGCTTGGTTATAGTATACTACTTTATCGTCGAAATGAGAAAAGGTTGTGGTTTTTATATCAAATATGATATAATTGCTATGATATGAAAGAAGATTATCGAGAAAAAATTGGTAAGTTAGTCGCTGAATTACGCGCCAGCCACGGCTTAACCCAAGCAGAACTAGCAGAGCGATTAGCCACGAGTCAATCAGCTATCAACCGTATCGAGCGCGGTGGACAAAATATCAGCCTCGAAACTATTGCGCGCATCTCCGATGTTTTGAACGCAGAAATTCTATCAGTTAATGACGAGAGTAAACTCAATCTACGAGTCCACGGCGGTCACACATTACACGGCGAAATAGAGACGAAAACCAGCAAAAATGCTGCTGTTGCCCTGCTTTGCGCCAGTCTTCTTAACAAGGGCAAAACTATTTTGCAGCGCGTCGCCCGTATCGAAGAAGTTAACCGTATTTTGGAAGTTTTGAATTCGATCGGTGTTAAAACGCGTTGGCTCAACGAACAGAACGACCTCGAAATTATCCGTCCCAAAGTGTTGAAACTAGACGATATGGATATCGAAGCCGCCAAACGTACGCGTACAATCATTATGTTTCTCGGTCCATTGTTGCACCAGTACAAAAGTTTCCGATTACCTTTTTCGGGTGGCTGCAACCTAGGAAAACGCACTGTTGAGCCACATTTGGTCGGACTGCGTGAATTCGGCATGAGTGTTGAAGCCCAAGACGGCACCGATTACTACCAAGTTGATGTCAAGCCACGCGAACCGAGCGGTCCGATTATTTTGACTGAACGCGGTGACACAACAACCGAGAATATTTTGATGACTGCTGCCATGAACGAAGGTGAAACTATCATCAGAAACGCCAGCCCGAACTACATGGTTCAGGACGTCTGCTTTTTCCTGCAAAAACTCGGCGTTAAAATTGATGGCATCGGCACAACGATTCTACGCATTCGTGGTGTCAAAAATATCAATAAAACTGTTGAATACGCCGTCAGCGAAGACCCAATCGAAGCCATGAGCTTTATCGCAGCTGGCGCCATCACCCATTCGGAAATTACCGTCAAACGCGCACCGATCGAATTTTTGGAACTCGAAATGGCAACTCTCGGAGAAATGGGGCTCAATTACGAACTTGGGCCGGAATATCGTTCGCATAATGGCGAAACACGCCTCGTCGATATCACAATAAAGAAATCGCAGCTCCATGCCGCAAAAGACAAACTACATGCCTTGCCATTTCCCGGTATCAACCAGGATAACTTGCCCTTTATGGGGTTAATCGCTACTGCAGCCGAAGGCCGAACGTTGGTTCACGATTGGGCCTATGAAAATCGCGCTATCTATTTTACCGAGCTCAGCAAGCTCAATGCTCGTGTCGAAATGGTCGATCCACATCGAGTGTACATCACCGGTCCAACACGCTGGAAACCAGCTGATGTTGTCGCTCCACCTGCATTACGTCCGAGCGTCGTGGTATTGCTCGCTATGCTAGCCGCACCAGGAACGAGTGTTCTGCGCGATGTCTACAACATCAATCGTGGCTATGAGGATTTCTACCAGCGCCTCAACAGCCTCGGCGCCAAAGTCGAAACCTGGCGCGAGATTTAACACAAAAAAACCGCTTCTACTCGAAGCGGTTTGATAATTTTGGGGCGAATGATGGGACTCGAACCCACGACCTCCGGAGCCACAATCCAGCGCTCTAACCAAACTGAGCTACAATCGCCATATTGCCTACACTAGGCCGTGCTATTTTAGCATACTTTATCAGATACACTAAATACTATATCCGGCATAAACCTAGCGTAGGCAGTTAAACCACACTCGTTAGATGTTAGTAATCGAACAACTGACGAATCTGATTGTAATTTTGCTCGCTCGATGATGACGATGAGCTGTGAGCTTTGATAGGCACAGTGATGAACGTTGCAACGAGCAAAGCTCCGGCAACTGACATCGCTACCAATGTTAGTAGTTTGCTCTTGTCGCGACCGCGCATAATTTCCATAGCCATCCAGCCAGCAAATCCTACAACACCAACCGACAACAATAGTGGCAAGAACATACCGAGGTACATTGCCCCAATGTTAGTGCCGGTACCGATGAGGAGAAGTGAGGAAATCAAAATTGAAACCATCTCGAGTGCCATAACAGCAACTGTTACAGCGAAGATCCCGACTAACGCATTGGTAATGAATGCATAAGCAGTTGTCTTGGTATACTCCGGTTGTTTCGCAATCTCGCGTGATACTTTGCCATACAAAAAGAAGGCTGCTACTGCCATACCAACACCAACAACTGCCAGCAAGATAGTGTCAGTATAGACATTACCGCCAGCAAATACTGCCATCAGATTCTGCAGGCTTACTTCGCTGCTCGTCCACATTGAAAATAGTTTGCCGATTACAGCTACGATTGAATATACGCTCATAAAGGTCGCGAAAGCGGCTCCTGTGTAGAGCAATGTAGTCAAGCCTTTAGCGCTCGACTGAGTTACTTTGCTATTCATATATTATCCTCCTAATGAACCTTACATTTTTGTATTATCAGTATAGCATGCTATCAATTTTTTCATACAAAAACACTCCGTTTTGGGAGTGCTTTTGCTGTATAACAAACTATGGTATCCCGGGAGGGAATCGAACCCCCGACACGAAGGATAGAAGCCTCCTGCTCTAATCCGCTGAGCTACCGGGACCTGTTTTCTATTGTATCATAGCCGCCCGCGCCCTGCCGCCAATTAACAGAGTTTAGGAAGGGCGCGTAGAGGTCTTCGTTTTTGTCTACAAAGGTCGCGGCAATCTCCTCGGACGTAGGATCATGATCAACAAATTCTACAAAATTAGCGTCTGAGACGATGGCTATCGGCGTAGACTCAGTTCCTTCACCCATCACTACATTCGCAGCCGCTGCGAGACCACCGGCAATGGCCGAGACGGACACTTTGAATTCGTGATTAAACAAATCAGTCGTACCGCGTAGATCATTTAGCGCCTGAAAGCCACTCCAAGCCACCATGATACCAATCGTGCCACGCCGCAAGGGTGGTAAACAGTTGCTGTCGGTGATAATTACCCCGACATTCTGACGGTTAAAATATTCGCGTAGGAATGTACGAGCTGCATTCGCCGAAGCAAAGGGGTCACTCGGCCATAAGACCCAGTGTCCGTCACCATTACTTTCGTCTATTCCGGCACTCGCAATGAGTGTCCCTCGCGTAATAGCGAACCCATAGTTATAATCGGAAAACTCTGGCGGCAGATAATAATCGGCCTCTCGTTTGACTAGATCAGCTCGAGTTATCGAGTCAATATCAACCACGCGGTTTTCGCATAGTGCCACGACTTTCGAGCTAATAGCAACAACTGAGTTTTCCGGCAAATCCGCGATACTCTCTGCGAGCAAATCGTTCAAATTGATTTCACCAGCATGAACAATTCGTGTCTTTATTGCCTCAATCTTCATAGCTCTATTGTATCTGACTACGCAGTGTTAGTAAAATTGAACGAACCAATTATCCAGGATAATCCTAGCCTCAGGCTAGATGTAATTCGCCGCCTTGCAATAGTTCGAATCCGCGACGGAGGACCTCGAATTCTTTGTCGTCCGCACCTTTTTCTGCGGAATACACCTTATCTAACTCATTGACTGCCATCCATACATATTCTGAATGATCGCTCGGATTGAGCGTGATAGTTTCTAATGAACTCGTAAACTCTGCAAAATAGACGACTTCTATGGAATGTGATTCCTTTATGTCATTCATGTAGGTAAAGCAAGCAAAAGGATCGCCTACGGCTATAGCTACTCCAAATTCCTCGTCTATTTCGCGCTGCAATCCCTCTACCATATCTTCGCCGAATTCAATATGACCGCCCGGTAACTCAAACACGCCTGGCAAAAATTTCTTTGTCGTGGCTCGTTTAGGTAAAAATACTTTGTCTATTCCATCGAAATTATGATGGATAAACGCACAAGCCGTAAATACTTGCTGGCCTTCTGCTAGTTTCTCACTATCACCGATGAGTTGATTGGGCATATTATGAACCTTTCTGCTATAATTTCGTGTTTTATTATACTATGACCTATCGACTTGCATACCAGTCAGCAGCATTGGTCCAGGCGTCATCCTGTAAACTATGCCCCTGGACAATTCCTTTGTCCTGCAGTTCAGCGATAGTCGCACCGTCACCTTCGAGTTCGACAACACGCATAATAGGGGGACCGGTATGGCCTCGCGGCTCTGTAACAAACACGCCCTTAATACGTTTGTTAAAAGTTACGATTTCATCAGCATCAATATAGGCAACGTGTTGTTCTAGATAAATTGTTCGATCGGTTTTGTCGCGCATAATAGCCATAAAATCTTCGGGCGTAAACCACTGATTTATTGATTTCATGTACGGACCCGGGAATCCGTTCAACGCCGGAACGCTCCACGAATCGTCAGTCACGAGCAAAGGTTTGCCGATAGCAGCGAAAGCTTTCCTAGCTTTGTCATGTAATATCGTATCAGCATCCTCGCCCTGAATTTCATCGATATCGATCACGAGCTGTTCGAGCGTAATACCACGATTAGAAAATGCAGCCTGGCCGATTGAAAACTTTTGGGCATTAGTTGTGGCGCAGAGTAGTGTAGATTTTTTCATAGAGTAATAGAACTATCTTACCATAGGATGGTGACAGCCTGTATGTGTGAACACTCACCAGGTTGACCAGCAAAGTCACCCTGACCATTATATAAATCGCAGTCGCATGTATAGTGACCATCTCGCACTATGACACTATGATCGCTGTGATTACCAGCAACTATATATCCATCACCCGTTGGCCGTACTGCGCCATTCATACTATAGTTTACTGCGTTATTAAACAGTTTATATAGCTGCGTGTAGCTGTCGCCTCTCGCATAACGGCACGCGAGGCGAGTAACTTTGTGACGCATTGTCTCGTCCATAGCTATAAATGTCTGGGTGCCTCTAGCAATGCCGTTTAGCGTATGCTGCAATTCTGCGCGGTTCTCAGGTGTAACACATAGTAACGCGACATCGTCACGAGCACGCACTGCCGCGATAAACTCATCGTCAGAATGGTATTTCACTGTTCCGACATACAGTGTAGCAGTATCTAAGATCTGGGTAACTAGTCGTTTGAAATCTGCAGAGTATAATTGCATCGGACCTATTTCGTCTATATACACCATATTTTTTGGATCAAATGGCGGTAAATCGTGCAGGAATTGATTGAGCGTCTCTACATCAACACCGTATTTCGACACTCGGATGGGACTCGGCGAATCCACACTCGCAAACATAGCTATTTTTCCCTCGGATGACACCAATTGAAAGCCAGTACGCTCTCCTTTTTCCAGCACCTCTTCGGCTACAAAGCCTTGTTTATTTGGTATTTGTTCGATAAAACCCTGAAGTAACTTTGTCTTGCCCGCCCCTGGCTTGCCCGTCAAAAGAAACTTCATACTCGTGTAGTATTATATCATAAAAAGCCGCCCGACAGGGCGACCGTTTCCGTTTTAGTTCCGATTTGGTGCGGGCGGAGAGAATCGAACTCTCGTCGCAAGTTTGGAAAACTCGAATATTAACCACTATACGACGCCCGCGTCACCATAGTATTGTATCAAAAGAGAGCAGATTTATCTACTAATACCGCCGCTGGCTTGGATGTCGGCGAGTGTAATCCTGATCCCAGATCCAGCAACCAGCTCACCGCTCAGCATTTTCTGGGCGATGATGTTCTCTACCGTACGCTGAACCACGCGGCGCATCGGCCTGGCACCCAGACGCGGATCATAGCCAGCATCCACCATAGCACGTTTAGCGTCATCATCTACTACCACGCTCACCTTTTGGACTTCGAGATTTTTGTTAACTCCAGCCAATATGAGATCGATAACCTGCAACAGTTCTTCTTTGTTTAATGGTCTAAATACGACGATTTCATCAAAGCGATTCAGGAATTCTGGCCTGAACTCTTGACGCTCTATCAGCTCATTAGTAATTTGTTCTTGGAACTGTTCCAGCTGGTAACCAGCATCAATATACTGACGGATCCGATCAGCACCAGCATTCGACGTGGCGATCAGAATAGTGTCGCGAAAACTAATTTCGCGGTTGTTGATATCGCGTAATACGCCCTCGTCGAGCACCTGCAATAGCGTAGTCAGAACGTTTGGATGGGCTTTTTCGATTTCATCGAGCAACACAACGCTGAACGGATTTTTCTGAACCTGGGCAGACAACGAACTCGCATCGGTCGCCCCGTCGGCAATGAGTCGTGCGACGTCTTCGGCTCGAACATATTCGTTGAGATCAATGCGGACCATATGTTCCTCTCCGCCAAAGTAGACGGCGGCGAGACTCTTGGCCAGTTCAGTCTTGCCGACACCTGTTGGGCCGAGAAATAAAAAGGTGCCAATTGGACGGTTTTCGTTTCTCACGCCAGCCCGAGCACGCCTAAGCGCTGCACTCACCGCTGTGACTGCGGTAGTCTGATTGATCATTCGTTCATGAATCAAGTTTTCTAGATTGAGCAACTTTTCACGCTCGCCCGCATCGCCAGAATCGACTGACCCTCCGACTTTGACTCCTAGCGTTTTTTCGATAGCGGCCGTCACAGATCTAGCCGTTACCAACCCCGACTCAGCATAGCTGGTTGCACTCTGGAGTAATTGAATGGATTTTTGCGGCTGCGCTACATCGTTGATATAGCGCTCGCTCAATCGATACGCCTCGGTCAACGACTGATAGGTAAAGGTTACATTACGTTGAAACTCTAGGCTAATGATCTGATCTTGCATCACTAACATAGTTTCTTCGCGATTCGGTGGCGCTACTTGTAAACGATTCAAAGCAGCTGCCAGGGCCGGTTTCGCCTGGGATATTTCCAAAAACTTTTGCTCGTCTAATGCTAAGATGAGCCGAATTCCGCCACCTTCTAGAATTGGTTGCAAAATATTTGAGATATCGACCGAACCGACGCCTTCTTCGAAAAACAATTGAGCATTATCGAGGAATAGAATGATATTTTTGGCTTTGTACGCCTCAACCAACAAGGTGTTAATGAGGCCCTCGATTTCACCTCGACCCGATGCGGCCGAAATGAGCGCTGCTGCATCCAACGCAAACACCTGACGAAAACGTATATTATCTGGCAACTGAACGCCGCCGTCCATCAGCGTTTCAGCAAAGCTGTCGACGATAGTGGCTTTGCCTACACCTAAAGGTCCGATCAGTGCCGCATTCTGTCTGCTGCCAGAGCTAAAATTATCGACTATCGCCGCTACTAATTCATGATGACTCTCGAGATGAACATTCAACGACCGACCGGACGCATAGCGCTCTGAGAGGTTGGTTGCAAAATGCTGCAACGTCGGAATATACCCAAAACTCCAATCTCGCCCGATGCCGCCGGTTAGTTTTGGCTGATCATGCTTTGCAATGAGAGCCGACAAATGCGCGAACCATTCAGCGCCGCTGATCATATCATTTTCATCGAGGTGTAGAGCATTTAAAACTTGTTTTGCCCCATCAGACACACGCACCAAGGCGGCCGTCAGTGTAGCAGATGAAATAGTGTCAGCTTTATCTGGCAAATTATCGTGAATCTTTAACATCTCTTGCCATACCGCAGCCGAATCTGCCGGGTCCGAAGATACTAAATCCGGTAAGTATTGCGCCGAAATACCAAATCGTGCAAAGAAGAATCGCCCGCCATTCGTTTGACTAACAGCGATCACCAAATCACGCGGACTAGGATGTTCCGGCAAAACACCTAGCACATCACCCGCTAAAATATCAGATAGATTTTGGGGTTTCTGGTTAGCAGGCAACTTGTCGAGATCATTTATTTTCCAGATATGAACCATCATTGGCCAGGCCGCTAGACCGAGCAGCAACCAGCCGATCGGCTCAGAGAAAAGTAATAGTGCTAGACCACCAAATAATAGCAATAGTGCGACAATTACGGCGAGAAGATCTAATACTTTACCAAATCTGACACCAAAACGTGCCTTTGCAGCCCGCATTGCACCAAAATCTAGACGAGTTTCCATGGTGCTCCAATACTCGTCATCACTATCAATCCAGCTACCGGCAGCAATGGCACTGCGGGCCATAGTATCAAGCGAACTACACTAAGCAGTAACATGAGAAGCAATGTTATTAGTCCGAAAATAATCATAAAGGTTCGCATCACCGCACCAATAATGCGCGAAAATAGTCGATCTCCCCACGCGCGAAACTTTGAAGCTATATCATTCCCTGTTGCATCAGCAGAAATCTGCCTAAATGGTGCAAATAATGTCTTCGCGAGCAATGATATAGAAAAAAAATCGCTCGTTCGCTGCATCGAAAATTTGATTCTTTTGATTTGAGCACGCCATCCAGTGCCATACCACCAAGAGAAAAAACCCACCAAAATCATGTAGTAATTATACCATTGACCAGGCGAACGACAAAACGTTCTGCTAGCTCGTGACATATCATATGATTACGCTTACTTGACGGCACTCTGTACTAATTGCTATACTTGTAACCATAATTACGATTTGTTCATATATTTAGAAGGGTTGGGTAATAATACATGATGCAATCTAACAAACACAGCGGCTTTACTATCATAGAAGTAGTACTAGTCCTGGCGGTAGCTGGCATGATATTTATAGTAGTCTTCCTCGCCCTCCCAGCACTACAGAAAAATCAACGAGATAACGCTAGAAAACAAGATGTCGATAGAGTCGTAGGAGGCATCCAGCGTCATTTAGTCGATAGTACAGGCTGGCCCGTCTCTGGTATAGTATCGACTGGATTTTTTACTGACTTTGCAGTGGCTAGTGGTGCCCAATTCCGCGCCGCCGCCGCAGGTTGCGCAAAAGACACTGTTGGTACCTATGTTCAGATTGCTCCTGGATGTACCTGTAGTTACACGGGAAGTATCGACTATACCGCCCGTAGAGCGGCTATACATGTACTACTCGAAAGCGGTGTTACCTACTGCAAAGAAACTACTCGCTAGCTCGTTGTGATATACTATTAAACATAAAGGAGGGGTATGAATAGACGATTATGGATCGTATTTGCTATCTTGGTTATTGCTACATTAGGTGGATTAGTTTGGTGGAAAAACACGACTGGCGACAGTGGCACATCGTATGTTGACCACCTAGACAGTAACAAGCTCATAACCATAGATGACGTAGTAACCGCAAAAAATAAAGCTGCCAACGGCGGAAAAGTTGCCAGTGATTTCAGCGTTGACAAGAGCACTATCATTCCCGACCATTATCTAGGCGACACTACATCCAAGGTGATCGTCGTAGAATATGAGGACTTTGCCTGTAGCGCCTGTAACAGTTTTGCCCCATCGGCAAACAAGATCCACGAAGATTACAAAGACCGAGTTCTGTTCATTTATCGTAACTTCAATATCGGCCAAAATACTTCGACTCTATCCGAGAGCGCTGCCGAAGCAGCTCACTTGCTAGGCGGCCAAGAGGCATATTGGAAAATGCACGACTTAATATTTAGCGATGAAACCTGCGTGGAAGGTAACGATAAAACAGTATGTCATGACACACTGGTGAACTACGCTAAACAAATAGGGCTCGATACTAACAAATTCAAAGAAGCCCTCACTAACTATTCAGACAATGGTATTCAGGCAAAAATTCAACGAGATAAAAAGCTCGGTAGAAATGCAGGCGTAACCGCTACACCAACATGGTTCATCAACGGCGAAAAGATCGAGGGTGCCAATGCCTCTGGCATGCGTAGTGCTATCGATGTAGCACTAAAGAGCAACTAATTTAAAACCAGTGGCGTCGTTTTGCTACGAGTATAACGGTTATTATCGCTAGAACAGTTCCAATAATAATAGTGACAAACGCCCATGGATGATGTTGCATAGGCAGCTCAATATTCATACCATACATACCAAAAACGACATTTGGTAGTGCAATAAAAAACGTTGCCGCTGTGAGAGCTTTCATAGTACGGTTTAGCGAATTATTAGACAATGCAGCATAGGCTTCGCGAACACTCACTATGCGAGCGACATTGGTGTCACACGTATGAATCGATTGTTCGACAGACAGTATAATGTCCTCGATCATATCTCGATCATTGTTAGTGAACGCTAAATGTTTAGATGTTGCGAGGCGTCTCATGAGCGACACCACTGGATCGAGAGCACTCGTAAAGCTATTGATTTGCTCTTCGACCAAAACAAAACGAATGAAATCTTCGCTCTCTAATTTATTGCGTTGCATCTTGTCAATGATTTTCTTTACTAGTTGACTCTGACCTTTTATGTATAGTTCGTATTCATTAAATATTTGTGTCAGTATCTGCAGTAGAATAGATTTCGATGAACGCATCGAGAAAGTAACGTCGTTTCCTAGAAAATCTGCATTGTCTAGTTTAATCGGTGAAACCGTCAGTAGATCTGTCGCGCTATACACAATGAGGAGCGGACTAGTGGAAGTTGTCCCTGACTTGTTCATTCTCGGCCATCGCACATAGAGATAATCATGTGCAGCATCATGGTCTAGGCGTGGAGATTCATGAATATCGAGTGCGTCGCTCAGATTGCCCGCTTTGAGCCCAAATCTCTCAGTAGTTACATCTAATTCTTCACGGCTCGGATCTTCGAGCGATATCCAAGCGTTTGCTATCGGACGCAGATCACCTAGTGGAATTACTTTGTGTGTCAGGCTCCCGCTCGTTGCTTTGGAAAAAATCTCTATCATAGCTCTAGATTATAGCGCTTGTGGTAACTATACGCAATCACCTATCAGACTAATTTGAGGATACCCAGCGAGTGCTCGGTCCGAAAACTCTTGATTATGGTCGAATGTTGCGATATCCATTCATCGGTAGCACGAGCGGCTCCCGGTAGAGCTTCACTATCATAATCATCAATTACAATAGTAGCTCCAGCCGAAAAGAGATCTTGACAAACCCGAAAACTGTCTCTGATACTTTCATAAAAATCACCATCAAAAAAAGCAAAACAAATGTCAGCCGGCATATCAGTCCTATTGAGGTTACTAAACCAGGCTTTTTTAATAGTCGGCTGAGGCAAGTAATTTTTCATAAACGTTCTGACTAAATCAGCTTTGGTTGCATGCAGTTCGCCAGCGACAAATTGGTCGCCTACAGTTGAGCTATCTTGGGCTGTCTTTGGCGGCAGGCCAGCGAAACTATCATATAGATATAATTTCCGGTCTTCGTTTCGCGCCGCTAGCAGTCGAGCTAAAAACAAGCTCGTCGTTCCTTTGTAACAGCCTAACTCAACTATATCTCCCTGAATGTTACGCTCTAAAACAAATTCGAGTTCGCGCAAAATAACGCGCAACTCTGACACATCAACCTGGTCCGATATTAGTGGAAATCTCCGCAGTAAACTATCTATCACGCAATTCATTATACTGCCAAGATACCGAAATGATATAATGATACTATCGTATCAATGTAGCACTTCGTCGCCTCGAAAATACCTGCAAGCAGTTATTTCGCTCGGGCTCCTAGTGTTATAATGATTGGTATGAAATCAATCTTTCACTACTGGAAATTTTTATTAACCGTTGTAGTAGGGTTGATCGCTCTCGTCCTGTATTTCGCCTTACGCCAAGAATCTAACGCCGGATGGCTCGTGAGTATCTATGCCATTTTTATCGCTATCATTCTGTTAGTCGACATGGTAAAGACCCTACGCTCTGGTAGTTATGGTGTTGATATTTTAGCAATTACCGCAATAGTGTCGACCATAGCAGTCGGACAATTCTGGGCTGCGTTAGTGATAGTTCTAATGCTAACTGGCGGTGAAACACTCGAAGATTTTGCTGACCATCGCGCCAAACGAGAATTATCAGCTCTGCTCGATAGAGCGCCTCAAATAGCTCATTTGCTACACAACAAAGCTATGTCGGATATTCCAGTATCACAAGTAAAACCGGGCGATACTGTAGTGGTGAAGCCATTTGAAATCATACCTGTTGACGGTATTCTATTATCAGATAGGGCAACACTAGACGAGAGCGGTCTAACTGGTGAATCACTCCCGGTTGATCGAGCATCCGGTGACCGTGTACTGTCTGGAGCTATCAATGGACATTCTGCCATTCATATCAAAGCCACTGCTACCGCCAAAGATTCCCAGTACGAACAGATCATCAAATTAGTCCGCGAGGCTGAATCAAACCCAGCTCCATTTGTGCGACTAGCCGACCGTTATGCTGTGCCCTTTACACTCATTGCCTACATAATCGCTGGAACAGCCTGGTATATATCTGGCGACCCAGTGAGATTCGCCGAGGTATTAGTAGTAGCTAGCCCCTGTCCGCTGATTCTAGCAGCCCCAATTGCTATCATCTCCGGTATGAGCCGAGCCAGTAAACACGGTATCATCGTCAAAGGTGGTGCTGTTATCGAAAAAGTAGCGTCAGCAACGACATTCGCTTTCGATAAAACCGGCACTCTGACGCATGGCGAAGTCAAGGTCAGCAATATTGCCCCGGTCGGACAGCTGTCAGCTAGTGAACTAGTCAGACTAGCCGCCAGTGCTGAGTCAGGTAGTTCGCACGTCTTGGCCGAATCAATTCTAGCGTACGCCAAGAAACATAGAATGAAGCTCATCCCGGCCAGAAATGTTCGAGAAATAGCTGGTGACGGTATATTTGCTACAGTATCGGGTCACAAGCTCATAGTCGGAAAAGCCGCTTTTCTAAAAAAGAACAAGATTTCCGGTCTGAAACAAGTAGCCCTCGACAAATCACAAACTGTCATATTAATAGCAATAGATGGCGTCTATGCTGGTGCTATTTACTTTGCCGATATCGTTAGACATGACACAAAAACAACCATTGAAACGTTACGGAGACTCGGCGTCAATACTATCGCCATGTTGACTGGTGATACAGTAGACACAGCGAAAAAAGTCGCAGCAGAGGCTGGCGTCGATCAGGTATATGCCGAATTGTTACCAGTCGACAAAGTGAGCGTTATGAAACGCCTATCTTCTGATAAAAATACTGTTGTCATGGTTGGCGATGGTGTCAATGACGCGCCCGTGCTAGCAGCAGCTGATGTTGGTATCGCTATGGGTATGCGAGGCAGTACAGCAGCGAGCGAATCAGCCGATGCAGTCATATTGTTAGACAGAATAGACCGGGTAGCACTACTCCGCACTATTTCTAAACGATCTATTGGTATCGCTTTAGAGTCTGTCTGGGTCGGAATTCTGCTGTGTTTAGTACTAATGGTAATTGCCGCTTTTGGCAAAATACCCGCTCTGGTAGGAGCGGGCTTGCAAGAGCTCATCGACGTTGTCGTTATTTTTAACGCACTCCGCGCTCATCGCGGCACAAAATAGTAAGTTTACTCTCGCCACATTCGCATCGGATTCGGACCAATTGGGGTCTTTTTGAATGAGATAGCCTCGGGAGTTTTAGCGGCCGGCTGAGAAGCTGGCTGACTAGTTGGAGCATTCTTCGTCTTTGGTCGGCCATTGAATGATCTCGCCTGAGGGCTAGCTTTACGAGCCGTAAAGTGAGCGGTGTTGCCGCCACGAATACGTGCCATTTCTTGCTTTTCAAAGTCTGAATCTTTGCGCTCGCCATTATCACGACGATTTCTATTATCAGCTTGGCTTGAACCGCCACCGCCAATCTCGTTCACTACTGGAATAACGATTGGTGTGCGCCTAGTCTGATCGTACAGGATCTGCGTAATTTCATCACGTAGATCGTGTTTGAAGGCTTCCATATCCACTCGTCTAGAGGCATACGCCCTAGCAGCTTTCTGCTTGACGTACTGACGAATTGAATCGATCAGATGTTCACTATCACGTAAATAGATAAAACCGCGTGAAATGATATCAGGGCTCGACAATAATCGACCGCTGCCTCGCTGGACAGTCAGAACTACTACGAAAATTCCCTCCGTTGACATGTGTATACGATCCTTTAGGACAACCTCAGATACGATAGCGCCAGCGTCATCATACATCACACTACCAACATGCACGCGATTGACACGCTTTGCTGTACCGTCATGGTAGAATTCGACGACATCACCGGCATCACAAACAAAGATATTGTCTCGTGGAATACCACACTCCTGCTCGGCAATCTCAGCATTATGGACAAGGAAGGTAAAGTCACCGTGGTTCGGGAAATAGAATTTTGGATTGAGTGCCGTAATATAGGTCACAAAATCATCATGGTACCCGTGGCCTCCCAAGTGAACTGCGCCAACACCGTAGTTAGCAGCGTTATTTCTGGAGATAACGTCACAACCTTCTCGAATGAGGTTGTCCTCCATAGTAGCAATATGTGCCTCGTTACCAGGAATTCGGCTCGAGCTGAGGACTATGATATCGCTATTCTTTATTTTAATAAAGCGATGCGCACCACTAGCCATACGATTGAGTACCGCGTTCAACTCACCTTGGTTGCCCGTACAAACAATACAAACTTTATCGTCAGGCAACTTTACGGCGTCTTCTAGTTTGACCATGGTATTCGACGGGATCTTTAGGTCACCCGTTCTGAGCGCCAATTCAACGTTATTGATCATTGAATACCCAGCTACAGCCACCTTGCGTCCGTGGGCAGCCGCTTCACTAATTACCGTCTGTATACGATGAATCTGTGAGGAAAACGACGATACAATGATTCTAGAGTTAGTGAATTTATCCATAACCTGAGAGAAGCTCATTTTAATCTCGGCTTCGGTGCTATCGTTATGTCCAGGAACTTCACAGCTCGTTGACTCGTTGACGAGTAATAGAATATTTTCCTTGGTTGCAATCTCGGTAAAACGTTCCATATCGAACTTGCGACCATCGAGTGGGTCTTCCTGGAAACGCCAGTCGCCTGAAAAGACAACCGCACCGACCGGTGTGCGCACGACAATAGCAGCACTGTCTGGAATCGAATGGTTCACGCGGACAAACTCAACAGAAAAATGCTTGCCGACCTTGGCAATATCATGATTCTCAGGACTCATCTCGTGATATTCTGGCTCGTAGCCGCTATCCGATTCTTCCATGTTCTTTTTCAGCATTTCGAGAGTAAATTTCGTCGCATATACTGGTGCCGGAATCTTTGGAATGAGGTGATGAAACGCGCCAATATGATCGAGGTGTCCGTGCGTAAATAGTGCCGCCTTTATATTATCTTTGCGCTCTTCGAGATAGGTGATATCTGGCACAATGTAGTTAATGCCTGGGTAGTCATCGCCTGGGAATAGAAAGCCCATATCAACAACGACAATTTCATCATCATATTCAAGCGCTGTGGTATTACGTCCAATCTCGGTACCGCCAACCGGAATAACGCGGAGGGCTGGTTGATTGGATTTCTTGTTACCATTTTTAAAGAAACTGGCACTGTATTGACAACCATCAAAGCCATTATAGATTGATTTGTTTACTGGTACATCAATAGCATACTGCGATGCCTGCAGTTTAACATTTTCACTAATACGGCGCTGGGCACGCATTACCTCGCCTTTGCGAGTTTTGGTAGCGTCTAAAACGGTATTGCCCGTCTTTTTTCTAACATTTGGACGTTTTGACAAGTCGTCCCCTTGTGTTTCAGCCAGTCTTCGTTGGCCCATATATTCTCCTTTTCTTTCGTTTCGCCTTTGATCTCAAATAGTTTGATAAATTCCTAGTAGAGAGAAGCGATTATCGCTTTGGTACGTAACAGTATAGCAGATGTGCATGAAAATTGCAATACCCTCATTAAAATCGATCGACGATCTATGTAAATTCAATGACTTAGAATCGAAGAGGTTCTCTCATACAGCGAACCCCGTACCCGGCGTCGCGACCGTCGTTGTAGCTGCCCGGATAGACGTAGTCTGGGCCGAAGTACGCGCTAAAAGCGGTGTCCGAGGAGTCTGGGTAAGCTGAGGCGGACCACAGGTCGCCCCAACTGCCCTGATCGACGAAACCACCACCCCAGCCGCCAGAAAAAATGCCCCTGAATTGACCATTAAATAGCCAATTTGCCTGATATCCCCATGGATTATCTAGATAGGTACTGTCTGTCGTACTAGCAAACCCAGCCATTCGGGCATTGAGAATGTTGAAATCGCTGGTGTCTTTCGGCATCCGATCAATGGTGTCGTTAACGCCACCAGTTGGAAGTCTCCAGTTAGCTGGACAAATGCTATACTGCGCCGTATCGTCGCCTGCCGGGAGGGATGTTCTGGTTTCGCCTGCGGTCGCAGCTGAGAAGTTGTAGAGATAGCCGTAGTTTGTTGCGCCAGAGCCCGTGTCGCCCGTAACGGGGCCGTGGGCGTATGGAGTATCGTAATCATTGCCAGGTCCACTTAAGATACTACTACGCGCCCCATCATTCAGCTGCGGCAACTCAAACGTAGTGTCTGGAGCAATGTTACTATCGCTCGACGTGAGGGTTATGGAACTAGTAGTTGACCCTAGCTTCAAGTTATCCAGCATCCAACAGTTTTCATCGGCTAGTTTGGCGATGCGATAGGTTCGAGTAATACCGCCGCGGCTGTCTGCACGAGTCACTATAGCATCTTCGTTCGTGCCATCATAAATTGGTAGGGCAGTACAGTTACTAGCGGTGAAACTTTGGATACTAGCAAGAGGTATTGGATCATTATCGGTAGCAGTGTAGCTCAGTTTAAGTTGCTTCTGACCTGGTGTGACAGTACTATCAATCGCAAAGGTTAGAGTGACTTCGGTAGTGTCGGTAGCGTCATCTAGATTGGCTTCGGTAGTAGTTTTTAGGGAAAGCGGCGTCGTATGGGCAATCAGTGGTGTATTTGTGCCAATGTCACCGCCTCTGAGGCTGATATCTATGCCTGGCTCAGCTTGTGCGAGAGCCGCTGTTAGTTTGTAGCCAGTCTCATTAACTGTGCCAGTAGTAATGGTGGTTGACACGGCGGCTGTACCACCACCCTGGGGAACTGTTACCGTAAGGTTATTTTGGTTAGCAGCTAGAGTTAGATACGGAATAGCATTGGCAGTGGATAAGTTAATAGTTAAAGCAAAAGTAGATAGTATTAGAAAGGTAAAGATTCCAAAACCCCGGAAAGACTTGCGTGATGATTTACGAATATTAATTAGATAGAAGCTGGCAGCTAGCAAAATAATAGTTATCACCAGAATGATCGGCAAAATACTGGTATCTGACAACGTACCGGTATTGGGAGCCCCTAAATCTGTGGTATTGCCGTAGTTAATAATGATAGTTTGCTCTAATGTTTGTTGCATTTAGCGTCCTCCTCCCCTCTAATCTTTGCCTCTAGGCTCGTTAGAACTACCTTGCTCTAGTGTTGTGTTCACTCAATGTTTAATTATAGTGCTAGTTTAGCATGAGGGGAATGGGGAGCGCAAGGGGGATGTAAGTTTACTGAGTCATAATCGACATAACATAGTCGCGATCTTGGACACGTTTCAGAATATCTGGTAGCATTGCGAGATCGGCTATGAGCGTCTCTCGCATGGAGCCATTGTAGAGTGCTGCCGCTGGATGAAACAGAGGTAGTACGACAATGGATAGCTCCTGATCGCCTAATTGCATCGAGATACGTTTTGGATGGCCATGAACTGACGATATTTTCGCCCCTGGCAGGAAATATTCCATAGAATGCCGCCCGAGTGTTGCTACGATCTTTGGTTGAATAATCTCTAACTGACGCCACAAAAATGGCCAAAAAGCTTCTTTTTCCTCTGGAAATGGATCGCGATTTCCTGGTGGACGATATTTTACGATATTGGTGATATATACGTCTTGGCGATTCATGTTTGCACTCGCGAGCATTTCATTGAGGAATTTACCAGCAGCACCAACAAATGGCAATCCCTGTTCATCCTCGTTTTTACCCGGCGCCTCACCGATAAATACTATATCGGCATCTATATTGCCATCGCCCATAACCAAGTTATGTGCCTCGGCAGCTAATTCTGGGCAAATATTTCCCTCGATTATATCTTGCCTAACCTGTTCGAGCCGTTCAGCTTTGTTCATTGACGCTCCTCCTGTTACTGATAGACACCTAGTTCAACAATAATAGTTAGCGTATCAGAACCACGCAACACGGTCAAGGTGACTTTGTCGCCTGGTGCCATCATGCTTGTGAGCGATGATAATTGTATCGAACTGGATAACGCAATCCCGTTCACGGCAGTGATTATATCGCCGTCCTTTAGACCTGCCTTGTCGGCCGGACTGCCTGAAACAATCGCCGGACCACTGCTATCACCTTTCACATAGGCGCCTTCGCTGACCGATAGACTGTTCTCTTTGGCGACAGCTTTGGTTAATGTTACGTAACGCACCCCAATATAGGCTCGTTCAACCTTGCCATGTTTCAGCACACTGGTCATCACGCCTTTTGTTTCATTCGTCGGTATCGAAAAACCAATGCCTTGAGCATCCTCGATAATAGCGGTATTGATTCCAATAACTTTGCCATCGAGCGTCACTAGAGGCCCACCAGAGTTTCCAGAATTGATGGCTGCATCCGTCTGCAAGAGGTTAGTGAGTGTCTCGGTAGAGTTCGAATCTATACGTGCAGTAATGGTTCGTCCAGTACCGCTGACGATGCCACTCGTGACCGTATTTTGATATTCACCGAGCGCGTTCCCTATCGCAATCACTCGAGACCCCACAGGAACTGATGCGCTATCGCCGAACTCAGCCGCAGGCAATCCGCTAACATTATTAATCTTTAGAAAAGCAATGTCATTTAACGGATCACGTCCGATAACTTTTACATCATCATATTCGGTACCGTCTTTTGTCACAACGGCGACAGACGTCGTGTTCTCACCTATAACGTGTTTGTTAGTGATGATATATCCATCGCTACTGATAATGACACCAGTGCCAGCGCTGGATGTTTGATAGGTGCGTGTGTCATCGCCACCAAACCACCAACTAGAACTACTTTCACCAGATCGAGTGCTCGTGCCATTCGCCACGATGGATACAACACTAGGACTGACTTTTTCTACCGCCTTGGCAATAGCCTCGCCTTCGGTAGTGATTGTTGTTATATTTACACCAGAATTAATTGTGGAAGCATTACCAGACTGTTCGATCACAAAAAAGAGTGCTGCGCCCGACAGTCCATAGACAAACGCCAAAAAGACCAAGAGGATGATTTTTGCTATGCCCAGACGGGCAGGTTTTGGTTTTACGTATGTAGTTACTGCCATCTGGCTCTCTCCAGAATGAGACGTCGTGTGTTGCTGGTGCTGAGTTTTATTCTCCATGATACTATCCATTCTACCACTTTAGTGTTTCCGGCTGAACGTTAACTGGCGAACAAGCCACCAAAGACTCGCTCGCCAGTTGTTCGAGAAACACTACTATGTACTATTCTCTGCCGTTAGCTTTGTCAGTAAGATACTGGCCTAGCTCATTAACAGCGCTGCTAAATTGTACTGCGTTGTATAGTTCTTCGATGTTATCTTTCCAAGTGCTATCAGCGTCGGTCAATTTGGTACTGGCAGCAGATACTTTGTTGTAGAGAGATGAATCGTAGTTGCCGGAATTTACTGCACTAACATAGGCCTCAATGGCGCTAATGAACTCTGGAAGAGCAGTGTTGATCTCGTCAATGTAGTCTTTGTTAACTTTCTGCTTGAGATCGAGTGCTTTCAATTTGGTTTCATACTCTTTGAGCGTTGAAACGGTTTGGTCAGCATTGCTATAGGATACAGATTCTAGTTCTTTGACGATCGGGAAGATCTTGTCTAGATATTCAATTTCTGCGTTGATAAAGGTCTCTAGGTCAGCTTTTTCGGTGCTGACTTTTTTGTAGTAGTCAGCAGCTTTCTGATCTTTCTTTATAGCCTTTGCATCGCCGAGCTCCTTGAAATTCTTATCTATGCCTGATAGACCCGTCTTTAGCGTCTCAAGCTTTTTAGCGGCTTCGCTGCTAGTGTCATACCCGCTAACATAGACCGAGCTAACACTGCTATATGAGCTACCTAGTGCTTTGGCCTTGGTCTGAGCTTCGCTATAATCTTGTTTGCTCACACCGCCGAGCAGCAGGAATAGAAGCAATGTAACCACACCTGCAATCAGCACAACACCACCAGCTATCAAGCCTATAATGAGGCCTTTTTTAGATTTTTTAGGTGGAGTAGCTGATGGATCACCAACAACAGGTTGCACTGGGATTGGGTCGGCTGGCGGGAATGCTCCTGGGGCCGGATTTACATTTTGATTCGACTGATTGTCGGCTGGATTCTGATCACTAGGATTCATAATCAATACTCCTTATGGTTTTAATGGTACTGCCATTATACCACAAAGAATAGTGATGGTCAGTGAAAAATCAGACTAATGTTGATTAGGCTATATCAGCTGGTTTCATACTGAGAGACAAGCGGCCGCGGTCGTCAATTGCCATCAATTTGACACGAACTTTATCGCCCTCTTTCATGACATCAGTGACTTTTTCGACACGTTGATCGCTCATAGCCGAAATGTGACACATACCGTCGACGCCAGGCAAGATATTGATGAATGCACCAAAGTCTTTGATGCTGACAACCGTGCCTTCGTAGATCTTGCCAACTTCGGGTTCTTCGGTGAGAGATCGTACCCAAGTGAGGGCTTGCTCCATCTTGGCAGGATCGTTGCTAGCAAAGGTAATCAGACCGTCTTCTTTGATGTCGATCATGACGCCAGTTTCTGAGGTGATCTTGTTGATTGTTTCGCCGCCCTTGCCAATGACTGCACCAATTTTATCTGGATTGATCATCAGTTTTTCGATACGCGGTGCGTATGGTGATAGAGTATCGCGTGGACCAGGTAACGTTTCGAGCATTGATTCTAGAATCTCAGCGCGAGCTTCGCGGGCTTGATCGAGGGCTTGTTTCAAAACCTCGGCTGGTAATCCGTGGACCTTCATATCCATCTGGAGTGCTGTAATACCTTCGCTGGTACCAGTTACTTTGAAATCCATGTCGCCGGCAAAATCTTCCTGGTCGGCTAGGTCCGTTAATACATAGTAATTATCGCCATCAACCATCAAGCCCATTGCTACGCCGCTGACTGGGCGCTTCAGTGGTACACCGGCATCCATGAGTGCCAAGCATGATGAACAAGTTGCAGCCATAGAGGTCGAACCATTTTGGCTCATAATTTCAGTCACGCTGCGAATCGAATATGGAAAGTCCTCCTCGCTCGGTAGTACTGCAGTCAAAGCGCGCTCTGCGAGATAGCCGTGGCCAATTTCGCGGCGTCCTGGACTACCGAGACGCTTGATCTCACCCACAGTGTAGCCTGGAGCATTGTAGTGATGCATATAGCGACGCTCACCATCAGTAACTTCCATCGTATCAACGATTTGCGAATAGCTGAGAGGAGCCAGAGTAACGATATTGAGAGCCTGAGTCAGGCCGCGAGTAAACAAGCTAGAGCCATGAGTCCGCGATAGAACGCTCACTTCGGAACTGAGTGGGCGAATCTCTTTGAGACCGCGACCGTCTGGACGAACGCCTTTTTCGACGATACCTTTTCGAACATCTTGATGCATAGCTAGTGAGAAAGCTTCGGCATATTCGCCCTTGAGCTCTTTCCACTCATCTTCGCTATGTTCAGCAGAAAAGTGTTCGGTGTAGGCTTGTTTCAATGCGGCTAGGAGCTCGTTGCGCTCTGGATAAGGTTGATGAAAATCTTCGGTCAATTTACCGTCTAACCATTTAGCGGCGGCAGTTTGAACATCTTCGTTAGGTTTAACCAATTCATAAGCCTGCTCGGCTGGAGCTACGGCTTTGCGCAATTCTTCTTGCAATTTGATAGCTGGTTGAATTTGATCATAAGCCCAAGCAATAGCATCAGTCACAGTGTCTTCGCTAACTTCGCTCGCGCCAGCCTCGACCATCATAATGCCAGATTTTGACCCAGCTACGAACAGATCGAGTTTGCCAGCATTCATCGTCTCTCGATTTAGGAAAGTCGTGAATTCACCTTTATCATCTAATCCAACACGTAGACCAGCAACTGGACCATCGTATGGCGTGCCAGTAATCATCAGTGCCGCACTAGCTGCTACCATAGCAACAGCATCTGGGCGAAATGTCGGATCCATCGATAGCACACTCGCGACTACCTGACATTCGTTGCGGTAACCTTTTGGAAATAGCGGGCGGATTGGTCGGTCAATCAAACGACCAATGAGGATTGCTTCGTCGGATGGGCGACCCTCGCGTTTAATAAAGCGAGAACCGCTAATTTTTCCAGAAGCATAGAACTTTTCCTCGTAATCGATTGACAGTGGGAAATAATCGAGGTTAGGGTTGACTGGACCAGTTTGCGCCGTGCCGAGCACTACAGTCTCACCGTATCGTACGAGGACCGAAGCGCTGGTACGAAAACCAACACGATTGACTTCGAGTGTGAGGGTTCGACCCATCCACTCAGTTGACACGGAGATAATCTCCTTGCCTGTTTGAATGACTTTTGTCATCAAAGCTCCTTTCATTCGAGCGTCAGTAGCGGGTATTTTCTGCGCCATGCATATATTCGCAAAAAGTATCCGACGCCGACGCTACAAAAACTTAAACTTACTCTATTATTGTACCATGAACTCGCCGCACCCAACAATAAAACGCCTCTTTCGAGGCGATTTTATAGGCAAATAACTATTACTATTTGCGCAAGCCCAAGGTTTCGATAACCTTTTTGTACTGAGCAAAGTCGTTCTTTTCTAGTGAACGTAGTAATTTCTTGCGACGACCAACCATCTGTAATAGACCACGACGTGCCATAAAGTCATGCTTGTTAGACTTTAGGTGATCGGTAATCTCATTGATGCGTGCCGTCAAAATCGCTACCTGTGCCGCTGGAGAACCAACGTCGTCTTTGTGCACCTGAGTCGACTTGATCGCTGCTAGTTTATCCTCTTTTGTAATCATCGTGAGATAGTTTAGCAGATTTTTAGGCGAAACGCAAGAGGGTGAGAGATACGCTACGCGATATCAACGATTTCTACGGTGTCAACGCTCGTTCCATTCCATACACCCATCAACTCGGCTGGCTGTACAGTGGCGCCGTCCCATACACCATATATTTCAGGAAAAAGAAGTTCATCGTCTTCGTGACGACCAACCCAGGTGCTAATGCTGCTACGAATCTTTACCCTACCGACAGCAAAATCATCGATAGCAACACTATCCGTCAACCTGCCCAAGCTGAATTGTCGCAATACATTACTGCCCGAATCAGCTGTCAGAGGACCCGTATCATAAATCGGCGAATCCGACCCTAGAGGGAATACTGCGCCGCGATACGTCTGATTGACTCTATCGACCCGGAGCTCGATACGATACATGGAACTCGTAGACATAACATTTGTCGAGCTCCTCGCTAGCTCCACATTTGGATTAGCAAAAAAGCGTATCTGACCTGGAGATCCGGCCCCAGCCATAATAATTCTATCAATATACGGTGTGTCTATCGTTCCGGCAATAAATAGAGAGCTAGATACTGATCCCCATGTACCCGGAGTTTTTATATAAAACCGAGCCGCGAAAGTATCTGCAGTCGACTGCCAGGTCGCATAATTCAACGTGCTCCCTGAGGCTATAACCATAAAGTTATCACCGTCGAGGGTAGGCGTTGTACCCGTTATTGCAGGTAAAGCGCCACCATCCCATTCGATAATCGTGTCAGGATCTGTAGAGATATCTGATGCGTGACGACCAACCCACGACCCAACAGTGTCGACAGCCTTGATTCGACCTATCGTCAGCTCATTCAACGAATTACCGCTAGTGACACGGCCCAGCCAAATATTAGTAAATGCTGCAGCACCGGTATCTATAGATGTCAGCAATCCCGTATCGTGAATCGGAATTTCGCTCATGAGTGGGAATACTGCGCCGCGATACGTCTGATTGACTCTATCGACTTGTATTTCTACACGATATTCGGTAGATAGAGAAACCACATTGCTTGCACGCAAGATCTCTGTATTGCCTGCTCTAATATGGCGAACCTGGCCTGGTGACGCAGACCCGGCGACATTAAATCTAGCATTCGAAACAGCACTAGCACGAGCGATCATCATAGACCAGGCTGCCGACGACCACGCAGATGGCACTTTGAAATACCAACGTAACGTAAATTGGTCTGCGCTAATAGGCCACTGAGCAATATTATCTGCTGTCCCTGCAGCAAACGTCATCGAATATCCATCAACAGTCGGAGTAGTTCCTACTATAGAGGGAAGTGCGCCACCATCCCATTCGAACAATGTAGCCACTAGACTGTCCTACGGATGATTAGAGTTCCTGCTGGCGTACCTGCTGGGATGTCAGCTTCAGTTTGGCCTGGGGCTAATGTATACACCATCTGTAGCATTACGCCGTTGCGACTAATCGCACCGTCGGACCAGCGTACGCCAAAAGGAACTGTGTATGCTGCACCAGTGCGGCGATCATTAATTTCAAACGCGTTACCGTTCAAGTTATCGCCATCTTGTATGATAGCGCGTACGAGTGAATCTGCCCACGATGAATATGGATTACGGCCGCGTAAAGCACCCCACTCATTAAGCCACATACGTTGGCTACCATTTACGTTGATATGAAAGATGTCTGGATCTGCCGGATCAACTGTATAATTTAAATTACGGTTGATCATCGATGTTGTTGGTACCGATGAAACTGTAGCATTTTGCTGTACAAACATACTTGTATCGGGCGCCGGTCCCGTCGCCCCTGTTGCACCAGGGGTTCCGGTAGGCCCCGTAGCACCTGTAG
>JAPUEE010000019.1 GCA_027492735.1 Candidatus Saccharimonadota bacterium
AGATTAGCCCGTTCTAGAATAGACTGAGTGTTGATTATATGTGGAGGGTGACAGTCCGCTTAAGTGATGTAATGTCACTTGCAAGTCGTAACTTTTCTGCCTCAGCCGTCTTTCTACGGGCTTTCCAGACTGCACTCAAGGCGGCGATAAGCTCGGTGCGACCGTATTCTGTCATCTGATACTCGCCTACATAGTTACTGACTTTTTCGTGTAACTCATCTCTTGTAAAATACTGGCCACAACCTCTACAACGATACCTGTGATACACACGTTCTTTATTGACACCATTATTGTTATCAAATCCTACAAAACGGCCGTTTCTTTTCTCTAGGCATTTTTTACAGTGCACGATGTTTGATAGTGGATAGTCTGGATTGCCATTCTTGCGTGGACCACTCTGGGTTTTCTTCTTCTTGGTAAATATATCAATGAGCTTCAAGTGTTGCTCCATAGTGATGAGCGGCTTATGTAGTCCATTTTCGTTCCGATATTGCACTTGCTTATTCATCTCAACCACACCTGCATAAAATGGGTCTGTGCAAATGTTCCTAAACTTATCCATCTTGTATTTTGCACGTCCTACTACAAACTCGCTTTTATTCAGCTCCCTCAGTGCCTCAGTAGGGGTAGCTTCATAGTTTATTATCGATAAAAGTATGCGTTGTAGTGCTAGTCCTCTAACAGGGTCAATCTCTGGCACACCCCTAATGTAGCCTCGTAGATAGCCTGCTTTTGGTTGATATGGCCATCTACCGCCCTTAAGCGAGTTAAGCTGCCCTGATATTGATTTACCTTGCCTCTCTTCGTTACTGCCCTCAGCAGAAAAGTATTTTGAAAACTTGAGGAGTTTTGCAGGTAGGTTGTCACCATTCAATACTGGGTCTGAGGCGTACCATACTTTGACACCTATTTGGCTAAACACAACTTCAAAATAAATACCCTCATCGACCGACCGCATAAATCTGTCTGGTTCATCGACGATGAGGTATTTTACACGCTTGTTCTTTTTACAGAACTCAATCATCTCATCTATATCTTTTCGTTTGAGGTTATTGCCTCGCTTGCTGGACACGCTACCAGACCATTGCCGTACGATAGGCACGCCTAGCCCTTCGGCCGCTTTCTGCACTGACGCTGCCTGTCTACCGAGGCTATTATTATCAAGCTGTTCGGTAGATGATACTCGACAGCTTGCAATAGCCAAATCTTGTTTGTTCATAAGACCACCTTACGAGTATGAGAGGGGGCTTCCTGGACAAGGCCAATGCATAGCCTAAAGAAGCCCCCACTAATACTAATAAACTAGTTGATGTCAAATTGTGTTGCATTGTTTTGTCCACTTTCAATTATACCATCGTCAAGGCTATCCATATAGAGGTCGTAGAAAAAAGAAGCATACTCATACACAGCTTCTTTCATCTCTTCGCTTTGACTGTTTGGCATATTTTCAGCATAGGAAAATTGCCATCACATTAAGAGGATAATTAAGGACGGTTTATGTAGCCCTTTACGGTTCGCTTGTAATATTTCCTAAATGCACTGATTTCCAGCCACTTGTTGCCAGCTGGTATGTCATTGTGCAGCGTGCCGTCTAAGTACGCATTATGTACGTCTACCATCGTACGGCCTCTGCGTAGTTCCTTGTATACTGTAAATACTAGTAACGGTTCTTTCGAGAGATTTTCTTTTTGCAGACTCTCGTCATAGTCTGGGAGTTTGCTTTGCAGCAAACTAATCCAAACGTCCCACAAATCAATTACATCATCGAGTCGTGTGCTTGAACCGATGCTAATAAGCACTCGGTCGCCCTGTATTTCGGCCACAGGTACTCTGTGGCCGTTGAGTGTCCTGTTATGCTCTATGTACACGAGGCCTTTGCGAGCAGTTTCCTCAGTAACATCGAACTTTTGTTGCAGTATCTTGGTATATCGTGCTGTTATTTCTTCAAGCTCTGCACGCTGCTTGGCTTCTTGTCCTGGCCCCTGGTCTACGTCGTTGATTTCTAGCTGCCACTGTTTGCGTATAGATGCAAAATCCTCGTCGTTGAATAGGTTATATAAGAACCAATCACTCGCCGTAATGGGTTGATAGATATTTCGTTTCTGCTTCGCCATCTACTATTGATTATAGTCGATTGGTAATAGAGCTAATAGTTCTTAGCCCCTAGTATTTTGGCCGCCTCTTCTTCGCCTAACTGCTCGATAATATCCTTATCAATAAAATGCTCTGGAAGTGTTGGTATTACAAACCCTTTGATAATATGCTCTGTGTTGTCTTGCTCGATATTCATATCAATACCTTGCTGTGGTCGTCCTTCGGTGCGGTCTGTAATCTCCTTGGTGGCTCGTAGTGCGTGTTCGTCAGTTCCGCAAGCAGTAACGATACGAGCGTGAGCAATACGCTGAGTCCTATTAGCTGGCTCAAAAATATCAAACTCTTCGTTGGGCATACGGAGTAGCTTGTTGTACCAATACGATATACTCTCGTCTTTATCCCACTTGCCATTCTTGCGACGCTCAGGGTTTGTGTGGAAGCCAGTAGATGGTGTATTGCCAGCTGCAAATCTACCGTTTTCATCACGGCCATTTACCGCTTGCTTTGTAGCGGTACTTACCCCTGTACTGTCTGTGTCGTTATCCATACTCTTATTTTATCGTGAGTATGCTCGAAAAGGCTGGGTGTTTTTTTGTGTCTAATATCCGTGGTTGGACATACACTGTCTAACCATAGCGTCTCGCTGTGACTGGTTTAGGCTTGTGCCACCAGCCTGCTGTCGTACTTGCTCTTCGCATTTACTTTGCCAGTAGGCTCTATCTGCTGAACTAGATGATGAACCGCCATTTGAGCCTGATGATGAGCCGCTCGTGCTGCTCGGGGGATTGTAGGGTGTCGATGGTGTTGGTGTATTTGCATTACCTACACTACTAGACGGTGAACTGCTCGGCGTACTATGAGCTGCATAGTATTTGTCTGAACACGCTAAATACTCACTCTCACTCAATGAGTAGTCACACCCTGTAATACTATTCTTGCTACTACTGCTGCTTGATGACGTGTAGGTATCCTTAAAACTGCCAGATGAGTCTATGGCGTTATCTCGTGCGTATTCTACTGAACTACGACGTATCGCTCCACTTGCGTCGGGATATTCGTCATAACAAGCCAGCTGTGCGTCATAGCCCGATATAAGCTTTGGATAGAAGTTTGCGTCAGATGTTTCGGGGGTCGGGTTCTTGCCATTTGCTTCTGCTATACACTGCGATAATTTACTGTCGTCATCGTCTATCTGCTGTGCCGTATTTGACGGATAATCGTTATTTGCAGCGTTTTTCGTATCTGTTGAGCCAAAATAAGCCGATACACCCCATACAGCTGTCATAAGTACAATAATGCCGACAAACACCTTGATAGCTGGCTTAAACTTGTCGAGCTTACTATCCTCAAATCCAGCAGAGAAGTCGTCATCAAATAAGTTGTTCGAGGGTTGTCGCTTGGACTTCTTTGATTTATTGATTTGCATTAGTGCTTCATCTTTCTTTTATAGGACTCTTCGATACTCACCAAAACCGTTCTCTTAAGTGCACCGTTGCTTAATCTGCTCACTAACCCCTCATCTTCGAGTCGCTGGATAATAGTTTCGGCCATAGAGTTGCCTATCGATAGCTGGTCACGGATAAAAGTCGTATCAGCAATCCCTGTTCGTGCTACCAACGACACAGCCTCGTCGTATAGCTCGTTTTCATCGTTAGTCCTGGCAGTCCATCTTGGTTGCAGGTTAAATAGCGTTTGTCGTCGTGAGTGTGGGTCTTGCACCGCTTTGAGTACTTTGGCTGCTTGCTCGATATGCTCATCGGAGAGGTTAGTTATATCAATATTAAACCCCTTTAAGCGTTCACGCTCGTATTCAAGATGTCTTTTGATAACATAGTACATTTCGGTCGGCCTAATCAGCTCGCCATATCTCGTAGGGTCGCTAGAAGTTTCGTAGTGCTTCCTGTTGCGAGTGACTCTGTATGGTTTTTCTAGCTGCCCGCCGTCGTCAATATAGATAGTAAAATCGTCTGGTAGGCTATATAAAAATACTTCGAACTTCATTGTCAGTAGCTTGCACTCAAGCATCTGCCGTAACAACTGAGTATCCTGCATTACTTTTCTTTCAGCGTAAACAGCTTCACGCCACCAACCATTACATCAGTTATTTTACTATCATTACCGAGGTGAATCAGCTCTAACGTGTTTATCTTTTCGCTATCATTAGCAGAACTAGGCTCGGCCGCTTTCTTGAGTCGCTCAATCTCGTGCTTCTGCTGGGCTTTATTCATCTGACGAAAAGTTGCTACATAGTTATTCCATTGCATACGCTCTTTGTTACTCTGTTGCTCATCAAGATAGTGCTGCTGCAATAGCATAAGTTGCACGACTGCGGCCTGCTTGCCATCTTCATCGCTCAAGGCTCGTAGCTCCTCTGTGTAGGCGGCTAGACCATCTTTGCCAGTTTGTATGCGTATTTTAATTTCAAGCCACTGTACTAGTTCATCAGATATACCATCAACCTCAAGCTCATTCACGAGTGCCATAAACTTATCCCGTACCATTTGATTTGCACTGATTTTAGCCTTATCTTCACGACTGCTATTCATCCAGTACGCTACACCTAAAATGATAATGAGTGCGACTATCGAGGTTGCTTCCACTGCCTTTGTCCTTTCTGTGTCCAGAAAATAAAAAGGACACCGTGCAGGTGTTCTAGGCCTTTTATCCACATTCAAGCGATAAAGCTCGACTGTTTCGCTCGGTGTCCTTTTCAGAACTTTATCCGTGCGAAAAAAATCGCATTACTTAAATGTGGGTATACCTAGAACATTTTTATTATAGCTTATAACCCTTATAATGACACTATGGCCACGAAACAAGCCCACTTCGTTCCACAGACCTATTTAAGAGGCTTTCTCTTTGATGAAAAGAAAGAAAAGGTCTACGCATATAACTCGCGGTCCAAACTGATTACGCCGACAAGAATAGATAAAATATGCTCACAGAATTACCTGTATCGAGTGAAGGATAAGGACGACAACGACTCGGATGAGATTGAAGAAACGCTAGCGAAGGATATTGAACCAAAGTACCAGGGGTGGCTAGATGCGGTAAGGTCGGGTAAGTGGCTCGACAACTCAACAATAGCGGATATTTCGGTATTTATTGCTCTTCAGCATCTACGGGTACCGAGTACTATGGCTTTTTTTGAAGAGATGGGAGTAAATGCCCTCAGGAATGCCGCAAAAGATGAACTATTAAAGTTACTCGATGATGATGCTCGAAAAGCTATGATGGATGAGTTCAAAAGGGATGACCCTGCACGTTTTGAAAAACTACTAAAAGAAAACCCCGATTTTACTGGTGAGTTATCTAAGCAAGATATTCAAGATATGATTGACGAAAATAATATGAAGCTTACGGTAGATATTGGAAAAAACAATGTGATTAGGGGTATATTTGAGCAGGTGTTGCCGATAGCTGATACATTTATCAGACGAGGCTGGCACATTATGTTTGCACCAGATGGTTATGAGTTTATTACAAGTGATATGCCAGCTTTTGTCGCTAAGCGTATGCCTGATGGAGTGATTCATTTTTCATTTGGTGGCTTTGGCCGACTAGATTCAGAGATTGTTTTTCCAATGGCTAAAGATGTATGTATCGTAATTAATGGCCCAGAATACTTTCAAAAGGCGGGCGTAGTAACACCTGCTGCAGTGGATATCATAAACAGAATGGTATCTAGCCGACCAAACTTACAGTATCTTATATCGGCTCAGCAGTCTTTGGTAGAGAGGTACTCTCGTTATCTGTCTTCTCCTCCACAGATGCAAGAATAGAGTTCGACATTATATGTTCAATATAATTTGTTATCTCCCTGACGTTACTCAACTTGTATAGTAGGGGCATAAATCGCTGTTCTATATCATCTTTATTAATGGCTTGCCGAATGTCCTCAGGGTAAGACTCATAGAGTTTATTAATCTTTTGCTTAATGATTGTAGTTTTCGCTGCTAGGTCGAGCGGTGCGTACTTTATAAATGCCGAGAACCGTGAGCTAAGCGGCTCTCCAAGATGCTGCCGTATTTCTTGCGGCGAGGAGTAATTTGACGTACAAACTATAAGGGTGTTTGTCATATCGACACTGTAGTTTTTATCGACAAAAATACCCTCATCAAATAGTTGATAAAATGCACTATGGAAAGCACTCCCAGTTTTGTCGAATTCGTCGAAGATAACCACATTGGATTGTCGCTCAAGTAGGTCTGCGGCGAACGACCTGCTATTAACTCTTGAGCCGTAAAGATACTCTGCAAGGGAGCCTGTCTGAAGCATTGAAAATTGTATACGACTAGCTTCGCCGCCAAGAGCCTTGGCGATTATCTTTGCAGATTCAGTTTTTCCCACACCCGTTGGTCCATAAAGCATAACAACTACAGGTTTCTTTTCGGTATTCATCAAAGACACCAGACAACGTGGAAGGGATTGAATAGCTTCATCTTGTCCAACTATAGTACTATCTAGGCTACCAGACACCTCCTTTATTAAGTCGAGACTAATGGACTTGTATGAGTGATTACGCTCAGTAACCGACCCAGGTCCAAATAGCAATTTGGCCTGCTCCACGAGCAGCTTTGGAGGATTAACGACATAAACTTTTTGTAGATTTGTTTCCAGAACATTTCTCCACAGAGAGTTTGTAAAGTTATCTCTCACGCCAAAGAACTCCTCAGGCCAGACTATGAGGGTATCTTCTTCAAAATTGAGGAGTTCCTTGCTAGATAATAGTCGTGCAGCGTCAAGCTTTGAAGCAAGCTGTAATAGTGTTATATGCGAGCCGACAGACTGAAGGTCGTAAGTCTCGCCAAGCTTGTCACCTGGACCGTAGAAAAAATTAACCTCCACGGCTCCTTTAGTTTGTTGCATCGTTGAATACACCAGCTAGGATAATATCGTAGACATCTAATTTCTCGCCACCTGAAGCAGCCTCTGCACTTTTAAGGAGGCGATTAAGTTCATCTTGCGTGTCGGTAGGATTGTTCGTCAGGTCTAAACCTAGAGAACGGAGCGTTGAAGTATCTGTTGTGCCCACCTTCACGCCGTAGTATTGGAGGTCCATATTAATAATGTCTGCAAGACGGTAGTTATTTCGGAATGATGTACTATTGAAGCGAAGAATTGCACTAGCTTTGCCATCCTTTACGGCATTACATTCGAGGTATCCTTGCAGGTTCTTTAGAACAGAACCGAACTTTGACACCTCCATACCCATTCCTTGCTGGTCCATAGGAAGATTACCGCTTGCAGCATCTGTAATCGCTGTATAGATTGTTAGACGAGTCTCTTCTGTTAGCTGAATGTCATAGCCCGATAGACGTTCGACATCTTTACCTTGTTCGGCTTTTTCAATGAAGTCAGTAAGTATAGTATTTGATATAGTACTTCGCACAATTTTCTGTGCTTCTGCGGAAGCGTGAATATCAGCATTGAGTCGAAACATCGAGAGTAGTTTTGGCGTTTTTGCCGACGCCTCTGTAGTTACGCCTACTTCACCCTTGTTCTCATTCTCCATCTCTCGTGTGTAGCGACCCTTGTCTCGTATTTCAACAAAATCAAGGGCAGTTTGCTCATCGAAATATACTATCTTTGTCAATTTACTTTTAGTCATAATCTCCTCCGTACTTACCCTAATTATACCTTAGCTGTAATATAGCTTCACGTTTGCGTATAATAGGATGCATTATGGCAGTAGAAGACTCACCGTACTTATTTGATAATTTAGAACCAGCTGGCCAACTTCACGCCAATCCCGTAGAGTTGATGCAAAGAAATATTCCGTCTGAACAATGGAACAATCTCTATTATGCTCATCCTGACACCGAAGGGTTCGATGGATTCGATGTAGTATGGAATGACCTCACGCAGTTAATAGGCATTTGTCTTGTAGCGTTTTCCGAATTAGAAAGTGAATTGGAGCATAATCTGTATGAGCTAGTTAGCGATAGAGCAAGTCAACTAGGGATGGTAGTTACTCGTACGATGTCTTTTGAGCAAAAGATACAGGTATATATTGACCTTCTTAGACTTATAGGCCCAGAGTCGAACGTGCAATATCAAACGGATGTTAGTCAGTTAAAGAAGCACCTGAAGAGAGCTGGGGAGGTTCGAAATATCATTGCACACGCAAAGTGGCCGTCAGTAACAGAAGATGGTTATGTGTTCAGCTCGGTCGATGCGGTAGGAGCGTCATCCTCCGACTTAAATCTAAAATATTTTGAGCTCAGCAAGGATAGGCTGGAGGAGTACAGGGCATACCTACAAGGTGTAGCCAATGCAGTCAACTATATCTATTCAGAATATTTCGAGAACCCCCAGTGGCTAGTGTAAGTCAACTATAGGAGCTGGATAGACGATAGCCCTCCTCTTAAAAACTTTGCATAATCAATTGATAACAAATCCCTCCATCTGTTGACTTCATCATCTATGGCCTGTATATTAGCGAGTGTAGGTTCGTGTAAACTTTTACCCGCAACGTGCACCAA
>JAPUEE010000020.1 GCA_027492735.1 Candidatus Saccharimonadota bacterium
TAGCTTCGTCGACCCGGTGTTTGAGACTCTCATTTAGTTCGCGGATTTCCTCGACCGATAGCGAGTTATGAACGGCGATGGCGAGTTCGTTGCCGATAGACTCGATCACGCGCACATCGCGCATAGTGTAACCACGACTCTTGTGTTCGCCGATGAACAGATAGCCGATCACTTGATCCTGGAGCATGAGCGGCAGTGCGATATAGACGTGATGAATTTCTAATATGCGGCGGACTTCCTCGGATTCGACGACATCAGCCCGCATGATCTCGGGAAATTTGAAATGTTTTTTGTAATAGGCTGTGATTTTGGCTATATTTGTCTCGGACAAGGATGATTTTGCAGTACTGGCGGATCCAAATGTTCCCCGCCTTACGATCAAGAAGAATACAGATTCCGCCTTGAGGTTGTCCGCTATGTAATTGCCAGCCTTGCGAAGTAGTAGCCGCGAGTCAGTATCGTAAGACAAAATCATACCAAATTCACGAGAGAATGTTTCGGGGTCGTACTCGCCGTGGTAAAACAGACGGTTTGTCAGGTGGTCGAAAAAATGTTTGACAGGCTGGAACAAAAAAGTCAGTAGCAGCGCAGAAATGACATTAATGAGGCTTGAATCAATATCGTATGTTGGCGAACGCCCAGCAAACAACACGACGGACAACAGATATGCTAACCCAAAATAAATGCCAGCGAGCGTGCTGAGAACCAATAAATATACCATCGTGCGCATGGCGGCTTGTTTAAAGTCAAATAATCCTTGTTTAGCTATGGAATAATGCAGGCCACTGATCATAATAAGAGCGGCTATGGGCGCCAGTAACGCACTTTCTGTGTTTTGTGTGAGGAATGGCAATGCAAAGTTCGTAGCGATGGCAACTAGCGTGGCTGCTAGCATCGAGAACCCGACGACCCGCATCTGTTCGCGAGATTTCTTTGTGCCCCACACTGCGCCGCGGGTTACTAACAGGCTGATTGTGAGCAGTGCTGCGATTATGCTGGCTGCATATACCGGAGCCAGGATGCCGTACTGTGGAATCGGAATCTGGCCCTTTTGGTCGATCGTGACACCGTCTATGACACCCGTACCAGACAAACATAGTACACTAATGGCGATACCTATGACGCTGGAAATCGCTATGACCTCTTTGGTGGTCGAACGCTTGAGCACCATCAGGCTAATCAGCTGCGTTGGAAGGATAATTGACCAAATTCCTAGGGCAAAGACGAGACGAGCATATTCTACGCTAGTGCCGGCATCTGTTTGCAGGCCAAAGATGGTTCCTATCCAGCCAGCAATGGCAATAGTTGTTGCAAAGAGCAGCCAATTTTCTGCTTTAACTGGCTTTTGCGAGACTGCGAGCCATGCTAGGAGGAGCAGATATACTAACACGAAAACCATAAGCAAGATCATGACACTATTATACTACGTGTAATAGCTCACATCCTATAGAATGCTCTTATCGTCATCGATAACCTACTGGCACTACTGGCGCATATGTGTTTCTAGGACCTGGTGAAGCGTTGCAAAAAAGCCAGATCGTCTAGCGCCAGGCCTAGGGTTTGCTGCGAGTTTAGCCTCGACATTCTCGAGCATAGTAGGTAGGAATGTGTCTGGATCGGCTCGTAATATGACGTACTCTTCGTCTCCATTGACGCCGTCTTGGGCAATGGTGACCGAATCGCATAAAACCGTGAAATTATCCGTGCCAAACACGTGTTCAATATTTGCTTGCTGGGCTTTTCGTAGTTCCATGAGAGCACATTTGTAACCTCTCTGTTTCGCCTCGAGCGCGGCTCCAATGACCGCAACGGCGACATCGAGTAAATTGCCAGCTTGGTAATCTTTGGCAAAGGCCGAGATTTCTATGATGTCTTCGTCTTCGTATTGCTGGAGCAATCCTATTTGCGTGACTTCGTCTAGACTATCGAAGGCGCGTAGCGACCTAGCACCACCGCTGGGATCCGACGTTATGTATCGAATACAGCTATGAGGTCGGCCATTCTGGTCGATTGCTGTAAAATAGCGCGAGCGATCGACTTGACCAGGAGGATCGATTTCCTCTGACAGCGCCCATTTTCCTTGCCTCTCGGGTTTGTCGACGAGGCCTGACTTGGTATAAGCATAGCCCTGCAGCTCCCGTAGATTAGCGATCGCACTATCAGATTCCGCAGAAACGATCTCGCCTCTATGTCGAGGTAATTGACCGAGAACGGTATAGTCGCCTTCTCCAAATGGCACAATTTTAGGCGGTGCCATGACCTGTCGCTCGTCGGGAAGCATGGTGACGTCAATCGTCTGCACAACCATATCGGCTAGTCGCACTGGAGCGTCGGGATGCCCGGCTGCATAGGTCTCCAACCCAGCAAGAGCCGTTTCAACCCTGGCTATGTCGGCATATTTTTCGGCGCGCATCAATCCCGACTTTACGCTCTCGGCGGTTTGTCTTATGATATCTAACGCATCTCGGAGCGTGCCCTCAAATGGTGGTTCGGCATGGGGCGAATGATACGAAACGTCTCCGCCTAGTTCACCGGTAATATTTTTGATAGTACGAGGAATGTCGGTATCGAGTTTTGTTCCATACTGTGGGTCAAAGCCAAAATCTTGCATAATGCCTATTGTTGTCTTGACGGCTGTCATGAGCTCTGGCGGCCCCTGGATAGCGTCCCAGTTGTAGTCAATAATTACGAGTTGTCCATCTGCTTTGACGAGACGGAACATTTCTTCGAGAGCTTCTTTGCGGGCGCCTGGGTCGAGCCACGATAGGACGAAACGAGCGTGAATTTTATCTGCACAATGTGGCGGCAGATTATTGGCTCGTCCATCCGATTCCAATATATGAGATTCGAGACCAGCAGTGGCGAGGCTTTCGACAGCATCAGGGCGAGTATCTAATCCGATGTAGCGAGCTCCCCCTTCCTCTATCTGTTGACCGAGCCATGAACTATTGCCGGCGCCGAAATCTACGATCGTAGCGTCCTGAGTATTGCCGAGCGCCTGGAGAGAGATTATGCCAGTTGGTTGTGCCATTAAATCTAGGCGCAAGGTCTCTGCCTTGCTCTGGCTAGCGTAGAACTCTGTGCTATGAACAGCTTTACTGGACATCGTTGTTGTTAACGTCGCGCGCCTGCTCGGTAGCAGCACGTTTTCTGGTGATCTATCTGTATCGGTTATGGTATCCGCAGGATATTGTTTCATGTTCTTGTGCCCTATTATAACGTAATCGAGATGACTAGGCTAGGCGTCGTGGGTGCCTAGCTTGTGATATAATATAGCCATGACCAAGATCGCTATTATCGAAGACAATCAGACGATTGGCCGCATGTATGGTATGAAATTCGAGGCCGATGGATTCGAGGTGAGGATTGCGATCGATGGCAAGGCTGGTGTGGATCTGGTCAAGACGTTCAATCCAGATATTATTTTGCTCGATATTCAGATGCCCGAGATGGATGGTGCCGAAGCGCTCAAATTAATTCGCGAAGACGAAGCCAGTAAATCTACCCCAGTTATTATTTTGACCAACATTGGCGAAGAAGAAGCACCGAGCGAAATGAAAGCGCTAAATGTGCATAGCTATATCGTCAAAGCAAACTACACGCCGCGTCAGGTGGTGGCGCTCGTTAAGTCGACGATCAAAGATCTTGTCTAGCTGATAGTTGAGCTGTTAAAGACGTCTCGCATCTCTGCTGCCGAGGGTCGCTTTGTAGGGTCTGGGTTCAGACCTTCGGTAATGATACTATCAAGATCAGAAGACGCATTTGGGTGAAAGTCGCGGAGTGTTTGCTGCGGTCCTTTAACAATTTGGCGGTAGTGCTCTATTGGGTCGGCTGGGTTAGGTTCGCCAAATACCATAACCCCGGTCAAAGATCGAAACGCCGTTGTGGCCATAGCCCATATGTCTCGGGAGGGAGCAACGATTGCGCCGTCTAGAAAAACTTCGGGCGGAATACTCTGACCCAGCGTACCATCGATTGTTCTTGGCTCCGAGTATAAAGCACTATTCATTGATGCCGCCACACCAAAATCGAGCAGTTTTCCTGTGTTGACGTCGTCAACAGCCACGTTGGCCGGTTTGATATCGCGATGGACAGTGGCATGTTCGTGCAATGCGGCGAGTCCTGCTGCGGCATCAGCTACGATTTTGAGGTTGCGCTGTAAAACCCGCGGACTAGGTGGCTGAGCTATTGTGTCGGTGAGTTCTGCCGCACTTGGCGGCGTAGGGATTCTTTCCTGTAATGTGCCGTTTGATTGCCATTCAGTAGCAATATAGGGAGTGTCGCCCCACAAGCCCGATCCATGCATTGTAACGAGATATAGATTTTTTATACCCCTTAGGCAGTGATAAATAGTCATTTCATTTTCTAGTAATTCTTGGCCCTCGGGTCCAGTCGGTATTTTCAAGGCCACAGAATAACCTGTTTCAACATGGGTAGCCTCGGCAATTTCGGATAGGCGCGTTTTTGTTTTGAATCGATCTACTCGGTAGGGTCCGACCTGAACGCCGGGTTTTAGTAGCGTCTCTGTACGTTTTATCATTTTTATATTATAACAGCGATCTCACGGGAATACCAGAGATATAAAACTTCCTCGTTCGGAAAAATGAGCGAGCTAATTTTTCTGCACTGCACTACGCCGAAGCCCTTCGTGGTTCGGGTTTCCTGTAGAAACCCTACCAGTGAAAACACCCCAGATAAACTGGGGCGCTTTCACTGGTGATCTCACGGGGAATCGAACCCCGATTGTCAGGATGAGAACCTGATGTCCTAACCGTTAGACGATGAGACCTAGCAATGAGAGAAATAAACGAGCAAAAATGTGCTCACATATTTTTGTCGTTATTTCCGAAGTGCAACCGTCTCATACCTCTAGTATGAGACCGCTTTCATATTATAACAGGTTAGATTTGAAAAGTGAACTGGTTTTAGGTAGAGAGAACACTACGTATAATCTCAACTAGTCGGCGCGGCGTGATGTCGGCTTTGATGAGGTAGGCGTCGGCCAGAGATTCCATGATGGCGCGAGATTCTTTGTCCTGTTCAAAATTAGTAGTGACAATAATGCGTGAGTTGATAGGATGAGGGCCAGCTTTTAGCTCGTGCAAAATCTCGTTGCCCATTCTGCCTGGTAGCATAATATCGAGCAAGATCAGATCGAATTGGCCTTGTTGTGCGGCTAGCAGTCCACGTTCACCATCGGCTGTCCACTCGACATTGAAACCGGCAAATGTTAGGGCTTGGCCATACATTTCACCGATAAAGTGATCATCCTCGATGATGAGGATACGTTTGGCAGCGGGGTTCGTTTGTTCCATGGCTTACTTCTTTACCCTAGAATGATTATTGATCCAGCCATTTTGGCTCGTATCGTTGATGAGCTGGGCGTTACTGTTATCGCCTGCTAGTTTATCTGATACGCTAGCGTAGATTGGCAAGGTAAAGGTAAATAGCGAGCCTTCACCTTCGCGCGATTCTACCTCGATATTGCCACCGTGGCTTTCGACGATAGCACGTGAGATATAGAGGCCGAGGCCGGTGCCGCTAATAGCGTCGCGGCTGCGGTGCGAACGGTAAAATTTACTAAATAGACCACTCGCTACATTTTCTGGGATGCCGATACCATGGTCGCGGACCGAAATCGCTACAAATTTATCGTCGATCGCGGCACCGACTTCGATGTTGCCGCCATCGTGGCTGTATTTGATAGCGTTATCTATGAGATTGGAAATCACCTCGTCAATTGAGGATTGATCGGCGGCGACGGTCGGTAAATTCGCAGGTATTTGCCAAACTATTTGGCGGTTAAGGGTGCGAGCTCGTAGCTCTAGGTCGTCTTTGATGTCGTCAATGATACTAGCGAGAGAGGTTTCTTTGAGCGTGAGCTGGAGATGTTTGCGGTCATATCGGCTAGCGTTCAGAATGTTACTAATATAAGATGCGAGGCGTTTAGCACTGACGTTGAGGCGGTCGATGAGCTGGTGCTGTTCGCCGCTGAGTTGACCGACGAGTTGTTCGTCCAAAATGTCTAGGTAGCCGCGAATAACGGTGACAGGACCACGTAGCTCGTGTGCCGCCAGTGCAATAAAGTCCAAGTTAGCTTCTTCGTCGGCGTACTCGGCGGTGCGATCGACGGTTATAAGGATGGTCTCGATGCCAGTCGGAGCATCTTTTTTATAGTGAGCGATGACATCAAAGATGCGACGTTCGGTGGTATTGCCAGGTGCAACATTCGGTATGCGCGTCCAGACCTTTTCGGCCGAGATTTGATTACCCGCAACTTGGGCTAACCATTCAGATAGAGAATCTCCAACGGTTGAAAAATCTAATTGGATTTCGGTGACGTGATTTTCGTCAACCGTCACTGGTGCTCGAGAGTTCTTAGCTATCACCCTATTATCGCGATCGAGTGCGATCATGCCGATCGGTAGCGTCTCGAGGATCTTGATACGGAAATCATCGGCTGGATGGCGTGTTTCACTAGGTGCGATATGCTCTCTAGCATATATAATATCCAAAACGTGGTCTAGTCCGTCCTTTTTAAAACTCGGATCTTTGCGATCGGGCGGAGATTGGGTCGACGGTTCACCGCTGACCTGGATCAGGGCGCGCATAATAATCTCTGTTGGCTTTAGTGTATAGCGTAACAACATATAGCTGACGAATGACTGGATCAGAATCAAAGCAATAATGGTTATCATAAAGGCCGATTCCGGATTAACGCGTCCGACTATAAAACCAAAAACAGTTACAACGATAGCGATGACGATAATTTCCGATAGCAGGAATAGTAACCAGCTACGGCTAAATAGGTTGGCGTAAAAGTCAGAGAGTCTAGGCAGTGCCATGCCGTCGCGTCGTTCGCTCATTGCCAGGTAATCGACCTTCCATTTTGTACGGCCGTGATCCACGTTTGACCGCGCGCCAACTCGATTTCCTGATTCGATTCGTCGAGGAATTTCAGTTGCGCGGTAGCGGCGTCTTTGTGCCACGTGCCTTTGATAACAGTGCCGTTCTGGAATATGTAGCATTCACCACTACCGGTGGTTGTAATGGTGTTATGAGTCCGATCGGACTGCAGTGTTTGATTAACGTGGATAGCAATAACGACGTTGGGCGCGATTTGACCTTTTTCCCTATCCATATGAGCGACACCTCCTAGATATCTGAGATACGTGTGGCTCGTCGCATCATATTTATAAGATACGGCAAACTGGCCAGTGCTAACCGCTAGGTTAATAGAGGTAGCCGACGTGGTGGCGGTTTCGGATGTGCCAGTAGTGGATTGTCTGGCTAGTCCAGTAAATTCGGAACTAGATTTGCCTTTCGCGGAGGCTAGTTTAGTGAGGTTGGAATAGTCAGTATAAACATTATGTGGCGCTTTGCGGTCTTTGGCTCGCCAGTAGGACGATCCATTGGCGAATTGGTCGAGATCAACGCCATAATTGCCGCTCCGGATCATGGTCAGGGCTTGGGGCGACCCGCCGACATGTGCTATGGCTGGCGAAAAGGCTGCTGCCCACTCTAAATAATAAGGTCGAACGCTGCGCACCGGCCCAATCAGGCTCGGTTCAGTATCTTGGTAGAGGGCAATAAACCTGGTGATGCCACCTTCGGCGACAGCCTCAAAGACCACCCCGGCGTCTTTCAGCCCAGACTGCGGGCGGGCATCAGGTGAGTTTTCGATCATGACAGCCAAAACTGGATGTTTGGTTGAGGCCTCGTCGGCGACTTCTCTACCAGTTAGCGGCGAATAGTATTTGACGTTGGTTTTGTTGGCCGTGTCGGGATTTTTCACGGTACCACCAGTAAAGTTGCTGTGGCCAGAAAACAGCATGATTAAAATAGCGGCAATAGCCAAAACGAGTAAGCTAGCGCCCGCGATAATG
>JAPUEE010000021.1 GCA_027492735.1 Candidatus Saccharimonadota bacterium
TAGTTCACATAGACGGCGCTGTTTGGCACCTCGATGTCGGCTCATCACATCCTGGGGCTGGAGCAGGTCCCAAGGGTTCGGCTGTTCGCCGATTAAAGTGGTACGCGAGCTGGGTTCAGAACGTCGTGAGACAGTTCGGTTTATATCCGGTGTGGACGTCAGGAATTTTGCGAGGATTTGCCCCTAGTACGAGAGGACCGGGGTGAACGAACCTCTGGTGTATCGGTTGTGGCCACCTGCCGCATTGCCGAGTAGCTATGTTCGGATCAGATAAGCGCTGAAAGCATATTAAGCGCGAAACTGACCTCAAGATTAGAATTCCCTATGAGGACACTAATAGACGATTAGTTTGATAGGCGCAAGGTGGAAGTGCAGTAATGTATGGAGCTGAAGCGTACTAATAGTCCCATTGCCTTTTTATGTCTTGATTTGAGCGGTCGTTCCATCGACACCTCGAATCAAGTAGACTGAATTGGTAGTTGAGTTTTTAATGAGACTCATGTAGACGTCAAACCTTGGCATTGATTGAACATAATTTGTTGGGTTGCACATGTTGCACCTTAATAATTCATGGTCGCCGATAATGTTTGAAACATTAGAAAAGTATCATTTTTCGCGAATTTACTTCGCAGAAAATGATTCAGCTGTTTTACTAAAACACTGAAAAAATTTTTCTAAAAAGGTTTTTCAGATTGACTTCGGTGCCCATGGCGCTGGGGAAACACCTGTTCTCATTCCGAACACAGCAGTTAAGCCCAGCAGCGGCGATTATACTGCGATAGTGGGAAACTAGCACGGTGCCGAATTATATAAAAGCCTTCCGAATAGGAAGGCTTTTATCTTTGGCGTGGAATGCCACAACAGCATTACGATCATTGACTTTTTAAACCGATCATGCTAGTATTGAACTATTCAGCAATAAACACAAAAAGGAGTCGACATAATGAGCGAAATCAGTGGATCGCAAGGTAATTCTAATGACACGCCCAGTAGCTGGGATACGGGGAATCGTACTGAGGATCCAATTCTACGCAAGGTAGCTGAGCTGTCATCACCAGGGTTATCTGGCGTTAACCTCGTGAAGCTCATCAGGGGTCGAGCGGGCTCTATGGTTGATTTAGCGGCAGAAGTTAGCGATGGAAGCAGTAACATGAAGATTGGAAATGGGTTTGACCCTGATCTAGGCATGCTCCACACATCCGATGGCGATTTCTTTTTCAGTGATCAACAGGGACTCATTATGAAGCCGGTGAGTCAGGACTTTCATGGTATTGGTGAACAGGGGATTGGTGGCTGCCAGGTTTGGCCAATGGATAGCGGGAGTCTCGCACCACAATTAGGCAAGATAACATTTGGCGTGCCACCTATAACTCTTAGTGATGGCAAGGGCGGCGCATACGATATGGCTCCGTCACAAGTTTTGGTATTTGACTATTCCCGATCGGCGGACGAAGATCCTAATCGCCAACAACTTGGTCATGGATACAATGTCTACGATGAGGTTATGGGAAAAATGTTGGCATACAACGAGCAGCGGTCACCAGCAAAACCAGCTGGTGAATAACGAACTGTGACACGATAGATAAAAGCTATTCGAAAGGGTAGCTTTTATCTTTTACAGGCATTAATTCAAAACGACCTCTATAGAAGAGGCCGTTATTTGTGGTGAACCCTCTCGCAGTGGAGTTCGTAACAACGAGTATATATCATCCTAGGCATAATTGCAATACTTTCTATATAATATTTTTACATAAACAACATATTGACAAAACGATAGCAGTATGATAGACTATTACACAAGCACATACCACGTGTGAGATATAAAGTGAGGGCGCCAGAGATCAGTAATGATCTATCGGCGTTCTTTTTTAACTCTTTTCAGGGAAGGAGAGATTATGGCAGGCACAAAAGCAGGTGCAGCAAAAGCAGCCGCAACGAACAAAGCTCGACACGGCAAAGATTTTTATGCAAATATTGGTCGCAAGGGCGGCAAAGCTGGTCGTACTGGCGGATTTTACGCTAATCGTGATCTAGCACGCGTAGCTGGCGCAAAAGGTGGTCGAATTAGCCGCCGTGGTCCAGCAAAAAAAGCAGAATAGTAGTCTGACCGCTCCAGAAACGGTGGGCTGATGTACCGCTCCTCAGGGATTCCCGAGGGGCGGTTTTTAGTGTTTGATAATGCTGCGTTTCAATCCGCAGGATCTAGCATCGTTGGCTTGCCATTTGGTGCCACAGTTTACACAAGAATAGGATAGATCTTTTACTGATTGGATTCCAACCTGAGAACAGGTAGGGCACAGACTGCGTCTGTGGAGCCATTCCCGATAATTATCCATAGCAGATTCGATACTATTGTCGCTGACGGCCACCTGATATTTTTTGGCGATTTCGCGAGCTTTCTCCCAGGCATCACGCTCAATTCGAATGAGCTCAGCATCTTGCACGAATGAATTATGACCGAGCAGAGCATGACCTAGTTCGTGGATAGTGTTCGTCGGGCTATGGTCGTAGTATATGGTTCGTTCGGATGGTGACCAATGTGCAACATCTGAGCTCTGAAAGGTGATATCAGGATGATCGCGTTCTAGTTCGGCTATCAGCGTGCTGAGGGCTATCATTTCTGGCTCAATTCATGCAGAGCGAATAGTAGAGCTCCTCTGTTGACGGTATATCTAAAATCGTTAGCTGCAGTTATGGGAACATGAGCGGTGAGGCCCCAGCTCTTTGCGGCGATAATCTCAATGAGGTGCGGGCCATACTTTGGGAAAAACTCGGCCATGGCGCCGCCGATGATTATTTCATCTGGCCGCAAGGTAGGAGTTAGGGCGATCAGGCCTTTTGCGATAGCCTCGGCATATTCACGCCAGATTGGGTTGTGATCAGGTATGATCTGAGCCAAGCGGCCGTATGTTTTGTAAAAGGCCGAACCAGATGCTAACGCCTCCCATGACATCGTTTCATGTCGATCCATGAACCTCGTTTTGCCGATTTCCATACCGACGAGATCGAGTGAAGGCTGGCCATCTAGTATCATACCGCTACCAATGCCAGTTCCGATGGCGATATAGAGGCTGCGCCGACACTGTTTCCCAGCAAAGGCTCCGATAGCACCCATCCTGCCGTCGTTATCCATGATAACCCGCGTCCCAGAGAGCGCCTGGCTCAGTTCATCCTTGAGCGGAAAGCGATCCCACCCTATGGCGGTGCTCGTGATAGTATCGCCATCGGTTTGACCGGTAATGGCTATGACTACGGTATTCTCACTCGAATATTCATGAAATTCCGGGAAGTGTTCCATGATAGTGTCGACTAGCAGTTTCATGCATTCGTCAGGATGATGAGGGGTTTGGAATTCTTTGTCGCTAGCTATTTTGATACTCGTGGCCTCATCAATCGATAGAGAGCTGTCAAAGGCGACCATACGCGTTTTGGTAGCACCGATGTCGATCGTTAGAATGGACCCCATAATGACACTATTGTACCATTACTTGTCGGAGGTCTGATTTTATGGTATAATGGCACCATTAACGAGATGGAGACATGAGAATGGCGAGACAATTTTCGAATAACGGTGAAGCGGGCGCAATTACAGGCTATCTAGTGAGTGTCGTGCTGATGGCTATATTACTGATTGGCGGTGTATTATTGCTAAAGAGCAATAGTTCTAGCGAGAGCGGTAATTCACCGAGCGAAACAGCTACCGTTACGAACCCTAGTTCTAGTGACAAAACAGACGAAACTACCAAAGATGAATCTAGCAACAAAGACGACTCTACTGACAAGGATAAAACGGCTTCTACCAATACTAACTCCAGTAATAACAATTCAGGATCTAGCTCTGAACAGCAAACGAGTTTACCTAGTGACATAGCTTCTACTGGAGATACGACACCGGAAACCCCCGAGACAATTGCTGCAACGGGACCAGCCGAGGATTTCTTTGGTTTGCTGTTTGGACTACTCATTGCGGCTGGAGCGATCTACGCGGCATGGAATTATCGCCTATCACGTGTAGCGGTCAGAGCGGCGCTACTGAACAAATAGGGCACTAGTTGCATAAAACGCTCATCTCTGATACAATAGTTGTTAACTTGCGAGAGACCGCGCAAAAAGTAATTAACGGAGAGGTTTCGTCTGGTCTCGGAGGAAATCTAGGAGCATTATGGCAAATAAAATTACAATGGATGATCTATTAAACGGCACTAGTGCTGTAGACGTAACTGTTGGTGACGTTATCGATGGTAAAATCCTGAGTGTCAAGAAAAACGAAGTATTAGTCGATCTTGGCGTTCGTGGTGTTGGTATGGTACCACGTCGTGAGATTGGTTTTGGTAAAAAATACGCTGTTGGTGACGAAGTAGCTGCTTCGATTGTTGATTCAGAACTCGACAATGGGTATGTACTACTGAGCCTGCGCAAAGCCGCCAAAGATCGCGGTTGGGATGAGATCCAAAAAGTCGTCGAGAGCGGCAAATCTATCGAAGTTACCCCATACGATGCAAATCGTGGCGGACTATTGATCGAATACGAAGGGGTACGCGGTTTCATGCCAGTCAGTCAGCTGTCAGCTGAACACTACCCTCGCGTAACCGACAAAGACGAAATCTTGAAGCGTCTTCGCGATCTGATTGGTAAACCAATGAGCGCACAGGTTATTGATGTTGACCAAAAAGCCAACAAACTGATCTTTAGCGAAAAAGAAGCCATCAAAGACGGTCTCGTTGATCGCCTCACGAGCCTCAAGGTTGGCGATGTCGTCAAAGGCATTGTCACTGGCATCGTTGATTTTGGTGCGTTCGTTAATGTTGACGGTATCGAGGGCTTGATCCACATCAGTGAAATCAGCTGGGAGCGTATTGCTACTGTAGCTGAGCGCCTCAAGGTTGGCGATGTCGTCGAAGCTAAAATTATTAGCATCGACAAAGATCGTCTCAGTCTATCGATCAAGCAAACCACGTCTGATCCATGGCTTAGTGAAGCTGCTAAATTCCATGTAGGTGATGAGGTTGAAGGTACGATTACTCGTATTACGCCATTTGGTGCCTTTGTGCAGATCTCACCAGCCGTTGAGGCCTTGGTCCATATCAGCGAGCTTGGTGATGGCAACAACCCAGAAAAGCTATTCCAGTTGAACGAGAAAAAGAAGTTCGCCGTGATAGAAATTGACGCTGATAATCGCAAGATCAGCCTTGGTTTAACAAAATGAGTCCGTTAGTCTAGCGTGCGATAGCCTGGTCGCACCAATCAATATTCGTAAACGAAAGGAGCGATCATGGCAGATAACAAAGTCCTACAACTACCAGAGATGATTACCGTCGGTGACTTGGCGGCTAAATTGGATTTGCCAGTCGTCAAATTGGTTGGTGAGCTATTCAAAAACGGTATCGTCGCAACGGTTAATCAGCGCATCGATTTTGAAACAGCACAGATCATTATCGAAGAATTAGGGCTCGATGTCACTGTCGAGCAAAAGGTGGCACATGAAGAAGTTGTTAGCCATGAGTTATCGCTCAGTGATGATGCCGAGCCACGTCCACCGATCGTGGCGGTAATGGGCCATGTCGACCACGGTAAAACGACGCTGCTTGATAACATTCTCGGCATGAAAAAGGTCGAAGGTGAGGCGGGCGGCATCACGCAGCATATCGCAGCTTATCAAACAGAGCATAGCGGACGAAAAATCACCTTGCTCGATACGCCAGGCCACGAAGCGTTTGCGGCTCTGCGCCAGCATGGTGCTACACTGACCGATGTCGTGGTTATTGTGGTAGCAGCGGATGATGGTGTAAAGCCTCAGACGGTTGAAGCGATCAAATTCGCGCGATCTGCCAACGCCAAAATCGTTGTAGCTATTAACAAGATTGACAAAGAAACCGCTAATTCTCAACTGGTCAAAACACAGCTAGCGACTGAACATCAGCTAAACCCAGAGGAATGGGGCGGCGATACTATTATGGTCGAAGTCTCGGCCAAAACGGGCCAAGGTATCGATAAACTCCTTGAAATGGTGCTTCTCGTCGCTGATATGGAAGATCTCCGAGCTGATACTGATGTGCCAGCCGAAGGTCTCGTTATTGAATCAAACGTCGAACAAGGCCGCGGGGCCGTAGTCCGCGTGCTCATTGCTAATGGCACCTTGAAACAAGGCGAATATTTTGTTGCTGGATCAACCTACGGACGTGTCCGTACACTGCAAGATTTCCGGGGCAATCCACTCAAACAAGCCGGTCCGAGCACGCCTGTGACACTCACTGGTTTCAAGGAAGTCCCAGAGTTCGGTCAACGTATCGAAGAGGTGAAAAACGAGCGCGAGGCTAGAGCCTTAGCCGCCAAACATTATGATGAAAAGGTTCAGTCAACGGCTGGTGTTAATATTACGGGCAACGATTTGCTCAAAATGATGAATCGTCAAACCGAACAGCAGGAGGCAATTTTTATCGTCAAGGCCGATGTCCAAGGATCCCTTACCTCAGTCATGGACTCATTGAAAATGCTCGAAACTGACGAGGTGGCGGTCAAAATTGTCGCGAGCGGCGTTGGTAACATCACAGAGGGCGATATTCGTGTCGCGAAAGCTTCAAATGCTATCATCTATGGATTTAGCGTTGCGTTGCCGGCCCAAGTAAAACAACTATCGATGCGTGCCAAAATCGAGGTGCGGATCTTTAATGTGATTTATGAATTGCTCGACGATGCAAAGACGGAGATGGAAAAATTATTACCCGAGGAAGTTATCGAGACATCGGTCGGTGAATTATCGGTAAAAGGCGTCTTTCGTACTGCCAAAGAGGGAATTATTGCTGGCGGTCAGGTGAAGTCTGGCAAAATTATGCCGGGAACCCTAGCTCGAGTCTGGCGTGGCAAAGAACAAATTGCCGAACTAGAAATCTCTCGCGTCCAGCGTGAAAAGAGCGAAGTTAAAGAAGTCTTCGAAGGTGAGATGTGCGGTATTGAACTGGCTATTCCGCGTGGAACAGGCAAGGTAGCGGTTGAGGTCGGCGACAAACTAGAGTGCTTTACCCGCGAGCTAAAGAAACGTACATTATAGTTGGTGCCGTTTTTCTCTATAAGATCATAATGTTATAGTTCATTTCCTATTCCTCCTTGACTTTTTCGATGGGGGGGGGGGGTATACTTTTTATGTATGAACAAGCTTATTCTTAATAACCAAAAAGGCTTCACCATCATCGAAGTGGTGCTAGTGCTCGCTATAGCTGGACTCATTTTCCTAACTGTCTTCCTTGCCTTGCCAGCCTTACAGAAATCACAAAACGACAATCGCCGAAAACAAGAACTCGGTCAAGTCATATCAGCTCTCCAGAACTATAAAGCTGACACCGGCCACTATCCGAGTCTCGGTGGCAGCTCGGGAGGCTTAGTTTCTCCCACTAATGCTCCTGAGGTCTACAATTTCTTTACTACCTATATCGATTGGTGGAATCAGCAGGGAGATAACGGCTATCGGGTACAACATGCCAGCGTTTTACTTAATAACAGCAATACCATGAATAATAGCTACGGATACGGGGGATTTATTGGCTATAACATTGACCGTAGGTGTCCTACAAAATCTGAAAGCTACGATACTTCCTATATAGAGACAGGTACAGTTATTGTGTGGATCACATTGGAATCATCGGGCGGTACGATATATTGTTTAAACGCTAAGTAGACATATTCCTCACACTCGGCTAGTTAACCATGTCCAATGCGCTTGCGCTTTTATGGTAAATATCATAAAAGCATTGACTTTTAAATATGATTGTGATAAAATTTTGATCATACTACTTGTGAGGTAATAGTAGCGAAAGGAGTTTGTGATGGAGAAAAATGTTAGTAATTTCACCGTAACCGCAGATCAGCTAAAGTCAGCTGGATATGCTGATGCTGTCGAAACTATAGAGCAAAATCAGAAAAATGCAGCCGACGCTGCGTTTTATCGAGAATTTATTGTCGAAGCCAACAAAGAAGGTTGGTACAATAAGGGCGAAGATCTAGCCGGTAAAATAGCAGAGGATTTGGCTCTCTACGAAAGCTACGCTACTCGTGAAGAGTACGAGAAGCTAAAAATTGAACTCGGTCTCGGTGAAACTGCTACGGCTGACGTCGTAGAATTGGCTGAAAATCCAGCAGAAGAGGCAATTGCACCAGTTGTTTCAATTGATAGCGTACGTGGTGGTAACCAACGCCGACGCGTATTGGCGGGAACCCTAACGACTGCCGCTGGAGTAGCCTTGGGCCTCGTTGGCTGTACTGTATCACCTGCGACGACACCTACACCTGTACCTACCGTTAGCTCAGCTAACCCAAGTCCTAGTGCCTCACCATCTGTTTCGCCATCAGCTAGCCCTTCGACTAGTCCATCAGTTAGTCCTTCTCCTTCGACATCTCCAGCCCCTAGCGAAGTGCCTACTAACGAGACTCCTGACGAACAGGACAATCGCAACTCACAGACCAAGAAAGCCGAAATCGAAGCTCGTGACAAAGCTGATGCTGAATTCTTTGGCGTATCATTAGAACAACTACGTAAATTCCGCAAAGATCATGGTTTTGGCGAGGACACGAAGTTCTTTACCAAAGAAGCCACCAAAATGATGCGTGATGGCAAAGGCAAAAATGGTATGGAATCCAACCTAGCTATTGGTGAAAAATTGTGCGTTGCCGAAGGCGCCAGCGCCAAGGATTGTGCTGATGAGCTAAAAATGGCAGCTGGCGCAAACCGTTTCCTAGCCCCATATTTAATGTCTGAGATCAATGGTGAGGGTGGTTTCAGATCTGCTTACGAGAATAAACTAGAGAACAAGTACGAGAAAGACGCCGATGCGTGGCGCGCCGATGTCGAGAAGTTCCTAGACAAGTCAAAAGATTACACATGGAAACTCAAAGACATTGACTCGACTAATGTTCGCTGGACGCACTCTATGTCGAAACGTAACCCAGGTACAATCGCTGTATTACAGTACAGGCAAGACGGCACACGTCTCGTCGCTTATAATAAAAAAGGCAAAGAGGTCTTGGGCGTACGTATTGAGTGTGAGCAGGGTACCGAGGCTGGTCATAGACCAGTAGTCGTTCATAAACCACAGACACCAAACAAGCCGTCTACTCCGAATAAACCTCATAAGCCAAGCAAACCTAATAAACCACCAAAGACCAAACTGGAGAAAAAGAATCAATCTCAGAATCCTATCCACGCAGGCGACCACGGTTCTCACGATAACAGCACCGATAATGCGGATGTTAGCAACGATAAGGCGCAGACGCCAGGCGGTGACAATAGCGATAATCCAAATCGCGGCAAAGATAATGGCAACGAAAAGCAACCTGAGGACCCAGGCTTCGATGCGGGAGCATAAGCATAAGCCTTTACAATTAATTAGGAATATGATATAATGAGAGAAGTAAGTGAGAAAAGAGGTGTCATGAGCAAACTACAATCTATCGTTAGTGGCTTCAAGTACGTGCCAAAGAAGACATTTGTCCTATTTGGTCTACTAGCTGCCATATTGGTACCAAGTGTACTATTGGCCTGGGGTCCGGATCGTACGACCTTTACAATGGACAAACCGGCGTCCTACGTCACGTTTAACTCCATTGTCGATAACCCAGGCGTGGGTGACGAGCGTAATTTTACGCGTATTCGTGAAACTGGTTCAGATACATGGGGCGATGTCGCCAATGTCCAAGAGGGCAAAGAATATACCATTCGTATGTATGTCCATAACAACGCGGCTGCTAACCTGAATTTGACAGCCACTAATGTACGCGCTGCCTTGAACCTGCCGCTGAATAACTACACCACTGACTTTACAATCAATGGCTTTGTCTCTGCAGATAATGCCAAACCAGCTAAAGTCTGGGATCAAGTAATTGTCCGTAGTGACCGAGAATTCCGCCTCCAGGTTGTTTCAGCTAAATACTTTAACAACATAACGGGTACTACCAACGGCTGGAACCTGGGTGATGATCTGTTTACCAACGCTAACGGTGGAGCGTTGCTCGGTTACAAGAGCCTCGACGGTAAAATCCCTGGCTGTTTGCAATACGCAGGCTATATCATTGTCAAGGTAAAACCACAGTTCAAAGAAGTTCCAAAACATCCATCCTATGATGTTGTAAAGACTGTTAACAAGACGGCTGCAAAACCTGGCGATACATTGCAATATACTATTACTGCTAAAAATACTGGTGACCAGGATCTGACAAACGTCGTCCTAAAAGATACGCTTCCTAGCTATATTGCGAGTACCAGTGTTAGCGTTTCAGCACCGAGCTCATATAGTGGCGATATCTTCGGTAGCGGCCTAAAGATTGCTAAACTACCAGTTGGTGGCAGTGCGACGGTTAAAATCACTGCGGTGACAAAAGCCTCTGACAAATTCGTGTGTGGCGACACTAAACTCGTTAACACTGTATCATCGAGCACCGATCAGACTACTAAAGAGGACAATAGCGGCAACAACAGCGCTACTACTATTGTGACCAAGGAATGTGAACCTGAAAAGCATCCTAATTTTGACCTCGTCAAAACGGTCGATAAAAAGACCGCTAAACCAGGTGACACGCTAAACTACACGTTAACCTTTAGAAATACTGGTGATACCAAACTAACGAATGTTGTTATCAAAGACTCACTGCCAGCTGGCCTTCAGCTCGTAGGCGAAACCAAGATCGACGTTACTAACGGCAGTGGTGTTACTGATCTCGACAAATTATTTTCGACTGGCGTAAAAGTCGCAACAGTGAATGTCGGTGGCACAGTAAAAATAACGTTTAGTGCCAAAGTGCAATCTGACAAGCTCGTGTGTGGCGATACCAAATTCACCAACAAATCGAGCTCAACCACTAGCGAAAAGACTGACGAATCTGACAAGTCGAACAATAATACGGATACTATCGTTACTCGTGAGTGTCATCCTAACTTTGACCTAGTCAAGACTGTTGACAAGAAAACAGCTAAACCTGGTGATACGTTGAAATACACGTTGACGTTCAAAAATACTGGCGACGTCGCTCTCACTAACGTAGTTATCAAAGACACCCTGCCATCAAATGTGAATTACAACAACGATATCTCAGTCAATCCATCGACTGGCGTGAGCGGCAACCTATTCAGCGAAGGTCTGAAAGTCGCCAAGGTAGAAGCTGGCAAAACCGTCGTCATCACCTTTACCGTCAAAGTAGCTGCTACTGACAAGTTCATCTGCGGTACTACTAAATTGACGAACAAATCAACTTCAACGACCAAGGAAAAGACCGATGAGTCAGACAAGTCGAATAACAACACTGATACGACCGTAAGTCGCGAATGTACTTCGAACTTTGACCTCGTCAAAACAGTCGATAAAAAGACTGCCAAAGCGGGTGACACATTGAACTACACATTAACGTTTAAAAACACTGGCAACACTACATTGACTAATGTTGTTATCAAAGACGCATTGCCAGCTGGTCTCCAGCTTGTAGGCGAAACCAAGATCGACGTGAGCAACGGCAGCGGCATCAGTGACCTCGACAAGTTGTTCTCGACCGGAGTAAAGATTGCAAAAATCAATGCCGGCGGTACTGCTAAAATCACCTTTAGCGCAACGGTGAAATCAGATAAACTAGTCTGTGGTGAGAACAAATTTGTTAACAAATCGAGCTCAACAACCAAAGAAATGGCAACCGAGCCAGATACCAGCAATAACAATACGACTACCACAGTAGACAAAGACTGCCAGCCTGACAAGCATCCAAAATTCGACATCGTTAAATCAGTCGATAAAAAGACCGCTAAACCAGGTGACACGTTAACTTATACACTAACGTTCAAGAACACTGGTGATGTAACACTTACCAACGTAGTCATCAAAGACGCTCTACCAAAGAATGTTACCTACAATAATGACATCAAAGCAGAGCCTGCAACAGGTGTTAGTGGCGATTTGTTCGGTGACGGCCTCGTTGTCGCCAAGGTAGAAGCTGGCAAGACGGTAACCATCACCTTCAGCGTGAAGGTTGCTGGCGAAAAAGATCTCGTCTGTGGCATTACGAAACTTGTGAACGTTGTATCTTCGGGTACTAGCGAGCTAAAAGAAGAGCCAAACACGAGCAACAACAGCGCATCTACCAGTGTTGAGCGAGAGTGTAAACCAACTCCAAATCCTTGCCCAACTAATCCATCAATCGACAAGGATGACGAGCGCTGCAAGCCATGTGAGTATGATTCTAGTATGAATTATGACAATCCACACTGCTTGCCTCCAACGACACCAGTTATCCCAACCAATCCTCCAGTCTATGTTCCAACTGAGATTGTAGCGACTGGTCCAGTAGAAACCTTCAGTGCACTTGCCGGTGCTAGCGCCCTCACCTTTGGTGCTACTGCCTACGCTCGTAGCCGAAAAGCTTCTAGGCGATAATAGCTATACTGGTTCCTGAAACACCCCTTCATTAGTGGAGGGGTGTTTTGTTGCTGACGTGGTCGTATGGTATAATCTTGACATAAGAAGAAAGGCGTAAGTAATGTTTCGATTAGATGATAATTTTCTAGAAGAACTAGGACTCGGAGGGCTACCGCCAGAACAGAAACAGGCATTTTTACAGCATATTTATAGTGAACTCGAAATGCGAGTTGGCGAGCGTTTGACCGATGGTATGAGTGATGAATTGCTCGACGAGTTCGGTTATTTTGTTGATATGAACCAAGACGGCATGACTACATGGTTTAACGAAAATCTGCCAGATTATAGCGAGCGCGAGGATTACAAACAGCTCCGCTCGGCCAATCCAGAGGCCCCTGAAACAGCTATTATGAGTGAATATGGTGCGATGAAATGGTTGCAATTAAATCGACCAGACTACCCACAAGTTGTCGCGGCAGTTCTCGAGGAATTGAAGACCGAAATTGTCGAGAATAAAGAGGCTATTTTAGGTGGTATTGCACAGCAAACAGCTGGGTCGACTGACCAAGACCAAGCTGCCTAATCGCTTTGAACCTAGGATTTGATACCGCGGAGATACTCCGCGGTTTTCATTTTTTTGCCGCTCGGCGCCACTAGTTCCACAATTTGCAGATAGGTGTCATGTTGACACTTGATAACATCTGGCCAGCTATCACCTTGGTAATCCTTTAAAACGCGAGCCTTTACGACGATGACTTCGTGGTCTAGGTAATCGAGTCTCGTTTTTGGCCACCCTAAATAAGCTCGGACGCGACGTTCGCACTCGTCGGCTGTCATTGTGGCAGGATCAATAACACCGTCAGTTCGGCGATCAATTAACGAGCAATAGGTAGCGAGGGTGTCATCCTGGGGTTTTGCCACTAAGCTGCCGCTCAGAATGTCAGAAAGCTTTTCAACTATCAATGCTGCACCACGATGAGACAATACTTCGTATAGTTCAGGTTTCGTTTCGGCGCCTGACAGAGAAACAGTTTCCTGATAGTAGATCGGGCCTGCGTCCATTTTCCTCACGAGCGACATGATAGTGAGCCCAGTTTTTGCGTCGCCATGTAAAATTGCTGTTTCAATGGGCGATGGGCCTCGGTAGTAGGGCAATAGGGACGGGTGAAGGTTGACAATACCTTTGGGGAAACTATCAATGATTGACTGAGGGATAATCTTTCCATATGACACGAGAACTCCGATTGGAGCTCCGATACGGATCAGTTCATCGTGTATATCTGATAGTTTTTCGGGTTGCAAGACTTTGATGGCGTGCTGATTGGCGATTTTAGCAACAGTAGGAGAGTCGATAGTATGGCCACGTCCGCGAACGCTATCGGGCTTGGTGACGACAGCTACAACATTATAGTCGGATGCGATGAGCGTCTCTAGAGTTGGCACCGAGAATTCTTCGGTACCGAAAAATACGACGTTAGTCATTTTGCTCTAAAACGCCGCTTTCCACGACTTTTTCATACGAATACGGTTCCAGTTCGCCGCTCTCGGTGAGGATAAAAAAGGCGTCGTGCTGATCGGCAATGTGATCGACGAAACAAATACCATTAGTGTGGTCGATCTCGTGTTGCAAGATACGAGCGATAAAGGGGTTAGGACTCTTTATTCTGACTTCGCGACCATTGATGTCGACGGCTTTGACGCGAACTTTGGACCAGCGGGGCACTAACCCATAGAGGTCTTTGACACTCAGGCAACCTTCGTGATCGGTGATTAACTCACCTTCACATTTAACGATTTCTGGGTTGATCAGTACAGTAAAATTCTTGTTATCTTTGTCATCAAAGTCCTCACGAATGATAACGACACGGTGCAGTCGATCGATTTGGACAGCAGCGAGTGCGACGGCAACTTCGTGCGGGCGACTAGATTCCCAATCAAGCGTCGCTGCTAGCATATCGTCGATTAATTGCAGAGTTTCGTCATCGATGACCCGTATTCGCTGACTACGTTCGCGTAGATGGAGATTTGGCAGGGTAATGATATTTTTTCGTGTATAGGTTGAGCTCATGCATCTATTTTAACATAGATTTACAGAGAGAATGTAGAGAATAGGCATTAAAGGAGCGATATTGGATCGAGTTCCAGTTGCCATTTTGCAGACGGAACTTGTTTTGCAATAGTGACGAGACTTTCGCGCCTCTCAGCTCGTACGACAATTTGCCAACGGTAGGTGTCGCGAATATGTTCATAAAAGGCGGGTGTTGGTCCGAGAATGTTAACGTCTTTGTGCTCGTGCGCGATTTCGCGGGCTAATGTACTAGCTGCGTTTGAGGCACCTTTTTCTGTTTTGTAGGTGCAGGTGAGTTTTAGTAGGTAGGAAAAAGGTGGAAAATGACCACGAGCTCGCTCTGCTATCTCCGAATTGAAAAAGCCTTCGTAATCTTGAGCAGCTCCAAACACGACGGCCGGGTGATTGGGCTGAAAAGTCTGGATTATGACGGTGGTAGGTTCGGCACCGCGACCAACACGACCACTGGCCTGGGCTACTAGTTGAAATGTTCTCTCTGACGAGGAAAAATCAGGGAGAGCTAGTCCAGCGTCGGCTTGAACGATACCGACGAGACGCAGATTTGGCAGATCGAGCCCTTTGGCGATAGCTTGGGTGCCGATAATAATATCAATAGCACCAGTATGCAGTTCTTCAAAAATGTCCTGGACGGCTTGTCCACGCTCTGTGTCGCCATCGAAACGCTTTATGTTGGCAGTAGGAAACAGACGTTTGACCTCCTCTTCGATACGCTTGGTGCCAATGCCGCGATGGCTAATATCGGAATTATGACACTCTGGGCAGCTAGTCGGTGGCTTGGTATGGTAGCCGCATAGATGGCAACGTAGTTGGTAAGTGTCGTTGTGGAGCGTCAGGGGCAGAGTGCAGTTTGGGCAGGTTGCTAGCCAGCCACAGTTTGTACATAGCGTTACCGAAGCACTACCGCGACGATTATGGAATAATAGAACCTGTTGTTTCTGATCAATGGTTTTTTCGATAGCGGTAATTAGCTGTTTAGAAAAGAGACTACTGCGAGAAGACATAGTATGACGTTTGGTACTATCTACGATACTCACACTAGGTTTTGTGGCGTTTTGTCTAGCTAATTGATTGATAGTAATGATTGGTCGGTCAAGCTTTTTGGCCATATAATAGTCGGCAATTGAGGGGGTGGCGGAACCTAATAGTAGTCTCGCCTCATGAAAATTTGATAGGGCCGCCGCTGCACGCAGAGTGTTATAGCGAGGTGCTTTATCCTGTTTGTAGGATGGTTCGTGGCACTCGTCGATGACGATCAGGCCCAATTTGTGAATGGGCATGAATAGAGCGGATCTTGGACCGATAATTACAATGGGTTGATCATTTTCTAGTATCGTTTTCCAAATGTTAAAACGCTGACTCGGAGTCATGGAGGAGTGGGTTATAACGACGCGTTCAAAATCTCGCTCAAACTCACGAACTAGCTGAGCGGTGAGGGCTATTTCGGGAACCATTATGATTGACGATAGGCCGCGTCCAGCAGCTTCGAGCGCCATAGCTTTATAGATTTCGGTCTTTCCGCTCCCGGTAATGCCATGGAGAAGAGCGGTGCCAGATTCCATCTGAACGAGCCGTTCGATAGCGAACAGTTGGGCCTTGTTGAGTACAAAATTTGTTCTATCATCATCTCTGTTAATTTTATATGTAGATTTTTTAACAACAGTATTGCGATGATTTTTGTGTAATCCTCCCGGTAACATCGTTTGCCAAACCGTACCTGGATGAGTGTCGTAAAACCCGGCTAGCCATTGATGGAGACGCAGGAGCTGTGTCGGTAGGGGTCGATCGAACAGTAATCGAGTGATTGGTTTCACATTAAACGCAGGTTTATTAGTACTAGCAATAACCACGCCTACAAATGTGCGTGATCCAACCTCAATCTCGACGATTTGTCCGGGACGGATGGCGCCTGACCAGCTGTAGGTCAGTATGTCAAAATCCTTGCCGACAATACCGACTGGTGAAACCTCGTAGAATTGCATAGTAATCATTATACTCTGTAACTACAGAACTATCTATTATGTGACTCACAAATCTGATACAATAATGCTTATGTATTTCGAGTCTAGAGCTGTGGCGGGTGCTAAATTAGCGTCTGAACTAATCGATCAATATCGCTACCAAGATATGGCAGTGATAGCGCTCGATAGCGGTGGAGTAGCGGTCGGCTATCAGATTGCTATCTATCTCCATACTACATTGCAACAGCTCGTTTCTGAAACAATTAGAATTCATGATGAGTCGATCGATTACGCTACGGTTTTGCCGGGCGGTATAGTGGCGAAAAATCCTGACCTCAGCGAGTCGGAGGCAGAATATTATTATGGTGAATACAAAGGTGAATTAGAGGACCAGATGCGCGAGGCCGATAGTCGTCTCAACTGGCTACTGGGTGACGGCGGTGCTATCGACCCGCTAGCGCTGTGGCACCGTAATGTGATTTTAGTGAGCGACGGTTTGTCCTCGGGCACTCCGCTCGATGCAGCTATAGAATGGCTAAAACCTGTTGGTGTCAGTAAAGTAATTCTAGCGACACCGATCATTGGTCTCGCGGCGCTAGACAAAGCTCATATTTTGGTCGATGAACTACATATTTTATCGGTAACGCCAAATTACATTTCAACGAGCCACTACTATGACATCGATGATATGCCTGATACTCAGATGGTCCAAGACATGATTAATACCACTATTCTAGGCTGGAAGTAATTTCGTTGTAAAAAAGTATTGATTGTCTATGCGTACTTTGCTAGAATGTTTGATAAGACGCTGTTATGGCGCTAAATGACTTGATAGACTAGACGGAAGGGGAATGATAATGCTTGATGTATTTATTACATCGCGTGTGCGCCGCAAAATAATCGTGGTTTACGCTAAATATCCAGATTTTAAAACTCATGTTCGCGGTCTCGCAAAGCTTATCAAAGAAGACCCAGGCAATATTCAGCGCGAGCTAAAACGATTAGAAAAGAGCGGTTTTCTGACCACAGAAAAGCAAGGTAATACTCGTCTTTATTCAACAAACAAGAGCTTCCCAATATTCAAAGAGCTCCAGGCCATTGTTATCAAGTCACAGCAACTAGCTAACACTAAAAATCGTAATCTAACAGAATAAATTAGTCATTAGCGCGGAGCAATAGTTCGCGATTTATTTGTTTGATGGCGCCTCGTAATAGCAGAGTGGCTGATTGTGTAGAGGCTGCCGAAGTAGCCTCTGATTTTTTGCCAACAGTTTTCGCATGCTCTTCGTCGGCAGATTCTATACGTCCTCGCAAGACTGCCCGAGCTTCCCCTAGCAAAGCTGGATCAAGCTCAACTATGTCTAATCGATGAGGCGAGGCATCACCGCCTGTTCGCTCGCCGTTGTTCATAGTATCTGATAGGTCTGGTGTTTGGTGGACAGATCCCATGTTCATATGGTGAAGAATCGCCGCATCGGCGACGCGTTCGACGGTTTTTGCGCGTATCTTGGCTAATCGCTCTGCTTCGCGAGTCTCGCGCTCTTCGGGTGAAATAATTCTACGTGGACCACGATTACCGGAATTTTTAATCATAGCCGTAGATAATAACACCCTATCAACATCGAGTCAACAGGGAAGATAACTTCGACAGCGTGTCTTTATGATACAATAGCATAATGAAATCAGGGGTAGATCAGGCTATTTCGCCGCTCATTGGAGAGATTTTAAAACGTCGTGGTATAGATGGTGTAGCGGCACAACGAACTTTTTTGCATCCAGATTATGCGGCGACCAAACACGACCCATTTCTTTTTCCGGGTATGAAGCAGGCGGTAGCGCGTATTAAAAAAGCGCTGAAGGGACAGCAAAAAGTAACGATCTATGGTGACTATGATATTGACGGCATGACGGCGACGGTGATTTTGTGGGAAAGTTTTAGAAAATTTGGACTAGACGTGGAAACCTACACGCCAGATCGTTTTACCGAAGGTTACGGGCTCAATGTCAAGGCAATCGAACAACTTGCTGCAGACGGTACGAAATTGGTTATTACGGTAGACAACGGGACGTTGTCGGTCAAAGAAATTGCTCGCGCCAAGGAACTCGGCGTTGACGTGATCGTTACCGACCACCATGCGCCAGGCGATACGTTACCAGATGCCATCGCGGTATTAAACCCGAAACGACCAGATAGCAAGTATCCGTTCAATGATCTGGCAGGTTGCGGCATGGCGTTTAAATTAGTTCAGGCCTGCCAAACCGAACTCGAAGGCCTTCCTGATGGTCAGGAAAAGTGGCTACTCGATTTGGTAGCACTCGGTACAGTATGTGACATTGTGGGATTGATTGATGAAAATCGCGCCAATGTCTACTGGGGCCTCGAAGTGCTAAAAAAAGCTCGTCGTGTCGGCCTCAAGGCACTTCTCATCAAAGCGGGTGCTGATCAACGCACTGTTACGGCCGAGACGCTCGGATTCGTGTTGGGTCCACGACTTAACGCGGCGGGGCGACTCGAAACTGCCGAAATGGCGCTAGAGCTCCTAAAAACGGATGATAATTTCCGGGCAGTTGAGCTGGCGGAAAAGCTCGATGAGCTAAATCGCGAACGACGCAAAGTTCAGGAGGAGATTTTCGTCCAAGCTTCGTCGCAAGTTGTTTTGGATGACCCTGTGGCGGTAGTGGCAGGTGATGATTGGCATGAAGGGGTGATTGGTATTGTGGCGTCAAAAATCGTGGAAAAGTTCGAACGGCCCGCCTTTGTGATGTCGAAAGGCTCAGAGTTTAGCAAGGCAAGTGGCCGTAGCTTTGGCGAATTTTCAATGGCAAAGGTTATCCATTATACCGCCGATTTGCTGGAAAAGGGCGGTGGACATTTAGCAGCGGGCGGGCTGACGATTCGCACCGAGCATATAGAGCAGTGGCGAGTGGAGGTCCAAACGTTTTATAAATCGTTAGAGCTATCTGATCAGCGGCATTTTCTCTATCCGGAGCCCGACGTGGAACTAGCAGACTTTTCAGACATACAGGTAGAGCTCGTTGATGAGCTCGCTAGACTCGAACCGTTTGGCAATAGTAACTCGCGTCCAGTTTTTGCGTTTCACCCCGTTCTCATTATGGATCGTCGAGTACTGGGGCGTGATAATAGCCATGTTAAATATACCTTTGCAGATACTGATGGCCGTAAGCTTTCAGCTATTGCTTTTGGCGCGGCCAGTAAATTTACTCTCGAACCATATGATGCTAATGGCGAGCAGCAGCGAGTGCGGATTCTCGTCGAACTGACAAAGAATGAATGGAACGGACGAGTTAGCGTTGAGGGACGACTCTTGCGGTGTGATGTAGTAGTATAAAGGGCTTCATTACGGTATCACAGCTCTTGACAAATCACGTATTTTTTGCTAGACTAAAAACAGTAAGAAAACGTATAAAATTACAAACAACTATATAAACGAAAAGGACAAAAACGATGAGTGTTATGACTGATGAACGACCACGATCAGCAAATTATAGCGACGAAGGGCAGCACGATTCCGAGATTCCATCTTCACAGAAAATTCAGGCTCACCGCGAAGTACTGGCGGCAACAAGCCTCAACCTCGTAGATTTAGCGAGTAGTGAGCATCCGGCACAAGAGCTAGATCCGGAAACTGAACTCGTAAAACGAAAGAGTCAATTAGATCAGGCTAGAAATGACGCGATGCAGTCAATGAATCTCTCACGTGAGCATCAATCATCGGCGGCAAATAGCTTTGATGTGGCACGACGCGCGTATTATACTTTTCTAGAAGCACATCCTGAGCTCGATGAATATAAATGATGTGCGCCCCAATAGATTTATATTGACTTTTTATCTAAAATAGAATATAATAATAAAAATGCACAAACGATCTATAGATTACGGATTCACCAGTGGTCAATTGAATGGTCAGATTACTAGTTTTGATTCAAGAGGCGGCAGGACTATTCATACTGATAGCGAATCTATTGTCGATACGCCAGACTATAAAACGCGCCAAGAGCTGGCTAGAGAATTAGCTAGCACGACTAGAACTATAGAACGTGATGGCGATGCAATCCAGGTGGGCTTTATGAATACCGACGTTCCGCCCGAAGACGGAATTACTGTTTATAATATGGGGATTGGTGGAAATTATCAACATCCGGTGGGCTTGCTAGAGAATGTCGCGCTTGCGGCGGCCAACCCAGATCAACGTATCATGGTGGTAAATAATGCCGGTTCTGGCGAGTCGTCGCTAGTGCCAAAATCTGTCATAGACCGAATGAAACTCGCAGGTAGTTTTAGGCTACAGGGCGAATGGATGTTGCGAGTTTTGCAGGGAGAGTTGAATAATTACGGTGAAATTAATCTGGAGGGGAATTCGGCGGGCGCACGCACAGCTATAGGAATAGCGGCCGCGATGCAGACTGTACGTTTAGACAGTCCATTGTCTACATTAACAGTATTTGATCCACCGGGCGCAAAGGACAGTACCACCCCTGGTGTATTAATGGATTTTCTGACTCAAGCACGAGATCAGAGCCAGTATGCAAAGCATTCGCCATACAATCCTACCAAACTTGATCTATTAGAAAAAAAGCCAGCTAATCTCTTTACGGCGAAAGGTGCTTTTGCGCAGAATATGTGGAATCTGCCTGGCGCCATGAAGAGTCGGATAGGTTTCATTTACGATCTCGTGGCGGCACTCAACGTAGTCAAAACGGATGGCGACGCGACGATTATTCAACCCGAGTTTAGCCAATTTGCTCGACCCGATCAGATGAAAAAAGCTATGGCCGAGGCAGCAGTGTATTCGTCGATGCATCGTCATCCTTTTGTAAAACTTCGTCATGTCCAGATCGATAAACATTCTCATCCACTACTAGCCGAGGGCACTGGCCCGAACGGCATAGTAACAGCCTATAAACTGGCTGATAAATAACGGCTTGCGAAAAGTCTCGACATCTGCTACACTATATCGCGTATGATTCAAGTTAAGAGAAAAGATGCCAAAGAGGCGAACGAGAACTTGCTACGACGATTTAATCGCCGCGTATTGCAATCAGGTGTCGTTTCAAAGGCCAAAGCTGCACAGCGTTTTAGCAAGCCACAGAGCAAGCGCGATCGACGTGATTCAGCTATTATTCGCGAGCAGCGCAAGGCCGACAAGGCTTTACAGATTCGCATGGGACTAGCAAAACCTAGTCGATAAATAGCTAATCTAGTCTATATAATCCTAGAAATCGTCGCCAAAGCGGCGATTTTTTGGTATACTATTCAGGAAAGGATTATAGATGAGTTTGATAGAGAAAATTACCGCCGACTTGAAAGCCGCAATGCTCGCGCGTGATGAATTTACTACTATGACATTACGTGGTCTCAAGTCAGCCATTCTGTACGAAGAAGTCGAAAAGGGCAAACGTGACGAAGGTCTCACTGACGAAGAGATCCAAGTTGTCGTAGCGCGTGAAGTCAAAAAACGTGATGATGCAGCAAAGCTGTATGTGTCTGCGGGCGAGCAGGATCGTGCCGACAAAGAGGTTAAAGAAAACGAAATTTTAGCCGTCTATTTGCCAACCCAACTATCGAGCGATGAGCTGCGAACGGTTATTGGCAATATCATTGCCGAGAATAATTTTGAGCAAAAAGATATGGGCAAAATTATCGCTGCAACCAAGGCAAAAGTTGGGTTAGCGGCGAGTGGTGAAAAAATTGTTACTACACTAAAACAGGAGTTCTTTAACTAACATGATTATATTTTTCGGTCCAGCCGGTGCGGGTAAATCGATGCAAGGTCAAATGCTAGCGGCACGACATGGGTGGCGCTGGTTGAGTTCAGGGCAGATATTTCGAGATCAGGCAGATCATGAATTGCTCGAATATTTGAAAACAGGAGAACTTATCCCCGATGCTTTGACTAATAAAACTATTTTTGCTGCTCTCGACAAGGCACATACTTGCGGTGATGTTGATCGTGTCATCTTGGACGGCTATCCACGTACCGTCGCCCAAGCTGAGGCTCTAGTCAAACACGAACAGGAGCGTTGCGGTGAGAACCCGATAGCGATGTGCGTGGTGCTCGAGGTGCCGAAATCTGAAATCATGAAGCGACTCGCAGTACGTGGTCGCGGCGAAGACTCACCGGAAACGATCGAAAAGCGTTTACAAATTCACCGAGGTGAGATTTATCCGCTGCTAAACTTCTTTAATGATCTCCATGTGCCAATCGAGCATATTGATGGCGTTGGGACCGTGGGTGAAGTGCACGATCGAATCGAGGCTGAACTCGTGGCTCACGCTATAGTAAAGGGCGTCTAGATGAGCGTACGAGATTTTCGTGAGTTCACTGACCAGGAGCTCAAAGACTTTCGTACTGCCGGCCGAACTTTAGCTGAATTGTTCAGGGACTTACGAGGTCAAGTTCATGCTGGCGTAACGGGCAGGGAGATTGATGCGTGGGTGGAAAAGGAAATAATTGCGCGTGGCGCCAAAGTGTCCTATAAAACACCAGAAGTTAACTTTCCTGGCGCTATTTGTATTAGTCCGAATGATATTGTGGTGCACGGTGTGCCAAAAGACGAAGCTTTTTCTGTGGGCGATGTCGTAGGCTTTGATTTAGTGATCGAAGTCGGTGGCATGAAAGCCGACTCGGCATTCACGATGGTCGTCGATGAGGAACCGAAAGGTGCAAAGAAAATGCTACTCAGTGCTACCGAACGCAGTTTGTACGCTGGTATTGATGCGATTCATGGTGCGGTGCGAACTGGCGATATTGGTGCGGCGGTCGAGCACGTTTTGTCTGCAGCCAAACTAGGTATCGTACGTGATTTAGTGGGACATGGAATCGGCCGTGAGATGCACGAGGACCCGGATGTGCCGAACTTTGGCCGCACAGGAAGCGGTGTGCTAGTTCCGATCGGCGCAGCAATTGCTATTGAACCAATGGCGACCCTCGGTGGCTGGAAAGTTGTCCAAGACGACCCCGATGGCTGGTCGATTCGTACTCGAGATGGCTCACTGTCAGCACACTTTGAGCATACCGTGTTGATTACGCCGGATGGCGCAGAGATTATCACCAAGCTGTAAATTCTACAACAATTTTATCTGATAAAATGTCCGAAAGGTGTTGACGTGCTCACTAAAATACGATAAACTATTACGAGTCTGATGCGAGAGTACTTTAAATGACCTCTATTCAGGTGGTAAATTTACAATTTGGTAGTGCAAGTCAATTTCGTCAGTACATCTTTTATGTTAGTAAATAACACTTTGACTTTGTCTTTTGATAAAGTCTTTTAATGGAGAGTTTGATCCTGGCTCAGGATGAACGCTGGCGGCATGCCTAACACATGCAAGTCGAGCGGCAGCATGCTCACTGAATCTTTCACTCGTTTGGAAGGTTTTGTGAGTGATGGCGAGCGGCGGACGGCTGAGTAACGCGTGGGAATCCACCCCAAAGTGAGGGATAACGCACCGAAAGGTGTGCTAATACCGCATATGGTCTTCGGATTAAAGCAGCAATGCGCTATGGGAACGGCCTGCGTCGGATTAGGTAGTTGGTGAGGTAATGGCTCACCAAGCCGACGATCCGTAGCTGGTCTGAGAGGATGACCAGCCAGACTGGAACTGAGATACGGTCCAGACTCCTACGGGAGGCAGCAGTGAGGAATCTTCCACAATGGGCGAAAGCCTGATGGAGCAACGCCGCGTGCAGGATGAAGGCCTTCGGGTTGTAAACTGCTTTTATTTGTGAAGAATATGACGGTAACAAATGAATAAGGATCGGCTAACTACGTGCCAGCAGCCGCGGTCATACGTAGGATCCAAGCGTTATCCGGAGTGACTGGGCGTAAAGAGTTGCGTAGGTGGTTTATTAAGCGAATAGTGAAATCTGGTGGCTCAACCATACAGGCTATTATTCGAACTGATAAACTCGAGAGTGGTAGAGGTTACTGGAATTTCTTGTGTAGGAGTGAAATCCGTAGATATAAGAAGGAACACCAATGGCGTAGGCAGGTTACTGGACCATTTCTGACGCTAAGGCACGAAAGCGTGGGGAGCGAACCGGATTAGATACCCGGGTAGTCCACGCCGTAAACGATGGATACTAGCTGTTGGAGGTATCGACCCCTTCAGTAGCGAAGCTAACGCGTTAAGTATCCCGCCTGTGGAGTACGGCCGCAAGGCTAAAACATAAAGGAATTGACGGGGACCCGCACAAGCGGTGGAGCGTGTTCTTTAATTCGATGATAAACGAAGAACCTTACCAAGGCTTGACATCCCAGGAATCTTACCGAAAGGTGAGAGTGCTTTATTGAACCTGGTGACAGATCTTGCATGGCCGTCGTCAGCTCGTGTCGTGAGATGTTTGGTTAAGTCCATCAACGAGCGCAACCCTTGTACTTAGTTGAATTTTTCTAGGTAGACTGCCCCGGTAACGGGGAGGAAGGAGGGGATGATGTCAGGTCAGTATTACCCTTACGTCCTGGGCTAGAAACACGATACAATGGCAAGTACAATGCGCAGCTAAGCCGCGAGGTGGAGCAAATCGCATCAAAGCTTGTCCCAGTTCGGATTGGAGGCTGAAACTCGCCTCCATGAAGTCGGAATCGCTAGTAATCGCAAATCAGCAAGTTGCGGTGAATACGTTCCCGGGTCTTGTACACACCGCCCGTCAAACCATGAAAGTGACCAACACCCGAAGTCCGATTCGTCGGCCTAAGGTGGGGGGCATGATTGGGGTTAAGTCGTAACAAGGTATCCGTACCGGAAGGTGCGGATGGATTACCTCCTTTCTAGGGAGTAAATAGACCAGCAATTAAGTAATTATTTGCTGAGTCAGGTTGATCCAGTTATTTCGAAACGAATTCGCGAAATAACATTAATGGAAAGAATTCACCTTTTAGATGACTATGAAATAGGCTTGCACTACTGGATTGTAAAACGAGAATTGCCCCTCATTATAGGGGCGATTTTTCATTGCAATTTCATTTTATGGTATACTATAAGCATTATGAACGAAACAAAATATGCAGTGGGTGTCGACATCGGTACTGATACCGTAAAAGTAGTGGTTGGTCACGTAGGTGGTACATCTTCAGCAGAGGAAACGTCAGCTGTCGTTTCAGAAGGTAAAGTTACTATTATTGGCGTTGGTACGCATAAAAACGCAGGTATGCGTAAAGGCACTATTGTTAATCTCGACAAAACTGCTGAGGCTATTGATCGAGCTCTCGAAAAGGCTGAACGCATGAGTGGCTACCATATTGACGCAGCTACGGTGAATATCAACGGGTCACATATCGTAGGGTTGTCGTCACGTGGCGTGGTGGCAGTTGGAGCCGGTGGTCAGACGATTGGCCAGGATGAACTCGCTCGGGTTGAAGAGGCGGCTACGGTTGTTCAACTACCTGCTAACCGTGAAATTTTGGATGTGACGCCGCGTAGCTATAAATTAGATAGCCAGGATGGCATTCGTGATCCATTTGGTATGACTGGTGTGCGTCTAGAGGTGGATGCCTATATGATTACGGCATTGTCGCCCCATATGAAGAATCTAGAAAAGGTCCTCGAAATGACTCAGTTAACGCCACATCACGTCATTGTGAGCGGACTGGCTTCTGCGCGAGCCGTGTTAGACGATCAATTACGCGAGAATGGCGTCGTGTTGATTGATATAGGTGCGACAACGACAAATGTTACGGTGTTTGAGGAGGGCGATATTATTCATGCGGCGGTTCTACCGATTGGATCGAATAACATCACTAATGATTTAGCGATTGGTCTCAAGACGGAACTGGATATCGCTGAACGAGTCAAAGTAGAGCACGCAGTTGCAGCTCCCGAGTTGCGCCGTGGCTCAGAGACTGCTATTGCTGTAAAAGTTGGTGGCGGGTCAACTGCGAAATCAATCGAATTTAGTACTGAGGTAATCGACGAAATAGTCGAGGCTCGTCTAGCCGAGATATTTGAACTCGTCAATCACGAGCTAAAAAAGATAAAGCGATTAGCGAAACTGCCTGGTGGAGCTGTACTAACTGGCGGCGGTGCAAAATTACGCGGTATTGCTGATTATGCTCGAGAAGTACTGTCCATGAATGCCCATGTCGGTAAACTACCGGAATTCGGCGGCATGGGAGACAAGGTTAATGATCCAAGCTTTACAACTGTTGCCGGCCTCATGTTTCTAGATTCTGAAGTGTCAGCTGGTAGTGCAAATGGTCGCGGTGAGGCTGGATTACTCAGTGGCTTGATGTCAAAACTAGGTGGCATGTTCTCTGGTAAAAACAAGCGTTGAACACAATAGTTGTACTATAGATCGAGCGATAACCATTCGCCATACCTATGCAGTTATTATCATTTTTTAAATAGTTTATACAGACATAATCAACTTGCTTTTTTGAAAAGCACGGTGTATACTAATTTTATACACGTAAGTAACGAAGGGGGATTATGCCAGAAGTAAAGCCAGCAGAAATACAAGCATCGGCCGTTATCAAAGTGGTTGGTGTCGGAGGCGCCGGTGGAGCAGCTGTTAATCGGATGAAAGACGCAGGCATAAAAGGCGTCCAGTTTATCGCTATTAATACTGATGCCCAAGCGTTACATAATAGCGATGCTGATATCAAAATTCATATCGGTAAAGATACTACTCGCGGTCTCGGCGCTGGTGCTGATCCGTCAGTTGGCGAAGCTGCTGCTCGCGAGAGTGCTGATGAAATCAAAAAAGCCATCGATGGCGCCGACATGATCTTTGTGACGATTGGTGCTGGTGGCGGTACTGGTTCTGGTGCTGGCCCGGTTGTAGCCGAGGTAGCCCAAGAGCTAGGTATTTTGACGGTTGGCGTAGCAACTCGTCCGTTTGGATTCGAGGGTGAAAAGCGTCGCCAGAATGCTGATCTCGCTATCAACAATCTATCTACTCATGTTGATACACTTATTACTATCCCTAACGATCGACTACTCCAGACGATTGATCGCCGAACGCCACTTCTGGAGACGTTCAAAATTGCTGATGATGTATTGCGCCAGGGTGTCCAAGGTATCTCAGAACTCATTACTGAACACGGCTTGATTAACCTCGACTTTGCCGACGTACGGGCTATCATGACCAAGGCTGGTAGTGCGCTGATGGGTATTGGACGTGCTAGTGGTGATGACCGTGCTGTCAAAGCCGCTCAACAGGCTATCGAGTCGCCACTTATCGAAGTCAGTATCGATGGCGCTCGCGGCGTACTATTTAATGTTACCGGTGGCTATGATATGAGCATGAGTGAGATTCAAGAAGCTGCTGAACTCATTACCTCAGCTGTTGCACCCGAAGCTAACATTATCTTTGGCGCAACTCTAAAACCGGATATGGAAGACGAGTTGATTATTACAGTAGTAGCAACTGGTTTTGACGCAGCATACTTTGCAAAAAAGACGAACTCGAGCGAGGAGACAGCGGAGGAGTCTACTGGCGGATTGAGCTATGATCGTAGCAGCTCTAGCGATGAAGGTACGGCTACATCTGCAACTATCGATTATGCAGTCAAAGATCTCGATCTGAACAAGATTGATGTCGATGAGGATCAGCCAACCAATGCATCAGTGAGTGATTTTACGAGTGACGAAGAACCGGAATCGCCATGGCACAGTACATCTTTTTCTAGTGAGACAACCGATGAGCCAAGTTCGCCATTTGGCACTACCGACGAAGACGAGAAGTCTGATGACAAGTACGATACACCATCCTTCTTGAGACGTCGTTTTGGTCGCTCAAAAAAGGATAAAAAAGAAGACTGAATACATTAGTTATTCAGCATCAAATACTGTTATTTAACAATATAGTTAACAAAGGAGGGTAACCAGAATGCATTGTCCAAAATGTGGAAATGACGATAGTAAAGTCATCGAATCGCGAGATACTGGTGATTCAGTGCGTCGTCGCCGAGAGTGTTTGGAATGCAGTAGCCGTTACACTACTTATGAACGCATTGAAAAGCCTAATCTTGCTGTTGTCAAAAAAGATAAACGTCGCGAGCTATTTGATAGAGATAAATTAAAACGAGCCATCGCTCGTTCAGTTGGTAAATTCCTCGGCGGAGAAGTCGAAACCGAAGAAGTCGTCGCTCGCGTTGAAGATGCACTCTATAGCATGGGAGAGAATGAAGTGAGTAGCCAGCAAATTGGTGATGCTGTCATGGCTGAACTAGCTCGTCGTAACGAAGTTGCTTATATCCGTTTTGCTAGCGTCTACCGTGAGTTTAAAAATGCCGACGAGTTTGTCGATACGCTAAAGGAACTACGCAAAAAACCGGAATGAATAACGACCAAAAAGGAGGTGAGGTATGAGGTTAGTTATAGTATATCGTGAAGCCAGTGAGCAGAGAATGGTGGTAGAATCTTTTATTCGTGATTTCAAATTTCAAACTGGTGGTGAAATAGAAGCCATGAGCCCAGATACCAGAGAGGGCGCCGCTTTTTGTCGTACGTATGACGTAGTTGAATATCCTACGATGCTGGCAATCACTAATGATGGAACGCCGGCAGCATCTTGGCGCGGCACTTTGCCAACCATAATGGATGCTAGCGGATATAAATAAAAGAGAGGACTAAAAATATGGCAAAGGAACTAAAAAAACCGCGTGACGAGAATCGATCGAAAAAATGGGTTGCAGGTCTATTAATTGTATTCGGTTCGATTGGCCTGCTGGCTTCTTTTGTATTGAGCGTTGACGCCTACATGGTTGTGAAAAACCCTACTACGGTGCTAGCGTGTAATATCAATTCAGTTCTGAACTGTTTAGAGGTAATGAAAACACCGCAAGCTGCCGTATTATTCGGCATTCCAAATAGCTTTTTTGGCATGATGGCATTTCCAGTGCTCATTACAATTGGTGTCATGATGGCAATTGGTGCTAGGTTTCCGAAATGGTTTAAACTGTGCTTGCAATTAGGAGCACTGGTTGGTTTGGTCGCAGCATGGGCTATGTTCTTTGATAGTTTGTACGTGATCGGTGTACTTTGTCCATGGTGCCTGACGGTGACGACCTCGATGACGATCATCTTTGGTGCGATCACTCATTACAACTTGCGTGAGAATACCTTTGATTTTAAACGTCCGACCTATGATAAAATCCTGAAATTCTTGAATGCTGACGGTGATAAACTAGTTTGGGCAACAGTGTTGGTTGCATTTGCTTTCCTAGCATTTGCCCGATTTGGCCTAGCGTTGTTTGAGTAAATAATAGAAAAGGAGCGATGAGTATGTCGGTTGAGTTAGAGCGTGAGTTTACCTTTTTAATGAATAGTTTACCGGCTGATTTGGATCAGTTCCCATCGAAAATTATCGAGGATAATTTTATCCCGGCCGAATCGGATCACCCTGTCATTCGTATCAGGCGTAATGGGGATGCATATGTTATCACAAAGAAATATCCTGAGAATAGTTCGGACAAACTGGGTGGTGATTCGTCGCGCATGGTAGAGCATACTATCGAGTTATCACCGAGCGAATATGCAGCTCTCAACCAACTGCCTGGCAAGCGTTTCAAAAAGCGCCGATTTGCCTACACGATCGGTGATCTAGCGGCTGAGGTCGATGTTTACTTGGGCGATCTAGCTGGTCTCGTGGTGATCGATTTTGAATTTGATTCCGATGAAGCAATGGCGGCATTTAGGAAGCCTGATTTTATAGGACCAGATGTTACGCAGGACGATCTAGTAGCGGGTGGTATGTTGTGTGGTAAAAAATATGCCGATATTGCCGACCAATTGCTCGAGAAATATAATTATCACCCAGTTGCTGGCGTTGATGCGTATGACGAACAATAGTTGAAATTTATAGACTAGAGTGATAGAATATGGTCAAGGCGTTTTAGCGGCTATCAACCGTGAGTCGTGGGAAGAAATCGTTTATACCATGAACGAGAGTAGAACCTGCCGGGACTGGCACGATAGATCAGGCAACGAAGTGCGATAAAGGAATAACTCCCTTTTTCGAAACTGGATGGTACCACCCTGTATGTACGGGGTTCCAGTGGCGAAATAGGGAGTTTTTATATTCCCGCCATAAGGAACTATATGAAATTCTACTGTTACAAGAAATGTTCAACCTGCAAAAAAGCGGCGATGTTTATGTCTGACCGCGGTGTTCAGCTTGAAATGATCGACTACACTGAGCATCCGCTCACGATTGATGAACTACGAACATACTGGCGAGATTCGGGTTTACCGCTAAAGAAGTTCTTTAATACGAGTGGTAACCTCTATCGTGAGCTCGATATGACCCATTGGTTGCCCGAAATGCCCGAGGATGAACAGCTCGAATTATTGGCGGCCAATCCGATGCTCGTGAAGCGACCAATTCTGGTGCTCGATCATACAGTGCTCGTTGGCTTTGATGTGTCAAGATGGGGTAAAGAGCTCAATTGCGGAGAGAATAATTTAATGACAGGAGTTGAGTAATGAATGAACCAAATCCAAGAGTTGGCGTCGGCGTATTTATTTTCCGAAATGGTAAATTCCTCATACAACAACGAAAAGGTTCGCACGGTGAGGGTACTTGGAGTGTGCCCGGTGGTCATTTGGAGTACGGCGAAACGCCAGAAGATACATCTCATCGTGAAGTATTAGAAGAAACGGGATGCGAGATAGGGAATATACGCTTTGCAGCGGTGACCAATGATTTCTTTGAGAGAGAGAGTAAACATTATATTACGTGGTGGGTTATGAGCGATTGGTTGAAAAACGAGCCGCGTATCCTCGAGCCGAACAAATGCACGGCTCAAATGTGGGTTGATTTCGATAGCCTTCCTGAACCACTTTTCCTCCCATGGCGACAACTATTACAGAGTGAATTTATAGAGAATATCAAGCAAGAACTAGAAAGGAGCAAGCAATGAAATTCAAACACGGAACACGCCGTCGCGCACTAGAGTACGAAAAGGAGTGGGCAAAAACCTGGGAAAAGAACAAAACATTCGAAAAGTCGGTCGAGCAGCGTCCCGAGGATAACCAATGGGTATTCTATGACGGTCCACCATTTCTGACTGGCACACCGCATCATGGTCACTTGCTGGTATCTACTGTCAAAGACGTAATGGGTCGTTTTCATACCATGAAAGGCCAGCGCGTCGAGCGTCGTTGGGGCTGGGACTGTCATGGCTTGCCAGCCGAAGTGTTTGTTGAAAAGCAGCTGGGCATCGCCAATAAAAAAGAAATCGGCACCAAAATTAGTATCGCTGACTACGTACGCGAATGCCGCGCCGCTATGGTGAAAACTGGTACTGAATGGGAAGATACCATTGAACGTATTGGTCGCTGGGTAGAATTCCAAGGTGCCTACAAAACCATGGACAAAGAATTCATGGAGAGCGTCTGGTGGGCCTTTAAAACGCTCTACGAAAAAGGCAAGATCTACGAAGGTGAGAAAATCCTGGTGTACTGCACCAAGGACGCCACACCGATCAGCAAATCAGAAGTTGCCATGGAGAATAGCTACCAAATGGACACTGATCCGAGTGTGTTTGTATACTTTCCTCTAGAAGACAGCGACGAATCACTGCTCGCCTGGACCACTACACCGTGGACGCTACCGGCAAACGTTGCTGTTGCGGTGCATAAAAACATTGAATATTCGCTGCTCGAGCATGAAGGGAAGAAATTCTACGTAGCCACCGAAGCTGTGGCGCGTGTCATGCAAGACGCCAAGCATCAACCGGTCGAATATCGTGCACTGAAAAAGGTAAAAGGCAAAGACCTAGTCGGCAAAAAATACCAGCCGCTCTTTGAAAACCGCGGTCCGCGGGCGCACCAAGTGCTCCATGCGGATTTCGTGACTGCGAGCGACGGTACCGGCCTCGTGCACGAAGCGCCAGCTTACGGCGAGGAGGACTACGAGCTCTGCAAGGCTGCAGGTGTTCCGGTACTTTCAATTGTTGATGGTGATGGTAATTACACCGAAGGCCGTTGGCAAGGACAGAATATTTGGGACGTTAACAAAGAAATTGCTAAATGGTTTATCGAAGAGGGCAGAGCGCTAAAAATTGAATATATTCGCCACGAATATCCACATTGTCATCGCTGCGGTACGAAACTGATGTACCGTGCTCATCCGAGTTGGTTCATGGACATTCAGGGGCAAAAGGATGAAATGCTGGCCGCTAACCGGGATACCTTGTGGACGCCCGATAACCTGCGTACTGGCCGCTTCAATAACATTATTGAACAGGCGCCTGATTGGAACCTGAGTCGTGATCGTTACTGGGCTACCCCGATTCCTGTATGGAAAGGTGAACGTAGCGACGGTACCGAGGTTGTGAAAGTCTTTGGCGGCTACGATGAATTCGCAGAGTTTACTGGCAAAAAGCTCGACGACTATCACTTGCCAGAGGTGATGAATATCACATTTGAGCTGGATGGCACCGAAATGCATCATATCGGCAAGGTGCTGGACTGCTGGTTTGAGAGCGGTTCCATGCCATTTGCGCAGTTCCATTATCCGTTTGAAAACAAGGAAAAATTTGAAAAGAACTTTCCAGCCGATTTCATTATTGAGGCTATCGATCAGACTCGCGGCTGGTTCTATAGCTTGACCGCGGTAAATGTCGGTTTGTTTGGCAAAGCACCATGGAAAAACCTGATTTGTACCGGGTTTATCAATGCGGCCGATGGCAAAAAACTCAGTAAAAAGCTCAAAAACTACACTGACCCGATGGAGTTGATGGACAAGTTTAGTGCCGATAGCTTCCGCTTCTTAATGCTATCGAGTCCGCTCGTCAACGGCGAAAACTTTGGGCTTGCCGACAAAGATGTCGGTGATATTGCGCGCAAACTGTCCATGGTCTGGAACATGTACGATTTCTTTACAATGTACGCCGAGGTGGATGGCTGGGAATTTGACCCTACTAAACCACTTACGCTCAATCCTGACGACCTGACGAACCCGCTCGATAAATGGATCGTGTCGCGTGTACACCGACTGGCGCAGGATGTCGATACCTATACCGAGGCCTACGATTTACAGAGTGCGCTGAAGCCAATTTTGCCGTTTATCGACGATGCCAGTAACTGGTTTGTGCGTCGTAGTCGCCGCCGTTTCTGGAAATCCGAAGACGATAGTGATAAAAATGATGCTTATAGAACGCTACATTACGTACTCCTGAAACTTTCGATGATACTGGCACCATTTACGCCATTTCTCGCTGAGGAGCTGTATCAAAAACTTGGTGGCGGTAATGAATCGGTGCATTTGCTCGACTGGCCGACAAATTATACCGTCGACCAGCAGGTACTCGACGAAATGGAGCAGGTGCGTGACTATGTTAATCAAGGCCTCAGCTTGCGTGTCAAAGCTGGACTCAAGGTGCGTCAGCCGCTTGCGAGCGTAACGGTGCCGAGTCGAGGCGTGGTAGTGGACTACGAAGCTATTTTGCTCGAGGAGTTAAACGTAAAACAGGTCAACATAGGTCCAGAAGTAGCAATTGATGAAACGCTGACTCCAGAGTTAAAGCGCGAAGGCTTATCTCGCGAAGTAATTCGCTTTGTACAAAACGCTCGGAAACAGGCTGGATTAAACGTCGATGATCGAATCACACTGCAGCTGACAACTACTGATGATGAATTACAGCAGGCAATCCTAGAGCATCAGGCTGGTATCGAGGCAGAGTGTCTAGCCGTCTTTGGCGATACTGATCAAAACACTACAGACGTAGTAGTTGATGGCACGAAGCTTACTATCTCACTAAATAGTATGAAAAGCTGAAAAATCGCTGGACTTTTTTGGCTCAGTGTGCTATAATGGGAGTCATTAAACTTTAATGACTCTGTGGTGGAATACAGGGAGAAGGCGAGAGAAGTATGAAATTTTTCGTGCGAGACGGGAAACGTTCTGCTAAAAAAGCATTTCTAATAGTAATGTCAATCATGGCATTGGTTGTGCAACCGCTCTATGGGTTGGTAGCAAGCTATGTTGCGAATGCGGCGCCCGGCGATGTCGTTGTGCGAGCTGCTAGTCTACAAGGTTGGAGACAAGTTGGCTCTGGCGGATCTTTCTCTGATGTCCAGGCCAAAATAGGTAACGGTAGCTATCGTTTCGCAGCCGGTACGGCAGGTCAAAAACACATTGCGTACAATGGCTATAGCGGTACAAAGTTAGCAGATATTACCGAACTGAGCTATTCATCGTATATTGAAACTCGAACTGGTAATTCGGTCGCACCTTTGCTGCGCATAGATACACGCCTTAATAACAAAAACGTTACGCTAGTTTGGGAGCCTGCCTATGGCCCTCAGTCAACTGTAGGATCTTGGCAAGACTATAATCCTCTTGTACAGGGTAAATGGTGGGCAACTCCATCGGTGAGCGATACAACTTTCCCTAATACGGAAACGTACAAATCTTGGGCAGACGTTGTCGTTGCGTATCCTACTGCGACTATTCGCTCAAGCACTAACGGCGGTGTTTATCTCAGCGCTGGCCAGAACAGTGCAGGCGCTCCATGGACGAACTTTGTTGGCTACGTTGACAATTTCAAATTCAACGGTACTACCTATGACTTCGAGCCTGTTGCGCCAGTTCCACCTGCGACACCAACGAATCTACGTCTTAACGGAGATAAGATCTGCGGATATGCAACTAATGTTAACTCGATTACGCCAACGTGGGATGCAGTTCCTGGGGCAGTGAGCTATAACTATCGAGTCGTACTGCCTGGTGGTGGCGTATACGGACCGATCAATGTCGGCAACGTTACTAGTGTCACAGGTCCGTTTGGTGCCCAAGGCACGTCAACCTTTAGCGTGCAAGCTGTTGCGGCTAATGGATTGACTTCAGATTGGGCTACGCCTTGTGCGGTGTCATATGATGTTACTGATCCATCATTTGCTATCACGAACCCTGCCAACGGATCGTTTGTACGCGGTACTCAGACTATTGATGCACAGATTACAGATGATAGCGACATCACAAAAGTTCTGATGAATATTGCTGGCGATTCTCGCTCATGGACAAATGGCTCTAGCAGTACTATTACACGAAGTGGTGACACTTTTTCTACGGTATTTGATACGACAACAGTTGCTGATGGTCCAGTCTATGTCACATTGCGTGGCACTGACGGCGCTGGCAATACTCGCTACTGGAACAACAACGCAGCCAATCGCCAACACGTGTTTATCGTAGACAACACAAAGCCAGAGATATCTGTCAGCGGCTACCAGGGAGATCTCGCATCTAAAACATTCCGTGAAGTTAGCTTTAAATTGAAAGATCTTGGTTCAAAGATTGATCGCGCCGAACTAAATGGCAAACCGTTTACTTCGAATCACGGTTCGTCTTGGGGTGATCTGAATACAGTATGGGCAAACAAGAGCTGGTCTGGTGCACAACAAGGCGCCAATACCCTAGTTCTGTATGACATGGCTGGCAATAGCTCATCGTATACATTTACAATTGATACAGTTGCTCCAACTGCAACGCTATCATACACCCCAGCAGGTCCAGCTTGGACGAAGAATAATGTTACAGTAACGTTGACCGCCAGTGAACCGATCAAGCAGTCTGCATTACCAGGAACTTGGCTCAAGGTTAGCGATACGGTATACAAAAAGGTATTTCCGGCTAATGCGGTACAAAATGTTGCCCTAGAAGACCTTGCGGGTAATACGGGAAGTGCCACAGTAACCATTAACTGGATAGACAAGATTGCACCGACATATACAATTACAAATCCAATAGCTGGTGACACATTTGCGACGGCAAAAAACGGCAATAAACTCATCGTGCGCGGCTCGTTTAATGATAATATTGGTGGTTCGGGTGCAAATTATATACAGCTTCAATTGGTTAAAGACGGTTTAGACCGAGGTATAGTAACGACACATGGATCGGTAGATAACGATATCTTGGCTGAGTTTGATGTTACTGGGTTTGAAGATGGCGAGTATTACGTCAATGTTTTGGGTGCAGCTGACGTGGCAGGCAACTGGGCAGAAGGTCCACAGATGAGTATCAAGGTATTTATAGACAATACTGCGCCAATCGTAACTGTTAATTCAATTGCTGACAGCACTAATACGACACCAGTTATTTCTGGCACTACTAGTGAGAAGGGCGGCGATGTAACTATCTTTATCGATGGTAATGAAGTCGCAACAGTGACAAGTGATATTGACGGCAACTGGCTATACACACCAGCCACAGCACTCGCCGTTGGGCCACATACTGTAATTGCAGTTGCAACCGATGCAGTCGGTAACACTAGTAGCAGCGATACATCGACCGCACAACCATACTGGACGACATTTGCTGTAACGGCAGTGACCCCTCCAAATTCGAATACCAACGGAAATACTGGTGCTGGCGATGACGAGGTCAACAGAGCTTCAGCTAATCAGTTTGTCGCTCCTGGCTCTACGAATGCTAATGTACTGAATGCAAATGCTAATAACAACGGTAATGCGACCACAGACACTACACCTACTACGGATGAAGCGACTGATACTGATGTATTAGCTGCGACAACAACCGATGGTAAAAAAGAGGCTGGCGAGGTGCTTGCCGCGCAAGATACCAAGGGTAACTGGTCAGTCGTTAACCTAGTTCTAGCTGTAGTAACTATCATCCTCAGCCTAGCCGCTCTCCTCGGTCTAGCTCGTAAAAAGGATGGTACGGTACCACGAATCCTCACGTTGGTTCCAGTAGCGATTGCCGTAACGGCATTCCTATTTATCGAGAACCTATCGGCTTCGATGATCTGGCTCAACTGGTGGACTGTGCTATACGCAGTAGTGTTGGCTATCCAGGTAGCTATCGTTTCTAGCCTCAAGAATTCTCGAGAATACTAGAGAATAGTACTAGATATCAGCGGGCCCCCAGAAGGGCTCGCTTTTATTTGAAACTGGTGATATAATCATTACCAAGATGCCAAAATCAACAATGAAAAAGACCAAGAAGTCGTTTATTAATAGACTGCGTTTATTGTTGGTGCCTCATAAGCAGAATAATTACCGACCATATCTAGTCAGACGCTACGGACTGATGGTGATAGTGGCTATGGCGATCGGTATGCAGCTGTTTTATAATTTTACCCAGACGGGATCGGTACTCGGCCGAGTAACCACTATTACTCCTGCAGCTCTATTGGCTGATACGAATAGTATTAGGGCCGATGACAGGCTGAATACATTATCGATAAATACCTCTCTGAGCCAGGCGGCGGCTAGTAAAGCGCAAGATATGATCGACAGAGGCTACTGGAGCCATACTTCACCTGATGGTACACAGCCATGGTACTGGATAGAACAGGCGGGCTATAATTACCAAGAAGCAGGTGAAAATTTGGCGAAAAACTTTTCGACAGCACAAGGTACGGTCGATGCCTGGATGAATTCACCAACTCATCGTGAGAATATGTTAAAACCATCATACACCGAGGTTGGATTTGGTATCGCGAACGGCGAGATTGACGGTAAACCTACGACGATCGTCGTGGCGTTTTATGCCGAGCCAGTGACGACAAGTGTAGCGGGTTTGATGATACATAAAACGACCAGTGCCTCAGAGCAGGGTGCTAGTCTCTCTATTGCTGCGCATATCGGTATAGCACTTCAGTCGTTGACTCCGGCTGCCATTACTAGTGTGGCGCTGCTATTCATCGCAGCGACAGTCGCTATCACGGCTCATTTCTATCGTTCGAAACTGCCAAAGAAACTGCGTGAATCATGGTACAAACATCACGGTGTCGCCAAGGCGTCGGGCTTGTTCGTAGTGACGGCTTTCATTGTGCTGATTTACGGTGGCGGCCAGATTTAATCATTGTGACAGGGTCTAATGGATTAAGCATTGACATTATAAAGGATATTTGATATAATAATATGTATGAATAATGATCCTAGCTCTAAATGGGAACAACCACTATTTCCAGATGATAAACCAGCTAAACTTCCTGATAGCGACGCGGGTGAAACTCGTCTAAATCTGTGGGGGAAATTTGTGCTCGGCGGGAACGCCATAGGTTCTATATTTTGGCCGAGTGCAGCGCTAATAAATAGTACAGTTGGTGATAAACCGCTTTCGCTCTCGGTAGCTTATATTGCTCTGGGTGCTGTAGCGGCTGCTAATACTCAAAGAATAATACGACACCCTGATCCTAGGTATATCAAACGTACTTCGTAGTACAATAGTTGCATGAACATTACCAAGGCTATTATTCCCGTTGCTGGTTGGGGCACACGTATGCTGCCTATTACGAAATCAATTGAAAAGAGCATGTTGCCGATCGGTAATCGTCCCGTCATCGATTTTGTAGTTCAGGACGTGATAAAGGCTGGCATCAAAGATATCTATTTCGTCGTAGGCGAGCAGAGTGCTCAGCTGCAGAGCTATTATCGTAGTAATATTCCGCTCAACGATTATTTACGACGTGCCGGCAAGGCGGATATGCTCGAGCTCGTTCGGCCACTCCAGGGTGTCAATATCCACTTCTTGACACAGCCTAGCACTGGTGGCTATGGTACGAGCATTCCGGTGGGTATTGCTAACGAATTCATCGACCAGGACGAATCTGCGGTGGTGATCATGGGCGATCAGTTCTTTTATCGCACCGATGGCGGCTCCAATGCGGCTGATCTCATAGAGTTAGTTGAATCTCGAGGCCTCGATGCTGGACTATTTGGCAATCCTTTGCCCGAAGAGCTGATTCCGGGTTTTGGTATCATTGAAAAAGATAGAGAGGGGAACTTTATCCGAATTGTTGAGAAGCCGAGTATCGAAGAAGCACCAAGTAATCTCAATAACTCAAGTTTTTATATCTTTCCAAAGGAAATATTCGAGCTGGCTCGTACGTTGCCGGCCAATCCGAAACGCGGTGAGTTTGAAGTCACCGACGCTATCAATGCCTATGTGGCGAGCGGCAAAAAGATCGCTGTCGGAACGGTGACGGGCGACTACATGGAATGCGGTAGTGTGGCCGGCTGGCTACGTGCTAACCAGATTGTCTGTGCAGACCTATTGCAATAATGGTATAATAGAAGCATTCGAGAGAATAAAATTAGCTTGCTCATCTTATTCCGAGAATATGAACTATTGCATGTAGTATAACAGGGGGTATTATGAAATTACTTGTTACTGGGGGAGCGGGATATATCGGTTCGCATACGGTGGTTGAATTATTAACCAAAGGTCACGACGTAGTCGTGATTGACAATCTGAGCAATAGCTCACGCGAAGCTATCGCCAGAGTCGAGGAAATTACTGGCAAATCAGTCGAATTTCATGAGGCGGATGTGCGTGATCGTGCAGCTCTCGATGCTATTTTTGCTGCGGGTAATATCGATGCGGTCATTCATTTTGCCGGGCTAAAAGCCGTCGGTGAATCCGTCGAAAAGCCGCTGCTCTATTACGAAAACAATATCGATTCGACGCTAGTTCTGATCGAGGCAATGCAAGCCCATGGCGTAAAAAAGTTAGTATTTAGCTCGTCAGCGACGGTCTATGGTAGCGCGTCAATTCCTTATTCAGAAGACCAGGTAGCGGGCCAAGGAGTGACGAATCCCTACGGACGCACGAAATACTTTATCGAGGAAATTATTCATGACGTTACGGTCGCCGATCCTGAATTCGAAGGAACAATTTTGCGCTATTTCAACCCGATTGGCGCACATCCGAGCGGACGTATTGGTGAGAACCCGAGCGGCATCCCGAATAACCTCATGCCATATATCACTCAGGTAGCTACGGGGCGACGCGAAAAATTGAACGTATTCGGTGGTGACTACGAGACGGTAGATGGTACAGGAGTTCGCGACTATATTCACGTCGATGACCTGGCGGCAGGCCACGTGGCGGCAATCGAGCACTCGAAATCCGGGTTTATCGCCTACAATTTAGGCTCTGGCGTTGGCGTATCAGTGCTCGAGCTCGTCCATGCATTCGAAAAGGCCTCAGGACAGAAAATTCCCTATGAAATTGTTGATCGTAGGGCGGGGGACTTGCCGGAATATTACGCGCGCGCCGACAAAGCTCGCGAAGAACTCGGCTGGAGTGTGCAGCGCAGCCTCGAAGACGCCTGTGCAGACAGCTGGCGCTGGCAAAGCCAAAACCCACATGGGTACGAAGCATAAATACGGGCCGCTGCTTGCATAATTATCTCATTTCTGATACAATCGAACGGTAATTTAACTAAAGGAACAGATGAAAGCAGTCATTCAAGTCGGTGGCAAACAACACATTGTCGCTGAAAAAGAGACCCTTTTGGTAGACAAGCTGCCGGAGGAAACCAAAGATCTCACGTTTGATGCACTGTTGACTTTCGATGATAAAAACGCGACAGTCGGCACGCCAACCGTGAAAGATGCAAAGGTAAAGGCCAAGGTTGTCGACGAACTCGTCAAAGGTGATAAAGTTGTCGCTATTCGCTACAAGAGCAAAAAGCGCGTCAACAAAAAGCACGGCCATCGCCAGCAATATTCACGCATCGAGATTACTTCGATCAAATAATTCGACAAGGATTATACGCGAAAGTCGTTCCAAAAGGGACGACTTTTTGCTATAATTGGTAGCAATGAACGAGGGTACATCAGCCGTGATTATAACGGTCACGAATCAAAAAGGCGGTGTCGGTAAAACGACGACTGCAGTCAACGTCGCGTATTCTCTAGCAAAAGACCACAAAGCACGTGTATTGTTGATTGATTTCGATCCACAGGGTAATGCGACGAGTGGGCTCGGAATTGACAAGACCGCACTGCTATCCGCGACTAACCCAGACGGCGCGCCGACTATTCTAGAGGCCATATCGGACGAAAAGCCGTTAGTCGAAGTCATCCAGCAGACGAATTTTAAACGTCTCGCTATAGCGCCAGCTACGCCACGACTCGCTGATGCAGAGTCGGGTCTTGCCAGGGCTGAACGTCGTTTTGTACGCCTCCGTGATGCGTTAAAAACCGTATCGAGCGAGTATGACTATATCATTATTG
>JAPUEE010000022.1 GCA_027492735.1 Candidatus Saccharimonadota bacterium
TGCCACTGGCGCTACCGGACCCAGTGGTCCTTCCGGCCCCCAAGGTCCAACTGGCGTAACAGGCCAAACTGGTGCCACCGGAGCGCAAGGACCAACCGGAACCCCAGGTACGAATGGTGCAACGGGCGCAACCGGAGCACAAGGTAACCCTGGAACACCCGGCACTAATGGAGCGACAGGAGCCACTGGTCCAAGTGGTCCTAGTGGTGCTCAAGGTTTCACTGGGTCGGTAGGAGCGACGGGAAGTCCTGGCGTAACTACCTGGGCGGGGATTACGGATAAACCTGCGGTGATTGGGGCGGGTGTCACCCAAGCAGCTGCTAGGACTGCCATCGCGGCGGCTCCTGCAACAGGCATCAGCCTTGACAGCACCACCGACTCATCCAACCGCCTTGCCATGACAGCTGCAGAACGCACCAAGCTACAAAATCTCTCCGGTACAGTATACGTTACAACTGTTGGCGCGACACTACCCGATGGATTGGCCGACGGCACGCTGATTGCTCGCTACACGGCGTCAGGTCCGGCTACGCCAGTGGTGGCAAATGTGGGTCAAACTGTATCTACCACTGGAGGTACGACTATAGCCGTTGTAACGACATCAGCCATCCCAGTCGGCGACGTACTAGCGGTAGCCGTAAACCGCGGCAGCGGTAGTGTCGGACAGACCATGGGGTCGGCAGTAGTAAGTCTGTCAAGCGGCGCGGTAAGCTCGTGGACTCGTGCTTCAGCTAACCGGGCGGCTACGCACGATACAGCCCTTCTGGCTGCTCGTGTAACAACCGAAATCCCCTCTGGCGCAACTATTACTGTCACTACAAGCACGAACAACACCAATCGCGCGGTAGCGATAGTTGCAGGTATACACAACTTGTCATCTGGCACTCCAGACGCAACTTCAGGTGATGATGCAGCTGGACAGGATCGTAGTACCAGTAACGGTACCAATGTCAGCAGTACTACTATAACCGCACCGACGGACGCAGCAACGACAGTCCCTCATACGTTAGTACTTGGCGCATTCGGTATTAATGGCACGAATGTCTTTAGTCAAGGTGGAGGACAAACCGAAATCGGACAGGCCGCTACCAGTGCAGGGTCGGCCGATCGCGGCGTAGCATTTGGCTACAAGGTAGTTAGTTCAACTGGCGTCCAGTCTATGACGCTCAATGCTAGCGCTAGCAGCGGCCTGACTGGCGTGGTCGTGGCCTTGCCAATCGAGCTGGTAGAGGTGTAGGCCTCATGGGAACTCTATCCAACGTCCAATCCTGGCAGGTCAAAGTCTTGAGCGGTGTGTGGCCTGCTGCAATGTCGATCATGCATAACGGCAGCGAGATCTCTCTCGTGCAAGGCCAGGTGATTGTTTCTGACAATCCAGGTGGCAATGAGGGGCCCAATCCCGTATGGATTAAGCCGGTGATAGGTATGGGCGGCGGCCCTGAGTCGACGCAGTTTACTCCTATAAATGCTCAGATTGGTCCCATGCTGGCTCGCCGGTCGTACGACGGCGCTTTGCCTGCAAGCTGGGCGTCATCAGCAGCAGCGAGCGATGTTGCGGCTGGCCGCCACTCATATTGGTCGTGGAAGCCGGACCTGCTGGCATTTCCGACCAACAACTCGATGAAAACCGCTTTTTCCAACTTCCTCGACACGATACCGGACGGTCATCAGGCGACGATAGTGGCGTGGCACGAGCCGGAGAACGACATTGGCAATGGCGACTGGACAGTCAACCAGTGGGGCGCTTTGCAGGACGCTGCCGGCACCGTAGTTCGTTCCAAGGGTCGTCCGGAGCTACGCTTTGGCATCTGCTTTATGGGACCATGGACGTTCGATACACGCTCGCCATACTTTAACTATGATTGGGACAATGCGCTCGATTGGGATCTGATCGACGTCATCGGCATCGACCCGTATCGTACGACGGCTGGGTCTACTGTGTCGCTGCAAACCATGCTGACCGTGCGCAACTCCGGCTCTGGCGGCGGCAGCGCGCCGTCGATGCTTACGCGACTGCAAACGTGGAATAAGCCGGTGGCTATCATGGAGTGGGGCTGTTACAACTCGAGCGAGGCCAGTGCGTCAACATTTATCACCGATGCCTACGCCTGGATGTGCTCGTGGAATCAAGCGCATACGACACCCGAGTCTGGCTGGATCGAGTCTGCACTGTGGTTTAACTATACCTTGACAGGCTCGGATAACCCGTTAACTGGTATAGAAGTAGACGCTTATGCGGCTATAATTGCTGATAGTAAAATTGCACCAGTCTAAAGAGGGGGGGGGGGAAGTATGATATATGCGGGACAGGGGCGGGGCTTTACAATCGTCGAACTCCTGTCTTAAAAGGCCATACTTTTCATCTGTAAAATATATAACACAGTATAAATATAAAAGTGTTCTATTTTTTATCAAACGAGCTGGGTTCGATAGGTCCGCCAAAGATTTTTGGGTGAAATCCCTACAGTGTATTGGTGGTCGCTCTACGGTATGGCCTGGGTGTTGCAAAATATAACTTCTTGTAGGACATAACAGCTTATTTAAAGCACATATTCACGGTGTTAGATTCGACGAGGTTCTCGAGAGTAGACAAGCGGTGCGCTAGTTAGATGTACTAAAGCAATCCCGATATAAAAACTGAGAAGATCAGAAACGCTTCTGCCCGGGGCGGAGTTTTCATTCCCCGCAGGCCCCTCTTGGCACCAAAGGGGAGGCCTCATCGAGAATATCTCGATGAGGTAAAGAAAACCCGCCTCTTTGGATTTCTCCGGTTGGGGCGGGATAAAACTGTCTAAGCTAAAGTTTTTTACGTTCCTTAGATACCTTCGTAGTAAATGTGGAACTGTGATAGCTTTGAGGTCTGTTGGCCTCTGCTAGATGAACTGTTGTTCATTGCGTATATGATTATAGCAAACTTGGTCAACAAAGTCAAGTCTCAGCACTTAAACCCTTTATATCACAGACGGTATATTTTACGTGAAATATGGCGAAAAAAATGGTGGAAAACTAGGGATAACTTCAAAATTACAGGGGTGATAATGAACGACTACGATCGAAGATACAGTGAAATTTTATGTGGAAAACTTGCGCTTAATTGTGGATGTAGAGCCTAGGGATAACAAAAAAAGCCGCTAGTAATAGCGACTTTTCAAATAAGTTTGGTGGGTCGACAGGGGCTCGAACCCCGGACCTCGTCCACGTCAAGGACGCGCTCTAGCCAACTGAGCTACCGACCCACAGTGTCACTAGTATATCAAACTTTTTTACAAAATGGTAGAATAGAGACAAGTGAAAGGAGAATATGGACAAAGATACGTTGTTTGCGATGCGACATAGTCTCGCGCATATCATGGCTGCAGCAGTAAAGAGGCTCTGGCCCGAGGTGAAGCTGGGCGTAGGCCCGGTGGTTGAACATGGCTTTTATTATGATATTGATTTGGGTGAGACCAAGATATCCGAGGAGGATTTCCCAAAGATCGAAGCCACAATGCGCGAGATTATCGCAGAGAATCAAGATTTTGTCCGTAGTGATAAGTCGATAGACGAGGCTATTGATTGGGCTAGCCAATCGAATCAGCCCTATAAAACAGAGCTTTTGAACGATCTAAAACGTGCCGGTACTACTGTGGCAAAAGATTTGGATGTAGAAGAGCTGGGTCTAGACTCGGGCGATGGATCCAAAGTAGAGTCGGTATCATTCTATACGAATGGTGATTTTACAGACCTCTGTCGCGGTCCGCACCTTGCGAATACGAGTGAGGTGGGCGCATTCAAACTCATGCGCGTAGCAGGGGCGTACTGGCGAGGTAAAGAGACTAATCCGCAAATGCAGCGATTGTACGGCGTAGCGTTTGCTACTCGAGAGGAACTTGATCAGTACCTAGCAATGCTCGAAGAAGCTAAAAAACGCGATCATCGCAAACTAGGTCGGGAACTAGATTTGTTCGTGGTTAGTGAGCTAGTCGGTGCTGGATTGCCAATGTTTACTCCACGTGGCACAGTGTTACGCGAAGAACTATCTCGTTATTCCAACGAACTACGCGAACGCTATGGATTCCAAAAAGTCTGGACACCACATATTACGAAACATGAACTATACAAAAAATCTGGTCACTGGGATAAATTTGGTGAAGAGCTTTTCCTCGTCAAATCGCAGGAGACGAGTGATCAATTTGTTATGAAACCAATGAATTGTCCTCATCACACGAGGATTTATAGCTCTCAGAGTCGCAGTTATCGAGACTTGCCGGTCCGATATTTAGAAACTACCACTGATTATCGTGATGAAAAATCTGGCGAGCTCGGCGGTCTATCGAGAGTCCGCGCACTCACGCAGGATGATAGCCATGTTTTCTGTCGACACGATCAGATCGAGACCGAGATTGAAAATCTGCTGACGGCAGCTGGTGATCTCTATCGAACAGTTGCTATGAAATTACGTGTACGACTCAGCTATCGTGATGATTCGGATGCATATCTAGGAGACGTCTCTCTCTGGGAAAGTGCACAAACACAGTTAAAGAATGCAGTCGAAAAAGCTGGTTTGGAATTCTTTGAACAGACGGGCGAAGCTGCTTTTTACGGGCCAAAGATCGACTTTATGGCTACCGATGCTATAGGTCGCGAACACCAAGTAGCTACAGTGCAGCTCGATTTCGTACAGCCTGAACGTTTTGAGCTGGAATATTCTGCTGAGGGTGGTCAGATTGAGCGTCCTGTAATGATCCATTCCGCGTTACTCGGATCCATCGAACGCTTCCTGAGTGTATTCATTGAGCATACGGCTGGTCGATTTCCGATCTGGTGCGCTCCAGAACAGCTACGTATTATCAAGGTGAAAGACGACCCGACAATCGATGCTTTTGCTGAACAGGTAGTAGATTTGGCAAAAGAGTATGGTGTACGTGCTACTCTGGATGACAGCAATAACTCAGTAGGCAAAAAGATTCGCAATGCCGAAGTCTGGAAAGTGCCGTATTCGGTCGTAGTGGGTGAAAAAGAAGCAACGAGCGGGCAACTCCCTCTACGTGTTCGAGCTGACCTTGCGGTAGAGGGCCGTTCTGATGCAGAATTCGAACCAGAACAGCTAGTTAAATCGATCGCCAATGAATCACGATCGCGAGTTGCTAAATCTTCGCTGTAAACTATGAAAAAACCGATCATTGCTCTGGATATTGACGATGTCTTGTCGCACACGGCGCAGACTATCATAAATTATGGCAATGAAAAATGGGGACATGAGCATACGCTCGATGACTTTAACGAGCGTATGTCGGAGATGTGGCGAGTCGATGCGGATGAGGCTCATAGACGTTGGAATGAGTTCATGCACTCAGGGAATTTTGAAACACTTAACCCTATTATCGAAGCCCGCCAGGCATTAGAAAAGCTGCAGTCACGGTATACTCTCATAGCCGTCACGTCACGTCGGGAGAGTCTACTAGATATTACCGAGCGATGGATCGATAGGAATTATCCGAATCTTATTACCGAAGTCTATAGTGCGGGTATTTACGGGCGCGATCTACCTGACGCACATCTTTTGACGAAAGCCGACAAGCTGCTATCGCTAGGCGCTAACTTTCTGATTGATGATCAGCCGAAACATTGCATTGGCGCTAGTGCGGCGGGGATCCAGTCGATATTATTTGGTGGATATCCATGGCAAACAGCGGTTACTATGCCGGAGCAAGTTGTTACCTGTGATAGTTGGCGAGCAGTAACGCGTTATTTTGAGGTGATAGAATGACAGGATCTGATTTCCGCGAGCGCGTCTATGAACTAGTGGCACAGATTCCAGAAGGCCGGGTTATGACGTACGGTGATATTGCGGTACTATCTGGTCATGCTCACGCTGCTCGGATAGTGGGAGGTATTGCTCACTTTGGACCATCCGATTTACCCTGGCATAGGGTGGTGAATAGGTTTGGCGGACTGGCTTCTGGCTATTACGATGGAAAACATGGCCATCAGTTAGCGTTAGAGGCTGAAGGTTTCGAGGTCAAAGATTTCCAGATAGTTGACTTTGAGGAGCGTCGATGGCTGCCAGATACCCGTTGATCGTTATTGTTGGTCCAACAGCTAGTGGCAAGTCTGGTTTGGCAATACGACTCGCAAAGGAGTTCGGCGGTGAGGTAGTTAGCGCTGATTCCCGGACCATTTATCGGGGTATGACGATAGGTACAGCCAAGCCAACGATAGAGGAAATGGATGGAGTGCCACATCATTTGATTGATGTCGTTGATCCTGATGAAGAGTTTACGTTGTGGAATTTTCAACAACTTGCTAAACAAAAAATAGCTGATATCTGTCATCGAGGCAATGTGCCGTTTCTCGTCGGCGGTTCGGGTTTGTACGTTGATAGTATTGTGTTTGATTATGAAATCACCCCACAATCAATAGATCATGGTGTGCGCAAAGAATTACAAGAAAAGACTATCGATGATCTGATAATGATGATAAAAAAACAACAATTAGAAGTACCGTCTAATGATAAAAACAAGCGTCATTTAATCCGAGTGCTAGAGCAGGGCCGGGTCAATCGAAAGCGCCTAACACAACCAGTAGATAATGCTATCGTTGTTGGAATAACAACAGATAAAGAAATACTAGAGACGAGAATTCGATTGCGGGCTGAGGAGATGATAGCGGCAGGACTCATAGAGGAGGTGCAGAATTTGATAGCTGCCTATGGAGATCAGCTGATCTTTCATAGTAATTCGTATGGCGAAGTCCAAAAGTTTTTACGTGGTGAAATTACCACCCAGCAGCAACTGATTGATCGCATCATAACAGTCGATAGGCAACTCGTTAAAAAACAGCTGACCTGGTTCAGACGCAATGACTATATTGCATGGTTACCTCTTGACCAGTCATATGACTATATTGCAAATATTCTGCGTCAGTCTTGAATACAAAAATTCTTATAATCGGTTGCAGTGTGATATAATATTTAACAGAGGAAAAACGCATGATAGACTCATTATTTGGTTCAAAAACACGTATCAAGTTACTTAATCTGTTTCTAAACAATACAGGCAGGGCCTTTTATGTTCGGGAGATCACTCGCGACATCGGAGAGCAGATTAACAGTGTTCGCCGTGAACTGGCTAATTTGGTGAGCGTGGGCATAATAAAAGGTGACACCGTCGATAATAAATTATATTATGAAGTCGACACTGGCTATAAATTCTACGAGCCGCTAAAAACGATGTTTTCTAATGACCAGGCCGTTGCTAGCGATACCAAAGTATCGGTCAAGGCTTGGGCAAAGAAACTTACGGCTCTCGGTGATGTCAAGCTAGCAGTTTTCGCGGGTAAGTTAGTCCATGGTTCGGACAGCGATATCGATGTGTTGATTGCTGGAGATGATATTAGTACGATAAAGCTAAAGAATCTCATGAAATCTCTTGAACGCGAGAATGGAACTAGCTTGTCCTATACCGCTATGAGTTTTAATGATTTTTATTATCGACTGAGTGTAAAAGATCGTTTTATTACTGATTTGCTCAATTGCAAAAAGGAGATCGTGATAGACGCACAAGATTTACTATCTGCGGATACGTCTCATAAAGATTCGGATAATAGGTAAAAGAAAGGCTAATAAATGGATATTGAATATCGTGGCGAAAACTGTGTGGTAATAAAGTACAAGAAGACAATAATTGTTGTAGACCCTACATCAGAGTCATCTGTCAAAGAAGTCAGTAATCCTGAAACCATCGTACTGCTAACTAAAAATAATTCGTGGGCTGAAAAGCAAAAGGGCTTCTTGGTTGATATGCCTGGCGAGTATGAACACAATGATATTTCGATCAAAGGTATTGCTGTTCATCTTCACACAGATGAGGCAGGTAAGAACGCAACTATGTATAGACTAGAATGTGATGGAATCAGAGTTGCCGTAATTGGTCATACTGATGCGCCACTCGACGATGATGATCTAGAAGAGCTGGGCATAATTGATGTCGCTGTTGTACCTGTTGGCGGCGGCGGATACACATTAGATGCCCGCGATGCAGCAACTATAGTGAGGCAGATTACTCCAAAAGTAGTCATACCAACTCATTTTGCCGATTCGCACATTAAATATGAGGTGCCGCAGGAGCCAGTTGATGAATTTATCAAATCTATGGGCGGCAATCATGAGAAAGCTAACATATTCAAGGCCAAGGGTCTTGGTAGTCTACCAGAATCATTGACTGTTATAGAGCTGGCCCGTACAGCCTAGGCGTTATTGCTCTATAAAAATATCGCTTCCTTGAACGAGAGGCGATATTTTATTTGACAGCGTGTATTATTTCGAAGCAACTGGTGCTGCGGTCTGTGCTGCGAACCCTTTTTTCTTGAGGGTACGGATAGTGCTGGTTGCTACAGTCAAGGTAACTTTCTTGCCATTGATAACAAAAGTCTTCTTCTGTAGATTTGGCTTGAAGACTCGTTTTGTATGGCGCATAGAAAAGCTGACATTATTGCCAAACTGCTTGCCTTTGCCTGTAATATCGCATCGTGATGCCATGTTAGTTACTCCTTTTTTTCAGAAACTCCGATACATTATATATGTTTTATCTCTTTTGGTCAAGTGCTGCCTAGCGAAATGGCGGGTAGATTTGGTACAATAGGGTAATGGATATTGATTTCACCTATTTAGGGATAGTGCTAGCAGTGGTATTTGGGTCGATGGTGCTCCATGAGTTGATGCATGGATTAACTGCCTATTGGCTCGGTGACAATACCGCCAAAGAGAATGGTCGTCTGACGCTCAATCCCATTAAACATATCGATCCTATACTGACAATTGCGTTGCCGGCCTTGCTCGTTATTATGAATGGCGTCACGCATAGTACACCGATATTTGGTGGCGCTAAACCAGTACCGTTTCGACCTGACAGGGTCAAGGGCGGCGAATGGGGCGCTGCTCTGGTAGGAGTTGCGGGACCGCTAACTAACCTAGTGCTAGCATTTTTATTCTTCGTTATAGCCTACTTCGGTGGCTATATTACTATTGCGGGAGACACGATTTTTATGGCGAATGACACCATGTCGACGTTCTTGGGCGCTGGTATTATGGTGAACTTGGGCTTTTTCGCCTTCAACATGCTACCGATTCCACCGCTCGATGGGTCGCGATTGCTCTATGCTATTGCGCCGGAGCCAGTACAAAAAGTGATGCAAGCTATAGAGAATATGGGAGTAGTGATCGTGTTTGCTATAGTGTTACTGGCCAGCGGTTTGATAGGAAATATTCTGAGTACGATCATAGATTTTATACTGAAATTGTTTATAGCGGTTTTGCCTATATAGGCGCAGGAGTGTTATAATAGAGTTGCCCTGCGGCTGCATATGATTTCCAACGAATCGTAGAATGGGAGCTCAATATTGCATTCGGCCGTGGCCGATTGATGCGGGCACCCCCTTGCTTGGTCAAGGAAATTCTATCTGCAACGCAGGGCATTTAGTAATTATATACGGTGGGATTTATGAAACAGAAAGTTGTAGTCAGAGCTATCATACCACAGCGAAACAGGGTGCTGCTGATTCGACGTTCTGGTGGACGGCCGTCAATCGATGGCTTGTATGAACTACCTGGCGGATCGATACACAAAGGCGAACAGCCAATTGATGCTCTAAAACGATCACTGCAGATTCATGTCGGTATTTACCCTGAGACTGCGTATTTACACGATGTAATTAGTTATATAGATCCCGAAGACAGGGAGCTACAATATATTTTTATATTATACGAGGTGAGACTATCCGAACAGACTCCTCGAATCAGTTTAGATGACGAATACGATCATTATATCTGGAAATCGTTGTCAGATATACAACGAGATCGTATCACAAGCTCGACAGAAGTTCTACTATATATGAATGCCGAACGTAGTTCCGGCAAGGGTATAGTTATAGATGATAGCGAAGAGCATGATGTCACGATGGTCATCTATTCTGATGGAGGGTCGAGAGGAAATCCTGGGCCATCTGCCTCGGCGTTTATTATTATGGATCAAAATCAAAATATTGTTGCTCAGGGCGGTAAATTCCTCGGGCGTAGTGATAGCGGTATGGCCGAATATAGAGCGGTTGAGCTTGCACTAGAGAAAGCCCTGGATATTAATGTCAGGAAAGTTGAGTTTCGTAGCGATAGCCTAATGGTGGTTAACCAGCTCAACGGCCTATTTCCTGTCAAGAATCCAGATTTTAGAGAGGTTTATAATAGAATAAAGAAACTCATGGTACGTTTTGATAAGATACGATTCCACCATGTTCATAGGGAATATAACCGTATGGCAGATGGGTTAGTAAACAAAATTCTCGATGATAGCCAAACCTGATTCGTGCGCATATCTGATATAATAGGGGAGCCAGATTGCTAAACGACCGCTGGCATATCGCGAAAGCGGTATGAAAAGAGGAAAGTCCGGGCAGCATAGAGCAACGACAGTCGCTAACGGCGACCGGGGGTGACCCTAGGGAAAGTGCCACAGAAACGATACCGCCTCTTCGGAGGTAAGGGTGAAAGGAGTGCGGTAAGAGCGCACAGCAACGTATGGTGACATGCGGAGGAGGTAAACCCTGTCGGCTGCAAGGAGGTCGGGTCATTGGCTGCTCGCCAACCGGCCGTTATAACCCGCTAGAGGCTATTGGCAACAGTAGTCGTAGATAGATGGTCGTTCACGACAGAACCCGGCTTATCGGTGATCTGGCACCTTGTTCTTTTTTTAGCTATAAAAATAACTCAGATAATCCTGAGCTATTTTAGGTAGTGCTCACATTATTTTGTAGCGGTCTTTACGATAGCTGCGAAGGCTTCAGGTTCGCGAACTGCGAGGTCGGCGAGAATCTTGCGATCAAGGTCGATGTTGTTAGCCTTTAGGCCAGCCATTAGTCGTGAGTAGGTAGTACCATTGTCGCGAGCGGCTGCATTAATGCGGGTGATCCACAGATTGCGAAAATCGCGCTTTTTGTTACGACGATCGCGATAAGCATATTGCAAAGCGCGAATGACGCCTTGTTGTGCTAGGCGGAATGATCGGGTGCGGCTATGGCTCATTCCTTTGGCTTGTTTGAGCACTTTATTGTGCTTGGCTCTGGCGGTAACGCCTCGTTTTACTCTCATGTTCTAAACTCCTATGTAGTTAAAATTGCAATAATTATCTCTGATAAATTACGCACCTATTGCGCGTCTAATATTCTTTGCGGCCTTGCCAGTAATTTGGCTATCGGCACTTTTGGCTCGTTTACCACGTTTTGTCTGCGTAGACAATTTGTGATGGGTTGCAGCGTTTTCACGCATTATCTTGCCAGTTTTAGTGGTTCTAATACGTTTAGCTGTACCTTTATGCGTCTTCATTTTTGGCATTAGGGTTACTCCTTATCATTACGCTCAGGTTACGACCAGCCATAATAGCCTTTTGATCGGCGATTGCTACGTCTGACAGACTTTCCAAAATTTTATCCAGTATAGTGCGGCCGATTTCTGGGTGTGCCATCTCTCGACCTTTAAACATGACCTGGATTTTTACCTTGTCACCGTCAGATAGGAATTTGCGAACCTTGCGCAGCTTGATATCAAGATCGTTTTGACCGATCTTGAGGCCTAATCTCATCTGCTTGATCTCACTCGTACGCGCGCTCTTTTTATTGCGCTGTTGTTCCTTCATCTTTTGATACTGGTATTTACCCCAGTCAACGATTTTGGCAACAGGCGGCTCAGCGTTGGGTGAAATTTCTACCAGGTCAAGTCCGGCGTCGCGGGCGGCATCGAGGGCGGCTGATCGAGAGATGATCCCGAGTTGCTCGCCACTTGCACCGATGACACGTAACTGCGAAGCGCGGATCTCACCGTTGATTCGCACCGATTGGTTGGCTATATGGCTCCTTACCTGAATTAACTTTTAACGGAATAATTGTAGCAAATTTTTCAGGGATACGCAAGGGGTAATCAATGTCTATATTGCAATGCCTCAGCCATATCTGAGGCCTCTATCGATTTGTGGCTGTTGAGATCTGCAATAGTGCGGGCTACTTTTAGTATTTTGAAATGACTACGCGCTGAGAGATTTAATTTTTCTGAAGCAGCTAACAGCATGCGTTTTGTTTCATCAGTGAGATGGGCGTATCGCTCTAGTTCTTTGTTGCTGAGGGCCGAGTTGGGTTTCGATTGGCGTGCCATCTGAATCTTTCTAGCGTGAGCGATAGACTCTCGAAAAGCACTCGCTCGATCATTGCGCTGCGCGGTTTTCTCAGCGAATAGGTCTCTTCGATCTATTCTAGCCACGGGAATTGTCATATCGATACGATCAAGAAGTGGACCACTGAGCCGTTTCTGATAGCTCAAAATCATTTGTTGCGAACAGGTGCAAGCTTTCTTGTCGTCACCAAAGTAGCCGCAGGGACAAGGGTTCATCGTTGCGACGAGCATGAAGTGAGCCGGATAGGAGACTTTGCCGTTAGCTCGAGAGATGTGAACGATTCGGTCCTCGAGCGGTTGCCTCAGAGCCTCTAGTGATGAGCGAGAAAACTCGGGAATTTCGTCGAGAAAGAGCACTCCGTTATGGGCGAGCGATACTTCGCCGGGTCGCACTTTGTTTCCACCACCTATGAGCGACACGAATGAAGCCGTATGGTGTGGCGATCTAAAGGGTCTATGGTGCACTAGCTCATCGATTAATTCTTCGGCGAGGGAATGAATCTTGGTCGTCTCAATCATTTCTTCTCGACCGAGGTTGGGTAGTAGCCCCGGTAGGGTTCGGGCAAGCATTGTCTTGCCGGCGCCTGGAGATCCAGTGAACAATAAATTATGATGGCCTGCAGCGGCTACAACGAGCGCTCTTTTGGCTGTTTCTTGGCCACGGATCTCGTCGATAGACGGGTAGTTTGACGTGAGATTGGAGCCTAGACTCGGGGAGGTGGGTGTAATGTTTTTTTCGTCCAATAAATACATAATTGTATCTGTAAACGTAGTTATTCCGACAACATTTATATCATCAACAAGAGCTGCCTGCGCGGCGTTTTGTTTCGGTAAAATAATTGTTCGACAGCCAGCTTTTTTAGCGGCTTCGGCAATGAGGATCGCTCCACGCGCTGGGCGTAATTCACCACTCAGCGACAGCTCACCAGCAACCATAATGCCGTCAATATCTTTTTGTTTTAACTGCCCGCTGCATATCAAAATGCTGATAGCTATAGGCAGATCTAGGTGTGAACCTTCCTTGGCGAGACTGGCAGGCGCTAGGTTGATAGTGATACGTTTTGCGGGGAAGGTTAGTCCAGAGTTGACAATGGCAGATCTGACCCGTTCTCGGCTCTCGGCGACAGCTTTGTCTGCGAGGCCGACGATCACAAAAGCCGGAAGACCTTTTGTGATATCGCACTCAACCGTTACGGGCTGGCCGTCAAAGCCTATCGGAACAGCGGTGAGAACTCGTGCAATCATTAGCTCATTATAGCAGTTTGCTATCTGTTTTACCAATAACGGCTATCCTTGTTGATAGATAGGCGTTATGTGGTATAATAGTAAACGTTCGTGGGGCTGAATTAGCTTCGACGGATGGAATTTAACAGGTTAGTTTGCGAGCAGTTGATTACTTACCATCAGAATAAGTGTAAAAACACGTTTACAAGCGTTTGCCGCTGACGTAAAGTCTATCTTTGCGCCAAAAGCTTACGCGCTAGCCGCCTAATTATCAGGCAGCCATCACTCTGTTGACGCGAAATAGACAGTAGTGGTGTTATATTCATTTCGCTGTGCTATTAGATAGTTTTTCACGGACTATCTAGGCGAGATACTTCGTGAGCTTGACCGGATGATCTTTGTGGATCTCCATGCGTCCAGTCAAGAATCTTGAGATTCAATAGGCTTCGTAGATAACTAGCAGGTTACCATTCGGACCCGGCGGCAGTTGCCGGCAGCTCCACCAGATTTTATTATTCACATTATAGAAAAGTAGGAAAGCTCCGGTGACGGAGCTTTTTTATTCAACCCTAGTAAAAAGCAAAAAAGAACGGTCACCTGCGAGAATTAGTGACCGTTCTATGGTTTAGGATAATGTTTGTTTTAGTTTGATATATGCGCGGCTCGTGAATACATTTTTTATTCATGAACCACCTCTATAATAGCACACCAAAACGGTTGTGTAAATAGGTATAATAGGGTATTTTTTACCACGTATTTTGCCTGTGGAAAACTCTGTATACACCTATTGACGCTATTTTTTCAATCTTGACACCTCAATGAGGAGGTCAGTATACTTAGAAATGATAAAAGAAAGGGTGGGCTGATGTATACACGACGAGTTAGCGGCAAAAAAGAGCCGGGGTTTACAATCATAGAAGTCGTTCTGGTATTAGCTATAGCCGGGCTTATATTTCTCACCGTCTTCCTAGCCCTACCAGCCTTGCAAAAATCGCAACGAGATAATGTCAGAAAGCAGGATGTCGGTAGGGTAGTGGCCAGTATACAAGAATATGTAGCTAATAATGGCAGCATGCCTGCCAATACTACAGCGCTTGCCGCTGGCTATGTAGTGGTGTCAGATTTAGGCCAACTGACACAGTTGTATGTGGAGGTACCTCAGCCTACCTGCTTGGCATTGAGCAGTAGCTACATGTACATGGCTTATGTTTCGGTAGGATGTAAATGTAGTGATGCCGGTACAGCTACAGCGCCAGTGAGTGGCGCTCGGTATGCTAATGTCCAAACGAGACTAGAAAATGGCGCTAGATACTGCAAGGACGTCTAGTTTGAGATGGCGTAAATTGCGCAAATCTCTCACCTAATTGATAAAATAACAACAGTAATTATGACATCAATTAATATATAATTAACAACGTTTAATCTGTTAAACATTATATAATGTGTAAAATACAACGTAAATATAAATTATTTCTATTGACATAAGCACTTCTATTTGCTACAATTTAGCCAGACTTTTGAAAATAAACATTGCTAAAAAACTAGATCATTAGTCAATTGCAACATAAAAACAAGAGTCCGTACCTTATAAAAATTACTGACCGATTGCTACGTAGAGAAACCTGATTTTTCCGTAGCCAGATATATATGATTGAAGCGAAAACGCAGCCCAATAAGACGTTTAATCCACAATCATACTGTTTTCGGCGGAAGTGGTAGCGCCAGATGGCGCGCGAAAAACTCTGACGAGTTGGACGCTTTGCGCCCTGATGTTACCTAACTGCCGAAAACCGCGTCGAGCGTACATTTCACCCTTTGAGCGAGATCAGCTCCGCGATATGCTCCGAAAGGAGCGGTCAGTGAATCAGGCCATTCCGGCCAAGCATTTACGACTCGCGCCCTGTTATATACATTTTGCGGCGGATGAGTATGTCGCTACGACTTCGTAGTTTGGTCGGAAGGCCTCTTCTCCATATCTTATTTATGGGTAACTGATGCTTTAAGAGGGAGCACGGCCCACTATTTCGTTTTGTAGTAATGGTTATATGGTAGAATGTAGTGATGAAACAACGGCTATCAATTGTTGTCCTATCGGTATCAGCTATACTATCTATTTCTAGTTTGTATTTTCTATTGAATTTATTTTCTCCTAGCAATGCCGGGCCCTTGGGCGTCCTCGTGGTATTCGCTAGCATCTATGTTTTCAGTTTTTCGGCACTATCTCTGATTGCTAGAATGTTAGAGAGCGTCTATAGGGCTTTGTGGCCTCGACAGGCTAGTGCTCAGATTCAGCATGACAGACAGCATGTTTATCAAAAAAGAACGAATCTGATAGCAGCTGTTTTGAGTCTTGCGCCTATCTTCCTGGTATCACTCAATTCCATCGGTGAGCTAGGCTTTACTGATATTGCTCTCATAATTATTATTGAATCATTACTCATTTTCTATATATTTAAAAAGGTATAACCAGTGTTAAAATGCCTATGGTTGTGCTATAATTTTTAGGTATGGATTCATCAAATAATATGACTCCAGAGAGACAGCAATCTCCTCGAGTGGATTATCCTCACGTGGCCCCAAATATAGGTGGTATGGCTGCTAATATGGCGCCGTCTGTTCCTGAAGTTGCCCCAACGATGCCAGAGATTGGACCAGTTGGTAATCAGGAAATGCTTCCTAATCCCGAACTCCAGACTGGCCCGGGTACGAGTACGCCACAGCCGCTGCTGCCTGACTCCGCATTGCCTGTTGCAACGCCAGTTCCGCAGCCAGTTACTGATGATAATGTTGTGACTAATACAATTATTGCTTCAACTCCCACTGCGGCAGCAGACGAGGATTTGATAGAAAAAGAATGGGTTGACCAAGCCAAAAAAGTAATCAGTACGACCAAGGACAACCCTCATGAACAAGCCAGACTAGTGTCGGAGTTGATGCGAGATTATGTTCGTAAACGATATGGTAAAGAGGTGGGAAAGGCGCCCGATAACCTCTAAATCAGATGGATAATCTTATCGGTATTATTGTAGTAGTAGCTATCGTTATAGCGATTATTGGTGCTGTTATCACGATTATCTTTATGCAGTCACGCAAGAGCTTTCGTGAGCAAAAGAACTATGAGCGAGGACTAAAGATGGTGCCATTGATGATACATCTACCTCCGGCCAGCGAAGACATTGATGCCGGGAGCCGTGATTCTCGCGATGTGGTTGATGAGACGGTATCGCAGGCTCAGACGATGTATAACGTTATTAGCTCTACGGCAACCAAAGGGTTCAAGAGTCGTTTTTATGGACAACGCCATATATCATTTGAGCTAGTAGCTCACAAGGGCCTGATTCGTTATTACGTAGTGGTGCCGATGGTCCTGCTCGAGACAGTTAAACAAGCCGTTTCGGCTGCTTATCCTACAGCAAGGCTCGAAGAGGTCGAAGCTGTTAATATTTTTAGCGACGTAGGTAAAATTAGTGGTACTATCGGAGGTGAATTCACCTTGAAAAAACCTTTTGAGTTTCCGATAGCAACCTACCAAGAGAGCAAGCGTGATGCTATGCGCGCGCTGCTCAACGCACTATCGACCTCAAATCGTGACGATGGGGTAGGGATTCAAGTGCTGATCCGCCCTGCACCAGAAGGCTGGGCGCGGCAAATTGAAAAACGCGTAGAAAATATCAAGGCTGGAAAAAAAGGTGCTTCGAGCGGCAAGTCAGGGATGTTTGGCGATGGCTCTACATTGTATTATTTCTCGCAACTCCTAGAAGTCCTATGGAAACCACCAGATACAAAGACCGACAAAAATGGTGAGCCAGTGAGTAGTGAGAACAAGCCTCTGAGCGGTACTGATCAGACAAAGGTTGAAGCAATGGAGGAAAAATCTCGCTATGCTGGTTACGAGGTGCTTGTGCGTGTGGTTGCGTCATCTTCTACGTCAGCACGCTCTCAGGTGCTGCTGAGTAATATCATAGCGGCTTTTGCTATGTTTGATTCTCCGACTAAAAACGGATTTACCTTTACGCCAACACGTAATATAGAGCAGTTTGTTACGTCATATATATTTAGATTTTTCCCGCCAGAGTTAAATAGTAATATCTTGAATACCGTTGAGTTAGCGACACTATTTCATTTACCAGATCAGAGCAATATCCCGTCCAGTCAAGTTGAGCGCCAAAAGAGCAAACAGGTTGATGGCCCAACCGAAGTATTGGATCAGGGATTCTTGCTGGGCTACAATGTTTTTCGTGGTGTTAAAAAGCCGATTCGCCTCAATGATGTCGACCGTCGACGTCATGTCTACGTTATCGGTCAAACTGGTACCGGTAAATCTGGATTGCAGAACAATCTGGCTCTCCAAGACATGCTGGATGGTAAAGGCTTTGCGCTGGTTGATCCGCACGGTGACTTGGCCGAAGAGCTGCTTGCGATGGTGCCAAAAGAGCGAGTAGAAGACGTTATTTACTTTTCACCGAGTGATCTCGATAATCCAATAGGATTAAACATCTTTGAGGCCAAATCAAAAGACGAACAAGATTTCTTGATCTCTGAGATGATCAGTATGCTTTATAGTCTGTATGACCCTGGCCATACCGGTATTGTTGGTCCACGTATGGAGAATATTGTGCGATACGCGGCATTACTCCTGATGGGTGACCCGAACAATCCAGCGACGTTTATGGATATTCCGAAGACCCTAGTTGATCCAGATTTTGCCAAATCAAAGATACCGTATATTACCGATCAGAACGTTCTCGATTTCTGGACCAAGGAATGGCCAAACGCGCAGCGCTCCAATGATGCGGGTGAGGTGACATCATGGGTGGTTAGTAAATGGGCGCCGTTCATGACGCCAGCAATCCGCAACATCTTGGGGCAGACCAAGAGTGGTTTTGATCTGCGCGATATTATGGATAACAAGAAAATCCTACTCGTAAACCTCAGCAAAGGTAAGCTCGGCGAAAAGAATGCTCAGCTGCTCGGTATGATATTTGTCATGAAATTCCAGCAGGCGGCTATGAGTCGAGCTAACATCCCAGAGGACGAGCGTGTGGATTTCACTCTGTATGTCGACGAGTTCCAGAACTTCGCGACGGATAGTTTCGAGTCGATTCTCTCTGAGGCTCGAAAGTATCGGTTGTCGCTGATCGTTGCCAACCAGTTTATGACACAGCTAACCGACAAAATTCGAGAAGCTATTATCGGTAACGTCGGTACAGTCATATGTGGTCGCATCGGTACGACTGATGCCGAATTGATGGTGAAAAAATTCCAGCCAACCTTTACGGCTGAGGATCTCATGAAGATGCCTAACTATACGTCAGTTGCGTCAGTGCTGATCCGTGGTGTGCCGTCGGCTCCATTCTCAATGGATTGGATCCCGCCAATGGGTCACCCGAACCAGCAACTAGCTGATGCTCTGAAGCGACTGTCTGCTGCCAAGTATGGCCGCGATAGGGCAACGGTTGAGGCGGAGATCACGAAACGTCTCCAGTCGGCAGATATAGCCAAAGAAGAGGACAAAAAGCGTCGCCTCGAAGCAATGCGTAATTCGTCTATTCCGATGCCTGGAAACAAGTCAGGCGGCAATCAGAGCACGCCACAGGCTGCTAGTAGCAATGACCCTGTCAATGTGCCTGCTGTTGGTGGATCACCTGGCACAGTCGCTCCTGAAGCGTCTGGAGGTGGCGCAGGTTCGTCTTTCCTAGACAGTTGGCTATCTAAACGTCAGCAAATCAAGCCGGTAAGTCCGGCAGTAGCAAGCAAAGCACCGATGCCTGCATCTGCACCTACGGTGCAAGATATGACTCCCCCAGCGCAACAAGGTAGTGTTGCATCGCTACCAGAAACACAACGGGTGAAAATCGAGGAGACGCCTATTGAGCCACCAGTAGTTACTCCGGAGAAGCCTACTAACGATTTAGTCATAACGAAACAGCCTAGTAATAGCGATAGTGAGGCAGCAATTGAGGCTGAGATATCTCGCGAGCTTCGTATTGCCAAGAATCAGGCTATCAGCGAGATGCAGGAAAAGACTATTATCCAGCAGGATAGTAAAGCTGCTGCCAGTACTGGTGAACTGAGACTGCAAGGGGATAGTTCAGACGAGATATTTATCGATCTCCAGGGTAACATTCATAATAAATAGCTTTCGGTAATAGGTGGGATTGTGGCTATAAAAACTCGCCCTTATGTGAGGGCGAGTTTTGTTGTGAGATTCTATGTATCTATGCTGGGCCAGCTTTTTTGCCGAGTAGAGCGACACGTACCCAATCAACAATTAACCCAATCAACCAACCTAGGATAAAGGTTGCGATCCATTCGCTACCCGATAGTCTATAGCCATAATGATCTGCTATGACGTACACTATAGAGGTTATAACGAGAGCGGCTACGCTGCCGGCTAGTAGGGCAGCTGGACGTGCTACAGTCGCACCAGCGACTTCACTCGTTTTCTCGACGACTGGATTATGAATGACCTTGCTAAAGGTTTTTTCGGCAGGGTTCATATTCTTTTGGATCGATTTGAGAGTCTTTTTGTACTCAGTCTTTTTCTGTGACTTGGTAGCCTTTTTGATTGGCTTGGCTGCTGGAACCGACTGTCGTGGCTGCGCTACGACATTACCTTTCTTGCCGCCGACGGCTTCGAAAGCTGCTTCGACTTCGTGTTTGGCATTCTCGCGCTTCTCAGCACGATTTTCCATAGATTGTTCTTTCTCTAGTCGACTACGTAGTGCTTCGGCATGTTTGTCGGCATTTTCACTGAGCGTGTTCAAATTTTCGATTTGATTGCCACCCAGTTTTTCATGATCAGCCATTATCTTATCCCTCCCTTAAATGTGTTTATACTAGCCTTATAATGTTCCTGCGTTAAACTCACGTCGTACCAGACGAACCTCTTTACCGAGCTGACGAGAGCGAGCGTAGAAGAATACTACGATTGCTGCTATGATACCGCCGAATAGTAGGTTGTCGCCAGCACCTGTAGCAGGGAGCTGTTTAACGATTGTTTGTTCGACAACTTCCTTTACAGCAGGGCAGTTGACTGGTACGCTCACTGTTCCTTCGCCACCTTCGCCGACAGCGTTGGTCATAACACAGTCATAAGATTCAGGAGTGCCATGATTCTGAGCGGTAGATGGTACCGGGTTGTTAACGGTTACAACAAAGGTGCGAGTCGTACTAGCGCCACCTTCGACATTGACCTCACCCCATGATAGGGTCTGAGTTGCTTCGTCAAAGTCTGCACCACCAGCGTCGGTGAGAGTAGCGTACTCTAGGGTGTCGACGAGAATATCATCGAGAGCTACTGTGCCGGCCACTTTACCGTAGTTAGTAATAGTAATGGTGTAGGCAATAACATCGCCACCGTTAGCTTTGATAGTAGTAGCATCTTTATCGTTCTGACTCTTGTTTACTGCAGTCTTGACTAGGTCGATCTCTGGTGTGCAGCCTTCTAGATCAGGATTAGTTTCACAGTTAGGCTTACAATTCTCATCATCTGCAGGTAGCTCAGGATTGTATTCACATTTATCAACAGGTGGGATGGTGATAACTTTTTCACAATCTTGTGAAGTTTTGTCGCCAACTGAGGTGTGTACTGTTAGGATAGCAGTGTAGGTAACGGTTTCAGTGAGACTAGTGTTGCTTGGTAGATCGACAGTCCAGGTATCCTGAGCGATTTTGCCGGATTGTTTTACAATTTTGCCGCTAGCATCTTTTATGACGTAGCTGTATCCGGTGACTTTTGCGCCATCAACGACTGATGCGGTAGCGCTGAGTTTGTACTGAGTTCCAGAAAGTTTTTCTACGCTGAGTAACTTACATTCAGCAGATGGATTAGAGTTATCTGTAACAGTAAATGATGCGTTACAGGCGTCTGAGGTCTTGGCGCCGATACTGGTATCGACTGAGACCTTTGCGGCATAGCTACCAGTTTTTTCTGGAGTTAATGACCATGTGCTCGTTTTCTCAGAGGTAGCGGAGCTCCACGAGTAGGTAGCAGGTCCTGTAGCGGTGAAGTTATATTTGTTGATCGTAGCTCCGCCTGAGGCTGAAGCCTTGGCAGTAATCTTAAAGGTAGTACCTTTTTTACCGCTAGCTGGAGTTATCGTCAGATCCTCACATACTGCTTTGGGGGTAACTTTTTCCTTGACAACGACTTCAACTTTACAACCGTTCGAAGTTAATCCGTTGCCAGCATTATTAGTATCTACATTGACTGAGAACTTATAGGTTCCGGCTTTTGATAGTGTTCGATTCCACGTAGTAGAGGTAGCGCTCGTTTTAACTGAGGTGCTAGCATTTTCTGGTCCGCTCTGGGCAAAGTTGTATTTTGTAACATCGGCACCACCGCTAGTCGAAGCCTTGGCGGTGAGTACGATAGAGTCTCCCGCGGTAATTTCACTCTTTGATGCTACGAGGCTCACACATTTAGCACTTGGGTTAGTTAGTTTCTTTAGGGCGAGGTTACCGCAGTTGACGAGAATAATGAAATCTTTATCACCGGATTTACCTTTCCAACCATACTGACCGTTGTCGATGTTATTCTTGTGATTCCACTTGCGAGCCCATAGGTCACCAGCTACTTTGTCAGAGAAATTCTTGTCATCGCTAAAACGCTTTTGGTGACCAAAGGTATACCAGTCTTTGTAGGTGCTCGTGTTTCTAAATGAGGCGCTGCCGTCGAGAGCTTTCCATAGATCATCTTTCTTGATGCCAAAATAATTCATGACGTCCTTGAAGTGGCGAGTGTTATTATTGTAGCAAGCTTTGATCTTGCTAGCACCAGCTGCATTAGCTGTTACGCCTGGACACATGTCGTTGCCGTCTGCAGCGTTAGCCGATTCTGGGGGATTAAATACAGCGACACTCTGTATAACAAGGGCGAAAGCTGTAAAGATCAACCCCAAGCGACGGATTGCCTCCTCTTTCTTTAGACGCTGGGCATAAAACCCAAGTTGCCCAACTAGCGATGGGCTGAATGGCAGATTTGACACGAGTTTCTTGAACATAAATATTCTCTTTATCTGTTAAGTTACCTAATAGATCAATTTTAGCATAAACTTATTGTTCAACACAATAGCTACATCATATGACTTTTCCACAGCTGTAGTATTTCATGTATGGAGTTATAAATTTTGTATTCAGAGTATCTATAGGAACAGAGAGGACTCATTTCTTGACCCGTGGCAGCGTAGCGTGTATAATATTAGAGTTGAAATTGAGCAGAAGAGGGGATTAATGGCTAAACAAACAGCTGATAGTTATGACGCCAGTCAGATTCAAGTGCTTGAGGGGCTGGAGCCGGTACGCAAGCGTCCCGGTATGTATATTGGTTCGACTGGTTATGACGGTGTTCATCATTTAATAAAAGAAATAGCCGATAACTGTATTGACGAAGCAATAGCAGGCTATGGAACAATGGTTAAAATCGAATTACTCGAGGATGGCGGCTGTCGTGTAACTGATAACGGCCGAGGTATTCCAGTCGATATTCATCCAAAAACTGGGAAATCTACGCTTGAGACGGTTCTAACAGTGTTGCACGCCGGCGGAAAGTTCGGTGGTGGTGGCTATAAAGTCTCGTCCGGTTTGCACGGTGTTGGCTCGAGCGTTGTGAACGCATTGTCTACTAAATTTGTAGCAGAAGTTTCTCATGGTGGTGAGCTCTATCAGCTTGAATTCGAAGAAGGTAAACCAAAAACTGATCTAAAGAATCTCGGCAAGACTGATATGCCTCGTGGTACGAGGATTACTTTTTACCCTGATACCAAGATCTTCAAAGAATTTACCAAGTTTGATTACGGATGGGTCCTCGATTACCTACGCCATCAGGCGTACCTTACAAAGGGTGTGAGGGCCAAGGTGTATGATTATCGTACAGGCGATAGGTATGAATTTTATTTTGACGGTGGTATCAAGTCATACGTAAAACACTTAAATTTTGGTAAAGATGTCCTAGAAGACGAGATATTTTACGTAGAGAAACAGGTAGAAGATAGCGTGGTTGAAATCGCCATGCAATATAACGATAGCTACACTGAGAATGTTATGGCGTTTGCTAACAACGTGTACAACCCTGAGGGTGGTATGCACTTAGTTGGTTTTCGCTCGGCAATGACGAGAGTCATCAATGATTATGCACGCAAGAACGGCCTACTAAAAGAGAAAGAAGACAATCTTACCGGTGATGATATCCGTGAAGGTCAAACCGCAGTTATCTTGGTGAAACTACCGGATCCCCAGTTCGAAGGCCAGACAAAGAATAAACTGGGAAATCCTGAGGTGCGACGCTACGTAGAGAGTGTAACGAATGAATATTATTCTTATTATCTCGAAGAGCACCCAGCGGCAGCCAAGAAGATTATCGGCAAGGCGATTCTAGCGGCACGTGCTCGTAAAGCAGCCCGTGCGGCGCGTGAGAACGTTATTAGAAAAGGTGTCCTAGAAGGATCATCACTCCCTGGAAAATTAGCTGACTGTTCTAGCCGTAATCCAGACGAGTGCGAGCTATATATAGTAGAGGGCGACTCGGCTGGTGGTAGCGCCAAGGTTGGTCGCGATAGCCGAACACAAGCCATTTTGCCGTTACGCGGTAAAGTACTCAACACCGAACGTGCTCGACTGGATCGAATGTTGAACAATAATGAAATTGTATCTCTCATCAAAGGCCTCGGTGTCGGTATAAGTGATCAGTTTGATGTCAAAGGTCTCAGATATAATCGAATCATCATTATGACCGATGCCGATGTTGACGGATCTCACATTGCCACGTTACTCCTGACGTTCTTCTTCCGATATATGACTGAGGTTATCGAAGGTGGACATATCTATCTAGCAAAACCACCACTATTCGAATTGACCAGATCTGGCAACAAGGAAAGCGATTTTATCTATGATGAGCCAGACCTTGATGTATTGCTCGATAAACAGATAGCTGCTCGTAAATCCAACGGCACCAAGATTGATGAATCAGCGGAACGATTCAAACAGGCCGGTTATACTGATCAGAAGCGCTACAAAGGTTTGGGTGAGATGGACGCAACGCAACTCTGGGAGACTACTATGAACCCAGAAAAGCGAGTCCTGATCCAAGTAAAGATAGCCGATGCCGAAAAAGCCGATGCTATTTTCAATAAACTAATGGGTGATGAAGTGGAGCTACGCAAGAGCTTTATTCAGGCGCGTGCCAAAGATGTTAATCTCGATGATTTGGATGTGTAGGAGGATATATGGCTGATAACGATGATAAAATTACAACAAATAATGAATCTAATAGTGATAATATGAATGATAATAATAACGATTCTACCGAAGTTAACGATGTAAATACTACAACGAATGAGCAAAATAACGAAGCCATTCGTGGCGAAGTAGTGAATCTCGAGGAGGATCATTCTAGGCTAGTTGAACTGCGTACAGTTGAGGATGTTATGGAGAATAGCTTTTTACGCTATTCTATGTCGGTTATCATTGATCGCGCCCTACCTGATGTGCGAGATGGATTAAAGCCAGTGCATCGCCGTATTCTCTATACGATGGAGAAGAACGGCTGGCGCCCAGGTACAAAGTTTGTGAAATCTGCTCGTATTGTTGGTGACGTGATGGGTAAATATCACCCGCACGGCGACAGTGCTATTTATGACGCTATGGTACGCTTGGCGCAGAACTGGACAATGCGATACTGCCTCGTCGAAGGTCAAGGTAACTTCGGTTCAATGGACGGTGATCCACCAGCTGCTAACCGCTATACAGAAGCTCGTATGCACAAGGTCGGCGCTGAGCTGTTGGCTGATCTAGATAAAGAAACAGTAGATTTTCGCGATAACTACGACGGTACATTAAAAGAGCCGACTGTACTACCAGCTAAATTGCCGCAACTGCTATTGAATGGTCAAATGGGTATCGCTGTCGGTATGGCGACTAATATACCGACGCACAACTTGGGCGAATTGTGCGATGCCATCGTTCACTTGATAGATAATGGTGTAGATAATACAACGACAGATGATTTGCTAACCTATGTTAAGGGTCCAGATTTTCCAACGGGCGGTATTGTATACGGCGGCGCACCAATGAAACAAGCCTACCTAACAGGTCGTGGCAGTGTAGTCATTCGTGCGGTAGCTGAAATCGAAGAAGCCAAGAAGGGCCGCCATCAAATTGTCGTTACCGAGATTCCTTATGGTGTAAATAAAGCAACATTACAAGAACGAATGGCTGATTTGGTGAACGAAAAGAAGATTGGCTCAATCTATGATATTCGTGACGAATCAGCTCGCGGTAATGTTCGAGTAGTAATCGAGCTAAAGAAAGATGCCTATCCAAAGAAGATTTTGAACCAGCTCTTCAAAATGACTGCCTTGCAGACGAGCTTCCATTATAATATGCTCGCCCTCGTCGATGGCATTCAACCGCGAATTCTCGGCCTAAAGGATATTTTGACTGAATATCTAAAGCATCGTGAAATTGTGGTGCGTCGTCGTACAGAATATGAACTCAAGAAGGCGCGTGAGCGTGCTCACATTTTAGAAGGTCTCAAGATTGCACTCGATAATATCGATGCAGTGATTGCACTCATTCGAGCTAGCAAGTCATATGAAGCAGCTCGCGATGGGTTGATGACCACGTTCAAGCTCAGCGAAATTCAAGCGCAAGCTATTCTCGCGATGCAGTTGCGTAAGCTAACAGGGCTAGAGCGGCAAGCTATTGAGGATGAACTCAAAGAGCTGCAAAAATTAATTAAAGAGCTAGAGAGTATCTTGGCGGATGAGCAGAAAATTCTTGCCATTATCCGCGATGAGCTACTCGAGATGAAAGAAAAGTATGGCGATGAACGACGTACGCAAATCATCAATCATGAAATAGGAAAGATGAGCGAAGAGGACGTTATTCCAGAGGAAGATGTTGTAATTTTGCTAACAACTGAAAATTATATCAAACGAACTCTGACGAGTGATTACCGTCGTCAAAATCGTGGTGGCAAAGGCAAGCGCGGCGTCACCACAAAAGAAACGGATATTGTTGATCAGCTCATTACCTGTAATACGCACGATTTCCTATCATTCTTTACCAACAAAGGTAGAGTGTTTAGGTTGCGTGCCTACGAAGTCCCGGCTGCGTCTCTACAGGCCAAGGGCGTCGCTGCCGTTAATCTACTTCAGCTCCAACCTGATGAGAAAATTACATCAATTATCAAATCTGAAAAGGATGCAAATGACGACGGTTACCTATTTATGACAACAGTTAACGGTACGGTCAAGAAGACGGCAGTCAAAGATTATGCCAATATTAGGCAGACTGGATTGATCGCAATCAAACTAGATGATGGCGACGAATTACGTTGGGTTAAACGATCGAGCGGTACAGAAGACGTTGTAATATCTACATCTTTTGGACAAGCGATTAGGTTTAGCGAGCAGGATGCACGACCGATGGGGCGATCAGCTCGCGGTGTGCGTGGCATTAGGTTACGTCCTGGCGATAGTGTTGTCGGCATGGATCTAGCCGAAGAAGGCAAAAATCTCCTATTGTTGAGCGAAAATGGCTATGGCAAGATGACGAAGGTGGCAAACTTCCCATCACATCGCCGCGGAGGTATCGGTATCAAGGCGGCTGTTGTGAGTGGTAAAACTGGTAATTTGATTACTGTTAAATCTCTCGATAACGACGCGAGTGAGATCATTGCCATATCGGCAGGCGGTCAGACAATTAGAGTAGCCTTGAAAGACATTCCACTTCTCGGTAGGGCGACCCAAGGGGTTCGTATCATGCGATTAGCTGATAGCGACAGTGTAGCCTCCGTTGGTCTCATACCGGAACAGACAAAAGAGCTCAGTGAGGATGATGACGCGAAAGAGGACAGCTAATGTTGCACACAGACATTGGTGCGGCGTTATCGCCCTATCTAATATCGTTTGGTTTAGCATATCTGGTAACGGAGGGTGCAAAGATAGTTGGCGTTATAGTCAAATATCGGGAATTCCGTTGGCGTGAATTCTTTAAATCAGGCGGTATGCCTAGTTCACATAGCGCCAATGTCACGGCACTAGCTGTCACTATAGGTATGCTGCACGGCTTTGGATCTGCTCTGTTTGGGCTAGCTGCTGGTTTTGCTGCTATTGTCATGTATGATGCTATGCATGTTAGGCGGGCCGTTGGTGAACAAGGTGAGGTTCTGCGCAAAATCATAGAGCACGACGCTAAACTCGAAGCAGAGGTCAGCAAACTCTTGAGCAAAAAACCTGCGAGTAAATTGCGAAAACCCTATTTCACTAGAGGCCATCGTGGTATAGAGGTCGCCGTCGGCAGTGTTATCGGAGCTGTCATTGGCTGGGTTGTTGCTGTGCTATCGGTATAAAATAATAACATGAAAATTACCTGAATAGCGCATTGCTTATTTTTCAGCAAGCGCGTACAATAGGGTTGTTGCTTGAGCAAAAAATTTATCCAGAGAGGGAGGGCGCTATGGATGATCAAACAATGAATAATCAATCTCCAATTAGGGTATATAGCGAGATTGGTGCGTTAAAAACGGTGATCTTGCACCGGCCGGGAGCGGAATTGGAGAACTTGACTCCAGACACTCTAACGGAGCTTTTATTTGATGATATTCCTTACCTGAAAGTAGCTCAGGAGGAGCACGATGCATTTGCGAATCTATTACGCAATCGTGGTGTCGATGTTCTATACTATGATCAGCTGGCTGCCGGTGCTTTATCTGATCAGGGAGTAAAAGAAGAGTTTGTTCGTGATATGCTCCATAGCTCAAAACAATCTGATAGACGAATAACAGATGCTCTGCGAAATTATCTGTTATCTATGGATACGCAGCAGATGGTTTCTAAGATTATGGCTGGCGTGCGCAAGGATGAGGTTAAAATCGCTACCGAGAACTCAACTTCATTAGAAGAGATGGTATCAGCGGATAGTGATTATCCGTTTTATCTCAATCCAATGCCTAATTTGTATTTTTCTCGTGACTATGCTGCGTCAATTGGGAATGGTATGACTGTTAACCACATGCACTATCCAGCTAGGCGTCGCGAGAGTTTATTCATGAAATATATCCTGCGTCATAATCCACGGTTCTCGAGTGCCAATGTACCTGTCTGGTACGATCGTGACAATCGTTGGTCTGTCGAAGGTGGTGACGAGCAGGTCTGGAGCAATGAAACATTTGCTATCGGTCTGAGCCAGCGTACTGAGCCGGGGGCGGTAGAAAAAATAGCCACGAGGCTCCTAGCAGATGGTGGATTCAAACGCGTTGTTGCTCTAGAGATTCCAAAATCACATGCTCTGATGCACCTTGACACAGTTCTCACTATGGTTGATTACAATAAATTCACCGTCTTTCCCGGTATTATGGATCGACTAGGCAAGATGAATATCTTTATATTGACGCGCCGCGATGACGGATCGTTACATGTTGAGCATCGTGAGAATTTGCTCGATGTTATGCGTGAAGTTCTAGGTCGTAATGATATCGATTTACTGCCTACTGGTGATCATGACAAAATTGCTAGTGAGCGAGAGCAGTGGAACGACGGCAGCAATACACTAGCTATTGCACCTGGTGTAGTAGTTACCTATGATCGCAACTATGTCTCTAATAATCTGATGCGCCAACACGGACTAGAAGTACTCGAAATACCTGGTGCAGAGCTTGGTCGAGGACGTGGTGGTCCACGTTGTATGAGCATGCCACTATGGCGGGAGGATATATAATGGCACTTAATTTACGGGGTCGTTCACTACTAACCCTAGAAGATTACAGCAAAGAAGAAATTGAATTATTGCTGGCAACCGCTAGAGAATACAAACAGATGAAACAGGCTGGTATTCCGCATGCGACACTAAATGGCAAGTCAATTGCATTGCTGTTTGAAAAGACGTCTACGCGTACACGGTGTGCTTTTGAAGTTGCAGCGACTGATCTAGGTATTCACCCGACATATTTGGGGCAGGGTGATACGCAGTTTGGCAAAAAGGAATCCACAGAGGATACAGCAAAAGTTTTGGGCCGTATGTTTGATGGTATAGAGTTCCGAGGATATGCCCATCAAACGGTAGTAGATCTGGCTACACATAGCGGGGTGCCGGTCTGGAATGGGTTGACTGACTTCTTTCATCCGACCCAGGTATTAGCCGATTTCTTTACTATCGAGGAGTCTGTTAAGCCTCTCCATAAAACGAAAATGGTGTACGTAGGTGATGGTCGAAATAATACAGCAAATAGTCTGATGATTGGTGCGAGCAAGGTTGGTATGAATTTTACCATTGCTAGCCCAGTCGAATTGCGTCCTAGCGAAGATCTGATTAACGAAGCTGAGAGATTTGCTGCAGAATCTAGCGCCAGTATTAATTTTAGTGATGATCTATTATCGGCTGTCGAAGGTGCAGATGTGATCTATACAGATGTTTGGGTCTCAATGGGTGAGGAGGACAAGTTTGCTGAACGCATTGAATTGCTCCGAAACTATCAGGTAAACCAGAGGGTCATAGAAGCTACCCATAATCCAGATGTCAAGTTTTTACACTGTTTACCGGCATTTCATGATACCAATACAGTTATTGGTGCTGATATTCACGACAAATTTGGTTTAGACTCTATGGAGGTCAGTGACGAGGTGTTTCGTGGTCCGCACTCTCTAGTGTTCGACCTATCTGAAAATCGAATGCATACCATTAAAGCTCTCATCGCTTTAACGTTATAACAGTAACCAAAAGGAGAGTATAGCAAAGCAGAGTTGTAGAGATAAAAAAAGTGATAACAACATAATTGATATATTTTAAAGGAGAGGTTATGGAAAAAACTGATTCGGTAGAGGGCAAAAAAGCGCTCAAACGCAAACGAAAGTTTTTTAGTCGTCTGCGTTTTCCATCGGCCCTAACGCTATTATTTATAATTATAGCGGTGATGGCAGCGTTGACGTGGATCATTCCGTCGGGACAATACAAAGTTACTGATGGCGAAGATGCCACCCCGATTGCTGGCACGTATCAACAAGTCGACAAGTCGACTACAACGGTGGATGCGGAAACTGGTGAGAAAACTACCACAGATGTTAGGCAGGGATTATGGGAGGTGTTACAGGCACCTATCAAAGGGTTCTTGGATGCCAGTGACGTGGTAATTTTTGTGTTAGTTATCGGTGGATTCCTGGCAGTCCAGGCAAAAACTGGGGCGCTCGATGCCGGTCTAGGAAAGGTTATTCGCAAACTACGTGGCAAGGAAAAGATGATTATTCCTATCCTGATGACACTGTTTGCGATTGGTGGTACTACCTACGGTATGCAAGAAGAAACTATTGCATTTTATCCATTGATTATACCTCTGGTTGTAGCGGCTGGCTATAACGGCATGACAGCGGTTATGGTGATCGTTTTTGGCTCAATTATTGGTGTTATCGGCTCTACGGTAAATCCTTTCTCTACAGGGATAGCGAGTGGATTTGCTGGCGTTTCAATCGGTGATGGTATCGTTGAGCGACTCATCATACTGGTGCTATCTCTAGTGGCCGGCATATGGTTTACGATGCATTATGCTGCAAAGGTCAAGCGTTGCAACGAAGAGCTAGCGGTGATGTGCGAAGTCCACGGCACTCATCAGAGCAAAGAATGCAAAGAATACCTAGCTGACCGTGCGGCAACCGAAGCAGTTCGTTCTCCGCAATACAATAAAAAGCGCAAACTAGTAGTATGGGTGTTTGGGTTGACGTTCTTTGTTATGATCTTGACGGTTATCCCATGGGCTAGTAAATTTAACATCACTATATTTGAAGATGCAGTTAAATGGCTCTATACCGTACCGTTTGTTGGTCCATTCTTGGGTCACATCATTCCGTTTGGAGACTGGTGGTTTGGTGAAATCGCTTCGCTATTCCTATTGTCATCTATTATCATCGCGGTTATTTACCGAATGAAAGAGAGCGATTTTACGGAAACGTTCGTCAACGGTGCAAAAGATCTACTAGGGGTGGCGCTCATCATTGCTGTATCTCGTGGTATATCGGTCATCATGAGTGACGGTATGATTGCAGATACGATAATTCACTGGGGAGAGGCTGGGCTCAGTGGTCTTCAAAGTTCTGTGTTTGGTGCTCTGGCCTATGTCTTTTATCTGCCTTTGTCAGTTTTGATACCATCAACGTCAGGTCTGGCAACAGTTACGATGCCGATATTGGCTCCACTGGCAGATTTTGCGAACATCGATCGTAGTTTGATGGTAACAGCTTTCCAGACCTCATCAGGCCTAATCAATATGATTGCGCCAACAGTTGGTGCCTTGATGGGCGGATTGGCTCTCGCGAAGGTGTCGTACGGTAAATATCTACGTGTGTCGTGGCCACTTTTCGCTATACTGGCCGTTATCAGTATAGCTGTTATAGCAGTTGCGGCAGCTCTCTAATATTAGTGAAAGGGTAAAAGTCATGAAGCAAAGGATTGTCATAGCACTGGGCGGAAATGCTCTGCAGATTAACGGCGCTGCGACAGCAGATGAACAAAAGGCAGTAGCCTCGTTCACTGCGCAAAAAATCGTTGATCTCGTAGAGGACGGCCATGATCTCATTATTGGTCATGGTAATGGGCCGCAGGTGGGGGCAATCCTACTTCATGAAGAGGCCGGATCTACAAAAGAAGCACCTTCTATGCCACTCGAAACCGATGGCGCTATGAGTCAGGGGCAGATTGGCTACTGGCTACAGCAAGCTATCGGCGATGAACTGAGGTCTCGTCATATCGATAAAGATGTGGCTACAGTTATCACTCAGACAGTTGTTTCTAGCGATGATCCGGCATTCGAGAGTCCTTCCAAACCCATCGGACCTTTTTATGATGAATCGACAGCTCGAGAGCTTGCTAGTACGAGAGGTTGGACAGTCAAAGAAGATGCTGGTCGTGGTTGGCGGCGCGTTGTACCATCGCCGAGACCGGCAGATATCGTTGAGAGACGAGTTATCAAAGGGCTTGCCGACAGAGGTATACTTGTCGTAGCGGCGGGTGGTGGCGGAGTGCCAGTACTCAATAAAAACGGTGATTTGACAGGGGTAGATGGAGTTATCGATAAAGACTTTGCTGCCTCTTTGCTAGGTCAAATTGTAGAGGCCTCAGTCTTGTTGATACTAACAGCGGTTGATGCGGTGACTATTGGATATAAGACTGATCACGAAACAGCGCTGACGGATGTCGGTGTCTCTGAGCTAAAACGGTATGCTGAGGCTGGCGAATTTGCCCCAGGATCGATGTTGCCAAAAGTGCAAGCGGCAGTTGAATTTGTCGAGTATCGCCCTGAAAATGTTGCAATAATAACATCAATCGAACAGGCGAGGGCAGCGCTAGAGGGCAAAGCGGGAACACGTATACATAGATAACTACTTGTGTTCACACACAAAATTAGCTACAATAGTCGCTGTATTCGTTTTGGGGATATAGCTCAGTTGGCTAGAGCACCTGCTTTGCAAGCAGGGGGTCCAGGGTTCGAGTCCCTGTATCTCCACCAGAATACGGGCGATTAGCTCAGATGGGGAGCCGTCAGCGTTAAAAATGCGCGGCACTCTAACCAGCTGTCCTAGTTGTTCATAAGTGTAAATACAATGGGTATACGGGCGATTAGCTCAGCTGGTTAGAGCGCGTCACTGATAATGACGAGGTCCCAGGTTCAAGTCCTGGATCGCCCACCAGAAATTATTTTTATGAAGAAATTTGCAATTTTTGATATAGACGGCACCCTTTATAGATGGCAACTATACCATGAATTAGTCGAATATTTGGCGTTAGACGGTAAATTGCCGGCTAGTGCGGCAACTGAACTGGGCGACGCTTGGAATAGCTGGCGTGGCGGAGAGATATCTTTTGATAATTACGAAAAAGTCGTTATCGGGACGATGGTCGAGAATCTGCCGAAAATATCAGTTGATGATTTTGAGACGGCTTGTAATGTGGTGGTCGAAAACAGTGCGCACAAAACATATTATTATACGAGGACGTTATTAAAGGACTTGAAGTCGCGAGGGTATTGCATCATCGCTATTACCGGGTCTCAACAGGAATTGATAGATCGATTCGGTAAAGTGTACGGCTTTGATCTAGTGGTAGGATCAAAATACGAACGCCAAGGTAATACATTTACTGGCAAGACCGAGGTTATGACTATAGGGCGCAAACTGGATATATTGAAACAACTCGTTAACGAACACGAGCTGTCCTGGACTGACAGCTATGCTATAGGTGACAGTGATGGTGATGCCAGCTTGCTCGAAGTTGTCGATAATCCGATCGCCTTTAACCCGTCAGAGGGCCTGTTTGAGCAAGCCAGGGTAGAAGGCTGGCCTATTGTCGTAGAGCGCAAGAATATAGCGTATGTTTTCGGAGAAAAACATCAGGATTTAGTTCTAAAAGAAACAGTTACTTACTGACGCTTTGTACTTTGTTGTTCTCTTGACACCATGGGGGGGGGGTATGGTACATTATAAGCTATAACAATTTATAGCTCTCTAGGTAGCAGAGCAAGGAGGCGTATAACACCTATGACCAGACTTCCCACACCGGGTTCCGATGAAGGCCAATGGGGTCAAATACTGAACGATTACCTCTCTGCTGTTCACAAGACTGATGGTACGCTAAAAGACAGTATTATCACTGCAAACAATCTTGCCCCTAATGCTATTACTACAAGCACTATTCAACCCGCTACTATCACTGAAGACAAACTCGATTCCACTGTACAATCTAAACTAAACTCAGGCGGTGGCACACCGGGAGCCACTGGCCCAACTGGTCTTCAAGGACTAACCGGTGCTACCGGGCCATCCGGTACGCCAGGTGTCGCTGGAGCTACAGGTGCTTCTGGTACACCTGGATCTAATGGCAACCCAGGTGCTACTGGTGCTACTGGCCCGATAGGCGCCACAGGACCAGCTGGAGTACCTGGCGCTACGACTATTGAGGGTATAGACGGACTACGGGACGAACTGGATGGCAAGGCAGCCGTGTCACACGTTCACAGTGCAGTAGAGATCACGAGCGGTACCTTTGGGCTTGAGCGTGCTGTACCCGGTACTACCTTTGATGTTATCTATGATGGTACTGATTGGCGATATGCAGGTAGCGTTGTCTCGGCACGACCTACAGCCCGCACCGATCTGATTATGCAATGTGTCAATCCCGTAGACGCTACGGTGCCGGCTTGGGCAATCACCGGTGACAGGCTGCTAAGGATAGATACCTAGGGCTAAGCCATGGCGCGGTATAGCTATACATTCGAAAACGGTACCAATGGGCAACCGTACGTCATCGATACTCCCACGACCGGTAGTATTGTCGCTGATACGGCTCATGCCGGCCACGGCACGACGTCGCTACGCATGGACTATGGTGGCAGCGGGCAGTATGTGCAAGTCAATCTGCCTGCCGCTGCTACGGACGTGGCGGTACGCTACTATATGTATGTTGATGAACTAAGTGGTAATGACTCGTCAGAGCTGCGTGTTGGCAACAGCACTACTGCTAATGACAACGGCACCACTGCTGTGCGTATAACGCGAAACTCGGCCGGAAGGCTACGAGTGTTCAGTAACGGCGTGACTTCGGTATTTACGGCAACGAACACGTTAGAAGTGAATACATGGTATCGCATCGAGGCCCGCGTCCAGTGCGATACTGGAGGTAATGCCAGTATAAACGGTGCCTACTATGTAGGTGAATCCACTACGCCAGTGCAGACATTTAGCACGTCTACGGCTACCACTACGGCCGATATCGTCTGCGTGCGTATGGGTAAGATCAATAACCCGGTGATCAGCCCGAACACGGGACACGCGTGGTTTGATAGCTTGGCGATAGACGATGCCCCGACGGGCTTGATTGGACCTTACAGCGAGGGCGAAGAACCACCGGAGCCTGTACATCCATTGTGGCACATTGCCAATCCGGTGGGGCCGGTCTTGCAGCCGATCAACACTGGCACTATCATTGGCGTTGATCCTGGAGATCCTGGTGAGCCACCGGTTGATCCTGGAGACTGGGCCGGTGTATTTGCCTCTCGTGACATCAATGGCGACATCAGAGATTGGTACGAGGTCAATACCGGACACGATCCAAATCTTAGCTATCAAGACGTTGCCGGCAACCTAGCCATCACTGACGCCTGGCTGGCGAGTAACAATGGCAACGGCCGTGTCTGGATGGACGGTGGTCGCTGGCACGTCGAGCGCTACCGCACGACCGGTACCATTACGGTTAATGCTAATGACGTTACGATCATTAACTGTCACGTCAACAGCACTGGTGCGCTATACGCTATGCGCTCGCAAACCAATTGTACCGGACTAGTAGTCGAGCATTGTACTTTCCAAGGTAATTATGCCAGCTCAAACGGTGCGACAATCAATTTCCCAGCAGCAACCGAACCGGATCAGATTATCTTCCGTTACACTGAATTCACTGGTTGGCGCGCCGGTATCTATTGTTTTGGCGGGGTGCGGGCTGAATACTGCTGGAGCCATGATCTTATGTTTACCGAAACCTCACACAATACTGGTGCATCTATCCGTAGCCGCAATGTCACACTGTATCGCTGCCTGATTAGCGATGGTAATTCAGCTGCTATTAGCTGCTACGCCGAAAATACTCCGTACACTGGTATTCTCATTCAGGAAAACATCTTACGCTTGCCAGAGCATGACACGGGAGCGGAGGTATTTATCGGCAAAGAGTATGCTATTCCTTTGCCGGGCGAGACCCGCCGCCTGATTGGCAACCTGTTTTATCGCGGCAACATCGGCGGCACCACTGAGGGCTTCACCGAAGTATCCGGCAACATTGACATAAACGGCAATCCAGTAACGGTATAGATTGCGGGCTAGTATTTTATCCAGTTCTAATGAATAAGATAATAATTTCCAGCGAATCTATTGACACGCTAGGATGTATAGTGTAAACTGGTCGACAGTTTGTGAATGTTTCTCGATTAGAAACCTCTGACGAAAGGTGATGGGTGCTGTTAAAAATACAGCAAAAAATACCTTTACAATGTGCAGTTGGTTTTGTTATAATGTCTAACGGTATAGACGAGTGTAGATAGAATTCTTTAATGAAATAGAGATTTCGGTTGTGCACTCTACCACAACATGCGAGACAATGAGGATTTAATATCTTTCGTAACGCATCAGAGCTGTCACTGCAACTTAACAATTTATGTTCAATCGTAAGATGATGATGTGGAGTTAACAACGTTTTAATCTATTAAAACTTGTTGATTTCACACGACAATTTTGTAAGGATTTGACGGCAGTTAATCTTTTTTTAAAGATTCGACTACCGATTCAGTCAATGCATAAAAAGGTACTCAAGGGCACAAAACGGATGCCTTGACATATACTACCGAAGAAGGACGTGGAAGACTGCGAAAAGTCTCGGGGAGCCGTCAACAGGCTTTGATCCGGGAATATCCGAATGGGGAAACCCGCCGCGGGTCATGCCGTGAGCATCGTATGCTGAATTCATAGGCATAGCGAAAGGGAACCGTCTGAACTGAAACATCTTAGTAGGACGAGGAAAAGAGAGTAAATAACGATTCTGGGAGTAGTGGCGAGCGAAACCGGAAGAGCCCAAACCTTTTTGGTTCTGTCTTTATTTTTCATCCCGATACGTCGGGGTGACGAATAAAGACAGTACGGCTGACAGGCCAATGCCAAGAGGGTGTTGTGAGTTTACATAATTTTAGAGTTAAGTGCTGTACTTTGTACAACATTTGGCTTTAAAACCGACAACTGTCATTGAGCGGATAAGGTAAGAAATCGGCGTGGTTAGCAGAACAAGTTGGAAAGCTTGGCCCAAGACTGTGATAGCCAGGTATGCGAAAACGACGCTGACCTTATATATGTATTCTCGAGTAGGACGGGGCACGAGAAACCCTGTTTGAATCTGGCAGGACCACCTGCCAAGGCTAAATATAGTATATGATCGATAGCGAACTAGTACGGTGACGGAAAGGTGAAAAGAACCCCGGGAGGGGAGTGAAATAGAACCTGAAATTTTGTGCCTACAAGGAGTCGGAGCCCCCTCGGGGGTGACGGCGTGCTTTTTGTAGAACGATCCAGCGAGTTAATTTTATGTGCAAGGTTAAGTTAAATAACGAAGCCATAGTGAAAGCGAGCCTGAATAGGGCGAATTAGTACATAGGATTAGACCCGAAACCAGGTGACCTAACCATGAGCAGGCTGAAGCGACGGTAACACGTCGTGGAGGGCCGAACCAGGGTACGCTGCAAAGTGCTTGGATGACTTGTGGTTAGCGGTGAAATGCCAATCGAACTTGGAGATAGCTGGTTCTCCGCGAAATAGCTTTAGGGCTAGCGTCATGTGGTAGCAAACAGGGGTAGAGCTCTGTAAAGGACTGGGGGGAGCAATCCTACCCACCCTTAACAAACTACGAATACTGTTTGTGGAATCATGGCAGTCAGAACGTCGGTGCTAAGATCGGCGCTCGAAAGGGAAACAGCCCAGACCATCGTCTAAGGTCCCTAAATTAACACTAAGTGGTAAACAAGGTGAAATTTCTTAAACAGCTAGGATGTTGGCTTAGAAGCAGCCATTCATTTAAAGAGTGCGTAACAGCTCACTAGTCAAGAGATTTTGCGTGGAAGATGTAACGGGGCTAAGTGTTATACCGAAGACATGGATTTGTAATTTATTACAAGTGGTAGCGGAGCGTTCCTATCGCGCAGAAGCGGTTCTGTGAGGAACCGTGGAGCATTAGGAAGTGAGAATGCTGGAATGAGTAACCATAAGTGGGGTGAGAATCCCCACGGCCGAAAGAGCAAGGATTCCTGGGCTACAGTAATTGTCCCAGGGTTAGTCGGGCCTAAGCCGAGGCGTATAGCGTAGGCGATGGACACCAGGTTAATATTCCTGGACCGGTTAAATTTTGTATGCTGTTCGCGGCGAGATAGGAGGAGCGGATTCATGGTTTTTATCCGTTCAACGCACACGGGAACGTGTGTGGAGTAAAAGTTAGCCCTCGGGCTGACGATTCTTCCGAAAGCGCTGACTAGAAAAGCAGGCATACGCGTGGATTTAGCCGCCCGTACCGCAAACCAACACAGGTGCTCGAGTCGAGAAGACTAAGGCTTACGAGAGAACCTTTGCTAAGGAACTCGGCAATACAGCGACCGTAACTTCGGGATAAGGTCTGCCTCCGTACCATACGGATGAGCCGCGATTTCTGCAAAAACAAGACAATGTCAGGAAATTTGAAAAGATTTTCGATAAGTTCAGATGTCGCGAACTTCTCGTACGTATCGTACGGAGGCTGCAACAAAAGAGCCCACGGAACTGTTTATCAAAAACACAGGTCTCTGCTAACACGAAAG
>JAPUEE010000023.1 GCA_027492735.1 Candidatus Saccharimonadota bacterium
AACTCCGGCCACAGTAACTCCGGCCACAGTAACTCCGGCCACAGTAACTCCGGCCACAGTAACTCCGGCCACAGTAACTCCGGCTACTGGAACTCCGGCGACTGGAACTCCGGCGACTGGAACTCCGGCTACGGGAACAGCACAAATCGTGAGTCTGGAATTTTCAATTCAGACCAGGCCACGGTGCGCATGTTTAATAAGCCTACCGACTTGAAATGGGATGAAATCAATCACCCTCATTTTGCAGAGTTCTATTTGACAAAATGGATTTCGGAGTCAGAAATGACTGATGAGGAAAAGAAAGCTGACCCTGAATTCTATGTGCGAAATGGCCACCTCAGAACCTTTGGCTACAAAGAAGCTTGGGCGAACTTCTGGAAAGACACCGACGAAGAAAACCGCAAGAAGTTTTTGGCGCTGCCTAACTTTGATGCTGAGGTATTCAAAGATATTACGGGCATCGATGTAGATCAAGCTGAAAAGCCAGAGACCATCAATATCGGCGGCACTACTTACGAGGTGACAGACGACCTCAAAAAGGCTTTGTCTGACTTGAAAGAAGTACAGTAACAGTTGCCCGCAAACTCACACCAAATATCATTTTACAACTATGTGAGCAGACCGATTACGGTTCCCACCGTTGGCAACTAACGCAGTAAGTAGGTAGACAAGCCAAAAGCATCAACACAATCTTTAACAATTCAAACTATTAAAGAACTTTTTACACCGTTGTTGCTTTTGGTGAGCCTACGAATAGACCTGAGTAGGTCGTGAAACTGCTCTATCGGGTGTATGACGCTAGGAGTAAAAGCCGTGTATAGCACGTTACAGAGAGCATACTCCGCGTAAACGTTCCTCGGCGGTACTAGTAAACGGATTGAGGTTGCTACTTCTAGCTTCGTGCACCTGATACATATTGAGCGTATAAGCGCTGCAATGAACTCTAAATATGATAGGAGAATCATATGATTGACGTTCATGATAAGATTACGAACGATTTAGAAAATGTATGCGAAGCATTGGGCTGGGATAGCTTGTATGTTAGCGAATACACCGAAGCAGCAGCAGTAAAAGCTTCTGCTATTTTTCAAACACTTGGGTATGACTACGGAGATAGGATACCTAGTGTGTATAAGCTTCAAGACACAATCACAGAGCTAGTGAACAGCGTAGCAAAGAGCATTATCCATAACACTCCAAAAGGTAACTACAATGACCTTAAGAGTGCGACCGGGATGTTTACTGTACAAGCTTACTACGAGCGATGGGATGATGGCGAAGGCCAATGGCAGTTCGAGATATTCTTCGACCTCATGAACTTTGCTGAACACCGAGTCAAAGAAGACTAAAGATATTAAATCAGTTCATTGCAGCACTCATACGCTCAATACATTGTACGGAGACGTGGAACCTCATCGGCACAGTTAGCTGTCCTGCAAAGTAAGGCTGGCCGTATGGCCGCTGGTGAGGTTCCACATCTCCATACAAACCATATTCGTGACGTGGTGAATATGGTCGAACCCACCACCTCACTAAGTATCTACAGGCAGTGTGTGTGCCTATTGGCTTACTTGGTGGGGTGGTGGGTTCGAATGAGTAGACATGAGGGTAATTTAACAAATAGGAGGGATTATGAGCCGAGAGATTAAGTTTAGGGCGCTCCATAAAGAATGGAAAACTCTAGACAAAGTCATATCAATCGACCGGGGTAACAACCTAGTACAGCTAGAAGATTTGATTGGCAACTGCGACTGGGTTTCATTGGGTGACGTTGAGGTGATGCAGTACACCGGACTCAAAGACAAGAATGGTGTGGAGATTTATGAAGGAGACATCCTTCAGCGTCCATCGACCATCAATAAGGAGTTTCATGGTGACTGGATACGGGACGAGGTGATCTATAAGCCAGGTACCTTCTTCGCAAGTCACATTTCATCAGAGCGTGGCAATCTTCCTCGTGGCTACACTGCCGGATCATTCCTAGATAGCTACTTTGACTATGACGGAGAGCTGTTTGCCTTTTCAGAAGACTACAGGCCCGAGTGTGAGGGTGAAGTCATCGGCAATATCTACGATAATCCCGAACTCCTGGAGACACCCAAATGATAGCCAAACACTTCCACAACTGGCACTGCCTCCGTGATGACTTCGTGATCTGCGACAGCTGTAACACCACTACACGTATCAGAGATTTACTCGCCAATACCGAGACAGAAACCATCAAGCAAACCATGATCCAGCTACTATCTCGCCAACTCTTCGCCAAAGACCTGAAAAAGAAAGCCCACGACAAAGCCTACGCCTGGGTACGCCAGAACACGAGCGGTGTGGTGGATACGCAGGGGAGGTTGGTATGAGAATATTTAGTACATTTACAGGAATAGGAGGATTCGAAGTTGGAATACAGAATGCTATTACTAAGTTACTTGAGGCAAAAGGGGATTTTGCCGCTATTCAAGATCAGCCCGACAATACTGGCGACGTACAGCAAGCGAGGGGGCTCAGCGCCACTTTTATTGGTTATTCCGAGATCGACAAGTATGCAACATCAGTTTATGAAAAACACTTCAAAGGAGTTAAAAACTATGGCGACATCACAAAGATTAACGAAAAAGAACTACCCGATTTTGACTGCCTCGTCGGCGGCTTTCCTTGCCAAGCGTTTAGCATCGCAGGAAAGCGACGAGGCTTCCAAGATACAAGAGGTACGCTCTTTTTTGACCTCGCACGGATTCTTAGGGAAAAACAGCCACGCCTATTTGTCTTTGAGAACGTCAAAGGCTTGCTATCTCACGACCAAGGGCGGACATTTACTACCATCATCGCCACGCTTGATGAGCTGGGGTATGACTGTCAATGGCAAGTGCTTAACAGCAAAGATTTCGGCGTCCCCCAAAACCGAGAGCGCGTTATCATTGTCGGACATCTTAGAGGAACACCCCGACCCGAAGTATTTCCTATCGGAGAGAATAGCCAACAGGATATTGTCCTACCAACACTCACAACACGATATGCCCCAGCACAAGCAAACGGTGGCTATATCGGTGAAAAGCAGAAGAAAGTCGCCCGCGCAGTCATCACCCCAGACCGATTAGAAAAACGTCAAAACGGGCGTCGCATGAAGGAGGACGGTGAGCCATCATTAACTGTCAATACTCAGGACAGGCATGGCGTATATGACGGTATGAAACTACGCAGGCTAACACCACTTGAGTGTGAGAGGTTACAGGCGTTCCCTGATAACTGGACGAAGTACGACGCTATGGGAGTGGTAGTCAGCGATACACAACGATACAAAATGTGCGGGAACGCAGTGACTACGAATGTAATACAAGCGGTATTTGAAAGGATACTCTCATGATTAACTATCTCACCATAACCCTCCAGCTCTCCACCCTCCTCACCCTCTTCCTGCTTGCTGCACTGGCGTTTACTATCGCAGGCGTGTCTATACTCATCTGGCTGCTTGGAAAGGCTGTAGAGGGCGCATGGTGGCTACAAGAGCAATATATAGAGTTCAAAGAAAGTACGAAAGTATGGCAAAGCAAGTAATCTGCACCAACTGTGGTAGCAACTACCACTACCAGACTTTCTGTACTCTCAAGAAGCGCAAGCCTATCTCACAGCGCGGCAAGCATGCCAAGTTATGGGAGGCGTTTCGGGACAAGGTAGCAAAGCCCTACTTAGATAAACGGTACGGCCGTATCTGCAACCAAAAGCACTGCGCTATACGTGACCCGTTAGACGTTGACCATGTCAAAGAGCGCGGCTCTAATCCAGGCTTACGCTACGACGTTAAGAATGTTCAGTACCTTTGCCGCTCACATCATCGAGAGAAGACTGATGGCAAGAAGTTAAAGTATAAGCATCGAATATAAGGAGATTGCATATGTTTGTATCAAAAAATAAGTATCAAAAACTTGAAGAACGTATCAAGAAGTTAGAAGAACAGGTATTTAACAGTAATATCCATCATGAGAGCTGGTTTTTCCCTTCACGCGATGAGCTAACTAAATCGGAGACCAGTGATGAAAGAGAATACTAGAAGATTGCTAACCCTAATGGCTGTCCAGAGTGGCCACATAGGCATACTTGCCAGAGCAATACTTGAGCTGGAGGCTAGCGATGAAAGAGAGTAACGAACTATGGCTCCCCGTCGAAGACTACGAGGGCTACTACGAAGTAAGTGACAGTGGCCGTGTTTGCTCTCTCGGAGGTCGCAGAGGAAGTAGCAAGCGTATTTTAAGACAAGCGGATACGAAAGGCTACCGCTCTGTTGCCTTATCGGTCAAAGGCAAGCGCAAAACGTGGCAAGTACATCGTCTTGTAATAGACGCATTCCAAGGTCGTCGGCTCTTCATGGAAATCAACCATAAAGATGGTGATAAGACTAATAACTCCAACAGTAACCTTGAGTGGGTATCTCATCAAGGCAATATGAACCATGCTACCAAAACCTCACTGTTTGATAACAGAGGTGAAAAGCATGGCATGCACAAACTCTCCGAGGCACAGGCTATTGAAATACTCAAGTCAGATGAAGATATTGCCGAGTTGGCTGGGAAGTACTCTATATCGAGGCAAACAATAAAGGATATTAAATCAGGTAAAAGCTGGAAGCATCTAACCCTAAAGCTATATGGGGAAGGATTGCTATGATGAAACAAGATAAAGACCTAGTGAATGATAAGAACGCTCAGAGCAGCGAATATTTCGTCAATTCGGTGACACGTACTAGCTCAAAGAAAGAAGAACAACTACTTGTAAGCACGCTAAATAGTATTCTACATCCAGAATCTCAAGAAACATTCGATAACTTGCTGAACGGTATAGCCTGCCATTACGAAAGACTTGGAAGGGGATATCCGTCGCCGCATGCATCTGACAAATGCACGCTCGAATATACTTACATGCAGCTACGACGTTTGTTCAAAACTGAACTTATCCAAGCCCTTAAAGAGCTGAAGGAAGAGAAAATAGGCAAGACCATATACAACGGTGAACCGCACTGGTATGTTCCCCTATCTGCTATCGACAAAAAAATTAAAGAACTAGAAGGAGAGAGGTGATGAGTAAAACCATACAGATACCAGAATCAAAATATGGCATTCATTGTATGATTATCGAACTTGCGATGGCTCTTGATGATGCCCATATAGACGGTCAGGATTGGGATTTGCGCGAGGATAACCTACAGACATTCGTGGAGGCAGAAGAAATACTCAACAAAGACTGGACTGCCTATGACAAAGACACCCCTCCAAAGGGCTACGAGAACCTTCCATATAAAGGTGCAGCAATGTCTAACAAGAAAGGATCTGAGTGATGGAACGTAACGTGCCCCTGTTCATTCTTTCTATACCATTTGTAGTTGCTGCGTATATAGCATTTGCACTATTTGTTGCGATGTCCATACTGGCAATCGTAATAGGCAGAAAGCAGGCATTTGACGCTATATACTGGCTGAAAGAAAGGATTTGAATTATGAGTAAAAGCACATTAGAGTTTCTGCTGTTCGGTGAATACGACTATTTGGATCTTGGGCTGATGAGTGTGAAAAAGAGTCGCAATAAGTTTAATCAATTGACTGTAGAAATCGTTGTGAGCAGTGATTATGAACATGTAGTTAAAACAGCCGTTGAAAGTGTCGATGAGGAGCCTACCAATGCCTGACTCTACTAATGATGA
>JAPUEE010000024.1 GCA_027492735.1 Candidatus Saccharimonadota bacterium
AATTTGACCCCACTCTCCGGCATCGGAGCCTGGTGTTGGTAGACGAGTCATGATAGTGTTATACCTCCGTTTTTCAAAAATACTACTCTGTTAATGCTTATGTATTGTACTATTATAGCACCCCCCCCCCCCCCATCTGAAGCAAGATACTTTAGATTAAGCAATGAGGGGGTCGAGGTTTACTTTTCTATTTTTATGGTTTCGCTGCTATTGATATCGTATGAACCAACTCTGGTACGGCGTAGTTCTGTAGTATAAGCGCCAGTACCTAGCGAGTCACCGATGTCTTTGGCGAGTGTTCGAATATACGTACCAGATGATACACGCGTACAAATAGTCATGAGCGGATATTCGTAGCCGAGCAGCTCGATACTGTAGATTTCAACTTCTCGGGATGGCATCTCTATAGGCTGTCCGGTTCGTGCCAATTTATATGCTCGCTGTCCATTGATCTTTATGGCCGAAAAGACAGGTGGGGTTTGCGTAATCTTGCCCAGGAATGTCTCGACCGTCTGCCTCACCCGATGCTCGGTCGGGATATTCTGCACCGTCTGCTCAGTGATTTCACCCTCTGGATCACCGGTTGATGATGTAGCACCCAACCTAATAGTTGCCTCATAGACTTTGTCTAATTTAGAGAATTCACTAGCTCGACGAGTGAACGTGCCACTAAGTAGAATCATTAACCCTGTCGCAAACGGATCTAGAGTTCCGGTGTGTCCGACTTTGACTTTCCGTCCCGCCTGTTCGGATAGCTGACGACGAACCCTAGCAACAACTCCAAACGATGAAATACCGGCGGGTTTATCAGCTAAAATGATTCGATCAAATTGTTCCAATAGCCCCTATTGTATCATTTAATTACTGACCTGGTATGCGATACTGCGCTGGATCATCCGAAGCTGTATCTACCGGAGGAAAGAGCGTACTAGCCTCTGGTTGAGCTGTCGTGGCAGGCTCAGGTAGTGAGGAGACAGTAGTAGGAACTGGTGGTAAATCAAATGTTGGCACAGTAGTAGATGGTGGCAACGTACCTACATCAGGTAGCGGCATCGGTGGCGGTGGAGGCAACGGTAAATCAAAGTTAGCCGGCGGTAGTGGTGGCATAGTAGTGTCAACCGAGCTAGGTTCTGTAGTTATCTGAGTAGGAGATGGCAATTCAGCTGCTACAGTCTGCGCATCAGTAACCTGTCCTGCAGTAGTTTCAGCTGGTTGAGCTGCCGATAGCGCTGCTGTCAAATCATCGTTAGTCGTATTTTCTAATGGAGGTACATCAGATGATAACGTTGGCTGAGTGACTGGCGCAGATACTGGACTCGGTAGCTTTGTGGTCACCACGTTCGGATTCGTATCAATCATTGGAGATACCGGTGGAGCAGTTGCTATATCACCGACATGCGACAAAGGAGCCGAGGCTACGCTCTGCAGAGGCGTTTCGTCTGACTGGGTTGCAGCACTGAGAGGATTAGTAATTCGCTCTTCGACATATGGCATACCATGAGATAATTGCGGTCCGTCATCAATAGTAGTGCTCAGATCATCGAGTACTGGCTGTGTCGCATTAGCCGCCACGACAGTGTCGAGGGCTGTTTCAGTGGGATCACTTTCGACTACGGAGGTAGATTCTGGCCTAGGCTCTGGTTTAGGTGCCAAGCTAGCCTCGGTTAATTGAGATTCGGCAACCGCTAGAGCATCGGCGCTTCTCTGTTCTGCTAGACGCCGCGTTTCTGCTTCGACCATGTCATTCATAGTGTCTGCAATATCTGGCTGCTTTACAAGATCGACTTCGGGCTCGATAGTAGACTGGCTCGGTTCACTTGCCACAGCGGTCTCAGCGTGATTCAATGCTAGCTCGCTACCACTATTCGCGCTAGGGTTAGTTTCGGCTGTTCCGCTGGCAAGGTCCAACCCCTCGGTTGCTGCCGCAAGTTCGGAGGAGATTAATTGCTGATTAGCTCCCTTTGCCATTAAATTAGCCGCCAATGTCATAACCGACGGAGACGTTTTTTCGTTACGGAATTGATCAGTCGCAGCAACTATTCCAGTTAACAAAGAGGTCGCCGTTTGCTCATCGAGTAGAGGTTTTTCCTTGGTGTCTAGGCCGCCGATCAGACTGGCTACCATTTCTGAAAAACTGCTCGCTTCCGGCTTTTGCCAATTGATTGACCCTAGGGAGCCTTCGGTCGCATCAATATTGATCGTCGCGACAGTAGCATCATGGAAAATTCGACCATGTGCAGCAATTGCTGCATCGAGGTCTTCTTTTTTATCAACACCAACCGCTATAACTAATTCAACATTGAATTCGCCTTCGCTAAAGCTCAGATCGGTTTCTGAAATCGTCGTGCGATAAGGAGTAATAAGGACTTTTACGATATCGCCATCAACTTTGAAACGTAGCCGATCGGCCTTTTGTTTGTCGAGAGAAATGATAAAATCACGCAAGCTATCGGCGTTATTTTCAAAGGTTTTTTCCGGCTCTAGAAAGTTTATGGCCGATGGCATGACGCCACTGAACACTGCTGTGGCGTGTTTTTCCATCTTGTCGAGCGCTAGCGTCAAAGCCAATGCCGCAGCCAATTGATCAACACTCGGATCACGCGAAACCGTAATCAAGATATTGCTCAGTGACTTTATTTTAGCCGCTATTTGCGTTTCAGCAGATTTGTCGACCGAAGTTTTTGATTTATCGTTCATTTTTTAATAATCCTTTATGGTGTAATTTTAACATAACCATTTGATTATAGTCAAGCGATTGACCTCTGCTCGATTTTGCTGTATAATCGCGTAGTTAAATGATAACGCGTCAACGGTCTTAGGATCGCCGCGAAAGGAGTAATTCTATGCCGATTATTAAATCAGCAGTCAAAAAAATGCGCCAGGATCAAAAGCGCTATGCGCAGAACCTACGCACTAAACGAGCGTTACGCACAGCTGTCAAAGCGTTCGAAACAAAGCCAACTTTCGATACCTTACGCGCGGCCCAGAGTGCTATCGATACTGCAGTAAAAAAGAACGTTCTAACCAAAGCTGCAGCTGGTCGTCGCATGTCTCATTTGTCAGCTACCGCAAAAGCTGCGGGCGTTAAGATCCCAGTCGCTACTAAAAAGGCCGCTCCAAAAGCTACTGCAACTAAAGCTGCTGCCAAGCCAGCTGCCAAGAAAGCACCAGCTAAAGCAACCACTACCACCAAAAAAGCTCCGGCAAAGAAACCGGCCGCTAAAAAAGCTTAGTCATTAGAAACTTGAAATAGTCCGCGCTCAAAAAGTCGGACTATTTTTATATCTTGCCGATCGCAATGGAAATCAAGGCCCACGCTTCGGTTGGGCGAGACAGCTTGATTTTTGCATCAGTGGCAGCTAACAGTGCCGCGATTTGCTTTACACGTTCTTTTTGCTGTTCTGAGTCCCCTATACGCCGCGCTACTTCACCCATTTTTGACAATTGGAAAGGGTGGATTTTTAATGTTGATGCTACATCTCTCTGACCAGCCCCATGTATGGCAGCAGCGAGAGCAAACGCCTGGCTCGCTAATAGTCCCATAAACTTGTTCGGGTCTTCGAGGCTTGCTAATTTTTCTAGCTCCACAAGAGCCACTTCGCGCCGGCCCGAGATGACTTGTTCAAAAATCATAAATGCATTGGCTTCTAGATTAGGCTCGACATACTGACGCACCAGCTGTGGTGTTACTACTTGGTCGAGCGTTCGTAATTTAGCAACTTCCATGGCTAAACGCCACTCGTCACCGCCCGTTGCACTAATCAATTCATCAACTGCCGTTGATTTGTATTCTAGACCGCTAGACGCTAGTTCTTGGCGAAGCCAGTCAGCCAGCTCATGACCTTTTAATAACTGAAACTCTCTGACCGACGCAGAAGCTTTTAACGCCTTGAACGTCTTGGTTCGTTTATCTGGAGAAGTAACTGCTATTATTAGAGAGGTCCCGTCAACTACTCGATCCAGATTTTCGCCCACGGTCACCCAGGCAGCACTATTACGATCGAGATCCTCGAGCACAATGAGCCGCTCGGGGGCAAATAGATTTACATTAACGATATCAGCAATGAGACGCTGTGGTTCAATATCGCTACCGTCCATCTGAGTAACCGCATCAGTACCATGCTTCCTCGTAAAAGCTGCCACTAATTCATCAACTGCCCGTTTCCTGAGCAAGTTATTTTCACCATAATAAAGATAGATCACGACTCTATTGTACTGGATTCCCTTGTCGTCATAAAGTCAGGAGATAAGATGCCTTCGTTAATGGCGAGCGCTGCGATCGCTTTTTGCTCGCCCGAATAGTCAAACATGCCGCCGTCTTCTGGGTGAAAACCAACTTTATGATCTGGATATAGCAGCCCGAGGATAGCATATTGCGGCATCACTGGTGTCGCCTTGAATGTTGCGTCATTATTCATATTTGATTCCATAGCCTCTACCCGATCCTCAAATGAACCTACGTTTTCATCTTTGTAATAGCGAGCTCGAATAGTATCGAGGAATTGTTCGCGTCTAGCCCTGACAGCTCCGACCAAGGCAAGTCTCTCTGTTATATCGAGATGACTAGCCAATTGACTAGCTAGTTCTGCTAATTGATAGCGATCACGGCTACCCGCATAAGCATCCCACCTTACAATCTCATCTTTTGTCCGGGCCTCATCAAAGTCATCCGGTACTGTATCGGTGATGATTGAAAAGCTTCCTACATCTATAGCCATATCATTGTATTTTCTAAGATTACTTAACCATTATAACACTTGTAGTCAATAGTCAAGGGGGTTCTCAGTAAATTAACCATCTTTGGTGTATAATTTGACACTTTGAGATTAACTGTGCTATTATTTGCTCTACAATGACCCATTTAGCCAAAGCGCAGAACTTGTTGTCCCTCAGCCTACCCGGGCTGTGCTTTAGCAATACTGAAGCCACCACCTAAACGGTGAACCGCACAGCCCTCAGACAAAGTGGTTTCAGCGAATGAAACTACTTTTTTTAAATCTCGAAAGGATATCACTATGAATGCAGATAAGTCTAGTTATGCTGAGCCGATCGTAAATGGCACCATTAAAGATGTACATGGAAATGAATATGAGGTCGTAAATGGTAAAGTAGGTCGTCTTATCGATCCATCCCATGATCGGCAAGAGATGATGGTTGACGATCGACCACATCATTCAGGAGAAGCTGGGGCAACTGCAGCGAAAATGACTGTTGAGATGGTCTACCAGGCCGACCGTAGTGTATAACTACAAGGATTTGGGTGGCTGTTGACATACCGGACAAATATGCGTACCGCGTCCAGCCACTCGAATTTTTTCGATAATAGTACCGCAACGTGGGCAGGCTAGCCCCTCTCGACGGAAAACATTAACGAACAAATCGAGATAGTTACCCCTAGATCCATCAGCCTTGACGTAATTTTGCATCGAGCTGCCGCCAGACTCTATCGATGTAGTCATGGCCGTAATTGCCCCTTTTAGTATGGATGCTAGCTGACTATCCGTGAGATCGCGAACTCTCGTCTCTGGATGGATCTTGGCTAGCCACAAAGCCTCGTCAGCATAAATATTGCCGATACCGGCCACGACAGACTGATCCAAAATTGCTGCCTTGATCGTCGTATTATTACGTCGACGGACTCTGGTTAGGAATTCTTTTGCGGGATGACCAATTAATGGCTCTGGGCCAAGTTTACTAATAAATTCTAGTTCATCAATGGTAATCGTCGGTAGTAATTTGATCCAACCAAATTTTCGCTGATCGTTAAAAAATAGCTTTGCGCCGTCATCGAGAACGAAATAAACTCTGGTTGATGTATTTGGTAGGTCGTCAACGAATGACTCATTTGGATGGCCGCCGGCCCAATTTTCGGCACCACGCAAGATTATCTGTCCTGTCATCTTTAAATGGAGTACTAACGAATAGTCGGTCGATAAATCTATCATCAATACTTTGGCGCGGCGGCGAATGTTTTTTATCGTGGATCCGACAATAAATTGTTTTATGTCTTCGCTGCTCCCATGAAACGATTTTTCGTTCGAAATAACGACATCCATAATTTGACGCCCAACCAGTATCGGTTCTAAACCCCGACGAATTGTCTCGACTTCTGGTAGTTCAGGCATTGCTAGTTGAATCCTTGGCTAGTATTTTGGTTAGGTTAGTTTGAAATTCGGCAAAGTTTCGATAGACAATACCTTGCATACCAACAGACTCAGCAGCTGTTATATTTCGTTCGCTATCATCCACAAATACGCACTCCTGTGGTATGACGCCTAAATGATCGACTGCCAGAAGGTACATCTCTCGATCAGGCTTGATCATTCGTACTTTGTAGGACAATATAACGTCATCGAAATACTTGTCCATGTCCTCGGGCGAGAAAAAGCTTTCAACTAGCCCACTAGCGGCATTGCTGAGTATACCAGTTTTATATGTATGCCGAAGCTCTAGAATAAACGTCAGCAACTCCTCGTTACGGCGAGCTTTTGCGTGTGCAGCAGCAATACTAGTTCTATCACCACCGATGAGCGGCAAGATTTGATTGTCACGCTCTACATTGGTAATATTCCCGCTATCAGCTAAATCGCTAATCGATAGAAACACCTTTTTATCCTGATCCGATAGATTGCGTAACAGAGTTGTATATACCGGATCAACCAAGACACCGAAATTATCAAAGATAATAGCTCGTATCATAGTCCAGTGCTTCCAAAACCGCCCTGCGCCCGCTCGGTCTCCGATAGCTCTGAAACTTCTTCCCACTCAACTGTCTCATGCTTTGCGACAACACCTTGGGCGATACGCATACCTGGCTCTATAACAAAGTCAGTGGCGCCGTTATTTAATAAGCCAATCATCATTTCGCCACGATAATCAGCATCAATGGTGCCGATAGCATTAACTGGTAAGACACGGTGCCTAAAGGCCAACCCTGATCGTGGTCGAATCTGCAGTTCATAGCCAGCAGGAATTTCTACAGCAACTCCCGTCGAAATAGTTTCGAAAGTTCCTGGTTTGATAACAACCGGGTCGATGATGGCTGCATGAAAATCAAAGCCAGCTGCAAGCGACGTCTGATACTCAGGCAATATCGCATAATCTAACACTTTCTTTATCTTGATTTTCATATCATTCCCCTAATTCATCGAGCGAGCTAATGAGCACATCTCGTGGTCGACTGCCATCCTGCGGACCAATAACACCGTTCTCTTCCATTTCTTCCATGATACGAGCCGCCTTGCTATAGCCAATACGGAGGCGACGCTGTAATAATGAAGTGCTAGCCTTACCTGCTTCGATAACGACACGCACCGCATCTTTGTATTCGTCATCGCCCGATCCATCAAAGTCCATGATGACACCGCCACGATCATTAATCTGCACTTGTTGCGAAATAATGTCGGCGTTATATTCTGGCGGACGTTGCAGACGAAGATAATCGGTGATTTTAACCACTTCTTCGTCTGATAGAAATGCTCCTTGGACACGTTTCGGCTTGGACATTGAAGGCGTGAGCAACAACATATCACCTTGGCCAAGTAGTTTTTCAGCTCCGGCTTGATCGAGAATAGTTCGCGAGTCAACTTGGCTCGCTACCGTAAAGGCAATCCTCGCTGGCACGTTGGCTTTGATGAGGCCAGTAATAACATTTACCGATGGACGTTGCGTCGCTAGCACCAGATGAATACCGACCGCACGAGCCTTCTGGGCAATGCGGACGATGAGTGCCTCGACATCACGTTTTGCCATCATCATGAGGTCAGCCATTTCATCAACGACGATCACAATATATGGCATAGCTTCGCCTGTTTTCTTTTGATTGTATGATTTAATATCACGCACACGCTCTTCACTCAGCAAACTATAGCGTCGCTCCATTTCTCCAACTGCCCATTTCAAAGCACCAATTGTTTTATCTGGTTCGGTAATAACTGGCGTTAGCAGATGCGGTATATCGTCATATGGTCGCATTTCAACCTGTTTTGGATCAACGAGAATCAATTTCATATCAGCCGGTGAATTGCGATATAACAGCGAACACAACAACGAATTCAACATGACCGATTTACCTGAGCCAGTCTGACCGGCAATCACGATATGAGGCATTTTATTCAATTCCCCGATAACTGGGTCGCCCGAGATATCGAGACCAATCGAGAATGCCAAGGGTTCGCGACTAGATTTCCAAGCATCAGAGTTTAAGATGCCGTGGAGTCTAACATCAGCTGGCTTCATATTGGGTACTTCGATGCCCACCGATCGTTTACCTGGAATTGGCGCCTCTATACGTAGCGTCGGAGCAGCTAGGTTCAGTGCCAACGAGCTATCGAGAGCCGTAATTCGAGATAATTTAACACCACTCGGTGGTTTCAGAGTGTATTGTGTAACCTTTGGTCCGATATTAACGCCTTCCATCTCGACGTTGATATTAAATTCAGCCAGAGTATCGTGAATAATTTCAGCATTATGTTTGACATCACCAGGATCGGCTGGATTCTTCTTTTTCGAGAGTAGATCGAGCGATGGAAATTCCCAATCCGGATCCGAAGCTAGTGTTAGTGCTGTTTTTTCCTCGGGCTTTGTTTTGGCTTTTTCAGAAGATTCTAGATCATCACGTCGATTATCGAGGTCGACCGTCTCAACACCTTTATTTAGCTTTAGATTTAAGGGTTTATGCTCTATTGCTTCACTGATTTTGACGCCTTTGGCAATTTTAGCATTCTGCTCGTCGATAGCTGCATCTTCGCGACGGAAAAATGCTACAACGCGATCAAAAACAGCCTTTGGCGAAATGCTCAGAACAAATAATGACAAAACGAGAATTAATACCGACAACACTAGAGCCGCCATCGGTACATTGAGGAATCTGAGCAATGTATCAGCAATAATCCAGCCAAAGATTCCGCCGCCATTGCCAGCAAATGCTTCGGCTTGTCTCGTTGGGTCTTCGATCAATAGTTGGAACAGACCCGAGAAAAATAACAAGAATAGTGTTGTTGCTACCCAAATTGCACTCGGTAGTCGATTATCTTCATTGCGAAAAATCTGAATAGCCTGCCATAGAAATACAAAAGGCACAACAAAGGCCGTCCAACCGATGAGCCATCGCAAACCGTTAGCAAAACTAACGGGGAAAATACCGCCAACATCGAATAATCCTATGCCAACTGTCAAAGCAACGACAATGAGAAATATTGCACCGACTTGCGACCAAAACCCACTCGGTACGCTATGTTCGAGTTTGTCGATTTTCTTGGCATTTTTGGGTGGGCGACCTGGCCCGCGCTTCTTGGCACTCATAGCTCAATTATAGCATTGACTAGGCAAGTAGTAAAACTGGTTATGTCTGACTAGGCCTCGATACCTATATCTGATTTACGCAAGTCATGTAGTTTGCCAGCTGGCAACAACGTAGCGGCAATGACAGTCGCCGCCAAAGATAGTCCAAACGATATCCAAAAAACTTGCTGCAAGCTATCCGCAAAAGCCTTTGTTACCTTGGCGTAAAACTCATCGGCTGCCTGTTTAGTCTGCTTTGAAGCTATAGTACGTTGCGGCTCAGGTAGTTTTTCTAGGGATTTCTCTATCGATTCATTAATCTGATTTTTGATTGATGGTTCATTGAGACTGACGGCGAGGTTAGCATCAACTGCTTGTCCACCAAGAATCTGGCTAGACTGAGGCGATTTTGTGAGTTCGGTGATAAATGGCATAGTCGACACCGAACCGAGACCAACAGCCACTCCGGCTGTCAAAATACTGCCCATAACAGCCGTACCAATCGTTGACCCTAGCGAGCGGAAGAGCTGCGACGAGCTCGTAGCTGCTCCTAGTTCACTTTGTTTGAACTGATTCTGGACGGCATTATTAATAGTCGGCATACATTGCCCCATACCGAGGCCGGCAATTGCCATAGCAATAGCTTCGAACCAATAGGGCGAATCTGACGTTAAACGAGTCATCATGAACATAGATAGTGTCAAAACCGCCAAACCTAGTACCATCTGTAGTTTATAGCGGCCCGTTTTCGTCATGATAATACCACCAGTCGCCGAAGAAACCGACATAGCGATAACGAACGGCAAAAGCATTAGGCCACTATCAGTAGCACTCGCGCCAAATACTTGCTGGTTAAATTGCGTTAAATAGAGGATGCCCGCCATAAAAGCTGCACCAAACAACCCCATAATGATCATGCTGTAACGGAACGTTGGGTTGCGGAAAAAGGTTAGTGGAATAATTGGTGACTTCGCCTTTCGCTCAGCGAAGATAAAGCCCACTAGAGAGATAGCTGATACACCGAGCAACACTGTGCGCACAACAGTTAAACTAACGCCCGAGTCGATAATGCTTTTAAAGATCGACTCTGTATTATCAACACCGAGAATCAGTGTCGAGAGCATCAGCGTCAAAAACGCTGCGCCCAAATAATCAATGACGTGCCGTTTCTCATGCTTAATATGAGGACAGTATACCCAAATCAAGATAAAGGATAGGATACCAATAGGTATATTGATCCAAAAATTCCACCGCCAGTCAGTAGTCAAACCAAACACGGTATGAGCATCCGTAAAGAATCCTCCGAGGAGTGGGCCAGCCACTGATGATAACGCAAAAACTGCACCGATCAATCCCTGCCAACGACCGCGCTCGCGAGGTGTAAATAGGTCTCCAATAATAGTGAAGGCATTCGCAAAAATGATACCGGCGCCTATACCCTGTAATGCTCGAAAGAGGATGAATGAAGTTATATCCTGAGCCATTCCGCTCAGTAATGAGGCGACCGTAAATATCGCAACACCAATAATGAGCAGCTTCTTGCGACCAAACATGTCGGATAATTTGCCAGCAAGAGGCACGGCTACTGTCATAGTTAACATATACGCCGTCACAACCCAGCTAAGACTGCTGAAACTCTGGAAGTCTTCGACAATTTTGCCAAGTGCGGCTGCAATAATAGTTTGATCTAACGATACTAGGAACATTGCGCTCATAACCGCCAGCATAACGATGACTTTTTGCCTGGTTGAGATATGATGCAGAGCTGGCTTGTGATCATGTTGATCATGAGCCGATTTTTTGACAGCTTGATTCGTATTACTCATATATTTAAATACCCTCTTTCTACGTGTAACAGTCTACTAGTTTACTGCGTTTTGATTATTATTACCAGCCGCCACCGCCGCCACCGCCACCGCCGCCGCCAGAAAAACCACCGCCACCTGAACCACCGGAGGAAGATGAGCTGGCTCCGCTCGAGCTAATCGAGGTTGTCAAGCTATTCATAGAACTAGTAAAAGCCGCTGCGTTAAATGCCATTAGATTTGCACCACTATACCAATCTGGGGTAGTGTTGGCCGATTCGTACAGTTGACCGAGTCGCTGATTCCATTCCTTTTCCTGACCAAATAAGATGGCATACGGTAATAGTCGCTCATAAAGTTTGACCATCTGCCCTGCATCATTCGCATTCACTCCGGACTTTTCAGCTCCTTCTGGACTTTGTAGCATCTTGAGGCGCTCCTCTTCGGCAACCGAAATATACATCTTGAGACCCAGTAAGTAACGACGTAACGCCAAGCCTTCGTCCGTGAGCGGCCTAATAACGGCTCCCATAATATAGATTACCAGCGCTATTACGACCAACGATATACTTAGCAATACAATACCGAGGACTAGTGCTACATGACCTAGTTTATATAGTTTAGATGAGACAGTTTTATCTTTGGCTTTCAGCCCGTAGGTTTTTTCTATTAATATCTGTGTCTTACTCGTGTTGTCTTGCAACCTCCTTGCGACAGAAACACTTCTCGATAAATCTTTCGAACTCACCTCACGACCAACCTCAACAGTACCAAATAGATCCTTTAGAATCTCTTGTTCCTCTGGACGAAGCATCTGGTCAATCGGACGAATAATTTTGAATGTGTATTCAGCAGACCTAAATGTACTCTTTGGCCTCGTTTCATAAATTGCAATGAAATGACGTACTGCGAGATCAATCAGCTGTGCAGTAAATCCTTTGTATGAACTGATAATATCGGCAGATACGGTTACGCTAGCATTGCCGGGTGGTATATACTCTGGAATAATTGTACCGAGCTCTTTTCGACGAGTCGAACTATTTACAAAACGAACGATCGCTATAATTAGTATTACGATAGCTATGGGTATGGTTGCTAGCTGTAACCACTGCCAGTATACGGCAAGTCTCTCAGTTAGTGACTGTTTATAAACACCAAATGTATCTTTTTGGAAGCCAACCGCAACCGTAATGTTGCCGCCAATCCCTAAATTAGTCGCTGAAGTTGTAAAGGTATTACCAGTTTGCGTCAATGTACATGTATCCGATGATTGATACCCACCCTGATAACAAGCTGCATCACCGCTCAAGGCGCTAGCTAGACTATCATCAATCTCTAGTTTGACACTGAGCGCGTTGATCGGTACTTGCCAAGCTGTACCATTTGTATCCCAATAAAATTCATCTCTATCTGTGTTGGCAAAAAATCTTGTGACATCGTGTTGTGTATAGGTAATATTGTAGGTTTGTGTCCCATAAACATATTTGTTGGCATCGCCAATACGCAACACCGTATAATCTCCACTCTGATAGGTAGTGTAGTTCCAGCTACCGCCAAGGTTATCGGTTATAGCGATGTTGTTCAGATTAGTTGGATGGCCATCATAATTAGTTGGTATATACCGCTCGATACCATGGTTAACACTACCGATAGATGGAAATTCCGCCGTTATTGTTTCGTCAGTAACGAGAACTGATCGATTCTCGTCGTCACGCGTTAAATGGTAGTCAATCGTATAATTAGATATGACAAAATCGTTGAGCGACTCAGCCTGTGCACTTGGAGCAGTGACTCCCGCATTAATAACGAGAGCTAGTATGGCGGCTAGAACGAGAGATGATAGACGTTTCATATAGGACTATTCTAGCACAATCGAATGCCCCATTAGGGTTTCCTAGATAATCTACAGTACGTCAAGAGCGGCGGTGATTTTGCTCGTTGCTTCGCCATCTGCAATTACTGACCCATCAGGCTGGAGGTCTTTCATAAAGTAAAGCTCTGCAGAAGATTTGAGGTCTAGTTTGACCACAGTGGCTAATTCACGAATAGCAGCCAGCGCTTTCGATCCACCAGACCAACCATATGATACGACAACTACTGGCTTGTCATTCCATTCGACAAACAATGAATCAATCGCGTTCTTTTCGATTGCAGATAGATTATGATTATATTCTGGAGTAACCAGGATTACTACATCAGAGCCACTCACCGCGTCGCTCCATTTTTGTACTATCTCGTTCTCGATTTTATATTCAGGATTAGACGGTGGGTATTCATTATCAAAAAACGGTAGCTGCAGTTCAGCCAAGTCAACCGCCTCTACCGAGATGTCTTTTCGAGTAGCTAAATCTGAATTAACTAGAGTTGTAACTTTGTCGGCTACCCGACCTTTTCGGGCGCTACCAATAACCACTAAAACCTTTTTCATTGTCCTCCTTGATAATAGTTAAACTATTTCTATCCTATCACATTCACTGATGCTATGCCATATAAAAAAGGCAGGAAATTCCTGCCTTTTTGCTATTCGGATAACTACTACTCGATACTGCGAACACGAAATGCTAGCCCGATATTGAGAGCACCGCTGAGCAGCATGTAGAAGCCAAGCGCCCATACGAAAACTAATCCAGATGCTACCGGATGAGCCAGTACTGCAATACCGGCGGCTACACCAACTAGTCCCATGAGTATATAGAACCATCGGTTGACCTTCACCTCAGAATCCGTGGCAAACAAGCCGACCAAGAAGTCCACAACACCACGTGCAACTAACGTAAAACCGACTGTCAAAATAATAACAGCCGCCGATACGGCAGGATTGCGCAGCAAAAAGATACCGAGACCCAATGCTGCTAGGCTAAAGATCGATTCAACCCACCACAAATTTGAACGCCCAATACCCAAGAAACTGTGGACCAAGCTAACCAATCCCCAGACCAAAACGAATACACCGAATAGTTTAATAAAGACCGCGGCGGTTAAACCTGGCCAAAATAGCGCAGCTATGCCAAATAGAGCTGCTATTACACCTTCTACCACTAGCACTCCGGCTAGCATATCACGCGCTTTATTTTCCAACTCACGTTTTGCCATACTATCACCTCCTTATTGTGATTAATGACTGTAGCCACAGTATACAACCTGATAGCAACCTTGTCTATCTACTATTATCTGCTCTCGTTGAAATTACTGCCTTTACCGCTTATAATTGATAGCAATGGCTGAAAAGAAATCAATTATTCCAAAAACCATCCGGGCAAATATCGTTAAAACTGCTGGTATCGCTGCAATAAAACCACGCGATCCCGACGAAGTATTCGACGAATTATTCCGCGATATCCAAACTGCAGAAATCTTTAATGATAATAAAATCTTTATCGATCTAATCCCGAAAAAAAGCCCTCTCCTCATAATGCGTGCCTATCGTCTGGAGCGAAAACGACCTGATTTTGACTTAGCGGATTTTGTTGGTCGTCATTTTTACAACCTAGAAAAACATCACGGGCGTACTCAGACCACACCAAACACTGATGTAGAAACGTATATCACCGAGCTGTGGCAAGAGCTCACTGTCACTAATCGCCGAAATCGCGGCTCTTTGCTAGCGCTGCCATATGAATATGTCGTACCCGGCGGTCGATTCCAGGAACAGTTTTACTGGGATACTTACTTTATCATGCTCGGATTAGCACACGAGAAACAGTGGTCATTAGTCGAAGGAATGATAAAGAACTACACCTATATGATCCGACGATTTGGCTTCATTCCGACCGCTAACCGATCATACTTTCTCAGTCGTTCGCAACCACCTTTCTTTTCCCACATGATAGAGCTGCTCGCAAAACATCGTGGCAAGTATACTGTCGTTGAATACCTACCCTATCTATTAAAAGAACGTCAGTTTTGGATGCGAGGGCAGAGCACGCTGAAGAACGAATTTTCCGCAACGAGACGCGTCGTACGGCTCGGAGACAAAACTCTCGTAAATCGATATTTTGATAATCGGTCATCACCTCGACCCGATACCTATATCCAAGATACCTCACGCGCCGCCACAACACCCGAAGACTATCACAGCACCATGTATCTCCACTTGCGAGCCGCTGCCGAATCGGGTTGGGATTTTAGTTCACGCTGGTTCAAAGATCCACACGATATCAATACCATACATACCACTGATATCGTACCTGTCGATTTGAATTGTCTGCTCTATCATCTAGAATCAATGATTGCAGACGCCTATCGTCTCATTAAACAGGAGCGTCTGGCAAAAACCTATAAAACTGCAGCAAAGCGACGAGCGGCAGCTATCGAACGCTATTGCTGGGATGAACAACGTCAGTTTTACTATGATTACGATTTCGTAGAGAAGCAGAGAACCTCTTCAGATACGTTAGCCGCGATATTTCCACTCTATGTTGGTATCGCCAGTAAACAGCAGGCCGCCGCAGTAGCACATAAACTCGAAAAAGATTTTCTAAAGCTCGGTGGACTCGTTACAACTCTCGTTAGCAACGACCAACAGTGGGACTCACCAAATGGCTGGGCTCCGCTCCACCATATCGCAATCGAGAGCCTCAGACGCTATGGCTATAGCGAACTCGCAGAAACTATCCGTGAGCGGTGGCTAGCGACAAATCAGCTCGTTTTTGACACACATCGCAAATTCATCGAGAAATATGATGTAATCGCTCCTGGAAAATTAGGCGGCGGCGGTGAATATGAATTGCAAGATGGCTTTGGCTGGACAAACGGCGTATTTGAGATACTCCTAGCCGATAACGATACTCCGCAAATATAAATCGGTGCTTTATTAGAGGTGAGCTCTTTACACTATCGACATAATGATCTATATTTTAAGGTACCTTGATAGATACTATGACAAAGAACCAACCCCTGCAGATTATCATATTTGGCGTCACCGGTGATTTGGCACGACGCAAATTGTTGCCGGCTCTGTATCACCTCATCCAGTCTGGAGACTTACCGAACGATACCAGAATTATCGGTATTACTCGCCATACGACTACCGAAAAAGATATTCTCGAAGGTATGACGCGGTTTATATCGGAACCAGCAGAACCACGAATCTTACGTAAACTCGCGCGCATGATTACTATTCGTAGAATGGATGTAACGAGCGCCAAGGACTACAAAATGCTACTTTCCGACCTGCGAGAATCGACTCAATCTGGTTCGCAACGGCTCTACTATTTGTCTATTCCAGCTCAGGCATTTCCTGGTATCGTTAGCAACCTAGGAACAACTGGCCATAATAAAAAATTCCGAGTAGAATCGTGCCCACCAAAATTGCTCGTCGAGAAACCTTTTGGTCACGACACCGACTCGGCGAGAGCATTGATCAACCTAACCAAAGAGCACTTTGATGAAACTCAGATTTTTCGTATCGACCATTACATCGCCAAGGAAACCGCACAGAATATTCTCACGTTTCGATTTGAAAATCCACTATTTGAATCAATTTGGAATTCGCACCACGTCGCATCAATCAAGCTATCAGCTATTGAAACGATTGGCATCGAAGGCCGGGGGGCTTTTTACGATCAAACTGGTGCCTTGCGTGATATTATTCAGAGTCATCTCCTCCAGGTGCTCGCATTGATAGCTATGGAGCGCCCGCTCAATTTCGGAAGTACTGAGATTCATCGTAGTAAACAACGATTACTCGATAGTATTATGCCAATCGAAGCCGACGAGGTTACCGCTCGCACAACTCGTGGCCAATATGAAGGCTACCAAGCTGAAGCTGACAGTGCCGGCTCGTCGACAGAGACTTTTGCCCGTATCGATGTGACCATCAACAACGAACAGTGGCGCAAAACGCCGATCACCATCCAGGCTGGTAAAGGTCTATCGGATAAATACACCGAGGCACTCGTTACCTTTCGTCCAACCGAAGATGCTGCCGGTCCAAACGCTCTCATTTTCCGATTACAACCAAATGAAGGTATTACGATCGAACTACAGGCCAAAAAACCCGGTACATCAAACACAACTGAGACAGTAACGATGGATTTTGATTACGAACGAGCATTTTCCGATCGCCAAGCCGAAGCCTATGAGCGTGTTATTATCGATGCCATTCGTGGCGATCAATCACTCTTTGCCTCTAGCCGCGAGGTAATGACGTCGTGGAAAATCATTCAAACGATTTTGGATACGTGGCAATCAGCTAGCGACGATCTTGTCGTGTATTCTCTCGGAACATCACCCGATAACCTCTAGCGACTCTATCGACCATCTTTTTATTATGGTAGTATAAACTTATGGTTTATCTGCAAAGATCACTTGCTGCTATCGACCGATTCATCAGAACTACACTGAGGGTTCCTTTTCGGTTACACGTTAGATATAAACGTATCGTGTCACCGACTGCACCAACCTACGTAATGATTCACGGATTAGCCGACACTGGTAATTTATGGCGACCTGTTATCAATATGCTGCCAGACAACGTAAATTATATCGTGTTAGATCTGCTAGGGCACGGTGACTCACGGCATTTTTTGGGACAGGTTTATCGTAGTGATTATCAAGCCAGAAATGTCCTCGCGACCTGTCTGACACTAGGTTGTATTGGACCGTATACCTTTATCGGACATTCTTTTGGTAGTATTGTCGCTATCAAATGCGCCAAACAATACCCTAATACTAAACGATTGATCCTTTGTTCACCACCCCTCTACACTAGATCAATAAGCGATCGACGACTGGATCTCAACGATACCGAGTCGATACTCTTTGAAATCTACCGCCAAAGCCTCAAGCATCCGAAAGGTACTGTCGCCATATATAACCTCATTAATGCATTGCATCTAGGCGGTCCATCGAGAACAGCCCTTCGCAAGGAAACGTTTTGGGCTTTTAGAGAAACGCTCTACTCTGGTATCATGAATCAGAAAGCCGCCGATGATTTGAAACGATTGAAATTACCTATCGACATTGTTTACGGAAAACTTGATCCGCTCATCATCAGTAAAAATATTACTGCTATCGCCGAACATCGACCGAATATAAAGGTCAAAGCAACGTTGAGTGATCACGCTCTACGTGGTCCTATGGTAAAAGCCATTAAAAATGTACTGGCTAATTCAAATTAGACTATAACTATTCTTTGCTTTCGAGATATTGGCGCATTTTTAGAGCTGCCGTTGCACCATCGCCAACTGCTGCTGCGATTTGCATCGTTGCACCTTCTCGGACATCACCAGCTACAAAGACGCCAGGCATAGAGGTTTCGAGGTCAGTATTAGCCTTGATAAATCCTTGATCATCTAGCGCAATATCACTATCTGCGAGGAACCACGTGTTTGGTATTAGGCCAATAAATATAAAGACACCGTCAGCATGTACCATGCTTTGTTCATCAGTGTGTTTATTTCGAATCTTTGCACCAACAACAATATCATTCTCGGCTACGATTTCATCTACCAATACATTGGTATGAACGGTAATTTTATCTTTTGCTTCTTCAAGTTTTCGGAGCAGTACTTCTGAGGCGCGCAGTTCACTGCGAACCAATAAGTCAATGTGTGTCGCAAATCGTGTCAAAAACAGAGCTTCTTGGACACCACTATTGCCACCGCCAACCACGATGAGTCGTTTTTCTTTGTAAAAAGCGCCGTCGCAGGTTGCACAATAATGAACGCCCTTTGCAAAATACTCTTCCTCGCCAGGCACACCAAGTTTACGATGATCACTGCCGGTAGCAATTAGTACTGATCGAGCCAATACTTCGCCGCCATCAACCAGCAACTTGATAGTGCCTCCTGATCGCTCAATCTTTTCAACTGTGCCGAATTCGATTTTTGCGCCAAAACGTTCGGCCTGTTCACGCAGCTCGTCAGCTAGCTGTAACCCTGCGACACCTTGTGCATAACCAGGATAATTATCGATCCAGTCGGTCGTAGCAGCTAGTCCGCCAACAATTGCTTTTTCATATAATACTGTTTCAATTTCTTCGCGGGTTGTATAAATTGCCGCCGTTAGCGCTGCCGGGCCAGCACCAATCATAACCACATCGTGAATAGTTTGTTCTGCCATAATATAACTATTATACCATTAGTACACTAGCTAGTGCTCGCTATTCTTACTCTACAGCGGTCTGAAAGCGAACTGCTTTATATTGATAGTTGTTGTCGATTGAGTTATAGATCGCCACGGAATCAATCTGTCGCCAATTATGAGCAATCGATGGCGGCTTGATTTCGTCATCATTACCCGTACTGCCAAAATACCATACGATCGGATGTTGTTTTATAAAAGCATCGAGATCTTTGATTTTGAACTGATCGTGGTCCTTTAGCATATCGAGTGAGCCGTATTTATATTCAGTGGTCTGATCCAGGAAATAGATGGGGTGATTATTACTATTATAAAAAATCGCTTCATAAAATATCCATGGATCAGTCGCGATGAGTGGCTCTCCTGGTTTAGCTTTTTCCGCGATTGTAGTGATCAATTGTTTGGTTCGAATCGAGGTACTCGTGATTTTATTGTAGTTTCCATAATAATATACTCTATCTATACCGATTCCAAACGATACCAGAATCAATATCGTCATCACGAGTGGTAGCCAGGTAGGTTTTGCTCGTTTCTTTTTGCTGTACATAACTGCTACCGCTAGCAGTAGAGTGAGCGCAACGATCGACGGCATGAGGTATCGATCAATAAAGGACGACGTGAGAGGCGGCATCGACAGCAGTAGCAAAATGAGTGGCGGGACGACAGCCAGACAACTAATTAACAGTATATTTTGCCGATCTTTCTTTGATTCTATATTGCGATACATTCGATATAGCAACACTATAGATCCAACCACTATCGCAAAATAGAGCAATACTAGCCACGATTCAACTTTGTTGTGATCCAGATACATTAATATATTTGTAAGATAGTTAGTGAATGTATCTGCCGATATAGTAGGGATCCAAAAGCCCGCCTGGAGAACGCTAAACTGATGTATGGCCGTTGGTAGCCAGAATGCAAAGATACCGACCGCGAGTACATGTGTCCAGATCCATGATGCATCGAAAAAGTTTTTCGCTAATTTTTTACCGCGGACACCATCAATTCTCAGCTTTATCCATCGCCAGACCCAATGAGATAACCACACTAGCGCAATGAAATAATGCGTTAGCATACCAGCTACGAGCAATAGTCCATATGTAACCCAATATTTGCGACTATTTGTAGCCATAGCCCGGAATAATACGTAGGTCGCACCGAGAGCAATAGCTGCAACAAGTGTATACATGCGCGCTTCTTCGCCAAATCGGATGAGCATTGGCGATAAGGCCAATAGCCATGCGCCAAGTATCGCGGTGCGACGGTTAAACAGCTTCTTTAGTAATACAAATCCCAGGATAATTGTTACGACGCCAAACACCATGCTAAACGATCTAAACCCGACCTCGTCTGTACCAAAAATCGAAGTCCAGCCCTTTACTAGCCAATAATACAGCGGCGGATGCATATCGTTGCCCGTATAATGAGCGATTTCTGAAACATTAAACCTGGTAATATATGCTGTAAAGGCTTCGTCGAACCAAATCGACCACGTGGCCAGTCGCGCGCCAACTAGACCAAGATATGCCAAGATAGCACTGAGCAGCATAGCTACGTCAATATGTGGCCATGCCATTAGTTTATTACCCCAGTTTTTGAGCCCGTTTGATAGTTTATTCATACTTAATTCCATCATACCATATATCTCTGATGTGATATAATCCTCTTGTGATTAAAAAGTCCAGAGCATCTAATCGATTATACGAAATAAATACCGCAACCTATTTGCGCAAATTATCGGATAGATATGGTCGCCCTATTACTCTAGCAAGTATTCCCGACGAGGAACTCGTTCGAATTTCAGACAACGGTTTCGATGCTGTCTGGCTGATGGGCATATGGCAACGTAGTCATTTCGCCGTCAATTTAGCGCTAGCGAATCAACCGCTCCTAGACGAAGCTCATACCCTAGTGTCAGATTTTAAAACTGATGACGTCATTGGCTCTGCCTATTCGATACAATCCTATGCGATAAATGAGCAATTCGGTAACGAGTCGGAATTACAGGAACTACGGCAGCGATTGTCTACCTATGGATTAGGACTCATTCTAGATTTCGTGCCGAATCATACCGGCTTTGACCATGACTGGGTTACGTCGCATGCCGAGCGATATATCCTAGGAGACTCAGAGCAATTAAACAGCCGCCCGGACCAATATCGTCCGTACAATAGTCATATTATTGCTAATGGACGTGATCCTAAACTCGGTAGTTGGTCTGATGTTGCTCAGCTCAATGCTTTTTCACCATCATATCGCCAGGGTAGTATCGAGACTCTCGATTATATTGCCACGTTATGTGACGGTGTCCGCTGCGATATGGCCATGCTACTCACTAACGATATTTTCGCGAGCACGTGGGGTGCTAGCGCTGGTTCGATTCCTGAAACTGAATACTGGCAAGAAGTCATTTCGGCAGTTCGTAGTATACATCCAGACTTTCTATTTATCGCCGAATGCTACTGGAAAACAAACGCTTTACTTCTCGGCCAAGGCTTTGACTATTGTTATGACAAAGATTTTTACGACCTCCTAGTTAAAGGCTTGACCTCCGAAATTGTTGACCATTTAGTAAAAACGAGCGACATAGCCTCGCACCAAGTTTATTTTCTCGAAAATCATGACGAGCCGCGAGCTGCTGCAACTTTTACGATAGAAAAACAAAAAGCCGCTGCTTACATAGTTAATTCGCTACCCGGTCTATTTTTGGTATACGAAGGACAGACGACTGGTTATGCAGCTAAAATTCCGGTTCACCTGGGGCATGAGCCAGACTTGCCGACCAATCAGGACATTACTCATTATTACGACACCTTGCTGAGAACGCCCCGCGACTCTACTCTGACTTGGAAATCATTCGGTAACAGCTCAGTTCTCATCGGCTCTAATGATACAGGTATAGATACTCTCATAAACTATAGCGATAAACCAGTCGATATCGATCTAGCTACTATTTCCGTTGACCCTATTGCATTCAAGTCGTTCTATGATGCTAGCGAGCTACAAGCTCATGGCAATATATTGACTCTAGCCCCGTGGCAGATAGCCATCGTTCGATAAATCACGGCCAATGCGGCAATAAAACTACGCTTTTTCGTATGATACTGACAGTCGACGGTACGATTTTGTAAAGAACGCTGCAGCGGCGGCAATTGCCATAATTATCCCCGCAACCAAAAATACCAACGCGATACCTCGCCCCTCACCCGTACCAAGTAGCGGCGCCAAGGCAGTGGCACCTTCTGGAGACTTGGCATACGGAATGATGATAAACTCAGCAATAGGTGCAACAACGAATGCTGTGATCGGTGCTGCTGCTGATTCAAACGCCTGAGCGAATCCAAAAACTCGACCTTGTCGTTTATACGGCACAACCTTTTGTATCACCGTCTGCTCAGCTGCTTCCATCGCTGGAATCATCAGCATATACAGCCACATACCGATCGCAAACAACCACTGCCACTCCCGAATGGTAAAGAACGCACCAATCAATCCCATGATAGTCGCAAGCCGTAATAGTGTCTTGAGTGGATTTTTTCCGAGTCCAAACTTCGCCACTAAAATACCGCCGATGACAAAACCTGTGCTCGTCACGCCCAGCACGATCCCCCATGTCTCCACAGAAAATAACGTCAGACCATAGGGATCCATCAGCGCCATATAAACACCGCCGATAAAATTATTAAAAGTTGAAAAGATGAGGAGCGCAAATAGTCCAGGCACTGCCCCGATCGCAGCAATACTGCCTCTAATGTCTACTTTTTTGTTAGCCAACTCTGGGTCATGCACGATCTCTTTCTCTGGAATCTGTACAAAGTAGATATGGATGAGTGCAAGTGCCGTCAGAATAACGGCAATCACCAGCGTCCACCCCATGCCGAGAAACCCAATGGCGAGACCACTAAATACACTGGTGATAATAAAACCGATTCCCGTCACCGTTCCCACCAACCCGTTAGCATTGGCCCGTTTGTCCTTTTCTACCAGCAGTGTCACCGTCGTCGATAGAGCGATATTACGCATGTTTTCAACCACCGCACCCGCCAGAATTACTCCAATAAATAGCCAGAGTAACGGATTAGTAATATCGAGTAGATGGGCTGTCGGCAATGTAAGATACATAACCCCAGCCAGAGCAAATGCTACCAATGTAAAAGTGCTGGAAAAGATAAACACGCTCTTTTTCCGGTGACGGTCGACAACCGTACCAAAGATAATACTAAACACCGCCACAAACAGCATGTAGGCACCACCAACAACGCCTGTCGCTAGCACTGACTTAGTCTCGAGATAGATCCAGAAGATGAGCGCAAACCATAGAAAACTCGTCGTTATATTGGCTATCAACGTATTGACAAGAATCTGATAGAACGAGCGCATAGTAGTCATCTTTTTCATAAGCTTCTCCTAATTTAACTAGATATTAGCCACCGCCCCCGGTTTAGCTTTGTACTGTTTTCGACAGTTATCGGTGTGGAAGAGCAGATCTGGATTCTCTTTACACGTATCACAGACTAGCATCAAGAGATTACATGTCGGCAGGGCGCAATTTTCGAAATTACTCGTCAGTGCGGTGCAGTGGATGCATTCGCCAATCTTTTTGGCATGATCACTAAACTCCATAGCCATACGATTATCAAATACGTACAACGAACCTTCCCACAGACCATCGTCACCATATTCCTCACCGTATTTCACAATACCACCATCGATTTGATAGACATCTTTGAAACCGCGCTTTTTCATCATAGCGGAGATTACCTCACAGCGAATGCCGCCTGTACAGTACGTAATCACCTTTTTATCTTTTATATTGTCGTATTTGTCGCTCTCGAGCTCAGCAATAAAATCGCGCGAGGTATTCGTATTCGGCACCACAGCGTTTTTGAACTTGCCAATACTCGCCTCGTGTTCATTGCGACCGTCAAAGAACACGACGTCATCGCCATATTTTTCAACCATTTCGTTTACCTGGCGCGGTTTAATGTGCTGGCCACCGCCAATAACACCGTCCATATCAACATCGAATTCATCTTCGCTATTTTTAAAACCAACCAATTCTCGACGATTTTTTACCTTTAGGCGAGGAAAGTCGTCACGAGAACCTTCCGACCATTTAAATACTGTGTTTTTAAATGCCGGATACATTTTAGTTTCTTTGATGTATTCTTTGAGATCTTTCATCTCACCACCCACCGTACCGTTAAGTCCATGAGGTGACACTAATATACGACCCTTTAGATTGAGACGAGTACAGAGAGTTTTTTGCCATAGTTTCACCGCCTCTGGATCTGACAAAGAAGCAAACTTATAATACAGCAATATCTTTTGCATGACTCTATTTTAGCAGCTATTCTGTTGCGCCAGCAAATTGACTATTATATAGCCCAGCATAGAAACCATGTTGTCGCATCAACGAAGTATGATCACCTTGCTCAATGACGTTACCGTCTTTCATAACGAGGATGAGATCCGCATCACGAATCGTTGATAGTCGATGGGCAATCACAAAGCTCGTTTTATTTTTCATCAGATTGTCCATAGCTTTTTGAATCAAGACTTCAGTACGTGTATCGACCGAGCTGGTGGCTTCATCGAGTATCAACATTGGTGTTTTCGCAAGCATCGCTCTCGCTATAGTTAGTAGCTGCTTTTCACCTTGGGAAATGTTATTAGCTTCTTCGTTCAATTTCATATCGTAGCCACCCGGCAGCGAGTGGACAAAGTGATCAACATGAGCCTCTTTGGCCGTCTCAATCATCTGATCTTCAGTGGCATTCGGCGCTCCATAGGTGATATTGTCACGAATCGTGCCGCTAAATAGCCACGTATCTTGCAAAACCATGCCGAATAGTTTGCGGACATCTTCGCGCTTCATATTTTTTATACTAACGCCATCAATCGTAATATCGCCGCTACCAACTTCGTAAAAACGCATCAGTAGGTTAACGAGTGTTGTCTTGCCAGCGCCAGTTGGGCCAACAATAGCAATCCGATGGCCCGGTTCTATTGTTGCAGAGAGGCCTTTGATCACTGGTTTCTTTGGGTCATACCCGAATACTACATTATCAAACACAACTCGACCTTTGACATCTCCGATGCTATCAGGATTCGAAGTATCGACAATCTGTTCTGTCTCGTCCAAGAACTCAAAGACTCGTTCTGCCGCTGCCGCGGTCGACTGCAGCACATTCGCTATATTTGCCGTTTGCATGATTGGCTGGTTAAACTGCTGTACATACTGGATAAAGGCCTGAATGTCGCCGATTTTAATATGCCCGTTGATCGCCAACCAACCACCGGCAACGGCGACACCAACATAGCCTAGGTTACCAACAAAGTTCATCAGCGGGAACATCAATCCCGAAAAGAACTGGGCTCGCCACGCACTATGATACAGTTTGTCATTAATAGTATTGAATTTTGCGACAGAAGCTTTTTCACCATTAAAGACGCGCATGACCTGATGCCCGGCATACATTTCCTCGACATGACCATTGATGTTACCGAGTAGCTCTTGCTGACGCACAAACTGTACCTGAGATTTCTTTGTGATCATCATAATGAGTACAAAACTGATAGGCAAGATCAAGATAGTAATGAGCGTGAGCACCCAGCTAATTGACAGCATCATAACGATGATACCGATAATCATGACAACTGAAGTGACGATTTGCGACAAGCTTTGATTGAGTGTTTGCGAAATAGTATCGACGTCATTAGTTACCCTACTGAGAACTTCGCCGTAAGTTCGTTTGTCAAAATAACTGAGCGGTAGGCGGTTTATCTTGCTAGAGATATCACGGCGCAAATTGTACGTAACCTTTTGGGTAATATTAGTCATAATCCATCCTTGGATATAACTAAACAATGCGCTAAATAGATAGAGCCCGAGCAGTAATATCACGATATCCCTAATAGCATCAAAATGAAAACTGGGACGAGTGGTGAGATCGAGTGATTTAATCGCATCTAATTGATTACTAGGAATCTTACTGCGCTCCGACTCTGGCATTTGATTGATTATGTCCGCGCCGGTCGTGCCTTTTGGTAGCTTGACACCCTCAGGCAGCTTCTCCGTAATGGTGTCGTAGGCCTTCATCCTGACATAATCATCAACAATTTGGTTCGTAGCGTTACCCATAATTTTTGGACTAGCAATGGCAAACGCTGTGCTAGCGATAACAAAGAGTAGAACTACTGCCATTTGCCATCTATACAGTTTGAGATGATCCGCTAGCTTCTTTATGGTGCCTTTGAAATCACGTGCTTTTTCAGCAGGCGCACCTACCGGACCGCCACCAAATCCACCGAACCCACGTGGGCGATGAGACTGAGATTCAGGCTTCTTTTCCATTACTTGGCCTCCTTTCCATCCGCTTCAATGGCAGCAAGCTCCTCGTCCGATAACTGAGAGTAAGCGATCTCTTTGTAGACTTTGTTCTTTTTCATTAGTTCACTATGTGTACCCTGACCTACAATTTTCCCCTCATCGAGAACGATGATGTTATCAGCATTCATGATCGTACTGATACGCTGACCAACAATCAATACCGTTTTATCTTTTGTCTCAGATTCTAATGCTTTTCTGAGAGCCGCATCAGTTTTAAAATCGAGCGCCGAAAACGAGTCGTCGAATAGATAGACGTTAGGTTTGACTGCGAGTGCCCTAGCAATCGACAAACGTTGTTTCTGTCCACCTGATACATTCGAGCCACCCTGAGCGATATCGCTATCGATACCGTTTTCGAGCTTCTGTACGAATTCATTGACCTGCGCAGTTTTTGTCGCCTTATTAATGTCTAGCTCCGAGGCTTTTTTATTGCCGTAGGAAACGTTACTTTTGACTGTTCCTGAAAATAGCACACCTTTTTGTGGCACATAGCCAATCTGTCCGTAGAGATCTTTGAGGCGCAGATCACGTACGTCAACACCATCTAGCAGGACCTGGCCAGCAGATACATCATAAAAACGAGGTATCAGGCCAATGAGCGTCGACTTACCGCTACCAGTACTACCGATAAATGCTGTGGTTTGTCCTGGCTCTGCGGTAAAATTAATGCCTGAAAGCACTGGGCTGTCGGCATCTGGATACGTAAACGTCACGTCACGAAATTCAATTTTGCCATGACCATCGCGACTTAGTTTTTTCGGATTTTTTGGATCATGGATAGTAGGTTCTGTTTCAATTACTTCACCAACTCGCTTGGCAGAAACTGATGCTCGTGGAATCATAATAAAGATAATTGAAATCATGAGGAACGACATGATAACCTGGGTAGCATACTGCATAAAGGCCATCATATTGCCGATCTCTACCGTGTCATTGCTCACCAGCTGTGCGCCAAACCAAACAATAGCGATCAGAGCAACGTTCATGAGGAGCATCATAAATGGCTGTAGAATAATCATCAGGCGATTAACGAATAAATTCAATCGCATCAAATCTCGGTTGGCACCATCGAATTTTTTCTCCTCGACCTTTTCGTTGTTAAAAGCCCGAACTACCCGCAAACCTGTTAGATTCTCACGTGTTACGAGGTTTAATTTATCAACCATTTTCTGGAGAACTTTGAATTTAGGCAGGGCAAAGATGAACAAAAAGATAATGACTGCAAGCAGTGCCACAACTGAGACCGCTATAATCCAGCTCAGCTCGGGTGCATTTTGGATAGCATTTTGGAGAGCACCAATCGCCATAAAGGGCGCCATGAGAACTAATCGAAAGATCATAACTGTCACTGTCTGAATCTGCTGAATGTCATTGGTTGAACGAGTGATCAGTGACGCAGTTGAAAACTTGTTGAATTCAGCTACTGAAAAACTTTCTACCTTTTCAAAAACTTTCCGTCTAATATCTCGCGCAAAGCTAGTAGCAATACGAGCAGCCAGATAGCCGACACCAACCGCAGCAATACCACCACCGAGCGTAATGAGCAACATGAGGCCGCCATTTACATAGATAGCTTTCATGTCTTCAGTAATAATGCCTTCGTTAATGATCTTTGCCATATAGTCTGGTAACTGGAGGTTAGCCATTACCTGTAAATACGTCAAGATCACCAGTGGGATTATGAGCCATATATATGGCTTTAGATATTTAAACAGCTTAATCATTTTCGAATCTCCTTTGCTCTACCCACTAATTTTGCCGTTATCGTTTCTATCTGTTTCAGCTCTTCATCGGTCAACAAATCAAAGAGTTGTGTCATCTGTCTAGCTCCCCCGCGACGAACGCGCTTTAGATGTCGAATTCCATTGCGCGATAAATCAACATAGGCGACTCGTCGATCTTTCTCATCCTGGGTTCGCTCAACGAAACCTTGCTCAATGAGACTGTCGAGCAACTGCGTCGCAGCACTTTTTGATACCCCGAGAGCTAGTGCTACCTCGCTCATTGTTTTGCGGCCCTCGTGCATCAATAACATCAGAACTGATGCTTGGGTCATTGTCACACCAAAGTGCCGATGGGAAAAGCGACTACCATGGTGATAGGCGCGTTTGATAGCATGAAAATTCTTGAATATAGCTTCGATATGTTGTTCGCGATTCATAATTCAGCAGATAGTTTAGCAGCTAAACTATTTCGTGTCAACTATTTTTGAATTAAATATAATAAACCACTACTACCTATTGTCCGGATTTTTCGACTACAACGTCAACCACTACACCGTCCTCGATATAGAAATTTAATCGCCCTTCGACGAATGACATATCAGCTGGCAACGGTTCGCCATCGCGCTCTACAACTCGAGCTGGTACGTTTTCAGAACGAGCTTTGTTCAATGCGGCCTGTTCGCCGAGCCCAATATAGGCTTTCTCGTCGCCTTCAGGCTTGTTTTCTTTGGGTAGAGATTGAGACTCGTTAGTATAGGTTTTTCCATTAAACGAACATTGCTCGGGATACGTTTCCATCACTCGTCCACTCGCAGCTTTGCACTCAGTAAAGTTTGTAACATTAGTGCCAGGATTCATGAGGACCCATGCTATGACTACAGCGATGAGAGCGCCAATACCCGCCAGAGTTATTGTCCAGACCGATCGTTTTGACATACTTTTTACCGAATTTGCCATGAGTCCTCCTTATCGATATATGATTCTATTGTACTACGAAGCGAGAGGAGGTACACTATATACTGTATGAAATTACCAGCTGGCACCGTCCATAACAACGTTCCGAGCGATCTAGCAAAAGCTCTGTCGAGAGACAAAGAAGCTCTGGCTGCCTGGTCGGACATTACGCCCCTAGCTCGCAACGAGTGGATTTGCTGGACTATCACACCAAAGCAGCAAAAAACTCGCGACGAACATGTTAGTAGAGTCGTAAGCGAGCTCAAAGAAGGTATTCGTCGACCCTGTTGCTGGATGGGCTGCGTCCATCGCACCGACAAAGAGATTAGTCCGTCAGTTCGTGGTATTTTAGGTAAAAAGGTCAAAACATATGTCAAAGAAAATTAGTATCTTTGCCTTTTCTATTTTCGTCTCATTAATTGCAGGCGGTATCGGCTCTATCGCAACTATACCAAATATTCCCTCGTGGTATGCTCAGCTCGACAAACCTCCGCTGTTACCACCAAATGAACTATTCGGTCCGGTGTGGACAGCACTATATATTCTAATAGGTATAGCTCTGGGATTAATCATCCTGCATAAAGCCAATAACAAAAAAGGCGCCTATTGGTGGTTCGGCGTACAGTTAGCGTTGAACACACTGTGGTCAGTCGTCTTCTTTGGTTTACATCAACCATGGGCTGCAGCTGTGATTATTGTAGCCCTCATTGTATCAATTGTTGTAACTATGAAAAAGTTCCACAAACTAGTTCCAGCAACACTCTGGTTATTCTTGCCTTATCTAGCATGGGTATGTTTTGCTACCTACCTCAATGTTGGCGTAGCTGTACTGAACTAGGAGAGATACTTCTGCAGTACCGCAGCTTCGTTATTTGCCTCGTCTCGAGCGCCATACAATAACGTCACCTTGTCGTGACTACGCCAGTTGGCAATATTATTTGGCGTTTCAGGATTCTGCTCTACCTCACTAATATACCGCTCGGCAAATTCTGTGAATTTTGCCGGATCATGCGCAAACCACTTGCGTAAATCCGTGCTAGGGGCAATATCTTTTGCCCATTCGTCGAGAGAGGCTTTCTCCTTACTGATACCACGCGGCCACAATCGATCAACTAATACACGATAGCCATCGCTCAGATCAGCTGGTTTATAGATTCTTTTGATGAAAAACTGAGTCATAATTCCATTATACTATTACTTTTTCGACACATATGGACTATTGGTGATATAAAACCGTCGTAGCTCATGTACGGCCTTTGATATACCGATGCGTTTACCAACCGTAATTTCAGCATCCGAAAGTTCGGGTCGCTTGATTAGCATGACTGGAGGTTCAGCTAGGTTGTGACCACTGAGCGTTCTATCAATTTCTAGCGCTGCACAAATTTTTCCTGGACCGTTTGTTATATTGACACCTTTCATATTTCGCCGTCGCTCTATGCTAGCAATCCCCTCCATCGGCTCGACAGCACGAATCAACACGCCTGATCCATAGCCTTCTGGTCCACACACCACATTGCAGCAATGGTGTATCCCGTAGGTGAAATAGACGTATAGATGACCAGCACTTTGAAACATTGCGTCATTGCGCTTGCTACGACCATTAAATGTATGGCTAGCCTCGTCTGTCTGGTCATAGGCCTCTGTCTCGACAATTCGCACACGAATCTCCTCGTTATCAATATAGCGCACCAGCTCACACCCTAATAGACGTCTCGCAGCTGCCTCGGCTGGTATATCAAGCCACGAAAAGTTATTTGTCATGCAGCTATGCCTCGGACAAGTTCCGCGAGCTTCTTGGCGGTGTTGATGTTACGAATAGTCATGTTGCTATAAAGACTACTGCCAATCAGTTTTTGTAAGCTACCTTTCAACTGATTGGAACGGGTAATATTCGCTATAACCGCCCCATCGACGTATATCATAGTTTCGATGTCAGGATTGTGGCCGAGTTTTTCTAATATATCCGGCGTATTGATTTCATCAAATAAATAGAGGACATCTGACTTCTGGCCGGATTTATCAGGTTTTGGTGAGTCGTTGGTCCAATCAGCCGGGATAGCGTTAGCGATCGCTCGTATCTTATCCCCTGATATCACCAGCGTAGGAATATCGAATCCAAAATGTTTCTCGAGCGCCGCTCGCACCTTGCCTGACTGCACTGCATTATCACTAGTAAATACCGCGTTGCCGGAATTAATATAAATCACCACGTCACGAAATCCCAGACCCTCTAATACATGACGAAACTCGTCTTTTGGCACTCTATGGTTCCCACCAACATTGATCCCTCTCAGTAGCGCTACGTATTTCATCATTTGGTTAATGGATGCCATTTACCATCGTCGCCTTTTTCGTATTTGTTCTTTACTGCCGCCCAAGCTACCCGACGCGCCGTTTCCTCTCGATCCGCATCACCTCTGCGATCTTCGGGGTCCTTATATTCATCGTAAGCGCTATTAAACGCCTCGCGAAAAATATCCTGGGCATGTTTTGGTAATACATTTGTTACGTTGTCTGGTAGGTCCGCGTTTGATTTGTACGGCATAATTACCTCCTTGCTTTGACTTTCGTCTTATATAGCTACACGATTTATAATCTAGGCTAATATTCGGCTACTATGATCTTGTGTTGATTCATGAGCGTTTTATATGCACCTGGTTTTTTCATCAGCTCATTCATGTTTTCTGGTACAATTTGCCAGCTCAGACCAAATTTGTCTTTGCACCAGCCGCATTGTTCGTTTTCAGGATATGCTGAAAGTTTATCCCAGAAATAATCAATCTCGGCCTGGTCTCTGCACGGCACACTAAACGACACTGCTTCGCTGTGCGTAAACTCCGGCCCAGCATTAATTGCCACGAACCGCGTGCCCAGAATTTCAAATTCGACTGTCAGCGGTTGGCCCGCCAGAGTTAATTGAAAATCTGCGAGACCTTCCTCGGCGCTAGCAGGATAATATTCTGTCGAGATAATCTTGCTATCGGGAAATACTGATACGTAAAACTCGGCCGCTTCCCGCGCATTGCCGTTGAACCATAAATTGGGGGTTATCTTTTGCATGATTATACTCCTTTCTTGAGTATTTTGTGATAATGAATACCAGGAAATAATCCTTATTGAATTATTATACTACGTGTAATAAAAGCATTCTCTCTCTCGCTTATTGCTTTAGCGTTGTCGTTTGGCATTATGTTCTTTTCCCTCTGACACCAGATAGTTCTTTGCTTCCCGCAAAAGAAACAAGCTCACATCATCTCTAGTCTCACCTTTCCCTCGGAATGGAACGCTGATATGCTGAATCAATAAGAGAATATACACCATAATAAAGGTGATGACCCCGACAATAAATAGTCCGCCATAAAAGGGATCGATATTGGTACATACCAACAGTCCAATAATGAGAACGACAATCGCCCTTATCAAAAAGAATGCCGATGGAATAAATTGTATACGCTGAATATAATTCACCCGAAATAAGTTGCGCATCAGCTGAGTCTGCTGGGTCTTTAGTTTAACGACAAAATTTGGCGGCACACCCGCTTGCTCCATTTCCATGAACGATACCTGTAGCTGGGCAATTTCTCTCCGCGCCTTTTTGCGATTTATGCGCGTTCCTTCGCGAAATGCCCTGAGAACATCGAGGAGGCTGCGTCGAAAATGATCGAGATTAAACTCTGGATAGTATTTATGAGTGTCTTTGGCGTCATTATACATATCCTCTATGTTCGAGGCAAATTCTGCCGGAATACGCTCACTCTCTTTGTAATCCGCTATCGCGGTCGATAGGACAAAGCCGAGAACGAATATGGCACTCGATACCACGCTATTATGAAGCGACGTCTGTTCGATAAATTCAAAACCGAAATAGTGCATGGCATACTTGATTGGCAATACCAAGAGCGCCGCGAATAACGCCCACAAAAATATCCTGTAATTCCTAAGTAGTCGTTGCATGTTTTATCCCATTCTCTTGTTCAACAAACCTCAGCGAAACCGAGTTCACGCAATGACGCACATTCTTCGGCGTCAAATACTCACCCTCAAATACATGGCCCAAGTGCCCGCCGCAGTTCGCACAGGTAATCTCTGTACGCTGACCATCAGCATCGAGCACTCGTTTCACAGCACCCGGTATTTCATCGTCAAAACTCGGCCAACCACAGTGCGAGTCAAACTTATCTTGTGATCGATATAATGGAGTGTCGCATTGACGACAGACAAATATCCCAGGCCTTCGCTCGTCAAGCAATGTTCCGCTAAATGGCAGTTCAGTTCCTTTGCCGATTATGACGCGTTTTTCTTCATCATTGAGATTATGTAACTTTATCATGCCTATCTCCGCAGTACATCCACGAACCGACATTAAAATAACTGCTTGTAAGCCTATAAGTTGCCATATAGCCTCCTATTTGCCGGAGTCGGTCTTGTCCTTGACCTTGTCGAGTACATCGTTGACTTTTTTGCCAACCTGGTCCCCGATCTCTTCGGCTTTATCTTTCAGATTACCGGTAATCTGTTCTAGCTTGCCTTTTGCTTCAAGTTTTTCATCGCCTGTTACCTTACCGACAGCCTCTTTTGCCGACCCTTCAAGTTTGTCACCTAGTCCACTCATGGAATACTCCTTTCGTTACTGGTTACGTACACCTATTATAGCAGATGATAGTTTCTTCGTCAGGGCTACCGCCCCAGTGACGGCAGCTAAATAAATCAGATAATTTACAAAAATCGTCGAACCTCGACCGCCTGTTCGATACAGCGTAATCGTCAGCTCAGCATCCGGGTAGTAGTTAATGGTAATCATCCTAAAAGGAAAGCCCCGATGCTCAATTTCCTAGTAACAGAGAGTGTTATTTAACTGCTTGTATTTTAGTTTGGTTTAATAGAGCAGTTTGACTTGTCCGGATATTGTCCGGATATTGTCCGGATAGATTACTATTAACAGAGGTACGCTGCGTCCGGATATTGTCCGGATAGATTAGTCACTTAAAACGTACTTAGTCCCCGGACCCCTACCTTCAACCCTGATAATTCCATACTTCATCATCTCATTGAGTTCGCGTCGTGCCTTACGGTCATCATATACACTAGTCATATGATTAACATCACAATATTCTCTGTTGGATATACTGCCATGGTTTTTGATATGTACTAAAGCATTTTGCTGAGTGTCTTTTAGCGAATACCGATCAGCTATATCTTTTACCCATTCTTTATCTTTATTTGAGTGTGGAGAAGAGAAAAATAACGTAGCCTTAAAACTACCGGAGATGTTTTCGAATAACGGGTCCAGTAAGCCTTTATTCCTAGCAGCCTGCTTTATTGTTAATATTCCACGTGCACTTTTATCTGTAATCTTGAATACTTTTAACATCTCCATCAGATTGGGGTTTCTTGCCTTGGAATCAGTCTTGTCTAGATCATCGATTGCAACCAGGCTTTCTCCAGGATTAGATAGCTCAATTCTATCAGAATATAAGTCAACATTAACACATGAGTTAGATATCGAGTAGTCTCGATGGGCAATAGCATTTGCCAATGCTTCACGCAGAGCAGCTTCTGGCAAAATATATTGATCCTCGCGCAAGCCAGTCCCTGCGTTTAACGTACCTTCTACAGGTAGTTTAGATTTTATATGCTCAAATGCCTCTATGAATTGCTTTCTTATGTCACCGTGAAATTCGTTCCTTTCATTATAAATTTTTGTTAAATCGTCTCCTACCTTACTTGTACCAGCAAAATACCTGAAATCTATATAGACATTGTTCAGTGTCTCGTCGATCTTATTATTCACACCAAAACCAATCAGGCCAAATACAGTTAGTTTGCCTTCTCTTAACGCTTTTAATTTAGTAAGTTTAGTTTCCGTGTCTAGACCGTCAATACCAGCTAGACCAGTTTTTGATATATATTCATCAACTTTGGTGTCGTCAACTAATTCTTTAATATTGCCATTGACTGGTTGATTTTCACCGCCTCCGCTCGCGCCAGCAAACATACTCTTTTTCTGTTCATCGGTAGCTAGAACCGTTGTTGCCCCTTGGCGTATATACACTTTTTTCTCGCCAACTTTCTTGCTAAAGATTGGCTTATCATAAAACGGAGATTCTTTTATATCAAGCTCAACCCATGCCCCATTACACTCGATATTAACAGAAATCGGCCTGTTGAACTTATCATTACTAATTAAAGTAGAAACGTCTTTCTGTAGTTTATCGAGAATTTCACGACTTAGCCCTATCTCCCGACCATCATCACTTACACCTAGCAGTATCTTACCGCCACGTGTATTTGCAAAAGCACTCATAGGCTGCCATAAATTGTCAGGTAGGGCGCCGTTCTCGCAGCTCTTAAATTCAGTGTCTAGATTCTCGATAAGTCTGTGCATACTATCAATAGTATACCTCTGACACAATAAAAACACCAGAAATGAAAAGTGCCAGACCATTTGGTCTGACGTTTTTCATGGCTCCGGAGGCCGGATTCGAACCGGCGACCAATTGGTTAACAGCCAACTGCGCTACCGCTGCGCTACTCCGGAATACAGCAGCAATTATACCGAGTTTACCTACCACAGTCAAGGCGAGTATTAATTTGTATCACTAGCGCCAAATACAATAACGAAATCTACATCTTTTTTGGCAGTATAGCCAGATAATTGGCCTTCTTTGACCTTGACGCTGTATTTGTCAGCTAGTGCTTTGGCTGTAGCCGATTTATCCTCGTTGAGTTGATAGATGGTTACCGCTTTGTCGCTAGACTCCGGTGCATTAGTGATAGCTGCTACTTTATAGCCAGCATCCTCTAGATCGGTCGCTTTTTCCTGAGCGAGGCCATACACCCCAGAGCCATTCAACACATCAATGACTGCCTTTTCGCGCTTCACAGGATCGCTGGTTAAATTATCACTGACATATTCGTGGATCTCGGAATAGTCATACGTTCCAGCAGTCGGAACAACGACGCTCATCGCATTCACCGTGTCAATTGCCATCAAATCAGGGCCATCTGTTCGGCCAGTCATCGGTAATGAAATAATCGATTCAGTTTTGAGATTCGATGCTAGATCTAGCAAAGTCTGAATCTCAGAACTTTTGAAACTAGTCTGTAAATTATCACCGAGAGCATCAATGAGGGAGTTAACAGCTACTGGATTCGCGAGAGTTCCGACGCTAAGCGCCTTGGTCCTGAGCGCAGCCAGGATCTTTTGTTGGTACATCTCTCGGTCAAAGTTACCGCTCGCGAGACCATAGCCACCATGGCTGTTTCGTGAGCGAGCCAATGCCAATGCACGCTCGCCGTCCAAATGCACTTCACCATTCGGATAACGCACTTTGGTCGCCACATCATAAATTCCACGCGGGTCTTTACTGTCGATTGTGACATCGACACCACCTACCGCGTCAACCGTCTTGATCAGTGCCGTCCAGTCAGCATGTATGTAATATTGGATATCGAGACCCAAGATCTCACCGGCTTTTTTCTGTAATTCCTTAGCGCCGGCTTCGGGACTCTTTTTATTGTCCGTATAGCCACAATAGTAGGACTCATTTAGTTTTCCAGCCGATGTTCCGAGAGCTTTACACGGTCGCTTGACGTAAAGGTCGCGTGGCAGGCTCATCATATAGGCATCGTGTTTATCCTGATCAACGCTGAGCACCATAATCGAGTCTGTTAAAAATGCACCGTCCCACGCGTCTTCGCTCATCGTATAACCACTGGTACCGAAAATGAGGATATTCGTACGGCCATTTTCATCCTCGGCCAATTTCGCCTTTGACGTAAATGCATCGAGTATGTTGCCTTGGAATATTTTACCGCCAGCCGATAGGAATCGGAAGGCCAAAAAACCTCCCATGATGATCAAAACTGCAACAATCGCCAGAATCGTCCATTTAACGTAGTGTCGTTTGTGTTTTTTCGATTTATCCTTGGTCTTTTTAGCTTTTCTGTCCTTTTTCGGACGACGACGTCTAATTGGTTCCGTCGAAACTGCAGGTATTTCAGTGGTCGAACCAAGATTATTCAGAGTTTCCTCAATTTCGGTATCGATACCTGCAGGCTGTATCTGTTGGTGCGGCTGTGGTTTTGGTCTAGCGGCTACCGATACAGGCTGTCTATCTAGTGTGTGATGTGGAGCCGGCTGTCGACCTTTTGATGAGGAGTTGTTTGTATCAATAAAAACTCGCCGATTAGCACCATTACCCGATAACACGTCGTCGCGTCGTCGTAATGTGAACCCGTCAATCGATTGCCGTCTTTTATCCATTAGCCTGTCAATTTTACCAGAATTTATGACTTACGACAAATATGTTATGATTATACTATGCGAGATAGAGCTTCTCTAAAATTCAAACTCTTCTTGATTGTAGGTGATGTACTAGCAGTAGTTGGCGCCTACGTTCTGGCCTATGTTATCCGCGTTAAAGTTAGCGATGTTCCTACCGCAGATGTGGTTCTGGCACGACCGTATCTCTATGCACTACTAACGCTGTTACCGTTTGTTATTATCTGGTTTAGCTTGATTGGAACGTACCGATCAGCACCCCAAAAAATACTCGCCCAAGCTGGTAGACTGCTCTCCGGTGCCTTGGGCGCAATGCTCTTTATGGTAACCGTTGACTATTTTCATAATCAACCCATATTCCCGGCCAAGCTCGTACCAATTTACGGTCTAGTCTTTAGCATCTTATTTCTCTGCGTCTCGCGAGGCACGTTATACCTGCTCCGTTACCTACGCCAGCGGAAAAATCTCGGTGAATATCAATATGTGATGATTGTGGGGAGTAACGATACCGCTAGAGACATTGTGGCCTACGTGGGTCAGCGAAATAATAACTACAAAATCCATAGTGTCATTGGCGATCGTCGACTAAAATTTACCACCCACAAAGACATCGCGTCGGCCATACGCAGCCACAACCCTGATATCATTATCCAGGTAGCTACCGCTGATCAGCCTGTAATAGATCGCGATTTGCTAGAGTATGCGCAAAAGAATTTCGTAG
>JAPUEE010000025.1 GCA_027492735.1 Candidatus Saccharimonadota bacterium
TAGTGTTTTCATTAACAGAGTAAAAAGTTCTATCTTCATCCATATACCCCTGCCAATGATGAACTTCTACCGTTAGTTATAATTTCCATTTCGGTCGTGATTACAGGATTGATATTGTATGGAAATAGAAACAAATTATTTAAAAGTTCAAAACGTAAATCTCGCAAGAAATAATTTTTTCCTGAAATACATCCACTATCTTCTGCCAAGATAAAAAACTTGCGTTTACGTAAGTCTTTTTATCTTGTCGCACGAAGTGCGGTGGAAATGAACCACGAAGTGGTGCGATAGCGACTGAAGCGCGCAGGAGTTTACTCCGACAGCAAGAAACTCACGCAAGTGCTCGCACCGAGTAAGTGACAAAAATGTTAGCGAAGCGTTCACACATCGAAGGAGATATATTCCTAATATTCTTGTCTGTTGTTCTGTGGATCCGAGCCACGATCACAGGTAAATCGAGCATGATTGTGGTGCGATAGCAAGAATCTCGCGCAGATACCCGCATCGATCAAGGAACTAATACGCACTCCTAATATTCCGCGCCGCCACTACTAAGAAGTACGGTGACATAAAAACTCATAGCGATGTTATGGTGGTCAAGGCCTCTACGAGTTTAATCTGAGTACTTCGCAGATGATATGACTGATTTAATTCATTGCTTGTTCAAAGCATTTACGTAATGAGGGTTGTGCATGATTCCGATAATGTTTCCAAACGGATCGATAACAGTAGCAGTGACGAAGTTGTTTCCACGGTCCTTTGGTGGCTCAAGCTCAGTCGCCCCCATACGTTGAAGTTGTCCTAAGACCGCCATGACATCGTCGACATGCCAATACACTATAGTGCCGGCAGGCGTGCCTGGAAATGTCATATGAGATGCATAATGGCTATCAATAATACCGAACTCGGTCGCGTGATCCCCAAAACGAAACTCGGCATAACCTGGTCTCTCAAAATACGGTTCGAGATCCAGTAATTCCGAATACCAATCAACGGCCTTCGAGTGATCAGATGCCCATATATTTACCGTTGCTACACTATGAAATAATGTCATGGTTTATTCTCCTTATTTTATGTATCGCTGATTTATAATGATGCATATGGTGAAAAACGTATTACAAAAAACCGCAGCCAGTTCAAAAACGAGAGGCAGACTTAACCCTGCTAGTTTTGAGCAAAATGTGAAATTTGAAACGTACGCACCACCAGAGGACATTGCGTTTTTGGTAGAGCATTTCTGGACAATACGTACACGACACATGGATACAAAATACCAGTCCGAGCAATTAATGCACCGACCGTATGTCGATTTCTTTATTTCGGCTAACTATTCTGGGATACAGGGTACTTTCCGTGAAAAGCGACAATATGCCGCAGATCCAGGCGCGCGTATTATCGGGGTGCGATTTCGACCTGGAGCTTTCCATGCTCTCTACGCCGGCAAGATGTCAGACTTGCGGGACAGAGTTATTGGACTGGAGCATGTATTTTCCGATTATGATTCGCAATATATCGACAAAATACTCAGACTTGAGGATCAAGAAGTATTTGATCAGATTATCGAAAAGTTACGTTCAATTAAGCCGATACAAGACACGCGAGTCGAACTTGTAAATACCATAATCGACATGGTTGAGACTCGCGACGATGTCGTCAGTTTGGCTCAAATAGCCGTTGCTGTTGGGAAAAGTGAACGATGGCTACAACAGCTCTTTCGAGAGTACGTGGGTGTCGGATTAAAATGGTTCTTGCTAACAAAAAGGCTCCTTGCGGTTGCTCATAGTATTCGATATGGAGCATCGGATTGGGCGGCACTTGCGTATGACGCAGGCTATAGTAGCCAGCAGCATTTTAATACCGATTTCAAACGCGTGACAGGTAAGACGCCGCAACAGTATAGACAGGAGATTGCATGAGACCCGAACTACCTACTCTTGAATTTACTCATCGTGAGGACCTTCATACATGGTTGGAGCAAAATCACAGCTCATCGCCCGGTATTTTTGTGCGTGTTTACAAAAAAGTGACGGGTGTCCCCTCGATAAGCTTTGAAGATCTCCTAGAAGAAGGCCTGTGCTTTGGATGGAGCGAGAGCCTCAGGCTCAAAGGTGATGAAAAATCATATTTACAGAAATTCACGCCTAGGCGCACCCGTGGCACCACATCCGACCGCAATCTTCGCTATACACAACGACTTATAAAAGAAGGACGCATGAAGCCTGAGGGACTGAGAGCTTTAGGTTTGTCAGACGTGACGCAACTAAAGAACCTACCAGATTAGTGCTCCTATCTGAGAGCCTTGAATACATTGTTCCCGCCGCTCTATATTTTTCCGTGGTGTCATTCGTAACGATGAGGCCCAGCAACGGTCCAACCTGGACTCACGTGTACGGTTTGCTTTACTCATAGCATGACAGCACAAGAAAAGTTTCTGGCAGTTGAGACACCGTATTCTTTTACATGCCAGACAACAAAATCTTCCCACCTTAACAGGCAATTGGTATCTGAATTCGAAGGCTCATGACAAATGGCACTGTCACTTCTACGCATATCGTAGGGAGCGGCACATTTGTGGGTCATCACCTCATCGTATATATCATGGCTGGGATGTACGTTATTCCAATGCTGCGGAATTCTTTGGATACTGCGCTGCGGATAGTAAAGCAGGACCTGGATTAAACAAATGATTAAAGTACTTTTGTTACTCTTTATGGAATATTATTTTCAATCACAGAGTAGAAAGTTCTATCTTCATCCATGAACCCCTGCCAAGAAAAGTGACATACTGTCAAAGGTATGTCTTTTTTATTGCAAGTCTTCAAGTATAGTATGAAGAATCTGGTCTTTTGTTTGTTCATCCGTAAATACTTTTTCGTTCACTAATCCTAAAACATCTTTTTCGGTGTACCATTCACGCATAAGATCTTCTCCAAACTCACGTGAATTGGGTTTAGTTTCGTGGCGTCGCAAAGTTTCCTCGAATGATATGTCAAGATAATAAATATATACCTTATCGAATAGTGCGACTAGTTCGTTAAGCATCATTCCGTAACTTTTACGGACAAGAATTCCTTCAATGATTACGTCATAGTCTATGCTACGCCCATAGATAGCAAGATCTTTGATGAGTTGAATCGATGAATTTCTTGGCCCATCTTTAGTTCTAAGAATTTCTCGTCGTACTACATCTTGAGGAATAAGCATTGTTCCGCGATCGGCTTTTTTTGAAAAATGTAACCGCAACTTTTTTTGAAGTTCCTTTGCAATAGTAGATTTGCCACTTCCAGAGTTTCCACGAATGATTATTAGCTTACTCATAAACATATTATCCCACAAGAAGTTCGATAATCGTCTTGTAAGCCCTGCCAATAAAAAACTTCACTCAGTGAATTATTGTACCGTTGAAGAATCGAATGCGCGTTAGCCATGAAACTACTTTATACTCACATTTTGATATAACATGTATAGATAACAAATATGAAGGAGGCGCATGGAACTAAGTATCAATTGGCTCGCGGTCATCACTGCAACTGTTGCCAGCATGATCGTAGCAGGCGTGTGGTATCAGGATTGGGCACTCGGCTTGCCATGGAAAAAGATAACTAACATTGACGCGAAAAAAGCTGACAAGGCTGGTAATACGCCGATGATGGTCGTGTTGATCGTCAACTTCTTTACCGCAGCCGTACTCGCAGTTGTAATTTCTATTGTTGCATCGTACTTCAATACCTCATTTCTATGGTTAGCTCTCGGCACTGGCGTCGGTATTTGGCTAGCGTTTTCGGCGACAACGCTTCTTACGCATAACATGTTTGAGCAAAAGTCGTTCAAGCTGACCCTGATCAATAATGGTTACCAACTAGTCATGTTTGTTGTTATGGCATTTGTTATAGGATTGATGCAGTAGCACAATGGCATATAGCGAAGATTTAGCAGAGCGCGTCCGCGAAGAGCTAGCAGCGGCCGGTATTGCAGACATCGATGAGATCAAGATGTACGGTGGCCTTGCCTTTATGGTGCGTGACAAGATGTGCGCGTGTATTGGTGGTGACGACGGCGAGATCGTCATGATGCGCGTCGGAAAAGAAAGGTATGATGAGCTACTACAAAAAAGTGGAGCGCTACCGTCGATCATGAAAGATAAGCCGATCAAAGGCTATATCGACTTAGGCGTAGAGGGCCAAAAAGATTTGTCTTTTTGGGTGGAGACGGCATTGAAGTTTAACGAAGAGCTAGTTAATTCAAACTAGCCTTTTTAGACCACAATAAGTTTGATAATCGTCCTGTAAGCCCTGCCACGAGATTATAAGAAGTCTACCTCCGTTGAGCGTAGACTTTTTTCTGATTTATACTAAACCTATCAATAAACAACCTGGCAACCATATGTACGTGAGCGGCGGGACATGGGCGTTAGACTTCAACGGGTGGTCGCTCGAAAAAGACCTGCTAAAAGTTAATGAAGCGTTTGCAAAAGATAGATATCCAAACTGGAACTATGAGCGCATCGTTATAGAGAAGTTTTGCCGGAGTATCTGAAGAATTCTCATCATCTGCGAGCGCCAGAATATTTCCCAGAGCTTCCATGGAAACGATCATATGATTATATTCATAAGCTTCCCTCGGCTGCACCAGAATTAGGTGTCGCATGATCGTTTCTGGAAATACTATTATGCAATAAATAGGTTTGGTATTTGTCCGATAGCTATTGCCAATATAAATGACATACTGTCAGATGTATGTCATTTATATTTTGTATGTCAAATGCAAAGTAGTATAGTAGATGTAATTCTAATAGGAGAACCTTACATGAATGAACTTTGTGACATATGTAGCATCAGACCAGTCACTCATCGAGTGCAAGTCACGCAAAATGGCCAGATGTCCGAACTAAATGTCTGTGACATTGACTACCAGCGGCTACGGCAACAAGCTGGCTCAAGTTCTCCATTCGAATCATTATTTTCTGGCAGTAACCCCTTCAATTCTTTTGAGCAAGCCTTTACCCGCCCCGAGCGACAACAGGCCGCAGGCCTTGAAACACTCTTATCCGACACTGCCAAGGATATTATCCAAGAAGCCGGTAGTGTGGCGCACAAGTTTGGCCGGAGGGAGGTAGATACTGAGCACTTGCTTTATGCCCTTGCTGACAACGACGTCATTGCTGAAATCCTCAATCAATACAAGCTGAAACCGAGTGACATTAAGGGTTATATTGATGCTAATGCGCCAAAAGGTAAGCAAACTACTACTGAAGATGAGATGGGTGTCAGCCCGCGTGTTAAAAGCGTACTGCAAAGTGCCTACCAAATTTCGCGCGAACTCGGCCACAGCTATATCGGTCCAGAGCACCTTTTGATTGCACTTGCCGCCGAGCCTGACGGCATGGCACACGAAGTGCTTGAAAAGTATGGCTTGAGTCCTGAAAGTCTCCGCGCCAAAACAACCAAAGTGGTTGGGCAAGGAG
>JAPUEE010000026.1:0-4078 GCA_027492735.1 Candidatus Saccharimonadota bacterium
ACTGACCATAGGCAAACGACGACATCTCTGGAAAATCACGGCTACCTCCACGATGCGCCCAGTAAATTTCGTCTTGGGCTAACATCTCAGAAACGTTATGATAACGTGGCACCATTGCCCTCATGTCACTAATTTGCGATAGTACACCACCAGTATCGCCTACGCGTACTGTAACATCCGCTAGAGCGCTACCCGTATCTCCAATTTTCGCAGTAAAGTCTGGTTCTGTCGGAGCTATAGATTCATCTGCTCCGATGGCGATTGACAACGCTGCGCCTCCTGCCATAACAGCCCAAGTTATATCCGTTTCTGTACGACCAACAGTAGTTGTTGAGCCAATTAACTCACGACTGCCAACATACATATACGTTCTAGAAGTTGTAGTATAGTCGCCACCAGTCACCACTTCGGCTACGGCAGAAAAATTATCTGGATATTTAGTTGGGATATGATTATTAGGGGCGGCGAATTCGCTCGCTGCAAACTCTATGACTAGTGATGGATCATGCGCGGCATAAGAAGGAATACCACGGCCGTTGGTAATAGTATCACCGTATCCGTTGTAGAAAGATATCGCATCAGGATCCGCACCACGTATTAATAACATAGCTCCTACTAAACGATAATCAACTCCCGCAGTAAAAGTATAAGAACTCGGTTCTGTACCAGTTATCTGGTGAATAAAAAATCCGTTTAATCTATAATTAGACGAGCTCGCAAGAAATGCCGGACCGATTCGGTTAAAGGCTGCATTATACCAGTCGGCAGTAGCATTCGGTGCCTGTGAACGTAATAGTGCTATTAATAAGTCGCCTGTCTGATATCCACTAGGAACACTTAGGGTAAGTATCCCGTTATTTGTAGTGTTTATCGCTGAAGTAACATTAACTATTTGCGGCACTCCGTTGGTACCTGAGGTTTCAGGAGTAAACCATATATGCCCTGCTACGCCATTATTAGCCTGAGTATTAGGGTATGTCCAAGTTGTGTCTCCAGACGAACCCGCCGTAGTTAGCGTTTTATCTGCAATATTCACATTCTGATCACTACCGGAAGGATATGCCATATAGTAGCGTTTAGTCATGTCATTATTAACAGTTATTTGGCTGTCAGTCTCTGTAGCAAGCGTTCTCTCTGTAGAAATCGAAATGACCAAACTATTAGACGCTGTAGTTGTTATAGAGGGAGCCACATTTGTGAAACTAGTACCATGTCCGTTACGATCCCAAAATGTGCCACTATAAGCATTCGCAGCACCGCTATACCATACCATATGCCAGTAAACTCCGTAACCAGTGCCGTCAAGCGGCCAGTCGTAGCTTGCTTCGCCTAATTCGCGTCTTTTCATCCATACCCCAGTCTGAAAAGCACCAGCGCCAGTTGTTGTAGCGAACGATCTTACAACTGTCCAGCCCGAAGCATTCCCGGCCATATTAGTATCTGCAACTCCAGAACCACCTGTCATAACTAGCACCATCCAGTCACCGACATTACATGCTACACCACCCGACCCGCCACCACCGAGATTTGGATTTATGCTTATTGTAGAAACGTTAGCACTTGTACCTCCGTAGCGATAGCCGCTCAATGTGATTGCCATACTACAACCTCACTACATATAATGTGCCGTATATTGGAGTAGTTACCTCCGCAAACGAATCGACTACTTGGACAGTGTTGGTAATAGCTAGTGCAGACTGAGCGGCTGCGGTATCGGTCGCAGTCATAACAGCCCGTCCAACGGCTGTCGAGTCACTAATTTGCGACGCAGTATGAGTATGAGAGGCTGCGGCCTTTCCATCTAATTCCGCTTGTAATCCAGAAATTCCAGCTATTGTCGTTGCTCCGGCGGGTCCCGTCGCACCAGTTGAGCCAGTCTGGCCAGTCGCGCCCGTCGAACCTTGGCCACCGGTTGTCCCTGTAGGTCCGGTTGCTCCCTGTGGCCCAGTAGAACCCGTTGCACCTTGACCGCCCGGACTACCAGTAGGGCCTGTGGCACCGGTAGCACCTTGTGTTCCAGATGGACCCGTTGCACCTGTCGAACCTTGGCCACCGGTTGTCCCTGTAGGTCCGGTTGCTCCCTGTGGCCCAGTAGAACCCGTTGCACCTTGACCGCCCGGACTACCAGTAGGGCCTGTGGCACCGGTAGCACCATTTAATCCGGCAGTACCTGCTGCGCCGGTCGCACCAACTACACCCGGTGTTCCACTTGCTCCGCTAGGGCCTGTGGCACCTGTCGCCCCTTGGGCACCTGGCGTACCTGGGTTACCTTGGACACCACTCGGTCCTGTTGCGCCAGTTGCTCCGTCTGCACCATTTGTACCGTTCGTACCATTTGTACCCGGTGTACCGGAGACGCCAGTCGCACCCATAGAGCCGGTTGCGCCAGTAGCGCCTTGTGCTCCGGCAGAACCAGATGGACCTTGCGGGCCAGTAGCTCCAGTCGGGCCCGGAGTGCCGCCGCCGGAATTAAGCTTGGACACAACTGTAGGATCGAGAAGATCTTCGGTAATAGTGGCGGGTTGAATAGCGTCAGCTGAGACAGCGTCAGTAGCCAGATTGTCAGCAGTAACCGCACCTGGAGCCAAATTATCCGAGGTGACGACGTTATCTTTTAACGTGCCGTCGTTCTTGTGGGCAGCAGACAGATAGTCATTGAGGATTTGACCCCACTGGCCTGCATCGGAGCCTGGTGTTGGTAGACGAGTCATGATAGTTTAGTTTTATCCCCCATTGTATTATCCTATATGCTTATACTTTACCATATCCCCCCCCCTCTCGGGTCAATATGGATTAGCTAAATAATTACGAATTGCTAGCGCTGCAGCCGTTCCATCACCAATTGCAGTAGTAATTTGTTTAGCCGTATCGCTCCTCGCATCGCCACTAGCAAAAATACCAGATACACGCGTCATATGAGTATCATCCGTTACTACGTAACCGTTAGCGTCGAGCTCGATATCAGAATCATTCAAAAACTGCGTATTCGGGATCACGCCAGCAAAGATAAATACTCCGTCAACGAGCAGTTTCTCGCTCATATGACTATCAGCTTTTCGAATCGCTAGCGCCTCAATTTTCCCGCTACCCGCTATGATTCTATCTGGGACATAGCCCGAGTAAAGAGTAATTTTTCCTGTATCGATAGAGGTTTTTAGCTCTTTTTTGAGAGAGCCCGAAGCTTTGACGCCGCTACGAACTACCAGATCAATATGGTCGACAATCTGGACTAACGCCAAAGCCTCCTGAATCGCCGAGTTACCGCCGCCGACCACGGCAATTCGTCGCTGACGATACCGAGATCCATCACGAACCGTTGAATAATGCACGCCTTTGCCATAAAAATCCTCTTCGCCTGAAATCCAGAGTCTCTCATAGGTACTACCCGTAGCGATCAAAACCGATCTAGCGAACATCGGCTCTCTGTCGGTTGTAATAATGATAGTTTCACCAGATTTTTTGATATTTTTGACCTCGCCTGCGTAAATTTTCGCACCAAATTTTTCCGCCTGAGTGCGAAAGCTATTCGCTAGATCAGCACCCGCGATGCCATCTGGAAAGCCTGGATAGTTGTCTACTCGACTCACGCTCGCTATAATACCGCCGGCCGTGTCTTTTTCGACTAGCATCGTATCGATACTTTCGTAGGCGGCATAGATCGCCGCCGCAAGCGCACTCGGACCAGCCCCAATAATCACTAGATCGTGAACCTCTTTTGTCATAGTAGCTATTGTACAGCCTGGGTCAGGATCAGTACAGTATACGGCGGTAGATCGACTGGCTGACCAGACGTTATCGTGTCAGCCTTTAGCTCGGCAAAATCAGTCGAGTAACCTTTCCATGATGAATTAAACCGGATTTTCCACTCGCCCTCGGGTAGCGGCAACGCGTAATCCGACACTCTGTGTCCGTTAAAGCTAGCTACAACAATAACTGGATGCTTATTGGCTCCACGTTGGTATGTGAGAATTTTGAAATTTTCATCCGATCCAAGTACTGCTATCTCACCACTCGTTAGCCCTGTCGTATCGCCATATTCATTGCGTCGCAATGCTATCAAATGTTGATGAGCCGTCAC
>JAPUEE010000026.1:4178-5298 GCA_027492735.1 Candidatus Saccharimonadota bacterium
CCGGCCGGATCATTATTTCTACCATTAACATTGCGCATATAAATAGTGCTATCGAGACGCATACCATCGATATGATAATCGTTCAACCACATAGCCACGTTATCTAAAATAAAATCTCGTACCTCCGTCCGACCATAGTCCGGACGACCGCCCCACGGCGTATCACCACGTTCATCGTTATAAAAATAAATACCGCCGCGTTTGTTTTCGCTCCAACCATCAAACTGCCACAGTCCGGCGCTACCGCCGATGAAATGATTATATACGAGATCTAACACGACAGCGATGCCGCGACTATGAGCTTCCTTGACAAAGTTTTTTAACCCAAACATGCCCCCGTAAACACCTTCGACTGAATAGACCGCATTCGGCGCATAGCCCCACCCAAAACTAGCCATCATCGAGGTAATAGGCATCAATTCTATGGTCGTAATTCCTAAATTTTGCAAATGGTCGAGCTTAGTTACGGCATCGGCAAATGTTGCTGCTGTTGCAGCATCTGGGCGAGCAAACGTACCGACATGCAGTTCATATAGCACTTGCTCCTCTAGCGGCTTGGGACGGAATGCATCATCATCTCCCCAGTCAAATGTGTCGTCCGGGATGACACTCAGACCATTATCAGAATCAGTCAGCACCTTGGCGCGCGGATCATTACGTACCAATTTTTGGCCACGCCATCCTGTCACTAGATAGTTATAAGACTGCCCGGGCTTGACATCTGCTACTCTTGTCACCCAAGTGCCATCTTCTTCGAACTGATCAGATTTTGTCAGAGGAATCTCAGCCCAATCAGAAAACTCACCCTGGATCGCTACCGAGCGCGCAAATGGCGCCCATAGTCGAAAATAGGCAAATTCATCGTGCAGTTCCACCCCTAACTTACTCATCTATCTATATTTTAGCATAATCAGTTCAATATTGTTGCGATTATGCTAGCATATAATTAAATAATATGGTATAATGTATTATTAATGGCTCAAATCAGCGGAACGGAGATCCTCAATGACGCCAAAGAATGGCTTGTCACGCCCAACGCGGTACGTGATATTTTAGTGATTTGTTTAGCCATGATCATTGGCTATTGGCTCAGCCGCTTTTTAGCTCAGGCTATCATTCG